>NZ_JAJUBB010000020.1 GCF_028683135.1 Enterovibrio qingdaonensis
AAAGAAACCTCAGCAGAAATGCTGAGGTTTTTTGCTATCTGCAACCCTGAAAAGTGATTCGCACTTTAGGTCGCGTCCGGGAGGCCGGCCCCACTTGCCGTGCGCAACTAGGCGTCCCCATTGAGTCCCATCCGCTCTAACACTTATTAAGAAGCCCTCACTGGGTTGTCCGTTTCAAATAACTAGGCTTTTTTGCATCTGAATTTTCCAAGAGGATTGTGAGAAATCACACGGTTGGAGTTTGTTTCAATGCTCAAGCTTTCTATGGCTTGTTTAAGCCACTGTATCTATGTATTGATATTTGGATTCTAAAGTTACTCTCCTGTACGCGACGCAAATCACATGATTATTAATTCCATGAATAATAAGAATTAATAATGTTATCATTATGTATGAATTATTTGACAGCGAGCCATGGTTGGCCGAATGTAAAGATATAGAGATTATCAGTTGAGTTTCTATTGGTATTCTTCTCGAGATCGGCACATATCAACTGTTTTTTGTCACGTTACTATGAACCTAATTGAAACCTTTGGAGATCCTAGGATGGGAGATTTGTCTGCTTTAATTCAGATGACACTACTTTGCACTGCGGTAGCTACTGCAGTAGCAGCCCCCGCTGTCATCGCATTGCTGGCGTTTAACAAATATAAGCAAAAACTCGCTGAAAAATCATAGTATTGCTCGATATCTGTCCAGTTGAACGCTCTTTAGCATTATCTTCTAGCAATTTATCTAAATATCGCTAGAATGGCGTTCGTATAGGGGTGTAGCTCCAATTGGCAGAGCAGCGGATTCCAAATCCGCGTGTTGGGAGTTCGAATCTCTCCACCCCTGCCAGATTTAAAGCCTCAGCAGAAATGCTGGGGCTTTTTCGTTTCTGACATTTACATCTTCGACAGCCCTTCTCATTTCTGCGCAAAACTTATTATTCCATTTATCGATTTAGCACTCGTTGTTTTAAGGGCGTATGATATGCCTACTTAAAAATCCACAATGGTTATTGCTAATGAATCAAGCCATATTGCTACTCTATATTGGGCTTGGCGGCGCATTTGGTGCCTGCTCTCGCTATTTAATCTCCGAACTATGTGTCATGTTGTTGGGTCGTGGATTTCCATATGGAACGTTGACAGTCAATGTGGTTGGCTCATTTATCATGGGGCTCCTTGTTGCAGGTCTAGAGCAAGAAACATTTGGGCCAGGGCCTTGGAGGCATCTGATCGGGCTAGGCTTTTTGGGTGCCCTAACGACGTTTTCGACCTTCTCTATGGATAACGTTTTGCTTCTACAGCAAGGAGAATGGTTCAAAATGGGGTTGAACATTGTCCTTAACGTGTTCGTTTGTATCTTTGCTGCGTGGGCTGGCTTTCAGTTGCTAATGCGCGGTTAGTCACGTTAACAGCTGTTGAGATGACGTAGTACATTTCTTATACTGCATTTGATACTTGTCGGAGTGCCATTTGGCTGAGACTGCGAAAGCGGGATCCGTTGAACCTGATCAGGCTAATACCTGCGAAGGGAACAAGAGAAAATGTGTAGTGAGCGTGTAATAGAGATAGCAGATCTTTATCTAACGACTCATACCTCTTGCTCAGCAAATCCGGCAAGCATTTATTCCCAATAAATACTGGAGTAATGCTATGTCGAATCGTAAACAAGCCCGTACCGAAGCAAAAGCGTTTATTGATAACCTGTCGGTGCAACCCTTTCCCAATTCTCAGAAAATCCACGTAGAAGGCTCGCGTCCCGATATCCGGGTAGGCATGCGTGAAATCTCGCTGTCTCCCAGCCTTGTGGGCGGCACAAAGGACAATCCTGAGCTTGAACCTAACGAACCCATTCGTGTTTATGACACCTCGGGTATTTATACCGACCCTAGTTATGAGATTGATATCTACGGTGGTCTGCCAAAACTGCGTGAACGCTGGATTGAAGAGCGCAGTGATACAGAGTTTCTCGACAGCGTTAGTTCTGACTTTGCACAACTTCGTCTAGATGATGAAACCCTCGATGAGCTTCGATTTGGCAATCTGCCGACAATTCGTCGCGCTAAAGAAGGTCAGTGTGTTACACAGCTTCACTATGCGCGTAAGGGGCTTATTACCCCAGAGATGGAATACATTGCCATCCGTGAAAACATGGGGCGTCAGAAGTTTACAGATGAACAGCTAAACCATCAGCACCCAGGTCAAAGCTTTGGTGCTAACCTGCCAAAAGAAATTACGCCGGAGTTTGTGCGTAAAGAAGTTGCCGAAGGTCGCGCAATTATTCCTTCCAATATCAACCACCCTGAATCAGAGCCAATGATCATTGGTCGTAACTTTCTCGTGAAAGTGAATGCCAACATCGGTAATTCCTCGGTGACATCATCGATTGAAGAAGAAACGGAGAAACTGGTGTGGTCGACTCGCTGGGGCGCAGATACCGTGATGGATTTGTCTACCGGTCGAAATATTCACGAAACGCGTGAGTGGATTCTTCGAAATAGCCCAGTGCCAATTGGCACAGTGCCTATGTACCAAGCACTTGAGAAAGTGAATGGTGTTGCGGAAAACCTGACGTGGGAAGTCATGCGTGACACCTTGATTGAGCAAGCCGAGCAAGGGGTGGATTACTTCACCATCCATGCAGGTGTCTTGTTGCGCTATGTGCCCATGACGGCTAAACGTGTAACGGGTATTGTCTCGCGCGGCGGTTCAATCATCGCGAAGTGGTGTTTAGCGCACCACACCGAAAGCTTCCTTTACACCAACTTCCGTGAGATCTGCGAAATCTGTGCGAAGTATGACGTGGCTCTGTCTCTAGGTGATGGCTTGCGTCCGGGCTCCGTCGCCGATGCAAATGATGAAGCGCAGTTTGCTGAACTGCGAACACTGGGCGAGCTGACCAAGATTGCATGGGAATACGATGTACAGGTGATCATTGAAGGCCCGGGTCATGTGCCGATGCACCTTATCAAAGAAAATATGGAAGAGCAGCTAGAGCACTGTCATGAAGCACCTTTCTACACCTTAGGCCCACTGACCACTGACATTGCACCGGGTTATGATCACATTACCTCAGGCATAGGTGCCGCACTGATTGGTTGGTACGGCTGTGCAATGTTGTGTTACGTGACACCCAAAGAACATTTGGGCCTGCCCAACAAGGAAGATGTGAAAACCGGCCTTATCACCTACAAGCTTTGCGCACACGCGGCAGATTTGGCTAAAGGCCATCCGGGTTCACAGGTGCGTGACAACGCCTTGTCAAAAGCGCGCTTTGAATTCCGTTGGGAAGATCAGTTCAATCTCGCGCTCGACCCAGACACCGCGCGCGCTTACCACGATGAAACGCTACCGCAGGAGTCGGGCAAGGTCGCACACTTCTGTTCTATGTGTGGACCAAAATTCTGTTCCATGAAGATCAGCCAAGAGGTTCGAGAGTACGCGAAGAACATCGAAGAGGGGGAAGCCATCGAAGTCAAGATGTTGGAAGACCCACTCGAAGGCATGAAACAAAAATCGGCCGAGTTTCTCGCTAAAGGCAGCGAGCTTTACCATACCAAAGCATAAGGAGGGAGCATGAAACCTTCTTTGAGCTTTGCCCGTATGGAGGGGGGCATTGGCCCCCTGTATCCGGTTGTCGATGATGTGGCGTTGCTAAAGCGATTGTTGGCGTTTGGCGTCAAAACCGTGCAGCTTCGAGTAAAAGACGCTGAGCATCCGCAGTTGGACGCCATGATCCAAGAAGCTGTGAAGTGTGGAAAACTCTGTGACGCACAGGTGTTTATCAATGATCACTGGCAAAAAGCCTTGGCTGCAGGCGCATATGGGATCCACCTTGGGCAGGACGATCTGAAAACCGCGGATCTGGCGGCGATCGCTAACGCGGGGGGCCGCCTAGGTGTGTCGACGCGCACGGCCAACGAGCTGGATTTAGCCTTAGCCATTAACCCTAGTTATGTCGCAATTGGCCATATTTTTCCAACACCCACGAAGCAGATGCCAACGCCACCACAAGGCGTGGCGCAGCTTGCCAAACACCTGAAAACCGTGAATGGACAAGTGCCAACGGTCGCAATTGGCGGTCTTGATTTGTCCGTGGTGTCAGAGGTGTGGCAAACCGGTGTGGATGCAGTTGCAGTGGTACGTGCGGTGACCCAGTCCTGTGACTTGGCGGCCACGCTGCAATCTTTCGCTGACATCTTGAATGAGGAAGCGCGCCATGGCGAAGCAACCGCTCTCTGATCAGGCGTTTCAGCGTTACAGCCGACAAGTCATGCTGTCGGAATGGGGTGAAGACAATCAAAGCACCTTGGCAAATGCCAAGGTGCTGATTGTCGGGTGTGGCGGCCTTGGCACGGCTGCAGGCTTGTACCTCTCCGGTGCGGGCGTGGGCCAGCTTGTGTTGGCAGATGACGATGAATTGGAACTGTCCAATCTTCCCCGTCAGGTGGCTTATCGCGAAAGCGACCTTGGCAGTCACAAAGCAAAGGCACTGGCGGCGCAATTGTCAGCACTCAATAGTGAGAGCCGTTGCCGCGTTGTCGCCAGACGTTTAAGCGGTATGTCCTTGTCATTGGAAGTATCGCTTGCGGACGTGGTGCTTGATTGCAGTGACAACATGCAAACAAGACAAGCCGTGAATAAGGCCTGCACAGAGAATCGCAAACCACTCGTTGCCGGTGCGGCTATCGGTTGGCAAGGGCAATTGATGGTGTTTGATTTCTCTCGCACCTCATCGCCTTGTTATCACTGTCTGTTTCCCGTCAATGAAGAGGCTGCACCAAGAAACTGCCAAAGTGCTGGCGTGGTGGGCCCTGTAGTCGGGACCATCGGTAACTTTCAGGCGTTAGAAGCGTTAAAGCTTTTGATGAACCAGAGCCAGTCCCAATCGTCTTTTTATCAGTTAGATGGCAAAACGCTAAGTTTGCGCTCGATGAAGGTGCCTTCCGATCCGACCTGCAGCGTCTGCCAGTGTGTGAACACGGAGGTGCCAGATGCAGATTTGGCTTAATGAACAGGCATATTCGCCATCCGCTGCCACCAACTTGTTGGCCTTGGTAGCGGAATTGGCGTTACCCGAAAAGGCCGTCGCTATCGCCATTGGTGGTGACATTATTCCCCGTAGCCAGTGGCAGGAAACTGCGCTGACCGACGGAATTCAGGTTGCAGTATTCCAGGCTATTGCCGGAGGTTAGTCATGTTAAAGATTGCCGATAAAACCTTTTCTTCCCGTTTGTTTACCGGAACGGGCAAATTCTCGGGCACCCAAATGATGGCCGAGAGCCTGATTGCCAGTGGCTCTGAACTGGTAACCATGGCACTAAAACGCGTGGATATCCAAAACCGCGACGATGACATCCTTTCACCACTCATTGCATCTGGCGTCAACTTGCTGCCAAACACGTCAGGTGCAAAGACGGCGAAAGAAGCGATTTTCGCGGCAAGATTGGCGCGCGAAGCCTTGGGCACCAACTGGCTGAAGCTGGAAATTCACCCTGATCCCAAATACCTGATGCCGGACCCAATAGAGACGCTAAAAGCCGCGGAAGCCTTGGTCAAAGAAGGCTTTGTGGTGCTGCCATACTGCCATGCTGACCCTGTGCTGTGTAAGCATCTGGAAGAGGTGGGTTGTGCGGCAGTGATGCCGCTTGGCGCGCCAATTGGCAGTAACAAAGGTCTCGCGTCGCGTGATTTTCTCGACATCATCATCGATCAGGCTAAGGTGCCCGTAGTGGTTGATGCTGGCATTGGTGCGCCCTCTCATGCTGCGGAAGCGATGGAGAAAGGGGCGGATGCAGTGTTAGTAAATACCGCGATTGCAGCGGCAGCGAACCCTGTTGCGATGGCGAAAGCCTTCAAGATGGCCGTGGAAGCTGGGCGTATGGCTTATGAAGCGGGACTGGCCGGTCAGGTGAGGCATGCGGTGGCATCAAGCCCATTAACCGCCTTCCTTGATGAGCTGGCATAAAGGTGGAGACAGGGATGAGTTTTTCAACATTTTGGGAAACGCAGGATTGGGATGATATCCGCTTGTCCATCGGCGCAAAGACAGAGGCCGATGTGCTTCGCGCGTTGGCGAAACCAAAGCGCGATTTGGAGGATTTCAAAGCCCTGATTTCTCCCGCGGCAGACGCACACTTAGAAGCGATGGCGCAACAAGCGGCCGCGTTAACCCGCCGCCGCTTCGGCTATACGGTCAATTTTTATGTGCCGCTCTATCTGTCGAACCTATGTGCCAATGCGTGCACTTACTGCGGCTTTTCAATGGAAAACCGCATCAAGCGCCGCACCTTGTCTGTTGATGACATTGAGCGTGAATGCAATGCCATCAAAGCCATGCACTTTGACAGCATTTTGCTGGTCACGGGCGAGCACCAAACCAAAGTGGGCATGGCGTATTTTCGCGAGGCACTGCCAGCGATAAAACGCCACTTCAGTTATCTGGCCATGGAAGTGCAGCCGCTGGAAGAAGTGGAATATGCAGAGCTTAAAGGCCTCGGTTTGGATGCGGTGATGGTGTATCAGGAAACTTATAACCGGGCGACCTATGGTGAGCACCATCTTCGCGGCAACAAAACCGATTTTGCCTACCGTCTGGATACGCCCGACAGGCTGGCGCGCGCGGGTATCGACAAGATTGGTATTGGTGCTTTGATTGGCCTCGATGATTGGCGCACTGACAGCTTTTTGGTGGCGAGTCATCTGGATTACCTTGAGCGCACCTATTGGCGAAGCCGCTATTCGATTTCGTTCCCTAGGCTTCGCCCTTGTGAAGGCGGTTCTTCGCTAAACAAGGTGCAGCCAAAGTCGGTGATGTCGGACAGGCAATTGGTGCAGCTTATCTGTGCCTACCGCTTGCTGAACCCAGAAGTGGAATTGTCGCTCTCGACCCGCGAGTCGCCGGTGTTTCGCGATAAGGTGTTGCCGCTTGGCATCACTACTATGTCAGCAGCGTCGAAAACCCAACCGGGTGGGTATGCCGATGATGTGCCCGAGCTTGAACAGTTTGCGGTATCCGACGAGCGCAGTGCTGCAGCGGTCGCGCAGGCGGTCAAGGCGGCAGGGTTTGAAGTGGTGTGGAAAGACTGGGACCCGAGCTATTCCGGTTAATGGCTTCAAAATAAAAAAGAGCACCTGACGGTGCTCTTTTCTTTTACGGGAGTATCTTGCTTAGCGAGATAGAGGCGCAGTGGCTTGCTCAAGCCATGCCAGATCGTCACCGTCCAATGCTGGGCTCACATCCTGCCACACTCTCTGGTGATAATCGTTCCACCATGCGATTTCGCTGTCAGTTAGCAAAGAGACATCAACCAAGCGACGGTCGATAGGCGCGCGCGTCAACGACTCAAAGCCCAATACTGTCATGTCGCCAGCGGTCGGTACTTCAACAACCAGCTCTAGGTTTTCGATACGGATACCGAACGCATCTGCACGGTAGTACCCTGGCTCGTTTGACAGCACCATACCGGATAGCAATGCCACTGTGTTTGGAGCTTTAGCGATGCGCTGAGGGCCTTCGTGAACACTCAGGAAGTGACCGACACCATGACCAGTACCGTGGTCGTAGTCAAAGCCGTGCGCCCACAAGTGCTGGCGTGCCAATGCATCCAGTTGGCTGCCCGCAGTACCTTTCGGGAAACGCGCAGTTGCCAGTGCGATGTGGCCTTTTAACACCAGTGTAAACGTGGTTTTCACATCAGCATCGCACTCGCCAATCGCAACAGTACGGGTGATGTCGGTGGTGCCGTCTGGGTACTGGCCGCCGGAGTCTACCAAGTACACGTTGTTCAGTTCCAGGCTGCTTGGTGCTGGCTGATTCAGGTGGTTGTAGTGACACATGGCGGCGTTGCCGCCTGCCGCTGAAATGGTGTCAAAACTCAGATCTGCCAAGGTGTCGTCGAGTTCACGGAAGCTGTAAAGCTTGTCGGAAAGCTCTGCTTCGTTAGGTAGATTGCCTGCAGTAACCTCGCGATCCAGCCATGCAAGGAAGCGGCTAACGGCCACGCCATCGCGCACGTGTGAGGCTTTCATGCCTGCAATCTCAGTCGCATTTTTGGCTGCTTTTGGCAGCATGCATGGATCAGCTGCGTGTTTGATGTCTGCGCCGTTTTGGCTCAGCACTTGGCTTGCCCACGCGTTGCTGGTCATAGGGTCAACCATGACGGTTTTGCCGTTAAATGCTGTCAGTGCTGATGCCATCTCATCCGGTGATGCCACGGTAACACCCGCGCCAACGTGCGCTGCAAAGCCTTCTGGTAGGCGGCTTGGGTCGATAAACAGTGTGACATCGCCATTGGCTTGGATTGTCGCACTTGATAGCAGCACTGGCAGGCGAGACACATCGCCGCCACGAATGTTCAGCAGCCAGCAAATGCTGTCCAATTGGCTCAGCAATGCCGCGTCTGCACCTGCTTTGGCAATTACTTCACCGATTTGGGCGCGTTTCTCTGCGCTGCCTTGGCCAACGAACTCGTTGCTCATCAAGCGAGCTTGCGTCAGTAAAGGGGCTGGGCGGTCATGCCAAATCGCATCGATAGGGTTGCTGTCGATACGTACCAGTGCCAGTTTGCCTTCCACTGTCTGCTCAGCGTTTATCAGCCAGTTTGCGCTGTGAAGGCGAGTATCGACGGCTACTTTGCTATCAGGTGCCAGATTGTCTTGCAGCCATTGCAGCGCAGGTTCTTCAATCAGGTGGCGGTATTCGAAAATCTCACCCGGCACTTGCTTGCGAACTTGTACCGTGTAGCGACCATCCACAAACATGGCAGCCTTTTCACGGGTGATCACGGCAGCACCGGCAGAGCCTGTAAAGCCAGTAACCCAATGGAGGCGCTCGTTGTGCGCGGGAATGTATTCTCCAAGAAATTCGTCTTCGTGCGGAATGATCAGTGCGTCCAGTGCGTGATCGTCCAGCCAGCGTCTCAATGCATCGACGCGTTCAGCAATAATGGCGTGCATTTGTCGTCCTATTGGTAATACCTGCCACTCTCCAACCGCGAATGGGCCAAATCGGCAGGTATGGGTAAGAAATCTTGTATGTAGATAGCATAAGCTATCTGTTTTCCTCAGCCGCTGCAATTTCCGTCATCTGTCGACAACGCGAAATAATCAACTGGCGTAACCATTGGTGGCCGGGATCATTTTGCTGGCTTTGATGCCAGAACAGGGTATATGCCATCGGCGGCAGCGGCGTCGGTAACGGCAGCACCTGCAAATTAAGCTGTTTAGCGACCGCATTGGCAAAGTGTGACGGTGAGGTAAAGACCAAGTCCGTGTGGGTACAAAGGCTCGCCGCGCTGTTGAAGTCCGGCACGTACATTGCAATGTCGCGATCTAGCCCCAGCTCTGCAAGTTTGTAATCCAGCAGCCAGCGATCGCTGCCATCACAACGTACCTGAACATGACGCTGTTTGAGGTAGGCATCGAGGTTCCACTGCTTATCTAAAACAGGGTGCCCCTTTCGCACGATCACACGCTGGTGGTCTTGGTACAGCTCTTCGTAAATGATGCCTTTCGGTGGCATTAGCGTCAGCATGGCATCTGCGGGGTTTAAGTCCTTGCCAGTGATGCCAAAATCCACTTCACCGCGTGCCATTGAATCAAACGTGTGGCGCCCCCAAGCCTCGGTATAAAGTGTGATGGAAGGGGCGGCATCGAGAATCTCACCAAGAAATCGTGGCATCAGTAGCGGATACGAGCTTTCCACCAAAGACAAATGAAAGCGTCGATCGCTAGTGGCAGGATCAAACTCATCTGAAATCGTCAGCCCTTCCACATGTTGAAGCAGGTTTTTCAGCCCTGCTTTTAGCGACAGTGCTTTTGGCGTTGGATGCAGTCCACGGGATGTGCGGTTAAACAGGGGGTCATCAAATTGTTCGCGCAGCTTGCCAAGGCTCTTGCTGACCGCAGACTGGCTCAGGTGCAGCCGCTGGGCTGCGCGGGTAACGTTGCATTCTTCCAGCAGCACATGCAGACAAATCAGCAAACTGAGGTCGTAACGCAGCAGTTGATTGAGGTTCATTGAGTGTTATTCCAAATGGGAATGTCTGACCTGAATATATACCATTTTTATTCATATCAAAATCTCACTACACTGCACGCCAAATTATCAGGAGAAACCTATGTCCACCCCTTCTTCAAAACCTGATGGCCGCTTAGTTGCGTTAATGGTGCTGCTGGTTCTGTTCAGCCCACTGGCTATTGATATTTACCTCCCTGCAATGCCGTTAATGGCGCAGGAGCTGGGTGTTTCTGTTACTCGCATGCAAGACACCATTTCTTGGTTTTTGGTCACCATGGGGTTGGGGCAATTAGTGGCTGGACCGTTGGCCGATCGCTTTGGGCGTCGCCCCGTTGCGATGGCGGGCATCGCCATATATACCGTGAGTGCGGGGTTAGCATGGATTGCATCGTCAATGGATGCCTTATTAGCAGCACGCTTGCTGCAAGGCGCGGGTGCATGTGCAACGTCTGTATGTGCCTTTGCAGCGGTGCGCGATACGTTTAGCGGTAAGCGTTGCGGCCAGATGATCAGTTATCTTAACGGTGCTATCTGTTTTATCCCTGCATTGGCTCCGCTTTTGGGGGCTTGGCTAACTGCTCAGTTTGGCTGGCGTTCAAACTTCTCCTTTATGATGGCATTTGCGCTGGTGGCTTTTGTGCTGGTGTTTACTTTGTTCCGAGAGACTCGACCAGCAGACACCGATACATCAGGCTCTCTGCTTAGCCCTGCTCGTTACTGGTCAGTGTTGAAAGAGCCAGCGTTTGTTTACCACGCTATGCTTTGCTTGTTAGCCATGTCAGTGATCTTGTCCTACGTGACGTCTGCGCCTGTTCGCCTCATTAATGGCTTGGGTCTTAGCATGGAGGAATTCACTGTGTGGTTTGGTATTAATGCGGCGTTTAATATCTTCGCATCGATGACTGCACCAAAGGTGATGGACATGATTGGCAGTCGTAAAACGCTTAATGGCGGCCTGATCACTTTAGTGTTTGGTGGTGTGCTTATGTTGTCGTTTAGCCACATCCAAGCCCCGTGGGCCTTTATGGTACCCGTGTTTATCTCTTCATTTGGTTTTGCATGGGTACTGGGCTCTGCTGCAGGTAAAGCATTGGAACCTTTTGGTCAGCGTGCAGGTACGGCAGCGGCATTGCTGGGTCTGTTCCAAATGAGTGGCTCTGGTGTTCTGGTCAGCCTTAGTCAGCGTGTTGGATTCTCAGAGCCAGAGCTATTGGCTTTTCATATGTTCTTGATGATTCCGGGTTTATTGCTGCTTTGGTCAGCAAAAGGTAAACGCTGGCACGTTGCAGAATGTTAGTTGTAATCAAATGATTTAAAAATAAGACGCGGAAAGCGCACGGTCTCGACAACCGAAATACCCAAGTATTTGCCCGCCAATTAAAATTGTGCGGGTTTTTTTTGTTGTTTAATCACGAAAGGGAGTATATTTAATGTGCGATAACTCCAAAACCTTTCAAATTCAAATTACAGGCAGTAAATAAATATGTCGATGTCGATGCTTGAATTAGCTCGTCATCTGGAGATGCTTGACGAATCTCCAGAGAAAATAATGTTTGGTAAATTGCTTACTGAATTAAGTGGTATGAGCGAAGAGCGTGTTCAACGCGCAGCACGCCAAGTACCAATCAGTAGCTTACGCGAACTGGTACATCAGTTTAATAAAGTGATTCATGAACGTCGCGGTGAACGTGTACAAGAGTTGGCGCAAGAAATGGCCAATGACGGGATATCCGCAGAAGAGCTACGCGAGTATCTCGCGCAGCGTAATGGTTAATCGCGTTTTTATTTAAGCTTTGCTTTTTCGCTGCTGAATCACTAATCCAATCACTATCATCACCAACCCGATCAAGGTCGTTGGATGAATTTGTTCGCCTATTATTGTGGCAAGCAATATCAGTGAAATGAACGGCGAAATAAAAATAAGGTTGCTGACCTTCGCGGCATTGCTGGCTAATTTTACGGCATTTAACCAAAGTACAAAGGTGATGCCCATTTCAAATAGGCCAACATAACTGACGGCGAGCCAACCTTGCCACGGAATACCCTGCCAGTCAGAGGTATACAGGCTAAGGCCGATGGAAAACGGCAGTGAGAGTAGAAAACCAAGCAAGAGCCCAATCACGGGATCCGCTTGGTTTTTTGCGTTTAAAATCCAATAGCCAGCCCAAAGAAGAGTCGACAACAGTGCCAATCCTACCCCCATTGGGCTGTCAAACTGTAGGCTGAAGATATCCCCTTTTGTGGCGATCACCACCACTCCGGCATATCCCAATGCTGCCGCTATCCAATCCTGCTTTCGAATCTTTTGACCCAGAAAGATGGCAGCCATCAATGTCAGCGTAATTGCCCACGAGTAATTCAATGGTTGTGCTAATGAGGCGGGCAACAAGTCGTATGCTTTGAATAAAACCAGATAATAAATAAACGGATTAATCAGCCCCAGCATCAAGTAATACAGTGGGCGTTTAGCAAACGTCGATGAAAGCTGGTTCAGTTTCCCTTGCCAAGCGGCAACGGCGATCAACGAAAGGGTAGATACCACACTGGCCGCTGCCAGCATTTGAATCGGATCCATGTAGGAGAGGGTAATTTTAAACGCGGTAGCAACGGTAGACCAAAGCAATACGGCTGCCAGTCCGTAGCTGATCGCAAGGCGGTCGTTCATGTAATGCACTTATTTAGAGTAAGGTTGAGAATCCCGCAGTCTAGTGCAAATAACCACCACTGGAAAAGCTGGACATTTATCCAGTGTCTGATTAGCCTTCTTTACGGGATATCACGAGAAATGAAAAGGTTATCAGCATGCAGATTGCAACCCTGCTTACCGACAGTGCAGTGTGGATAGCGGCGGGATTAGGCGGTGTCGCCGTGGCCACGTTTGGCGGTATTTATCATAGACAGGCCTTACGTAACTTGCGCGCACTTATCGAGCAGCAACGACTGGCCGATGAAAAAATCAGTCAGGCGGCATTGGCGCATCTCACCACTGAGAATCAATCATTAAAAGATGAATTAGACGGGCTGGATCTTGAGCGTGACAGGTTAAGCGCAGAGCTTCGTACGCAATATGCGAAACTGGCCGGTGCTGCTGAGAAGCTCCGTCAAATGGAGCTGTTGCGCGCCGAAAAAGAGCAGCTTACAGATACGCTCGATAACCTTCGTGATAACAAGGCGGCACTTGAACTTACGCTCCGTGAGCAGCAAACCCGCACAGAAGAGCAGCTAGAGGCGGCCGAAGGGAAAATTCGCCTGCTTGAAGGTGCCGAAGAGCGTCTTCGCGTGCAATTTGAAAGTCTGGCTAACAAAGTCTTCGATCATAAAACCCGTACCGTCGATGAGCAGAATCGCCAAAGTATGGAGTCGTTACTTGGCCCGCTAAAAACGCAACTAGAAGGATTTAGAAAGCAGGTGACGGATAGCTTTGGTGAGCAAGCCAAGGAGCGTCATACCTTAGTGCATGAAATTAAGAACCTTCAAAAGCTCAATGAAGACATGACCCGCGAGGCCGTGGCACTCACACAGGCATTGAAAGGGGATAATAAGCAGCAGGGCAACTGGGGAGAGGTGGTTTTAGCACGTGTACTTGAGGAGTCAGGTCTGCGTGAAGGCTATGAATATCAGACGCAAGTTAGTCTTGAAAACGAAGATGGCAAACGCTATCAGCCTGATGTCATTGTTCGCTTGCCGCAAGAAAAAGATGTGGTGATTGATGCCAAGATGGCATTGGTCGCGTATGAACGCTATTACCATGCCGAAACGCTGACAGAGAAAGACATTGCACTGCGTGAGCATGTTGCGTCTATTCGTGGGCATATTCGAGGCTTAGGACGTAAGGATTATCATCAGTTACACGGGATTCAAAGCCTCGACTATGTGTTGATGTTCATTCCTGTCGAACCTGCATTCCAAATCGCCATTGAAGCCGAGCCGTCACTTATTCGTGAGGCATTGGATCACAACATTATGCTTGTGAGTCCAACCACCTTGTTGGTGGCACTGCGCACCATCAATAACTTGTGGCGTTATGAGCATCAAAACCAGAATGCGCGATTAATTGCGGATAAAGCGGCAAAACTTTACGACAAGCTGCGTTTATTTGTTTCTGATGTCGAGGCAATGGGCGTGGCGTTAGATAAAGCCAGTGACAGTTATCAAAACGCGGTAAATAAGCTATCGAGTGGTCGCGGTAATATTTTGCGTCAGGCAGAGAGTTTTAAAGCGTTAGGCGTAGAAGTGAAGCGAGATATCAGTCCCGCTATGCTGAAAAAAGACACCTCAGATGACAGTGAAGAGATAGCGACACTGGACGTTTCATCGGATTGAAGTGACAAAGGATTGGCGTACCAAGCTCTTTAACCGGACACTAAGGGCATGCTCAAATAACCTCGAGATGCCAGTGCTCGTCTTACTCGCGCTCCTTGTGATTGATTGAGTATGTAAAGTACACTAAGCGGCAAAAATATCGGGTATTTTTAGTTTCCAGCCCGGTGTTACTCAGGGGTTTACAATGACAGATACAACACAGGGCGTGATGCAAGACGCGGAACAGAATACCACTCACTTTGGTTTTCAGACCGTAGCCAAAGAAGACAAAGTTGGCATGGTAGCTAACGTCTTTCACAACGTAGCCGCAAAGTACGACATCATGAATGACGTGATGTCGATGGGTATCCACCGAATTTGGAAGCGTTTTACCATTGATTGCAGTGGTGTTCGCCCAGGTCATCGTGTGCTTGACCTTGCTGGTGGTACTGGTGATCTCACTGCAAAATTCTCTCGCATTGTTGGCGACAAAGGCCAAGTCGTGCTGGCGGACATCAACAATTCCATGCTGAATGTAGGCCGTGATAAATTGCGAGACCTCGGCATTGTCGGCAACGTGAATTACGTGCAGGCGAACGCGGAAGAGCTACCGTTCCCAGATGACTATTTTGACTGTATCACGATTGGTTTTGGCCTTCGCAATGTCACCGACAAAGACAAAGCACTGCGTTCGATGTATCGCGTCTTAAAACCCGGTGGTCGCCTGCTGGTGCTGGAATTCTCTAAGCCAATTGTTGAGCCGCTATCTAAAGTTTACGACGCATACTCTTTCCATCTTCTGCCGAAAATGGGCGAAATCATTGCGAACGATGCTGAAAGTTACCGCTATCTAGCGGAGTCCATTCGTATGCACCCAGATCAGGATACCCTGAAGGGCATGATGGAAAGTGCAGGCTTTGAGCAAACTAAATACTTCAACCTGACCGGTGGCATTGTTGCACTGCACCGCGGTTACAAGTTCTAAGGGATAGTTATGCCTCTAGACCCATTGGTTACCGCTGTCGTTGAAACCAGCTTAAACACGCTTATCCGTCAGGATGGGGAAAGCCAGCGTCGATTAGCCAAGCTGAAGGGCAGCGTTCTGCGCGTTCGCCTGACTGATATCAACAAACAGCTGATTTTCGTCTTCAGCCAACAAGTTGATGTGCTTGCAGCTTATGAAGGTGAGGCGGACTGTGAGCTGGCACTGGCGATTTCCGTTGCACCGCAACTTAAAGACAAAGCCAACCTGACCAAGCTAATCAAGCAGGACAAGCTGCACTTAGATGGTGACATTGACGTTGCTCAGCAGTTCTCCAACTTACTTAACGGTATTAACCCTGATATTGCCGAGTGGCTGTCTCATTACACGGGTGATGTTGTGGCGCATACATTGGTGCGCGGCGCGCAGCAGGGTATGGCATTTCTCAAACAAATGACTGAGCGTAATCAACGTTATGTGGGTGAGCTGGTGGTTGAGGAGTGGCGCCTTGCACCGGGTGCGCTGGAAATTGCCTATTTCGCCGATCAGGTTGATGATGTGCAAAGTCAAGCCTCACGCTTGTCTGCCCGTTTTGACGCGCTGGAGAAACGTCTAGCAGCCACTGAGACGGAGCGCGCATGACACCTAGCGAAATTCGTCGTCTTTATAAAATTACCAAGGTTCAGCTTAGCTACGGGCTGGACGAACTATTGCCAAAGCAGCCGATCACCCGTGGTCCGCACCTGATGCGAAAGATGCTGTTTTGGATGAAAAACCGTCACACAGACAAAGCTATGGGCGCGCGTCTGCGCCTTGCTTTGCAAGAGCTGGGTCCCGTGTGGATCAAGTTCGGTCAAATGATGTCTACCCGTCGCGACCTTTTCCCTCCTGCCATTGCCGATCAGCTTGCTATGTTGCAAGACCAAGTAGAGCCGTTTGATGGCAAACTCGCCAAAGCGCAAATGGAAGACGCACTGGGTGGACCGTTGGAAACCTGGTTTGATGATTTCGATGAAACGCCGCTGGCCTCAGCGTCCATCGCTCAGGTGCACACTGCGACCTTGAAAGAAAATGGCCGAGAAGTGGTACTCAAGGTAATTCGTCCTGACATCCTTCCGGTTATTCAAGCTGACATCAAACTGATGTATCGCATGGCGCGTATCGTTTCCCGCTTCTTGCCAGAAGCTCGTCGTTTAAAACCTGTTGAGGTAATACGCGAGTATGAAAAGACCTTGCTGGATGAGCTGGATCTGATGCGAGAAGCGGCCAATGCCATTCAGCTTCGTCGCAATTTCGAAAACGACCATATCCTTTATGTCCCAGAAGTGTTCAGTGATTACTGTCGAACATCGTTAATGGTGTCAGAGCGTATTTACGGTATTCAGGTCTCGGATATTGAAGGGCTAAAAGCTAACGGCACCAACTTGAAGCTGCTCGCTGAACGTGGTGTTCAAGTGTTCTTTACGCAGGTATTTCGAGACAGCTTCTTCCATGCAGATATGCACCCTGGGAATGTGTTCGTGTCTTATGACCACCCCGAAGATCCGCAATGGATTGGACTGGATTGTGGCATTGTCGGCACATTGAACCGTGAAGATAAACGCTATCTGGCTGAAAACTTTCTGGCGTTCTTTAATCGCGATTACCGCAAAGTTGCCGAGCTTCATGTTGACTCGGGCTGGGTGCCTCACGATACCAATGTCGATGAGTTTGAGTTTGCAATTCGAACGGTCTGTGAGCCCATTTTTGAAAAGCCACTGTGCGAGATCTCCTTTGGGCATGTACTGTTAAATTTGTTTAACACTGCGCGACGCTTCAATATGGAGGTTCAGCCGCAATTGGTACTGTTGCAAAAGACCTTATTGTACGTAGAAGGTTTGGGCAGACAGCTATATCCCCAATTGGATTTATGGGATACCGCTAAACCTTTCCTTGAAGATTGGATGGGGCGCCAAGTTGGTCCACAAGCGGTGTGGAATGCAATTAAAGAAAAAGCACCATTTTGGGCTGAAAAACTGCCTGAATTACCTGAGCTGGTTTACGATAGCCTGCGACAGGGAAGGCAGGTCAATCAGCGAATGGATGTTATGTACAGAGAGTTTATGGCAGCAAGAAAACGCCAAAATAAGGCAAAATTCTTATTAGGTGTTGGTGCCACGATGCTGGTGACATCTGCCATACTCTATAGCAATCAGATCGAAGTTCTTCCTGAGGTTGCAGGGGGAATTGCCGTGTTCAGTTGGATGTTCGCGTGGCGAGCGTTCAATAAGTGAGATTTATCAATTTAGTTGTAACAGTATCCGAGTAGACTCCGGTTACTTTTTTATTCACCACATAACGCAGAGGTAGCACTAGCATGGGTGGTATTAGTATTTGGCAACTGCTGATCGTTGCAGTCATCGTTATTCTTCTGTTCGGAACCAAGAAGCTGCGCAACATTGGCGGCGATTTGGGCTCGGCGGTAAAGGGCTTCAAGAAAGCCATGGCTGACGACGAGAAGAAAGATGCTGATTTCGGCCAGGAAAAACTGGAAGAAAAAAACAGTACGGCACAAAAAAGCGAAGCGAAAGACAAAGAGCAGGCTTAATCCGTGTTTGATATCGGTTTTTGGGAGCTGATCCTAATCGCTGTTGTTGGTTTGGTGGTTCTCGGCCCTGAGCGGTTGCCGGTGGCTATTCGTAACGTGTCGCGCTGGATTGGTGCGGCTCGTCGTATGGCGGGTTCTGTGAGAGATGAGCTGGAACAAGAGCTCAAAATTCAAGAGCTGCAGGATAACCTGAAAAAAGCCGAGCAGATGGGCATGAAAAACCTGTCTCCAGAATTACAACAGTCAGTTGATGAGCTCAAAAAAGCAGCGGAAGATGTACAACGCCCTTACTCACCGAAGAGCGACAATACAGACGCTGCAAGCGTATCCAGCCCTACCAAGGACAAGACCGAATAACGGTTGTCTGGGTGGGGCCCAGTTTTTTGTCGAGAATCTATGTCATCTGTTGAAGATACCCAACCGCTCATCAGTCATCTGGTAGAGCTAAGAGACCGACTCCTGCGCGCCTTGTTGGCTGTGCTGGTGGTGTTTCTTTGCTTGGTTTATTTTGCCAACGATATTTACACCTTCGTTTCTGCACCTTTAGTTGATCGTCTTCCAGAAGGGACAAGCATGATCGCGACAGATGTCGCGTCGCCATTCTTCACCCCCATCAAGTTAACCTTGGTGGTATCGGTGTTTTTGGCGGTACCGATGATCTTGTACCAGATGTGGGCATTTGTAGCTCCGGGGTTGTATAAACACGAAAAGCGTTTGGTGATGCCGCTTCTGGCGTCCAGTTCACTGCTTTTTTACTGCGGCGTGGCGTTTGCGTATTTTGTCGTGTTTCCGCTTGTTTTCGGGTTCTTTACCTCCATTGCACCAGAAAATATTGAGATAGCGACGGACATCGCAAGCTATCTGGATTTTATTCTCGCGTTGTTTATGGCGTTCGGTATTGCCTTTGAAATACCCGTTGCCATCATTTTGTTGGTGTGGACGGGTGCGGTTGACCCTGATGATTTGCGTCAGAAACGTCCTTATATCATCGTTGCAGCGTTTGTTGTTGGTATGCTACTGACGCCGCCTGACATCATTTCACAGACCTTATTGGCCATTCCAATGTGTCTGCTGTTTGAAGTCGGCCTTTTCTTCTCACGCTTTTATAAACCGCGTGGTGATGAAAGTGAAAATGAAGAGCACAGCCAAGGTTAAAGCCTGTCAAACATCGAAAAGCCAGTGTTACACTGGCTTTTTTTATGTCTCCCATTTGGGCAGGAACACACGTGATAGATATAGGCGTCAACCTCACCAGTAGCCGATTTGATAAGGACCGCGATGACGTAGTCATGCGCGCTAAAAACGCGGGTATCACAGCGATGGTTTTAACCGGCACCGATTTAGATTCCAGTCCGGAAGCGGCAGCGTTGGCGTTGCGTTACCCTGATTTTGCGTATTCAACGGCGGGTGTTCATCCCCATGATGCAAAATCGGTCGAAGATTTATCTCTGCCCTCGATTCGCACGTTGGCGATGCAACCTCAGGTTGTGGCCATAGGGGAGTGCGGATTGGATTTTAACCGCGACTTCTCACCTCGACCGCAGCAAGAAGCGGTGTTTGACGCGCACTTAAAACTTGCGGCCGAGCTCAACATGCCCGTATTTTTGCATTGTCGTGATGCGCACGAGCGCTTTATGGCGATTCTAACACCTTGGTTAGATAAACTGCCTGGAGCAGTTCTGCATTGTTTTACAGGTTCAGAAGACGAGTTAAACGCATGTTTAGAGGCCGGCCTATATATTGGGATCACTGGCTGGGTGTGCGATGAGCGTCGTGGGGAAGCACTGCGTGAGATTGTGCCACTCATTCCAGACGATAAGTTAATGATCGAAACCGACGCGCCGTATTTATTGCCTCGAGATCTGAAGCCTAAGCCCAAATCAAGCCGCAACGAGCCGAGCTATCTCCCTCATATTGCCAACGAAATAGCGTTGTTACGTCAGCAGGATGCGGAACAGTTGATCGCACAAAGCACGAGTAACGCTCGTCGATTCTTTGGTTTGTAAATGCAATCCTCAAACAACCTGAAGATGCCTTTCCTTAAGAGGAGTCGAACCCTGTATCTTCAGGTTGCTTGGGTATATGATGCTTTCTATGTACTTGGATTAAGGAGGATACCGTGACCGTATCTATTCAGGGTGCGTTTCCTGCCCGTCGTATGCGCCGTCTGCGCAAGCATGACTTCAGCCGTCGTCTGATGTCTGAAAACCAACTTTCAGCGAGCGATCTGATTTACCCTATGTTTGTTTTAATGGGTAAAAACCGCCGTGAAAGTATCGACTCCATGCCGGGTATCGAGCGTCTGTCTATCGACTTGATGTTGTATGAAGCAGAATATCTGGCAAAGCTGGGTGTGCCCGCTATCGCCCTTTTCCCTGTTGTGCCGCAAGAGTTTAAGTCTGCCACAGCGGATGAAGCGCATAACCCTGAGGGGTTGGTGCAGCGTGCTGTTCGTTTATTGAAAGAACATGTACCGCAAATGGGCGTGATCACCGATGTGGCTCTCGACCCGTACACGCTGTCTGGTCAAGACGGTCTGACTGACGAAGACGGTTATGTACTGAACGATGAAACCACACAAGTCCTTATTCAGCAGGCTCTGTCGCATGCTGAAGCGGGCGCGGATATTGTGGCACCGTCAGACATGATGGATGGCCGCATTGGGGCAATTCGTGAAGCACTGGAAAACGCGGGTTATATCCATACGCAGATCCTTGCTTACTCCGCAAAGTATGCGTCAGCATATTACGGCCCTTTCCGCGATGCAGTGGGTTCGTCGGCAAACCTGAAAGGTGGCGACAAAAAAACTTACCAAATGGATCCTGCTAACACAGATGAAGCCTTGCACGAAGTTGCTATGGACATCAATGAAGGTGCAGACATGGTCATGGTGAAGCCGGGTATGCCTTATCTGGATGTGGTTCGTCGCGTAAAAACTGAGCTGAAAGTACCGACCTTTGCCTATCAGGTATCTGGCGAGTATGCGATGCACAAAGCAGCAGCCTTGAACGGCTGGCTTGATGAGCGTAAGACAGTGATGGAATCGCTGCTGTGCTTTAAGCGTGCCGGTGCGGATGGTATTTTGACTTACTTTGCGAAAGACGTAGCGCGTTGGTTAGCGGAAGAGCAGCAGATGGAGTTGCCAGAACTGCCTAATCAAGAAAGCACTGAGTAGTCAGCCTTCTCATTGAAAAAGCCAGCATGCGCTGGCTTTTTTGCGTTTACGACCGCCCGATTACGGTGATACGTTGCGTTTTATCGGATTCTGCAATGAGATCAGGGTTTCGGTCGACTGCACTTCATCAATGGCCTGTAATTTATCAATCAGCACGTATTGCAACTCTTCAATAGAACGACACATCAGCTTGACGAAAATATTGTAGGCCCCCGTGGTGTAATACGCTTCGACCACCTCATCGAGTTGTTGCAGTTTCTCGATGGCCGAATGGTAGTCTCGAGCAGCGTATAGATTGATCCCGATAAAGCAGCACACGTCATAGCCCAGTGCTTTAGTGTTCACCAGGACTTCCGTTCCAGTAATAATACCTGCGGTTTTCATTTTTTCTACGCGGACGTGCACCGTCGCGGGGCTCACGGCAAAACGTTTTCCCATTTCGGCGTAAGGGACTTTCGCATCTGCCATTAGAGTGCGCAGAATTTGGCGATCCAAGTCATCTAACTTTGCAACTTCATTCATTTAAATTCACTAAACTCCATGTTAACCGCATTTTCCGTGCATGAAACTTGACCTAATTACGATTTAGCCAATACGGTGTAAGCTCTCTTCAATATAAAAAAGAACCCTAAAATTATAGTCTTATGCGCCAAGTCATTAAGTGGTTAGTCTTCATTTTTATAACACTGAAAAGCGGCGCAGTGATAGCGTCGAGTCAGGTTCTTGCTATTCACTCCTACCATCCTGATTTTTTTTGGACTAAATCCCTTGTTCAAGGAATAGAGTCTGGCACTCAAAGCTATGATATTACGGTTGAACACACTTACTTAGATACCAAGCGTGTGCAAACGAAAGGCTACTTGGAAGATCTCAAAAGTCTTTATAAAACACGTTTAACCAATCATCACTATGATGCCATTTTAACGACAGATAATGCGGCATTGTGGCTCGTCAGCCAATTGGCGGATGAGATAGGCGACACGCCCGTCATCTTTTCTGGTTTGAACACATCGACGTATAGCTTATTACACGCTGCACCTAATCTTACTGGGGTAAATGAGGCGATAGACATCTCAGACAATATCGCACTGATTAAAGAAGCGCAGCCGGATGTAGAACGGGTCTGGATCGTGTTGGATGACAGCTTTTCAAGTAAGCAGTATTGGGCATCAATTCAAGAGCAGCTGGCGACTGACAAGGATGAACACGTTGAAATAAAAAGGCTGCATAGCTTGTTATTTGATGAGTTGATTGACCAGGTTGCGGCGTTAGAAGCGGGTGATGTGGTGTTGTTCGTTTCTTATTTCAAAGATGCCAGTGGTGCTTTTATGGAACACGGCGACCTGCTAACCGCCCTCACCAGCAAGGCGGTTGTACCGATTTACGGTGCCAGTAGCTTTATGCTGCCATATGGCGTGGTAGGTGGGGTTATGGTTGATGGGCAGCATCACGGTAGCGTACAAGCAAGGCTCTTGAGAGAATCACTTTCCGCTTCCATGCCGCCGGTAGTTATGGATGCAAATCGCACCATGTTTGGTTTTGATGCTGCAAAAAAATGGGGCGTGAATTTGTCAGCACACCCGAATGCCGTGGTTACCGATAGGCCGCCATCATTTTGGGACGCGAACCGAACGGCGGTGAACAGCAGTTTAGCCGTATTGGCCGTCAGTGTGTTTATCATCGCCGTTTTGGGTAAGCATCTTAGCAAGCAAAAACTCAGTGAACGGGCATTAGCGCAAAGCCGCGCTTTGTTTAAAGGCGTGTTTGACCAAAGTCATCAGTACATTGCGCTGCTTGATTATCATGGTCGCGTGGTATCGGCCAATGGAGCGTTCCAACGATTGTTCCCCGATGCAATGGCAAAGTCTGCTCTGCCATTATGGCGGTGGTCTGATTGGCTGAGTGCCGATCGCCTTAAGCTCCATGTGGAATCTTTGATAGAGGGGCAGACCAGTCGTTTTGAAGCCTGCCTTTTGTCTGATCAGCAACGTGAAATAATCTTAGATGTGGCCATTAAGGCCTTGCCTGAGCATAGCCATGCGGATGCGCAGATCCTCTTTGAAGCGAGAGATATCAGTCAGCGAAAATTGGCCGAGCAAAAACTTCAGCGCAGCGAAGTGGAATACCGAATGCTCTACGAGCAGCAGCCCGTAATGTTGCTAACGATTGACCAGCAGTCGCGGATTCAGTCCGTAAATCAATGCGCATCTGAGCTGCTTGGTTTCTCAAAACGTCATATTCTGGGGCATAAGGTCACCGATTTTTATGCCGACAACAGTCCACCGCCAAGAAGCCTGCTTACGAGTAAGAAAAAAGACAGCACAGATATCTTGCGGCGGGAAATTCGTTATCGTACCAGTGATGGACAGGTACGCTGGATTCGCGAAAGTGTGCGATCCACGCAGGTCCAATCCCAGTTGCTGCTCGTGGGTGAAGACATCACCGAAAACCGCCGTATGGAACAGCAGCTTCGTTATCAGGCCCAGCATGACTTCTTAACAGGGCTCAGAAACCGCAATTATTTTGAAATGTGCTTAGCGGATGCGCTGCGTGAGACCAATGAGATGGGGCTGGTGCATGCCATGTTCTATATCGATTTGGACCAGTTCCGTGTCATTAACGATACCGTCGGCCACGAAGCAGGTGATGAAGCATTGAAGCAGACTGCACAAGTGCTTAAGAGTCTGTTGCCAGAAAGTGCAACACTCGCGCGTTTAGGGGGCGATGAGTTCGCGGTGATTTGTTACAACTGCAACGAACAGGCAGCGTTAAAGCAAGGCTATCAAATCCTTGAAGCACTCAGTGGGCTCGATTTTTATTGGAATAACGCGCGTCTGGCGTTGGGCTGCTCTGTCGGTGTACGTATGCTTGATCATACCGCGGGTTCGCCTCAACAAGTTCACGCTCAGGCAGATACCGCCTGTTACGCGGCAAAACACGATGGCAGAAGCCGTGTGCATTTCTATCGACCAGAAGATCAGGAGCTTCGACGTCACGAGAGAGAAATGGCGTTCGTGAACAAAATCCACCAAGCACTCGCAGAAGACCGCATTGAAGTTTATGCACAGCCAATCGTGAAAGTTTCACCGTTGGCTGAAGAGAAGCTGTACTTTGAGGTTTTGGTGAGAATGCGAGAGCCGTCTGGAGAGTACGTTGCGCCGGGGCAATTTATTTCGGCGGCAGAGCGATACAACATGGCGCATCTTATTGATAAGCGTGTGATTGAAAAAACGCTGGGTTGGTTTGCCTCAAACCCAAAATACATTGACGATATTGCCATGGTGTCAGTGAACTTATCTGGCCGTTCAATGAGTGATCAGGGTTTTATTCATTTCCTCATTAATGCGCTGCGCTCGAGTATTATCCCAAGCGATCGGGTCTGTCTAGAAATCACGGAAACCGCGGCTATTGGTAACCTTACCGATGCCATCGATCTGTTTACGCAATTGAAAAAACTGGGTTGTACCATTGCACTCGATGATTTTGGGTCAGGGCTTTCCTCGTTTGGTTACCTCAAGCGTTTGCCAGTCGACATCATCAAAATTGATGGTCAATTTGTGCGTGACATTGCCGAAGATGAAACGGACTTTGTCATGGTAAGAGCGATTCACGAACTTGCTACCCAAATGGGCAAGAAGACAGTGGCTGAGTTTGTGGAAAATGATGCCATTCTTCAGCGGTTAAAAACACTGGGCGTAGATTATGCTCAGGGTTATCACTTCAGTATGCCCAAACCCATGGACCAGCTTGTGATGGAAACGTCGATACGTTCTACGGAGGAACATACGCCAGCAGCAAGACATGTGTAACGCCATACTCGCCGTTTGAGCTTTTCGTGTCGCTGTTCTCGTCGAAATATGCCTCTTCATGATGTTTGGGGTTATACTCGGCGGGAATATCGTACTGGAGAACTCAGGTGCAGATTGCTTTAACCTGCGAAGCGCCCTCACGCGCAGCCACCCTTGCGGCCCTTGCTGACCGTTGGGGTCTCACCCATGATGAAAATGCAACCTTTGCGTTGGTATTAACCGATTCCCAATTGGAGCTACGTAAGCGAGATGAGCCAAAGCTCGGTGCGGTTTATGTCGATCTCATTGGCGGGGCGGTTGGCCATCGTCGTAAGTTTGGCGGCGGAAAAGGCCAATCCATTGCGAAAGCGGTAGGACTTAATAAAGGTGCGACACCGTCGGTGCTGGATGCAACCGCAGGCCTTGGCCGAGATGCGTTTGTTTTGGCGTCACTAGGCTGTCGGGTTCAGATGGTCGAGCGCAACCCTGTGGTAGCGGCTTTGTTGGATGATGGCTTGGAAAGAGCGAAGCTTGATCCGGAAATTGGCCACTGGGTCAGCGAGCGTATGTCTATGGTGCATGCGTCTAGCCATGATGCGCTGGCTAAGCTTGTCGACGACGGGGAAGTGGCTCGCCCTGATGTGGTGTATCTTGACCCAATGTATCCACACAAGAAAAAATCGGCATTGGTAAAAAAAGAAATGCGGGTTTTCCAATCTTTGGTTGGGGCCGATTTAGATGCGGACGGTTTGTTTGAACCTGCATATGCACTGGCCAGTAAGCGTGTTGTTGTCAAACGACCTGATTACGCAGAGTTTTTGGCAGGTAAGACACCGTCAGCTCAGATAGAAACCAAGAAGAATCGCTTTGACGTTTATGTCAAAGCAGCGATGCGTTAAGCCGTTTTAAAAACGCGAGGAGCTTTGGTGTGGCAAAGACCCTGTGTGAATGGAAAACCAAAGAGATTGAAAATGGCTTGGACGATTTACTAAAGCTCGTAAAAAAGTCGGAGTACGTTTGCCGAAAATGCGCTCGTGTCGCGAATACCAAGAAAGTGCTGTGTAAGCCCATTCCTTTAAAAGACTAATTTCCTACCATAGATTCCGGCTCTAAAACAAAAACGCCTCCGATAAGGAGGCGTCAGGGTTAGGGTTGGATTACTCCATACCTTTAACCAGCAGAACTGTCAGTAGACCGGTAACTACCGATACCAACAGACCTGACACGATGATCCAAGGTAACATATCCATGATAGAGCGGGCTCACTTATAAAGGGTGTTAGAAATTATTTTTTGTTACGTCCCTATTTGATAACAGCTACTTTGTCTTAACAACCGCCTGTAAATAGCAGTTAATCATTATTAACAGGTTGAAACATATTGCTTTGTATCTGGGCGCCTTGTCTGTGAATACGCACAAAAAAACGCCCCGAAAGGCGTTTTTTGATCCTGAAATGTTTCAGTCTTTGTGAGGCAGTGCAAGCTTCAACGCTTCGCGAGAAAGGCTGTTTGCTGTGCCTGAATCGTTAAGTTTTTCCAACGTATCGACAAGCCATGCGTAGTCGGTGACATCCGCTCTGACATCCAGTGCTTTTTCGAAGTGTTGGCGAGCTTCATCCCATTTGCCTTCACGAAAATACAGCTGACCTAACGCACTGTGCGTGATGGGATTGTTTTCGTTATATCTCAGCAGATCCTGAAGTTTAAGAATGGCAGGATGGTAATCCGGCAGATTAAGCTCAGGCAGTAAGCCGATCAGTTTTTCATCCGGGTTCTTCTTCAGATTTTCACGCAAAATGACATAAGCCTCTGAATCTGCCTGACGCGTGATCAGTTGCTTGACCAAGCAGGCGATCAAGGGCGTTTGCTGGCGCGCTGCACGGGACAGCCCATTCCAGTGTGCCAGCAGACCATCGCTACCTTTTTGAGAGGCGATGTGCGCCATTACGCCGCATTCTGCTTTTTGCTCTAACTTGTTGGCATCCGCATCGCTGATCGCTTTTGCGCGTTTCAGTGACGGCAGCAGGCGAATCAGTGCTTGCCAGTCCTGAAGCTGGAGATAAGTGTCTTTCAACAAAACAAGCAGCACAGTATTGCGAGGATTTGCATCAACCAACCCCTGAAGGCTAGCCAGTGCTTCCTCGTATTGACCTTGTCGATATTGAAGTTTTGCACGGGTCAGTGCCGTTGCAAGGCTGTCAGAACCCACATCGTTTGCTTGTTGCAGATATTTATCGCGGTTATCGACATCCCCACGGCTTTGCGCAGCTTCCGCGGCGGCCAAATAGTTCAGCAGGGGAGCATCGCTGTTAGACGCACCTTTGACGACCAATTTCTCCGCTTGCTTCCAATCACCTTCCAGTAATTTCAACATGCCGTTATTGGTCAATTCGCGTGCTTTTTTGTTCTTTCTGCCACTAAACCAGCCACGGGTTGAACTTGATAGGGAAAACAGCTTACGAATGATGGCTTCCAATAAGAAAAACGCACCAAACGCGAACACGACCAAAATGATCAGTGTTGTCAGGCTCATCTCAATGGTTTGGTTGGCGGCTGAGATCAGCACGTAACCTTGATTTCCAGCCAATTCAGGGCCGACAACGATACCTGCTATCAGAGCGATGACCAGCAGAAGAATTTTGATCATTGGCTCGCCTCCTCTGTTGGTAGCGGTGCTAGGTCACGGCGTAATCTCTCAGCCAGCATGTCGCTGACCAGTTGCTGACTGTTTAGCGCATCGGGGTAGCTAACATCAATGGTTTGCTTGCTGAGATAGTTCAAGGTGCTGACAAAGCTCTCGGTGATTTTCGCGTCTTGATTATAAAAACGCTCAGCCCACTCTGTCGCCGTTTTCAAAGACTCCGCGTACAGGCGACCATTGCCGCGGTATACCGCTGTCATTGCTTGATCCAGCTTGGCTTTCAGGTTTTCTTGCAAATAGAAGGTTTGTGCCGGCGTCAGTAATGGGATCACGTTGCCATCGCGTTTACGATAGGTAATGAATTGGCCGACAAAGTCATTCAAGGAAGCTTTGAGGTTTTGCTGCCAGTCATCCACATTGCTAGAGACAGTTTCAGGTGTCAGTTCTTGCGCTTCCGGCATGATGGCATTGGCCAGAGGAAGTTTATCGACTTCTTGTTGCAGACTGGTCAGGCGCAGAACAATGCCATCGACATCAATACGCTTAATCGCTTTCAGTTGTTGAATATCTTTCGCCATTGCTTGGCGAATCGGGGTCAGCGACGGGTCATTCAGCTCTGCAATACGTTGGTCAGCAGTTTCCATCAAGGTCGTTGCCGTGAGCACGTCATGCTCTAGCCACAATTGGCGACCCGCCTGATTCACCAAATACTCTGCTTCTGCGAGTAGCCAGTCGTTCGGGCGACGGCCTTTCATGTCGGCCAATGCCTTTTGAAGACTGTTGATGGTTTTGTCTTGCTGCGCAATGAGGACTTGGGTGTCTTGTGTGGCTTTTTGAACTGCAGCTTGTGTTTTCTCTTCACTGTTTGTCAGAGCTTGCTTCAATTCGGTAACTTGATTGTTCATGGCGGCAAGCTGTGCGTTCGTTTGTTGTGCTTGCTGGTGGCCGTGATAGTAGAGACCGGCACCGAGAGCGATGACCAACACAATTGCGACGGTCGCTAATTTGTTCCCGCCTTTTTTATTATCAGCAGGTTTAGCGTCCGTTGTTGGTGCTTGTTCGGTTTTCGCGGCTGACGCTGCGTTGTTTGTAGAAGCGGCTTTGTCAGTCGACGCATTAGACGTGTTCGCAGGGGAATTGCTGGCTTTTTTTGCAGAAGCTGGCGTTTCCTTGCCGGTAGAGGATGCTGGCACTGAAGCGTTTTTGTCTGTGCCCGAAGTCTTATTGTTGTCTGTCATCCGATTATCCCGAGTTGTTCATCTCGCATAACGCGTTAAACAGCACTGCATTTGAAGGGCTGCTTACGCAACTAATAGCGTTGAAACCAAGCTCAATTGCTTGATTGTAAATCCGTTTGCTAGGCACCAGTATATGGCATTCTCGCAACCAATGCTGGTCACGGGTTGAGAATGATTGATACATCAAGGCAAGCTGCTCTCCGCTGGTGAATACGACAGTGTTAACATTCGCCTTGTGCCATTGCTCGATTTGGGATGATAAGCACTTGTCATCCCAGTGTCGTTGATAGGCCTCAAAATAGCGCACTTGCGCACCGTTTTTTGCCAAGGAATTCCCAAGAAGCGCCCGCCCGCCATTTCCCCTCAGAATGACGACATTCAGCCCGTTTACGTTGCTAAATAATGGCAGCTCCAACATGCCTTCGCTGTCTTCTGTGCGGGGCTGTATTGCTTCTATATTCGCGCGGGACTTCCAGACAGATGCGGTTTTTGCACCAACAGCGACATAATGCAGATCGCTTCGCCATTGCTGGTTGTTCGCCATCAATGTGTCAGCGGCATATTCGATAGATCTGGGGCTTACCGCAATGACTACGCTGCCTGAGGGTAAGTCACATAAGGTTTGGCTGAGTTTGGGAAGGTCATCACCAGGAGTAAAGGACAGTAAAGGCGCGGGAAGCGCCTTTACTCCTGAGAGGTTTAGCTGTTCAACCAATGCTTCACACGCAGGTGAAGGGCGAACGACTAGGACGGTCATATTTCGTCCTGATACAGGGTTTCCAGAATAACGCGTGCGCCGTCATCCAGCAGTTGTTCTGCCAGACCTGTCCCTAATTCTTCCGCTTTCTCCAGTGGACCAGTTACTTCGCCGCTAATGATTTTGCTGCCATCTGGCTCACCGACAAGGGCGCGCAAGTGTATTTGGTCACCATGAATTTCTGAGTAGCTACCAATAGGTACCTGACAGCCGCCCATCAGGCGATTGTTCATGGCACGTTCACACAGTACTCGATAGGTCGTATTTGCGTCAGACAGTGGCTCAAGAAGTGCGCGAACACGGGTGTCGTCCAATCGACACTCGATGCCGACGGCACCCTGGCCCACGGCAGGCAAAATTTCTTCTGGTTCGATTTCATTGCGGATACGGTCGTGAAGGCCAAGACGCTTCAAGCCTGCAGCAGCAAGAATGATCGCGTCGTATTCACCGTTATCGAGTTTACCAAGGCGGGTTCCGACGTTGCCGCGTAAATCTTTAACCACCAAATCTGGACGCATCGCGCGAACCTGACATTGACGACGCAAACTTGACGTGCCGACAACGGCACCGTGTGGCAAAGCACTGAGACTTTCATGGTGGTTTGACACGAAAGCATCTCGTGGGTCTTCACGTTCACAAATGGTAACCAGTCCCAAGCCTTCAGGGAATTCTACTGGTACGTCTTTCATTGAGTGCACGGCGATATCAGCGCGACCGTCCAACATGGCTTGCTCCAGCTCTTTGACGAACAAGCCCTTACCGCCAACTTTTGCCAGCGGTGTATCCAAAATAATGTCGCCTTTGGTGACCATTGGTACCAATTCTACAACCAGTCCTGGATGCGTCGTTTCAAGGGCATGTTTTACATATTCTGCCTGCCACAATGCCAGTGGGCTTTGGCGTGTCGCGATGCGAACGGGTGTTGAATTCATAGTAGCGTCCATTTAATTTGCTTACGCAAATCTTATCACCGCTTGTTATTGCTTGATAATAGAAGCTAATAACTTGCTTAAATCGTGCGAAGTTAAACGACTTAGTCTAAGCTAGTGTGATGGAGATCAAATATTTTGGGTCTTGTCAGGGGACATAACCCTGCTTGGTTCACTGTTTATTGAATCAAATTTGAGATAAAGCGTTGTGTCCCTCACAGTTTTGGTCATATAGTGAGCGATGTGAAGCGATAATATAGAGACCTTGGTCGCTTTACGCTCCGCAGAAAAACTGTTAGATTGATCACGTTTTTATCCATGGGCTCTTTGGTTGTATTAAAACCGGACCCGTTACGTTGACTAGGATGTCGGCAACTTTGGATGTTTATCTTGCAAAACTATGTTGATCAGCAATTAGAGCGTCTTAATGACTTCAATCGTGTGAGATTGGAGCGCGCCAGAAGCGCTATGCACTCTCAGGCAGTTAATATTTTTAACGTATTGCCTGTATTGCTGCACTTTAATCATCCTGCTATTCCTGGTTACCTTGAACGTAGTGTCGTTCATGGCATTTCTGATTTTTCCCTCTGTGATATCCAACAAGACTTCGTTAACGACTGTGCGCTAGCACTAAACTCAGCGGTACCCGAGAAACCTGTTTCTCAAGCTTTTCCTATTAAGGGACTGTTCTCTATGGGCAGTACAGCGTCTATGGGGCAAAGCCTGACCAGTGATCTTGATATCTGGGTGTGTGTGCAGCAGTGGGTAAGCGAAGAAGAACGTAGCATGTTGGATGCGAAGTGTTCACTGATCTCAGATTGGGCGATGACACAGGGCGTGGAAGTGAACTTCTTCGTTATGTGTGAGCAACGCTTCCGTCAGAACTTGGCGCAAGAGATGACTTCTGACAACTGCGGCTCAACCCAACACTACCTGCTGTTGGATGAGTTCTACCGATCTGCCGTGCACTTGGCGGGTCAGCAATTGCTTTGGTATCTCGTTCCTCCTGAAATGGAAGGGTGTTACGAAGAATACGTTGGCGAGATGATCGCTAGCGGTGCAATCAACCGCGATGACTATGTGGATTTCGGTGGTCTGCCGTCTATCCCTGCGGAAGAGTATTTTGGCTCTAGCTTGTGGCAGCTTTATAAGAGTATCGACTCCCCTTATAAGTCGGTGTTGAAAGCCATTTTGTTGGAGGCGTATTCTTGGGAATACCCTGGCACACAACTTTTAAGTGTGGACGGTAAACGCCGTTTTTACTCTGGCATGTTGGATGTGTACCAATCTGACGCATATTACCTGATGCTGGAAAAGGTGACGCGATACCTAGAGCGTATCGATGACCATCGTCGTCTGGATCTGGTACGTCGCTGTTTCTACCTCAAAACTCACGAAAAACTGACACGTGAACCGGGACCGGGCTCAGTGCCATGGCGTCGTGAAGTACTGTGTGTTTTGACCCGTGAATGGGGCTGGACGCAAGATGATATTGCGCGTCTGGATAACCGTCGGAACTGGAAGGTAGAAGAGGTTAAAGAAGCGCATAATGAGCTGTTAGAAGCCCTTATGTTGAGCTATCGCAACCTGATCCGTTTTGCGCGTCGCAATGACATTACGTCGGCGATTAGCCCTGAAGACATCAGTATTTTGGCGCGTAAGCTTTATGCTGCTTTTGAGGTTTTACCAGGCAAAGTTACGTTGCTTAACCCTCAATTATCGCCAGATCTGCACGAGCCAAACCTGAGTTTTATTCAGGTCCCAGAGGGACGTAGTAATCCGCCGGGTTGGTATCTCTATAAACAGTCTTTAAAACCTGTCGACATTATTGGCCGTGCGCCGCTTGAACATAACCGTTATCTCTCTAAGCTCGTGGCATGGGCGTATTTCAACGGCATGCTGACAGAATCAACCTGTCTCAATTCGGTGGTGAAGGCGAGTAACGTAGATATCGACAAGCTGTATCAGTTGGTCAGTGATATGCGTAATACCTTCTCGGTACGTCGCCCTCAACCGTCGCTGCAAGCATTGTCGAGTCCATGTGAAATTCGTAAGTTGGCACTGTTCATTAACCTTGAACAAGATCCCACGAATGAGCTGAAGCAGCCTGCAGTGCGTTTTGATTTCAAAAACACCGACATTTTCAGCTATGGCCCTGAACAGCAGTGTTTGGTTGGCAGTGTAGATTTAGTCTATCGCAACAGCTGGAACGAAGTGCGCACCCTGAACTTCAAGGGTGAGAACGCAATGCTGGATGTATTGAAAACCCTATTGGGTAAGATGCACCAAGATGCGATCCCGCCTGAGTCAGTGGATGTATTCTGCTACGCCGGCAAGATGCGTGGCCTAATTCGAAATCTGGTTTATCAGTTGGTTGCAGAGTGTATTGATATGCGTCTGAAGCCGATTGATCAAGAGAAGCGTCGTCGCTTCAAAGCGATTCGAGTAGCAGATCAAACCTTTGGTTTGTTCTTCGAACGCCGCGGTGTCTCCGTTCAGAAACTGGAAAACTCAGTCGATTTCTATCGCTCTATTTCTACCAATAAGATCAATGGCTCGCCGATTGTCGTGTTGGATAAAGACGGTGAAGTCCATCCACCAGAAGTGGTTGATGCATATGCCAGTGAAGGTCTCATTCAGTTCTTCTTCGAAGACTGTGAGCAGGGCTTTAATATTTATGTGCTGGATGAGAACAACCGCGTGGAAGTGTATCGCCAGTGCAGCGGTGATAAAGAAGAGATGGTACAGGGCGTCAACCGTTTCTATACCGCGCCGCAAGATAAAACCAGCTTTAGCGGACAGGCTGTGAACTTCAACTTACCGCAGTTTTATGACATCGTTTATCAAGCTGACGGTCGTGCACAAGTCATTCCATACAAGAGCGACCGCCAGTGGCAACGTACCACAGAAACGCGTACGGATGCCGCCCAGATTGCATCGCGCTAATCTCTCTCGATATTCGCTGACAAGGAAGGTCACTTGTCAGCGATAAAGATGCCTGAACTTACCAGTCGACAGCTTCGCCAGCGTGTTTACTGCACTCTTCTTTTACCATCGCCATAAATTCCGTGCCGGTCTTGCTGCACAGCCATTTGCCGTCAGTGTAAGCAAAATGGAAGCCGCCTGATTTTGACGCTAGCCAGATCTCAGACATAGGCTCCTGACGGTTAATAATGATTTGGCTGCGATTTTCGAATTCCAGTGTGAGTACATTACCATTGGTTTCGTAATCGATATCTGCACCGCTTTCATCAATGCCTTCTTCGATGGCCATCCACTCTGCATCCACCAGTTCATGGTATTGGCTTGTGTTCATTACATTCCGTCCTATTGCTTTTCAGTGTGTTGATGCGATTATATACCCAAGCTACCTGAATTCGAGCATATTCAGGTCACGGGGTACGCCCCAAAACACGCTTTATAAATTACCTTGGGATAAAGGGCAGTTATAAAACGTATTCACTCTTGAATAACAGGCACTGAAGATGCGAACGACCCTAAAACTTGCTGTGTTGTCAGCCACTGTATTGCTGTCAGCTTGTGGCCAACAAGGCCCACTTTATTTTCCGGAAGACGCGCCTGCGCAAAATACTGCGCCTGCGCAAACGGAAACGGCGCACGACACGCAAGCGCAGGATCCCGCTCAGCAGTAGAGAAAAGGACAGGGAAGGACAACGTTGGACTATTTTAACTATCAGAATGACGGACAATTGTGGGCAGAGGACCTACCGCTGGCACAATTGGCAGACACTTATGGCACGCCACTTTATGTGTATTCTCGTGCCACGTTAGAGCGCCATTGGCATGCTTTCGATAAGGCTGTTGGCGACCATCCGCATCTGATTTGCTACGCCGTGAAGGCAAACAGCAACTTGGGCGTATTAAACGTGCTGGCGCGTCTGGGCTCGGGCTTTGACATCGTGTCTCAAGGTGAATTGGAGCGTGTGTTGGCCGCAGGCGGTGATCCCGCGAAAGTGGTGTTTTCTGGCGTTGGCAAAACTGCGCCTGAAATGGCGCGTGCTTTGGAGCTCGACATTAAATGTTTCAATGTCGAATCTGAAGCAGAACTAGATCGGTTGAATCAAGTGGCTGGTGAACTGGGTAAAGTGGCCCCTGTCAGTCTGCGCATCAACCCGGATGTGGATGCGAAAACGCACCCGTACATTTCGACGGGCTTGAAAGAAAACAAATTTGGTATTGCCTTTGATCGTGCGCGTGATGTTTATCGCTATGCCGACAGTTTGCCTCACCTACATGTTCAAGGCATCGACTGCCACATCGGCTCTCAGCTGACAGATATCACACCGTTTATTGAATCAACTGACCGTCTGTTGGCATTGATTGATGCGCTGCGTGAAGATGGTATCGATATTACTCACCTTGATGTGGGTGGTGGTCTCGGCGTGACCTACCACGAAGAGAAACCGCCCCAGCCATCTGAATATGCGAAAGCCTTGCTTGATCGCTTAGAAAACCATGCCGACATTGAACTGGTGTTTGAACCAGGTCGCGCGATTGCTGCGAATGCGGGTGTGTTGCTGACCACGGTTGAATACCTCAAGCACAATGAAGAGAAAAACTTCGCGATCATTGATGCCGCCATGAATGATTTGTTGCGTCCTTCTCTTTATCAAGCGTGGCAGGAAATCGTGCCTGTGAAACCGCGAGAAGGTGAAGCGAAAACCTATGATTTGGTCGGCCCTGTTTGTGAAACGGGTGACTATCTGGGTAAAGACCGCGCCTTAGTACTAGAAGCGGGTGATGTCTTAGCGGTTCGCTCGTCAGGCGCATACGGCTTTGTGATGTCGTCAAACTACAATACACGTTGCCGTGCAGCAGAAGTGATGGTGGATGGTGGCGAGGCGCACATTGTACGTCAGCGCGAGCCACTGGCTTCGCTGTGGCAGTTAGAGCAGGTTTTGCCTGAATAAAGGATCCGGATGCAGATACAGTTTTCCAAAATGCATGGGCTAGGCAATGATTTTATGGTCGTTGACTGCGTGACCCAGAATGCGTATTTCTCTCCGGAAATGATCCGCCGTTTGGCGGATCGAAACACCGGTGTAGGGTTTGACCAGCTATTGGTGGTTGAGCCTCCGTACGATCCAGAAAGTGATTTTCACTACCGTATTTTTAACGCTGACAGCAGCGAAGTGGAACAGTGCGGCAATGGCGCGCGCTGCTTTGCACGTTTTGTGCGTATGAAAGGGTTGACCAACAAGCATTCGATTCAGGTCAGCACCAAAGCGGGCAAAATGGTATTGAAAGTGGAAAGCGAAGACTCGGTGACGGTGAATATGGGCGAACCGATCTGGGCCCCATCTAAGATCCCTTTCCGCGCAAACACTGAAGAAAAAACCTATATTTTACGTGTGGATGACCGCACCCTGTTTGTCGGGGCTGTGAGTATGGGCAACCCGCACTGTGTGACGGTGGTAGACAACGTCGACACAGCTGACGTGGAAACGTTAGGCCCATTGGTCGAATCCCACGAGCGGTTCCCTGAGCGCGTGAATGCAGGTTTTATGCAGGTTGTTTCCCGCAATGAAATTCGTCTTCGTGTGTATGAGCGCGGCGCAGGAGAAACGCAAGCGTGTGGCAGTGGCGCATGTGCTGCTGTTGCGATAGGCATCGCGCAGGGGCTACTTGATGAGTCAGTCAAAGTGCACTTGCCCGGTGGAACGCTTCACATTCGATGGCGAGGACAAGGCCACCCGCTTTATATGTCGGGTCCTGCTTCCCATGTTTACGATGGACAAATTACAGTATGACGGAGCTTTCTAAGCTCGATAGACCGCTGGTTCAGGCACTGTCTGATGATGCAGTGGTGAGTTACCTTAAAGACAATCCAGATTTTTTTATTCGCCGACCTGAGATGGCGGAGCAATTGCGCATTCCACATACGGAGCGAGGTGCGATTTCGCTGGTGGAAATTCAACTGGGGCGACTGCGTGAGCGTGTCGCCAATCTGGAAGAAGACATTACGCAATTGATGAGTATTGCCGCGGGTAATGAAAGGTTGTTTCGCGCCTTTGCTGAGGCGCACCGCGCGCTGTTTGCAGCCAATCGCGAAGAAGACATTCATAAAGCTCTGAGAGAGCTGGCAGCATCGCTTAATCTTAATGTCAGCTTGAGGTTATACGAGACTGGCCATCATGCGCTGAACCGTAAAAGCGTGGATGCTGTCAAAGCGGCACATTTTTGCGGCCAGCGTATCTACCTTGGCCGTCTTCGCAAAACTGATGGTGAGCATTTTATCAGTCAGGCACCCGAGTTAGGCTCTTATGCATTGGTACCTGTCAGTCAGCAAAAAGACTTGGGCTTTCTTTCGTTTGCCAGCCGAGATGGCGGACATTTTCAACCGAGTATGGATACCCTCTTTGTTGAGCAAATCGCTGAGCACATCGGCATTTTGCTGACCAAATGGCAGGCCGAGTAATGAGCCTGCCTTCCGCCATGGAAAAGCCGCTTTCTCGTTTTTTTGATTACATGATCCGCGAAAGAGGCCTCAGCCGACACACAGAGCTAAATTATCGTCATCAGCTCACGGCCAGTGCAGATTACCTTCTCAAACTGGGCGTCACCAAATGGCAGGATGTTGATGCTGCCTGGGTACGTCAAATCGCCGCACAAGCGAAACGCGACAAACTAAAGCCAGGCAGCATTGCGCTTCGCCTCTCCGCGCTTCGTAGTTTTTTCGATTTTATGGTCGCCGACGGTGCCATGGGGGCTAACCCTGCAAAAGGGGTTGCGGCGCCCAAGCAAGGCCGCACATTACCCAAGAACCTTGATGTCGATGAAATCAATCAACTGCTGTCAGTGGATGCCGATGACCCGCTAGCGGTGCGTGATCGGGCCATGATGGAACTCATGTACGGCGCAGGGTTGCGTTTGTCAGAGCTTATCGGCTTGAACATGCGAGACGTGGCACTTCGAAAAGGCGATCTACGTGTCATTGGTAAGGGGGATAAAGAACGAATTGTCCCGTTTACCGGTATGGCAAAAGAGTGGCTGATGAATTGGCTGAAAGTGCGAAACCAGCTCCTGAAAGGGCCAGAAGACGCACTGTTTATTTCCAAATTAGGCAGTCGAATCTCCCCAAGAAGCGTACAAAAGCGTATGGCAGAATGGGGACAAAAGCAGGCCGTAAACAGCCATATTAATCCGCACAAATTGCGTCACAGTTTTGCTACGCACATGCTGGAATCATCAGGTGATTTACGTGCAGTACAAGAGTTGTTGGGGCATGCGGATTTGTCGACCACGCAGGTCTATACCCACCTCGACTTCCAACATTTAGCCAAAGTCTATGATGCTGCGCACCCTCGAGCGCGCAAGCGAAAATCGGACTAAGAGGCACATATGAAGTTTTACCGCCGTTGGCAGCCTGTTCAGGCAATGACATTTGATTTGGATGACACCTTGTATGACAACCGCTCGGTGATCATACGGGCCGAGCAGTTGTTGCTGGACTGGCTGGGTGAGCACTGTCCTGACATGTCGGTTTTTGACTGGGCAGCATGGCAGGTGATGCGAAAGGAAGTGATAGAGCGAGACGCGCGCCTGGTGGGCTTTGTGACCGAGATCCGCCGCGCACAAATCACACTGGCGGCAAGTCGTTGCGGAATGGAAAGCATCAAGGCCAAACAGTTTGCCGATGAAGCAGTGGCTTTTTTCCTGCATGAGCGCAGTAACTTTACGGTGCCCCAAGAGGCATTCGATGCTTTGGCGGTATTAGCGAATGACTATCCGCTTATTGCGATCACCAACGGCAATGTCGACAGCGAAAGGCTGGGTTTGTCTTCGTATTTCCAGTGCGTTTTGGCGGCGGGGCCTGATGGGGCTGCAAAACCTGCTGGTGCGCTGTTTACCAAAGCAAAGCAAGCTTTGGGGCTGTCTGCGGACAAGATTTTGCATGTTGGCGATCACTTAAAATCGGACGTTCGCGGTGCCAAACTTGCAGGCTATAAGGCGTGTTGGTTTAACGGCACAAAAAAGCCGCTGACAGCGCAGCGGCATGCTTCCATTTTGCCTGATGTAGAAATCTCTCACATCGGGGAGCTTCTTTCGCTTACCCGCGATTCTTGAGCCAGTTATCCACCGCCAGCAAGCCGGGCCCCATGATGACAGTTACCAGCAGCATAACGCCCCACATTTGATGGTCGAAAAAGCCTTTATCCCAAAGTGCAGGGTAGGACACCACTGCGATGATGTTGAAAAAGAACAGGACAAATGCCGCAGGACGAGTGAGCAAACCCAATGCCAAGAAAACAGGCACGATCAGCTCGGTTGCTGTTCCTAAATAGGCCGCCATCTCCCAAGGTATGACGGGAACTTGATACTCGTATTCAAACAGAAACAAGGTGCTATCCCAGCTCGCAATTTTTGTCTGACCCGCGTTAAAAAACACCCAAGCAACCCAAAGGCGACTTACCAGCAGCAAGATAGGCGTAAGAGGCTTCAGTGCCGCTTCAAAGAGTTCATCCAGTTTGTTAATCACAGCAATCATATGCCTCATCCTTTTTCTTATTGATGGTGAACGAGCGTAAAATCGGTAAAAACACCTCGTTGCATGACTGCAGCCAGATGTGAAAGCAGAGGGGGATCTATTAACCCCATCTCATAGTCCCGGCATGCCTCGATAAGTTTGGCTTCGCCTTGCTCGATTGGGTGTATTTCAATGCCTTCCTCAGTTTTTTGCAGCAATATGCCTTCGCATTGCGTCATATCGATGGCTGCGAGTGCATCATCGTCGCGATGAGATATCGCCTGCCAAATAGCACTGACGGGGTAAGCACTTGTCATTACCGACACCGAAGCAGAGACAGACAACCGAACATGCTCAAATTGGTCCGGACGAAGCTGTTGCAGGGCGAGCAACGGGAACACACTTACCGTCAAAGGTGCATGATTGACCTGTTGGAGTCGCCACTCCAAAGTCGCAACGTCTGCCAGATAAGGCACAGCATCTATGATGTTCGGAATTGCAGAGATGGTGCGGTCAAACCCTTCGCCATATTGGTCAGCACAAGCTGATGTCATCGGGGTTGCGAGCACATGGTGCCTTGCCAGTGCCTCGAAACATTCGCAGCCCACCAAAGCATGTACCGTTGGATAAGCGGTTTCGAGGCATTCGCTTAGCGTCATGACAAAGTTATTTCGGTAAACCTGTATTAACGCGTCTACATCCGCCAATCCTTCAGCGACAGGGAGTGAGTAGCCTTGGTAATGAAGTGCTTCACTAAATTGACGCTGCAACTTGGCAAGATCGGGTGCACTCATATCGCAACCCCCTTCAGTGAAGGTTGAGTCACGGTCTTCAATATTTTGTCAGCCTTAGCCGCTTCGGCGAGTAAGACGTCGGGAGTCGGAATATCCCTGTCCCATTCGATCAAGGTATGACGCGGGCCATTTTCTGTAATCCACTTTTCGTATAAGGCCCAAACAGGGTCGGAAACGGGTTGGCTGTGCGTATCAATCCAGATTTCGCCTTCTGGCAACGGGTTAACAACAAAGCCGGCTAAATGAATTTCCTGAACCCACTCTGGATTGATGGCTGCCAGGTATTCGTCGGTGTTGAAGCCATGATTGAACGCACTGACATGCACATTGTTTAAGTCCAACAGCAGTCCACATCCAGTGCGGCGGGCAACGTCTGCCAAAAAATCCCACTCGGTAATTGTTGAGTGTTCAAAGCGTAAGTAGCTGGAGGGGTTTTCGATCAATATCTGACGGCTAAGGTAGTCTTGGGTGATGTCGACATTTCGACAAAATACATCCAAGGCTTCTTCGGTATAGGGTAGGGGCAATAAATCATTGAAGTAGTTGCCATCAACAGAACTCCAACTGAGGTGTTCGGACACAAACAGTGGATTGACTGCATCCACGAGGTGCTTGAGTTTTGCAAGATGGGGGACGCTGATTGGATCAATCGAACCTAATGACAACCCCACGCCGTGACAACTGATGGCGTAACGGCGCTGCAAGGTGTGCAACGCCTGAAACGCCTCAGAGTCAGGCTGAAAAAAGTTCTCACTATGAACTTCTAACCATCCGATATCCGGGGAATGATTCATGAAGTGGTCGTGATGAGGGTGACGAAGACCAACACCAACCCAAGGAGAAACTCTTTCCATACCGATTCCTCTCGCCTACAAACTTAAGATGAAGACGATGAACCACCAACGAGGCGATCACACATGCCTTTAGGAACAACAACGAATGCGTCTTTTTGACCATCTTTTGTAGATGTACCCGCACATGAGCTGGTCGACGTAGCACAGTCGTTTTTACCTGCTTTTACGACGCCGTAGCACTTTTCTTTTTCTGCCGCTTGAGCAGGGGTTGCAGTTAGCGTGGTTGCACCTACAGCGAGCAGACTCGTAACGGCAGCAGCGACAGCAAGATTTGTCTTTTTCATGTTCAATCCTCTCTCTTCGGACGGATGTCCTTAAGATTTTCAATTGGTTGTAATACGGCGCAGTCTTCATTAACGCGCTCCCCTAAAAGGATAGGACGCACGACTAAAAACTTTCGCCTTTAGGGTTATTTTTTAGTCAATAAAAAGTCAATCTTTGAAGTTGAAGGTATTAACGTGTTGATTTTGAAATGTATAAATCGGATGGGTCTTTTTTTATTACGTTAGTGCACAACGCTTGTTGGCCATTGATGTTGTGTCATCGGTTTGAACAAGACAAAAAATGAAAAGGGAATGTTAGCCGTGCTCACGTAATGTGCGGAAACCTGCATCTTGGGTGAGTTTCGGTATATAATCCTCAACCAGTGTATAAATAACCAGTGAATGAACGATGGACGTATCCCACCTGATTGACGGTCTTAACGACAAACAACGCGAAGCCGTGGCTGCTGAGCTTGGCAATTACCTTGTCCTTGCTGGCGCAGGAAGTGGTAAAACACGGGTGCTGGTTCATCGCATTGCTTGGTTAATGCAAGTTGAACATGCTTCACCGTTTTCGGTTTTGGCTGTGACCTTTACCAACAAAGCGGCAGCAGAAATGCGTGGTCGTATTGAGCAACTGATGCATGGCACCGCATCGGGACTTTGGTGTGGTACCTTCCACGGATTGTGTCACCGTATTTTGCGCGCACACCACTTGGATGCGAACTTGCCTCAGGATTTCCAAATCCTCGATTCTGACGATCAGCAGCGTTTGCTTCGTCGTCTTATCAAAGCACAAAATTTAGATGAAAAGCATTGGCCAGCGCGTCAGGCGTCTTGGTACATCAATGCCAAAAAAGACGAAGGTCTTCGTCCTCACCACATCGACGCCCAGTTTGATCCGGTAGAGAAAACGTGGCTGCGTGTGTATGCCGCCTACCAAGAGGCGTGTGATCGCGCAGGCTTGGTCGATTTTGCTGAACTTTTATTGCGTTGCCATGAGTTGCTGCGCGATAAAACCCACATTCGTGAGCATTATCAGGCGCGCTTCCAGCATATTCTGGTGGACGAGTTTCAGGACACCAACAACATCCAATACGCTTGGCTGCGCATGATGGCGGGTACCAAAGCAAACGTGATGATTGTGGGGGATGACGATCAGTCTATCTACGGCTGGCGTGGTGCAAAGATTGAAAATATCTCCCGCTTTTTGGAAGACTTTGCGGGCGCACAAACCATTCGCTTAGAGCAAAACTACCGTTCAACGGGCAACATACTAAAAGCGTCTAACCACCTGATCGAAAACAACGCTGAACGTATGGGCAAGAGTCTTTGGACTGACGGTCATGAAGGTGAGCTGATTTCGGTTTATAGCGCGTTCAATGAATTGGACGAAGCGCGTTTTGTAGTGGGTAAAATTAAAGCCTGGCATGACGACGGTGGTGCGCTGAATGACACCGCCATGCTTTACCGAAACAACGCCCAATCACGTGTACTGGAAGAAGCCCTTATTCAAGCGGGATTGCCATACCGTATTTATGGCGGTATGCGATTCTTCGAACGTCAGGAAATTAAAGATGCGCTGGCATACCTGCGTTTGATGGCCAACCGTTTTGACGATGCGGCATTCGAGCGTGTGGTCAATACGCCAACCCGTGGCCTTGGTGACCGTACCTTAGAAACCATTCGTTTGGCAGCGCGCGACCGTGGCGCGACCATGTGGGAAGCGAGTAATCAGCTTCTTGAAGAGCAAGTGTTGGCCGGCCGTGCGGCAAACTCCTTGCGCCGATTTATCGAATTGGTCAATGCATTGGAAGATGACACTCGCGAAATGGCACTGTTCCAACAGACTGACTACGTGATTCAAAACTCCGGTCTTCGCGCGATGTATGAAGCGGAGAAAGGCGAGAAAGCGCAAGCACGTATCGACAACTTGGAAGAGCTTGTGACAGCGACTCGCCAGTTTGAAGTGCCGGAAGAGGTACAAGACACCATGTCGCCGCTATCCGCATTCCTTTCGCATGCCGCATTGGAAGCGGGCGAAGGGCAGGCTGATGAGTTTGATGATGCTGTCCAACTGATGACGCTGCACAGTGCCAAAGGTCTAGAATTCCCGATGGTATTCATGGTGGGCGTGGAAGAGGGAATGTTCCCGAGTCAGATGTCTGCCGAAGAAGCGGGACGTCTCGAAGAAGAACGTCGTCTTTGCTATGTAGGCATGACCCGCGCGATGAAAAAGCTGTATATCACGCATGCTGAGATGCGTCGTGTGTACGGCAAGGATATGTTCCATAAAGCGTCGCGTTTTATCCGTGAGCTGCCAGAAGAGTGTCTGGAAGAGGTACGGATGCGCGCCAAGGTTTCTCGCCCAGCAGCGGCGACAGGACGATTTTCGCAAACTCAGACCCAACAGAATTTCAATCAAACTGGATTTAGTTTGGGCCAGCGCGTTCTGCACCCTAAGTTTGGTGAAGGTACCATCATTAACTTCGAAGGCAGCGGTCAGCAAAGCCGTGTGCAAGTTGCTTTCAATGGTGAAGGTATTAAATGGTTGGTGACCCAATACGCCAAACTGGAAGCCATGTAATCACGGGTTTCGCGCATAAAAAAGAGGTGGCCTTGGCCACCTCTTTTTGTTGTAGAAATAACGCGTTTATTCGCTAGGCGTTTTTGGTGCCCACAGGCTCGACAATGCACTTGTCAGCCCTTCGCTCGCACCTTCACCAGTGAGGTAATCGATAATAACAGGTGCAAATTTTTGCACCATTTCAGGGTCCAGCCCCAGCATGTTGAAGACCTTCTGTACCGACGCAATGTCGGACAGGTTGCTACCTAGGCCAGCAGGGATCATTTTGGTGAGGGAGTCCATGCCCGGCACTTTTTCCAGCAGTTCATTACCTTGCGAATCCCCGAGTGCTTGATAGGCCATGGCTAGCATGGCACCTGCACCGCCAGCGGCTTGCGAATCATTAACCGCAAGATCTTTTGACAATAATTCAGTCAAAGGATTGTCCGCGACTTGAGAGCTTACGCCAGAGAGTAAGTTGCTGGCATCTTTGTTCGCTTCACTAAGCAAATCGCCAAAGCCTGTTGCCTTGCTAGGCGCAGCAACCAGGATTAGCAGCGACGACAGCATCACCCAAATTACATTTTTTCTCATTCTCAAGTCCTCTTGTGTTCTCTATCTATTGCGCGATCACTAAACCTTCTCGCCTTGGGTCGGCGCCACCTTCCAATGATTCGCTATCCACCACAATACCGTGCAACCCAGAGGTTAAGTCACGGACATTTACCTCAAAACCCATATTTTCCAGTGCAGGTTTAAAGCTCTCTGCATCTGTACCTGCTTCGATATCATAGGTGCCGAAACGGTTTACCAAGTGTGGCAAATCGATGGCGGACTGTATGTCTAATCCCCAATCTAAATGGGCAATCAGGGTTTTGGCGACATACCCTATGATTCGGCTGCCCCCTGGTGAGCCAACGGCCATATACGGTTTTCCATCACGCATGACAATCGTTGGTGCCATGGATGAGCGTGGACGTTTGCCGGGTTCTACACGGTTAGCGATGGGATAACCATCTTTATGCGTCTTAAACGAAAAGTCGGTGAGTTCATTGTTGAGCAGAAAGCCGCGCGTCATTATGCGCGAGCCAAATCCGTTCTCGATAGTGGTGGTGATGGAAACTATGTTGCCATTTTTATCCACAATGGAGAAATGGCTGGTGGAAGGGAGCTCAAGAGATGCATCGTCGGCCCATGTTGGCGTCACATTGGCATGGCTAAATTGAGGCTGACCGGGTGTTACTGTTTCCAGTGCCCCGCTTTCTGGTATGAGTGCCGCGCGGCTTTCGAGATACGCTGGATCGAGCAGGCCTTCAACGGGGACGGGAACATAATCGCTGTCTGCAATATATCGTCCACGATCGGCGTAGGCCAGTCGCGAGGCATCACCAAACAGACGCCAGCTTTCTGGATTATCTTTGCCAAGCTCTTTTAATGGGAAGTGACTGAGAATTCCCAGTATTTGGCCGACAGTGATGCCGCCTGATGTTGGCGGCCCCATGCCACAGATACGGTATTGATGGTACGGCGAACAAACGGGCTCTCGCTCTACAATACGATAGTCGGCGAGGTCTTTTTTGCTGAGCACGCCAGGGTTGCCTGCCGCTTGCTGTACCGTGGCAACAATGTCGTCAGCAATGACGCCTTCATAGAAATGGTCGATATCCTCCGCCACGAGTTTCAATGTGTCGGCATAGGCTTGGTTGATAAGGCGATCGCCGATGCTGAGCGGGTTACCATTGTCGTCAAAGAAATACTGGTAAGTGGAGGGATAGCGACGCAGCCTGTCTGCATCCCCTTCGATCAGTCCCGCTAATCGTGGTGACACTTCAAAGCCTTGCTCTGCGAGGGTGATCGCTGGCGTTAACACCGCGCGCCATGAGAGGTTACCAAAACGGGCGTGGGTGTCATGCATTAAGCGTAACGTGCCTGGCGTACCAACAGAGCGTCCTCCCACCACGGCGTCAAAAAATTTCAGTGGCTTGCCATTGCCATCGAGAAACAGAGTGGGTGTCGCGGCCATTGGGGCGGTTTCACGTCCATCAAACGTAGTCAGTGCCTCAGCCTTATTGTCCCAATACACCAAAAATGCACCGCCACCGATCCCTGAACTTTGTGGCTCAACCAGACCCAAAACCGTTTGGACGGCAACCATGGCATCAATGGCGTTGCCACCGGCTTTTAATATTGCAGCCCCGGCTTTAGTCGCGTGAGGGTTTGCGGCAGCGACCATCCATTGTTCACCTTTGACGCTTTTTCGCATCACACTGCCTGTTGCGAGCTCGGGCGCAACGCTGTCAGCAACATCGGCTTCAACTGTAGCCTGTGCAAACTGAGGGAAGAGACTTGCAGAAACCATGACCAAAAGAAGTTGGATGGAAGGGAGAGTTCTCATTGTTCGTCCTTTTCACGCCCGCCAATTGGACTTTGAGTATAGTTCTCGATCGAATATGGCGTGTCGGATTAATGAGGCAATGTGAGTGAATTTTGTTTTTGTGGCAGAGAGATAGTAAAAGTTGCGAGGTAATAAAAAAGCGGCACTGGCCGTGCCGCTTTTTCGGGCGTTAACCTTTTTGCGCTTTGCGGGTTTTTTGCCGCTGCCTGACAGCATCAAAGGTAAAGATCACCAGCGCTGTCCAAATAAAGGCAAAGGTGGTTGCTTTGTCGGCGGAAAACGGTTCGTGATAAAGACCGACGGCCAGCATAAACATCAAGCTCGGACCAATGTATTGGAAGAAGCCGAGAGTGGATAGGCGTAGTTTGGTTGCTGCGCCGTTAAAGCAGAGCAATGGCAAGGTGGTAACCACGCCAGCCGCCATCAGCAACAGGTTCAACGCCATGCTGTTATCCAACATGTTCGAAGTCGGGCTGTCGGCGATAAACAACAGATATATCACAGCAGCAGGCAGCAACACTGCGGTTTCAATGAATAGCCCAGTCGCTGCATCGACGTTAATTTTTTTACGCAGCAACCCGTAACAGCCAAAGCTGCCCGCTAAAACTAAAGCGACCCAAGGTAGTGAGCCAAAGGTGACCACCTGAATCGCTACGCCTGAAAATGCCAATGTGACGGCAAGCCATTGCAGCTTTCTAAAGCGCTCACCTAAAAATGCCATGCCGAGCACAACGTTAATAAGAGGGTTAATAAAGTAACCAAGGCTCGCATCTAACATATGTCCGGCGTTCACGGCCCAAATGAAAATAAGCCAATTGGCCGCGATGACCACAGCGGTAATGGTGAGCAGTCCCAGTCGTTTCTTGTCTTTCAGAAGCAGTTTTACACGCGACATGCTGCCACTCATGCGAATAATGAGAGCCAGAAAAAAGAAGGACCAAAGAATACGGTGCACCAGCACCTCAAAGGGAGGCACCTCAGTCAGTGCTTTAAAGTAGATGGGGGCAATGCCCCACATGGTGTAGGCACCGAGTGCCAGAATCACACCGCGACGTGTTTGTTGCGCGTCATTCACTGCAAAATCTCTATATCTAAATAAGCTAAAGAACAAAAACCGCCATCTGGTGGTACGTGCAGCGAAAAATAAGGTGGCTAAAGGTAAGTGATGGGTGTACATCCAACATACGCTTTATATTTAAACGTTTTTGCTGCTCTCGCCAGTATATGGACTTCGCTTGTTTAAGCACACCTTTTAAGATGAGAAAAATTGAACAAACAGTTCGGTGCTGTTGACCTTTTATCCAAGCTTCGCTGCGTTTAGAATGAGCGGCTACCCTACCATGAGAGGCAACATGACCGTCACTGACCCATCATTAGAGCAAACACAAGATCTGACCGTTTTACAGACAGTGTTTGGCTATCACAGCTACAGGGACGGCCAAAAAGAAATCATCGATGCCGCGATTGCGGATCAAGATTGTCTGGTCATCATGCCGACGGGTGGGGGGAAAAGTCTTTGCTATCAAGTTCCCGCCTTGGTTCGCGACGGGTTAACCGTGGTGATTTCGCCACTGATTTCTTTGATGAAAGATCAGGTTGACCAACTTCTCGCGAATGGTGTTCAGGCCGCGTGCCTGAACTCTTCCATGACACCGGAAGAACAGGGGAACACCTGGCAAGCATTGCGAGATGGCAGCTTAAAGCTGCTCTATGTGTCTCCTGAACGTATCTTGATGCGTGATTTTATCGAACGTTTACAATCGGTAACGCTATCACTGATTGCGGTTGATGAAGCGCACTGTATTTCACAGTGGGGACATGACTTCCGACCTGAGTATGCGCAGTTGGGGAGTCTCAAGCAGCATTTCTTGAATGTGCCTGTGATGGCACTGACCGCGACAGCAGACGACACCACGCGTCAAGATATCTGTCAGCGATTGGCTTTGTCGTCTCCTCATATTTATTTGGGCAGTTTCGATCGTCCAAATATTCGCTATACCTTGATCGAAAAGCACAAACCGCAAGCACAGCTAACCCAGTTTTTGACATCTCAAACTGGTCAAAGCGGCATTATCTACTGCAATAGCCGCAAACGTGTTGAGCAGGTCGCGGAAAAGCTCTGCGATCAAAATATTCGGGCTGCGGCGTACCATGCGGGCATGACGAATGAACAGCGCGCCTGGGTACAAGAAGCCTTTCAGCGCGATGATGTGCAGATTGTTGTGGCAACGGTGGCGTTTGGCATGGGCATTAACAAACCTAACGTCCGTTTTGTCGTGCACTACGATATCCCGCGTAATATCGAATCCTACTATCAAGAAACGGGACGTGCAGGGCGTGATGGCCTGCCTGCAGAAGCGGTGATGTTTTACGATCCGTCTGATATTGGCTGGCTGCATCGCTGCTTAGAAGAAAAACCAGACGGTCCGCAAAAACAGGTAGAGAGCCATAAACTCAATGCCATGGGTGCGTTTGCAGAAGCGTTAACGTGTCGCCGATTAGTGTTGCTGAATTACTTTGGTGAATACCGCGAGCAGCCATGTGGCAACTGCGATATCTGTTTAGACCCGCCAACCATGTTTGATGGTACGGAAGTGTCACAAAAAGCCTTGTCTAATGTGTATCGGGTCAATCAGAGTTTTGGTGTTGGCTACACCGTAGAAGTGCTGCGTGGTATGCAAAACCAGCGTGTTAAAGAGCACGGCCATGACAAAGTCAGCACGTATGGTATTGGTAAAGATTTCAGTCATGAGTACTGGGTCAGTATTTATCGCCAGCTAATCCATCGAGGCTATCTGGTGCAGAACATTGCGCGTAGCTCAGTGCTGCAATTGACCGAAGAGGCACGCCCGGTGTTAAGAGGGGAGATTGCCCTTGAACTCGCCATACCGCGTCTTGGTTTGTCACCACGTTCAAAAGCGGACAAGCTGGGCAAGCGAAACTACGACAAGAAACTGTTCGCAAAACTTCGCAAACTGCGCAAAGCCATTGCCGATGAAGAAGATATTCCACCTTACGTGGTATTTAACGATGCAACCTTGATTGAAATGGCGGAGATGATCCCAACGTCGCAAGGCGAAATGCTGGCGGTGAATGGCGTGGGTCAGCGCAAGCTCGAAAAATACGGTGATGTCTTTTTGGATGTTATCGAAGACCATATCACTTTAGGATCAGACAACGCGAGTTATGGATAACACACTCTTTTCGATCTCTCACTTTGACGCCAAAGAAGGACGTCTTGTGCTGGCAGCCGATGGGTTGGATTTTGATAATACAGAAATCTACCTTGACGCCTTATGCCAACTGATAGGAGCAACGGCTTCTGACAAGCAAACTGACGCCGATTTGCATTCTTGGATTATCGAGTTTGAAGGCGTTCGCTTCTTACTGAAAGGCGAGCACTACAGTGCCAGTGTGTGGTTGGAAAAGCTCGATGCCGATGGCGACGAAGAGTTAACGTTCTTGCATGGCTGGCTGTCAAAACAGCTTTCGTGATGTTCAATTCAAAGCGGGTTGTCAGCTAAAAGAATTGCTGTATAATTCGCCACCTCTTAAGCTGCCAGACTGTAAAATCTGGCAAATATAGTAACTTTGGGTTCCCTCGCCCCCAATGACAAAAAGGTTCACAATGAGCACTTTTACGCCTGCGCAACAGCGCAAAGCCCTCTCTTTTTTGGTGGTTTTCCACCTTGTAATCATTGCGTCTAGCAATTATCTGGTACAGCTGCCTTTTACCATTTTTGGTTTTCACACCACTTGGGGCGCATTTACCTTCCCGTTTATTTTCCTCGCGACTGATCTGACTGTCCGTATTTACGGTGCAGGCATGGCGCGTAAGATCATTTTCAGTGTGATGGTGCCATCTCTGCTGATTTCTTACGTCCTCTCGGTGTTGTTCTTCCAAGGGCAATATCAAGGTCTCGGTCACCTGATGGAATTTAACCTGTTTGTTGCGCGTATCGCAGCGGCAAGCTTTATGGCTTACCTGCTTGGACAAATCCTCGACATTCACGTATTCAATCGTCTACGCCAAACCAAACAGTGGTGGGTTGCACCAAGCTGTTCAACCTTGTTTGGTAATGCCATTGATACGTTGGCGTTTTTTGCTATTGCGTTTTACAACAGCCCAGATGCCTTTATGGCAGCGAACTGGACCGAAATTGCATTAGTGGATTACGCGTTCAAACTGGTGATCAGCCTAGGCCTGTTTGTTCCTATGTACGGTGTGTTGCTGAACTATTTGGTCAGCCGAATTACACAGGTGAACACGGCGGTGGAAACCAAGTTGGTCTAACACCAACAATAAGTAATTGAGGGAAAAAAGAGCCGATCACCAGATCGGCTTTTTTTATGCCTTTGATTGAATATATCCCTCGCCATAACCGCTATAATCGAGTGACAGGCGTGCAGACGCTTACGGTACAAGGAACTTCCTCATGATTATTCGAGAAGGCACGCTGGCAGAAGCCGTGAGCGTGCTAGGCCAAATCGATGAATTTGCCCGTCAGGAAACGCTAGACACACTGAAAAAACGTATTGGAGACAAGCCTTTTCTTGTGTTGGTTGCCGATCACGGTGGTGAGTTGTGTGGCGTCAAAATTGGCTACCAATTAGATGATGACTGTTTTTATAGCTGGCTGGGCGGCGTGACCAAGAAAGGACGTCTTCGTGGTATCGCGCAAGGATTGTTGCATGCACAGGAACATTGGGTAGCCGCACATGGCTATGGGAGTATTCGCGTAAAGTCGAGAAACTGCTTTGCGGGCATGCTCTGTTTGCTGCTAAACAATCACTACCAAGTAGAACACCTCGAAAAGAAAGATTCGTTAGACCAGTATCGGCTTCATTTTGTGAAGAAGATCACGTCAGATAAATAAAGTAACGGAAAAAGCAAAATTCAGCTTGTGAATGATAATGAGAATGATTATTGTTTAATTGTTCAGCAGCGATACGCACTTTCTTCGCTACTGAACACACGACATTGCTCACATTGCTTCCAGTAAATGTTTTTGCATGAGACGTTAACGCAAGTTACGTTTTCAACTGATGCAGGCGACGCCCCCCAAAAGGCGTCGCTTTTTTCTTTCCGGCGTTAAGCTAATTCCACTAACTTGGTGACAAGTTTGTTTATCCCTGACGCGGCTTCGCTGACGGTTGTAGCCAACATATAGGCGGGGGTCGATAGTAAACGTCGGCTTTGATCGAAGACAAAATCATCCACAGGGCATTCGATATGTTCTCCCCCCATGGCATTAAAGGCTGCGGCGGTGTCGGGATCATTGCCGATTGTACCTTTTGCGCCTGGGCCATAAACGGCAGGGATCAGAATGGGGGAAATGCAGATATAACCTGCAGGCTTATCTGCCCTCGCAAATGCCTTGCAGGCTTCAAGTAATTGCTCGTGGACCGCCATATCTGAGCCATTTAACGCATAATCACTCAGGTTCTTCGCCACACCAAAGCCACCTGGCAATAATAGCGCGTCAAAATCGTCGGGGTTTAAGTTGGCCAGTGGTTGGATATTGCCTCGCGCGATGCGTGCGGCCTCATCAAGCACATTGCGTGTCTCGTCTGACGCTTCACCTGCACGGTGATTAATTACATGATGCTGGGTCACATCGGGAGCGAAGCAGTGCCAGCTTGCACCTGCTTGCTCAATAGCAAGAAGAGATAACACAGATTCGTGAATTTCTGCGCCATCATAAACCCCGCATCCAGAAAGAATTACAGCCACTTTTTTCATCTTCATGTCCTCATAGCATGGGTTGCTAAGTACGATAAAATTTCATGTTGTCGCTGGGTGAGTAGACAGAGTATGCATAAACAATCACCAAATTACCGAAATTTTGTGCCTTGTGAGATCGAAGCCTAAAAGCGGTGATCAGGAAAAAATATCGAATAACTTGGTCTTTGAGAGAATTTCTTTTTCCACAGTCAATGATCTATGATCGATCCTGATCACGATCAAGGTGCCGCGTTTAAGTCTATAAAAATAAAGGGTTTAATTTTGTGTTTTGAAATGAAAATCACGTTGATCTAAAACCATAAAAATAAATACCAACAAACTTATCCACAGACTTTATTGGATTAAACTGTGGTAGAAAATGATATTCACAGTGGAATTTGTTCTTTTATTGCGTTTTATCGCAGTCAGAAGAAAAGAAAGCCGCTTTATATCTCACACAGATATCACATCGTGGGTTAACAGTTATCGCGAGTCGTGGCATGCTTAGCCATCAATCCTTTTTCGGTTAGCTAATAACGTTATGGCGACGACTTCTGATAACCCGTTGATCCTGGTCGACGGCTCTTCTTACCTTTACCGCGCGTATCACGCATCACCAAATTTGACCAACCCTAAGGGCGAACCGACAGGTGCTATTTATGGTGTGGTTAATATGCTTCGAAGCCTAGTAAAGCAGTACCCCCAATCCAATGTGGCGGTGATCTTCGATGCGAAAGGCAAAACATTCCGTGATGATATGTATGCAGAGTACAAGGCAAATCGTCCACCAATGCCTGACGATCTTCGCGGTCAGATCGCGCCACTGCATCAGATCATAGAAGCTATGGGTTTCCCTATGTTGGTTATCGAAGGCGTAGAAGCTGATGACGTCATAGGTACGTTAGCGACGCAAGGCTCGCAAGCAGGCATGCCAATCCTTATCAGTACGGGCGACAAAGATATGGCCCAGCTGGTGGATGAGAACGTGACCCTTATTAACACCATGACTAACGTCATCATGAACCCACAAGGTGTGCACGATAAATACGGCTTTGGCCCAGAGCATATCATCGACTATCTCGCACTGATGGGCGATAAAGTGGATAACATTCCAGGTGTTCCTGGCGTTGGTGAGAAAACGGCTACTGCACTTATTGCCGGTATTGGTGGGTTGGAAGCACTGTTTGAAAACTTAGATAAAATTGCAGATCTTGGCTTTCGTGGTTCCAAAACCATGGCGAAGAAACTGGAAGATAACAAAGACAATGCATACCTCTCCTATCAGTTAGCGACCATCAAACTTGACTGTGAACTGCCATTCAAACCGGAAGAGCTCGTTAACCGCAGTGCTGATAACGAGAAACTGGTAGAGCTGTTTACAGAGCTGAACTTCAAACGTTGGCTGGCAGAAGCGCAAAGCGGCAGTGCAGGTGTTGATGCGGTGGCAGAGCGTGCAACATCGGGTGCGAGTGCATCAGTGGCAGAAAAAGCGGCCGTGACATTTGAAGCTGCATCGATTGATCGCAGCCAGTACGAAACTATCTTGACCGAAGACGCGTTCCGCTCTTGGATGGATAAGCTGGATAAGGCAGACGTGGTCTCGTTTGATACCGAAACTGACAGCTTGGATTACATGGAAGCGAACTTGGTTGGTATTTCTTTTGCGGTTGCAGAAGGTGAAGCTGCTTATTTGCCGCTAACCCATGACTATCTGGATGCGCCAAAGCAGCTTGATCGCGACTGGGTGCTAGCTGAAATGAAACCTTGGCTGGAAAACGCCGGCGCGCTGAAAGTGGGTCAAAACCTGAAGTACGATGCAAGTGTGTTGGCGCGCTACGACATCGCGATGAAAGGCATTGCTTATGACACTATGCTCGAATCATACGTGTTTAACAGTGTTGCAGGTAAGCATGACATGGACAGTTTGGCCATGCGTTACCTTCAACATAAGTGCATCAGCTTTGAAGAAATTGCAGGTAAAGGTAAAAAACAGCTGACCTTTAACCAAATAGAAATGGATCAGGCGTCACCGTATGCTGCGGAAGATGCTGACGTTACGTTGAGGCTGCACAATGTATTGATGGCGCATCTGAACGCCGATGAAAAACTGAAAGTCATTTTCGAACAGTATGAAATGCCACTGGTTCCTGTGCTGTCACGAATGGAGCGTCACGGTGTTCTGATCAGTTCTGAGATGCTGGCTAAGCAGTCAAAAGAAATTGCAGTGCGCCTTGATGAATTGGAAAAACAGGCATTTGAATTGGCCGGTCAAGAATTTAATTTGAGCTCGCCAAAACAACTTCAGGCAATCTTGTTTGAAAAAATGGGACTGCCCGTCATTAAGAAAACGCCATCAGGCACGCCATCAACGAACGAAGAAGTGCTGCAAGAACTGGCACTTGATTATCCATTGCCAAAATGCATTTTGGAATACCGCGGTTTGGCGAAGTTGAAGTCGACGTACACCGATAAATTGCCGAAGATGGTGAAACCCGCGACAGGTCGCGTTCATACGTCTTACCATCAAGCAGTGACCGCGACAGGGCGTTTGTCTTCAACGGATCCTAACCTTCAGAATATTCCTATTCGTAATGAAGAAGGGCGTCGAATTCGTCAGGCATTTATTGCGCCTGCAGGCAAAACCATTCTGGCGGTCGACTATTCGCAAATTGAACTGCGTATCATGGCGCATTTGTCGGGCGACGAGGCGTTGATCGATGCTTTCCGACATGGCAAAGATATTCACAGTGCGACCGCAGCGGAAGTCATGGGTATTGATATTACCGATGTGACATCGGAAATGCGCCGCCGCGCAAAAGCCATCAACTTCGGTCTGATCTATGGCATGAGTGCGTTTGGTTTGGCGAAGCAACTCGGCATTCCTCGTGGTGAAGCACAGCAATACATGGACCGTTACTTTGAACGTTACCCTGGTGTTCGACAGTACATGGAATCGACTCGCCTTCAAGCTTCTGAGCAAGGCTATGTTGAGACGATATTCGGACGTCGCCTTCAGTTACCAGAAATCAAATCGAGCAATGGTATGCGTCGTAAAGCAGCAGAGCGTGCAGCGATCAATGCGCCAATGCAGGGGACGGCGGCGGATATTATCAAACGCGCTATGATCCTCGTTGATGCGTGGATTCAGCAGCAGCCTGAAGGGCATGTGTCATTGATCATGCAAGTACACGATGAATTGGTTCTGGAAGTAGATACCGAACATCTAACGGTTATTGAGCAACAGGTTTGTAAGCTGATGGAGTCGGCGGCATTGCTTGAAGTTCCCCTAGTTGCTGAGTCTGGAAGCGGTGAAAACTGGGACCAAGCGCATTAATTCGTACTCTTGAGCGCGACTTGAATCACATAAGTACTTAAATTTCATAGCGAAAAAAGCCCGTCAAAACGGGCTTTTTTATTGCCTGCCCACAGTCGAAAGAATACAAAATCGATAAAATTGTGAAAAAAAACTACGTAAAGGGTTTTCTTAATCGGCCATTTGATATACAGTTAATGACGTAGGGTACAGAGGTAAGATGTTCTATCTTTCAGACCTTTTGTTTCACGTTATTGGATTTAGCTGATTCAGCAGCCCCGGTCGACGATTGTCGGCCGGGGCATTTTTTATGCATAAAATCCGAGTCACCAAACTCTCTTTTTTCTATTATATTATCCATTTAAAACAGTTACTTATACTGCACCTCTTGTCGTCCGTTGTATTTTGTTACCTTTTATTAGAGTAATTACTTTAATTTGATGGTCATGGCGTTATAATGACCACTGCTTCTTGTTCTTAATGTGTTTAGGTGGCTTGTCACTACTTTCTGACATGCGATCACACGTTGTTTCTGACCGATTTGAATCTTCAAATCGGTTTTTTTTTGCCCGCTTCTTTCTGTAATTCAATTCCAAACACTTTGTCATGAAATAACATGTAGCAAACTTGATATTTATTGATAAAAAATAAGTTCAACATTGACCGAAAAAAAACAAAATGATCAGAGGGTTAGTTTTGACGGTTGTTTTGACGCTAGGGATAAGAGAGAAAAATCAAATAAGGAAAGTGGGGGCAAACTTGCGGGGTTGGAAAAGATCACTGACACTCAGAGTATAACGACTAAAACAAACCTCCTATTTCTCTCCCGTTACCCCACCCATGAGGTGGGGTTTTTATTTCCGGGAGGAAAAAGTCGAAAGCGTTATAGGTTACGCATCAGTCTCTGAATTGTTGTCTTCAGTTCCTTCTGCGTCTTCGATCACGCCCTCAAGCGGCGGGAAATACCAGCCATCCATCTTCTTACGAAGTTTGTCGACGCCAATACCTTTTAATGATGAGTAAAGCTCGACTTCAACGTCACCGCCGAAATCTTTGGCAGCTTCGCGTACTTTCTGCAATTCTGCTTTACGTGCGCCACTTTTCAGTTTGTCACATTTGGTTAGCAGGGCCAGAACGGGCAGGTTGCTATCTACCGCCCAAAAGATTAAGTCTTGATCTAGCTCTTTCAGTGGGTGGCGAATATCCATCAATACCACCAAACCTTTCAGTTGCTGGCGTTTTTGTAGGTATTCACCCAGAGATTTTTGCCATTTTTTCTTCATTTCCAGAGGTACTTGCGCGAATCCGTACCCAGGAAGGTCAACAATATGGCATCCCTCATCGACCTGGAACAGGTTGATCAATTGTGTGCGACCCGGCGTTTTACTGGTTTTAACTAGACTTTTATTGTCACACAATCTATTGATTGAACTAGACTTACCTGCATTGGAACGACCCGCAAAGGCAACTTCGATGCCTGTGTCAGCTGGCAGTGCACGAATATCGGGTGCACTGGTGATAAAGTGGGTCTTGCGATAGTTGAGTGAAGGATTCACTGTTAACTCCGTCTCGACTTTATGTAGTCGACTGATTACTTTTATGTGAAATTGTGTAAAATGACCGTGCTCGGTTTTTGCTCAACGATTGTATCACGATGACGTGAGCACCGTGGTATTGGAAGCTTGATAATTATAAACGGAATGTCATGAAGAAATTAGCGCTACTACTCAGCTTACTCGCGAGTTTTACCGCCTATGCGCAGGGAGATGCAGAAGCAGGTAAAGCAAAATCAGTCACTTGCGCCGCATGTCACAGTGCTGACGGCAACAGTCTTATTGCTGCAAACCCCGTGTTGGCAGGCCAGCACGAAAAATATTTATTTAAGCAGCTAAAAGAATTTAAGCTCGGTATGGAAACTGGCGGCGAACAAGGTCGTTACAATGCCGTGATGGCAGGAATGGTTGCACCTTTGTCTGAACAAGACATGGCGGACTTGGCGGCGTTTTATGCCACACAAACCGCAAAAGCGGGTTCAACGCCTGAGTCATCGATTGAGGTTGGTGAAGAGCTTTATCTTGCTGGCGACAAAGAGCGCGGGATTGCAGCATGTATTGCTTGTCACGGTCCTCGAGGTAACGGAACCGCGTTGTCTGGTTTCCCTAAAATTTCTGGTCAGCATGCAGAGTACGTGCAAACCCAGCTTGTTATGTTCCGTGATGGCGTGCGTAACAACGACCTCAATGGCATGATGCAAATTGTGGCCTCAAAACTGACCGACAAAGAAATCGAAGCCATTTCTCAATATGTCGGTGGTCTGCATTAAGCCAATCGCTTATCAGTGAACATCTTATTAAAAAGGCAGCTACGCTGCCTTTTTGCATTCTATATGCCTATTTTTCCCTGCTATTTGTAAGCGATCAGCCATTTCGTTAGAAGAAACTTGCCCGAAAACTTGTTGGTTTTTGATTTTTTGGCCTATCTTTCATAGAGATAAAGCATACATATATAAACGTCATGTCTGAATTGTGATGCATCGCCTGTTTTCTGTTTATCGAACGCGTAAACTTATTTGAGTCGACAGGGAAAAGGACAATCAGGACGATATCGCAGGGTTGCGGTAAGGATGCAAACGGATTTTGGCGTTGGAACGCCTCAGTGATCAGGACAGATCGTTGTCGGGATGACACAGTGTGTGAAGGATTCATGCATAAGGACACCTTCTCGGATGAAGGAAAGGACACACACCAGGATGGTGACGAAGACAGGATGTTGTGAGTAGATAACTCAAATAAAAAATGGCAGGACGCCTTATTACAAAAGGATAATTGTTCACCGGGATGTGGTGTTGCTGTTAGGGATGAAAACGGTAAATACCGTTCTTTGGAACGCTATAGAGCGACAGGCTTTGCCTGTCGCTTTTTTCTTATTCAGCTTTCTGTTACATTTCCGCCATTCAATTTGGTGCAGAAATCCCCAATGAGTCTAAATTGCCCGCTTTGCCAATCGACACAGGTTGTCGATTTCGAGCAGGACAAACGCCGTCGTTATTTCCGTTGTCAGCCTTGTTCGCTGGTTTTTGCTGATCCAGATTGTCAGTTGCCACCGGAAGACGAAAAAGCGGTTTACGATCAACATGAGAACAATGTTGAAGATGAACGCTATCGCGCTTTTCTCGATCGCTTGGCAACACCTCTGATGCAAAAGCTCGGTGAGGGCGTTTTTCAAGGGTTAGACTTTGGGTGTGGTCCTGGTCCAGCGTTAGCAGCAATGCTGACCGAAGCAGGTTACAATATGACCGTGTATGATCCTTATTTCGCGCCCGATGCGACCGCATTGGAAAAGACATACGATTTTGTCACTTGCACTGAAGCTATTGAACACTTTTACATGCCTCACAAGGAATGGAGACTGTTGTTGAGTTTGGTGAAACCTGGAGGCTGGATGGCTTTTATGACCAAGCTCGTGATCGATGCTGATGCTTTTAAAAGCTGGCATTACAAAAACGACCCAACCCACGTGAGCTTCTTCAGTCGCGAAACGTTTAGCTACTTAGCAGACCGTGATGGTCTTGACGTGGACTTTGTTGGTAACGACGTAATTTTACTGAGGAAGAGAAACGAATGACACGCAAGAAAAAAGGCCGCAAAGTTGGCTCTGAAGGGCCAGCACAATACGCTGATAAATCACTGAACCGTGAAGACGTAGCCGCAATGGCGCGTAAGCGTAAAAACAAACGTAAAGGTTTGAAAGCTGGTTCTCGTCATTCTGGTGGTAAAGAAGAACAACAGCGCTTAGCACAACAGCAACGCGATCCACGTCTTGGCAGCAAAAAGCCAATTCAGCTTGTTGTCGAAGCGAAACCGCATCCTAAATCTGCCGCTGCGAAAAAAGCACGCAAACTGAGTGCTGCGCAGGAGTTGGAGATGTTGGAAAATGATGCGCAACTCACTGTGCTTCTTGATCGTATTGAAAACGGTGAGAAGCTGGGTGCTGGCCTGCAGTCATACGTCGATGAAAAACTCGACCGTATCGAAGTGTTGATGAAACAGCTTGGTCTTTTTGATGACGAAGAAGAAGAAGTTGTAGAGGCACCGAAAAAATCGAAACGCCGTGGCGATGATGATTTGTTGGCGGAGTTTGAAAACTTCAAATTTGATCAGGAGTAAATGTTGGAGACCCTTCCTTTAGGTGTTGTTGCGCTTGGTGGCGCAATCATTCTGGGTTTAGCTGGTTATGCAGGCTGGTTATTGGCGAAATTACGTCAACAAACCAAAATGCAGGAAGCTGCGATGAATGCAGCGATCAAACAGCGTAACCTGAAAATCATTGAAAGCGTGGATGTCATTGCGTTGGCAACGTTGCAAGAGCAATGCGACTTGTCAGAAGCAGCGATCCGTCTCTACATGATTATGGATCACCTGCAAGGAGAGAAGCGCGTTGATTTTCCTACGCGTTTTCCAGCATTGTATGAATTGTACGATGTGGTCAAAGACATGCCCCGCGGTGATGCGCGCAAAGAGATCCCAAAAAAGGAGCGAATGCGCCACGATATGCACCGTGTGAAAGCAGAGTCTAGGCTTCAGCAGGCGATTCATACCGAGCTTGAGGAAATTTTGGCATTTACAGGTGCCAAAATTACTCCAGTAAGAACCCTGGCAAGCTAAACGGTACGATCAGCCCAACAGATTTACCGAGCTAAGCCGAAGAAAGATTCATCCGCGACCGGAGAGTGTGCAAAAATACACCTAAGCATATTGGCTCGGGTGGATTACCTCTCCGGTTGTTTATTTTTGGCGGGAACATAGATGTCTAAGCAGCAAATTATTTGGGATCAGGATCTGATTGAGAAGTATAACTACTCAGGTCCACGTTATACGTCCTATCCGACCGCACTGGAATTTCACGAAGTGTTCACCGCAGCCGAGTTTGACATGGCGTGTACCCAGTATCCTGAGCGCAATTTGTCGCTCTATGTACACATCCCGTTTTGCCATACGCTGTGTTACTACTGTGGCTGCAATAAAGTCATCACTCGTCATGCGCATAAAGCGGATGAATACTTGGATGCGTTGGAGCATGAAATTCGCCAGCGTGCGTACTTGCTCCGTGAGCGCAATGTCACTCAGTTGCACTGGGGCGGCGGCACACCGACTTTTCTGACCAAGGCTCAAATCTCGCGTTTAATGACGTTGCTTCGCCAAGAGTTTCGTCTGTCACCGGATGCAGAAATAAGCATCGAAGTTGATCCACGTGAAGTGGAGCTGGACGTGCTGGATCACCTTCGTGCAGAGGGCTTTAATCGCCTGAGCATTGGTGTGCAGGACTTCGACAAAGACGTTCAAAAAGCCGTAAACCGTGAACAGGACGAAGGCTTTATCAAAGCCATGGTCGAGCGCGCCAAGGTACTTGGTTTCCGTTCAACCAACTTAGACCTGATTTATGGCCTTCCGCACCAAAATGGTGAGACGTTCGCGAAAACACTGGAGCAAGTGCTGGCAATGAAGCCGGGTCGCTTGTCTGTGTTCAACTACGCGCATCTACCGCAACTGTTTGCTGCCCAGCGTAAAATCAAAGAAGACACCTTGCCTTCTCCTCGTGAAAAGTTAGCGATGCTAGAGCAAACTATCTCGACGCTGACAGGCGCAGGGTATCAGTTTATTGGCATGGACCATTTTGCTCTGCCGGACGACGAATTGGCGGTCGCGCAGCGTGAAGGTATTCTTCACCGAAACTTCCAAGGCTACACCACGCAAGGTGATTGCGACTTATTGGGCATGGGCGTGTCAGCGATTTCTATGATTGGTGATTGTTACGCACAAAACCAAAAAGAGCTGAAGAAGTACTACCAACAAGTTGATGAGCAACGCCATGCGTTGTGGAAAGGCGTGATGTTGGATGGGGATGACCTGCTTCGTCGTGAAGTCATCAAATCGCTGATTTGTAACTTCTCATTGGATAAGCGAGTAATTGAACGTGAATTCAATGTGGATTTCGACAGCTACTTTGCCGAAGATCTGGGCTTACTGAAGTGTTTTATCGATGATGAGCTTGTGGCCGTTGATGCAGACACCATTACTGTTACGCTGAAAGGTCGACTACTGATCCGAAATATCTGTATGTGTTTTGACACCTACCTTCGCGATCGCGCACGTCAGCAGCAGTTCTCTCGCGTGATTTAATCACGGATGGTAGAACTCCAAAAACGCAAAAAGCCGCATAAAGCGGCTTTTTTTGTGCGGTTGGCGAGCAAAAAAGTGCTTATACACCACCGCCGATACTGATCACAGCCAGTACTACAGCGAGGGCTGCCGCGGCCAGTTGACCTGGACCTGCCGCAACAATTTCATTCGCAGTCAGCATTGCGTCGAACATATTACTTCTCATCCGGCGTTAGTCGAAAATCGGCGGCATTGTACGTTAGATTTGAGCAAAAAAACACCGGCCTTGGCCGGTGTGTTCAAATATATTTTTACGCTGAGAGTCGCTTAACCGCGTGCGTGTGCTTTCGCTCTCAGCTCGGCTTTTTCACTGTCAGACAAGAACGCGATTTCTAAACCGTTTTCCTGAAGCTGGGTGATTTGAGCTTGTGTCAGACCTGCATTCGGCGCCGCCACTTCGTATTCGTGAGGCAGTTCTATTCCAGAGACTGCTGGGTCGTCAGTGTTGAGTGTCGCAAGAATGCCATGTGCCAAGAATTGCTTAACAGGGTGGCTTTCCAGAGATGCCACTGTGCTGGTTTGGACGTTTGATGTCAGGCAAGACTCAATACCGATACGATGCTTCGCCAGATAATCCATCAATGCTGGGTCTTCAATGGCTTTCACGCCATGGCCAATACGAGTTGCACCCAGCTCATTGATTGCTTGCCACATGCTTTGTGCACCTGCAGCTTCACCCGCGTGAACCGTGATGTTCAGATTAGCTGCACGTACTTTGGCAAAATGGTCATTAAACAGGTGGCCAGGCTGGCCCAGTTCGTCACCGGCTAAGTCGATAGCAACAAGGTGTTGTTTCAGGGCGAGCAGCGCATCCAACTCCTGCATGCAAGCTTCAGTGCCAAACGTACGACTCATGATGCCAATCAAATTGGTTTTCACGCCAAAGTCGTGGCTGCCTGCGGCCACGCCATCAATGATGGCTTCTACGACACCCTGAACGGGCAGCTTGTGTTTCATTGCCATGTAGTAAGGTGAGAAACGTAGCTCTGCGTAGTCAATTTTCGCGTTTAGAGCATCTTCTACGTTCTCGTATGCCACGCGACGCACGGCATCCAGATCGCCCAGTACAGCCACACCCCAATCAAGTTTCGACAGGAATCCAACCAGATCTGGCTCGTTTGACATCACCTGAACATGCGGGCGCAGAGCGTCAATAGTGTCAGCAGGTAAGGCCATACCAAACTTCTGACCCAGTTCCAGAATGGTGCGAATGCGAATATTACCATCAAGGTGACGGTGCAAATCCGTCAACGGAAGGTGGGTGGCGATCATAAAATTATCCTTATATTTACTTTTCGCAATTATAAAGGCTATCTAGGAGATCGTCAGTACAGCTTCAGGGACAATCCGCCCAAAAGGGCGGAATTGGTTATATTGTTTACTAGATTTGTTGATAATTTGAACTGGCCCGCGCGGGTTACGGCATTTGAAGCTCTTTGAGCTTACGCGTCAGTGTGTTTCTGCCCCAGCCTAGGAGTTTGGCTGCTTCTTGTTTGTGGCCACGAGTATGGCTTAACGCCTCTCTTAGTAAGATACGTTCAAACTCTGGCAGAGCCTCACGAAGTAAGTTGTCATCACCATTGACCAAAGACGTTTTTGCCCACTTAGAGAGGGCCATCTGCCAACTGTCACCTTCTCCGCTAACCGCACTACTTGCTTCTGGTTGCATCAACTCCGGTGGCAAATCTTCAGGAAGAATTTCTTTTCCGCTAGCCATGACGGTGAGCCAACGACAGATGTTCTCTAATTGACGGACATTGCCTTGCCAAGGCAATGACGAAATCAATTCAAGCGTGGCTGGATGTAGCGACTTTACTTCGATATCCAGCTCATCTGACGCGCGTTTCAGGAAATGTTTGGCGAGCTGACCTATGTCTTGTCGGCGCTCCCGAAGCGGGGGGAGATGAACCCGAATTACGTTCAATCGGTGGAATAGGTCTTCACGGAAAGTGCCTTCCGCAACGAGCTTTTCTAGGTTTTGGTGTGTTGCGGCAATGATGCGGACATCGACCTTGATAGCTTGATGGCCACCTACACGATAGAACTGCCCGTCAGCTAAAACGCGCAACAGGCGTGTCTGAATATCCAATGGCATGTCGCCAATTTCATCAAGAAACAGGGTGCCACCATTGGCTTGCTCGAACCGGCCTTGGCGCACACTGTTGGCACCGGTGAAGGCCCCTTTTTCATGGCCGAACAGTTCCGACTCGATCAAATCTTTGGGGATTGCAGCCATGTTGAGCGCAATGAAAGAGTTACTTGAGCGTGGGCTATGGCGGTGCAATGCATGGGCGACCAGCTCTTTACCTGTTCCGGACTCGCCGTTGATCAATACAGAAATGGATGAACGAGAAAGACGGCCAATGGCGCGGAAGACCTCTTGCATTGAAGGTGCCTCACCAATGATTTCTGGTACGGCTTCCTTGGACTCTTTTGGTGCACGCTGACGTTTTTGCTCCTGACTGTGAGAAACCGCGCGCTCAACCAATGCAACGGCCTCATCAATATCAAAAGGCTTTGGCAGGTACTCAAACGCCCCTTTTTGGTAGGCACTGACGGCAGCATCAAGATCAGAGTGCGCTGTCATGATGATAACGGGCAGTGTGGGGTACTCATCTTGCAGACGATTGAGCAGGGTAAAGCCGTCAGTGCCGGGCATGCGGATGTCCGACACCAATACATCTGGGACTTCACGGTTTAACCCTTCGAGAACGCTGTCTGCGTCGGCAAAGGTCTCACATGCCATACCCGCGGCATTTAACGTGCGTTCTAGCACCCAGCGGATAGAGCTGTCGTCATCGACAACCCAGATAAGTCCTTTGCTCATGATTTCCCCTTAACGTTTGATCGGTAGCAAGATGGTAAATGTGGTATGCCCAGGCCAGCTGTTCACGTAAATTTTTCCCTTATGCTGATCGATAAGGTTTCGTGTGATGGATAAGCCAAGCCCTGTGCCGCCAGGGCGACCAGATACCATTGGATAAAATAAGGTGTCCTGAAGTTCGGGACTGATACCCGGCCCGTTGTCCGTGATATCGATACGCGCCGCTAAACGGTGTCGTTTGCCATTTATCACGACCTGATGTTCAGTGCGTGTGCGCAAGGTGATTTCACTATCTGGTGTGCCTTGTAAAATCTCAGCGGCATTGCTCACCACATTGAGCAATGCTTGCTCCAGCTGATCGGGGTCCATTTCTAAGTCAGGCAAACTTGGGTCGTAGTCGCGGGTAATGCGCGTATCGTCGGCACTGAGCTCAACCAATTGACGGACTTTCTCAAGCACTACATGGATATTTTCTTGTTGGGTTGTCCCCGGACGTTGTGGGCCAAGCAGCCGATCGACCAAGTTTCTTAGGCGATCTGCTTGCTCAATGATAATGCGGGTGTATTCGCTTAGGCTTGGGTCAGGCAGCATTTTCTCAAGCAACTGCGCTGCACCACGAAGACCACCAAGTGGGTTTTTGATCTCATGCGCAAGGCCGCGCACGAGTTCTTTTGCGGCCTGTTGCTGTGCTTGTTGTTGTAACTCTTTGCTGATTTGCTGCTGGTGCCCAATAGCTTTGAGCTCGACCAGCATGGAGGTACTGCGTGCCCACTGCAACGGACTGGCACTGAGCTCCACTTTTCGTTGATTGCCATCGATAACCAAGGTCACGTCGCTGTCGGTAAGGCCTTGACCGGATGCCAGCGTTTCCTGCACATGCTCTAAGTTTATGGAGCAATGCTGAATAATGTCTGATAGTGGCTGCTCCTTAAGGCGGCGTGCACTAAGACAAAAAAGTTGCTCGGCGGCAGGGTTTGCATAAGTCACGACAAGGTTCTCGTCGAGAACCACGACTGCCGTGATTAAATTGTCCATTACTGATTCGATAAGCGTGGCCACATAACCTTCCTAATTGGCTGCACCATGTTGGTGCAATCAAGTTTACCCGATAGCCCGTGTTTGTGCAGCGTGGAATGTTCGCTTTTGCAACACGACCGACAACGGATAAGGTCGGCGAGTTTACAACGGCTTAGGTGTTGCTTTGGGCGGTGCTTTCCGATGAATAGTTCGGTGCAAAAACACAGTAGCTGAATCAGATGAAGCAATTACCTTGCCATCTTGTATAAGTTGGACCTTGATGCTGTGTTCACCTCGGTCAATGTTGTTTAGTTCAATCGATAATCCCTGTTGGGATTTCTGCGCTTTGCCATCAATGACTGCGCGGACAGATTGATTCTCACCGAGAGGTAGGTCTGTAGACACAGATACTGTGATGCTGCCTTCGCTGTTTCTGATCGTTTCTTCGTCAAGCGGTGAAAGCAGCAGGATATCGCTGGCCATTGGGGCGTCTGGTACTGGCGGCACGGGAGGCGCATCTGGTGAAGGAGGAGCCGCGATTTGAGGGCTGGTGTTTAATGGAATCGCTTTGAGTTCGATTTCTAGCTCGATGCTGGCCTCTGGTGGTGAGTCACTAAAATGTACAACACCGTTTTCATCGACCCAACGATAGTAAGAGTCTGCAGTTGCTGGAGATGTTAATGCACAACCAAGAAGCAGAGCACCGACGATACGCATGTTTTTATCCCTTAGTAAAAATGGATATTTTGCGCCTAAACGTTTGTACCACAATAGAAAAAGGGCTCGCTTGTGAGCGAGCCCTTTGATTTCCGAGCAACCCGGCAAGAATTACACTGAGTAGTACAGTTCAAATTCCAGTGGGTGAGTTGTCATGTTCACTTTCTCAACGTCTTGAGATTTCAGATCGATATAAGAATCGATGAAATCGTCAGAGAATACGCCGCCAGCTGTCAGGAACGCACGGTCTTCATCCAGTGCTTTCAGTGCAACTTCCAGTGACTCTGCAACTTTTGGAATCTCAGCCGCTTCTTCAGCTGGCAGATCGTACAAGTCTTTATCCATTGCATCGCCAGGGTGGATCTTGTTCTTAATACCGTCAAGACCTGCCATCAGCAGTGATGCAAACGCCAAGTATGGGTTTGCTGCTGGATCTGGGAAGCGCGCTTCGATACGACGTGCTTTCGGGCTTGGTACCACAGGGATACGGATAGAAGCAGAACGGTTACGCGCTGAGTAAGCCAGCATAACAGGTGCTTCAAAGCCTGGTACAAGACGCTTGTACGAGTTAGTTGATGGGTTAGCAAAGGCGTTGATAGCACGTGCGTGCTTGATGATACCGCCGATGTAGAACAGAGCAGTTTCAGACAGGCCGCCGTACTTGTCACCTGCGAACAGGTTTTGGCCATCTTTCGCCAGTGATTGGTGAACGTGCATACCAGAACCGTTGTCGCCAACCAGTGGTTTAGGCATGAAAGTCGCTGTCTTACCGAATGCGTGAGCAACGTTATGAACAACGTACTTGTAGATTTGGATTTCATCCGCTTTGGTGGTCAGGGTGTTGAAACGCGTTGCGATTTCGTTCTGACCTGCAGTTGCTACTTCGTGGTGGTGTGCTTCAACAACCAGACCCATCTCTTCCATTACCAGACACATTGCTGAACGGATATCTTGTGATGAATCAACAGGAGCTACTGGGAAGTAACCACCTTTCACGCCTGGACGGTGACCTTTGTTACCGCCTTCGAAAGAAGAACCGCTGTTCCAGCTCGCTTCTACGTCATCAATTTTGTAGAAAGAGCCTGACATGTCAGTGTTGAACTTCACGTCGTCAAACAGGAAGAACTCTGGCTCTGGACCAACAAGAACGGTGTCTGCAATACCAGTAGCGCGCATGTAGTCTTCTGCACGTTTCGCGATTGAGCGTGGGTCACGGTCGTAACCTTGCATTGTTGCTGGCTCAAGGATGTCACAGCGGATGTTCAGCGTGCTGTCTTCAGTAAATGGGTCCAGCACAACAGAAGATGCGTCTGGCATCATTACCATGTCTGATTCGTTAATGCCTTTCCAGCCCGCGACAGAAGAGCCATCGAACATTTTGCCATCTTCAAAAAAGTCTGCGTCAATTTGGTGCGCAGGGATTGAGATGTGCTGCTCTTTACCTTTGGTGTCGGTGAAGCGCAAGTCAACAAATTTAACTTCGTGCTCTTGGATTAGGGCGAGTACGTTTTCTACTGACATGTGAATAAACCTCCGGTGTCATTGTTCTCTAAAATGGCGAAGTGGCTTAGGTGCGCCCCACCAAAAATGGTCTGAACTTCCTAAAGCGAAAACCGTGCCAAGTTTTAAATTCCCGTAAATACCTATGTTTAGGCGACTTAGTGCCACAAGAGTGACAAGTTGTGCTCACTTTTGGTGCGCGTCCGCACCATTATGGTGCAAGGAAGGATTGCGTCCTTATCGGAACCATTCAGCAGCGGTTACTGATTGTTGTCAATCAATGATGTCTGTGTTTTGAGATGGGTTGCTTGAGCTGTGATCTCGATCGGAGTCCTATGTTTTGCCTTCATGTGGCGCGAGAATTGCCCGCGGATAAGAAAAAATGGGGGTATCCACCCTTTTTTTAAACGCCTTAGAGTGTGTCATCGATAAGGCTAAACGAATATAAATCGATCATAGGTCACATAGTTCGTGGGTTTTGAGTAAAAATCTGTTAAATTACGGCCGTTTTTTTAATCAAGTGGCGGTGAGTGCCTCATCTACTAATAGATGGTGGCTTTTGACGGCACATCTTTTTTGAGTGAAAGAGAACCCATGTCTACCTTACAGATAGATAAACTAAGAAACATCGCGATCATCGCGCACGTTGACCACGGCAAAACTACCTTGGTTGATAAACTGCTTCAGCAGTCTGGCACCTTGGAAACCCGTGGCGAGCACGAAGAACGCGTCATGGACTCGAACGACATCGAGAAAGAGCGTGGCATTACCATTCTGGCGAAGAACACCGCTATTAACTGGAATGACTACCGTATCAACATCGTAGATACCCCAGGACACGCCGACTTCGGTGGTGAAGTAGAGCGTATCATGTCGATGGTTGATTCAGTTCTGCTGATCGTTGATGCGGTTGACGGCCCTATGCCGCAAACCCGTTTCGTAACGCAAAAAGCGTTTGCTCACGGTTTGAAACCAATCGTTGTTATCAACAAAATCGACCGTCCTGGCGCGCGTCCTGACTGGGTTATGGATCAGGTATTTGACCTGTTTGACAACCTGGGTGCAACTGACGAGCAGCTAGACTTCCAAGTGGTTTACGCATCAGCACTGAACGGTTGGGCGACACTGGAAGAAGGCGAAACTGGCGAGAACATGGAACCTCTGTTCCAAGCTGTTGTAGACAACGTGTCTGCACCACAAGTTGACGCAACCGGTTCGCTGCAAATGCAAATCTCTCAGCTAGATTACAGCTCATACGTTGGTGTTATCGGTGTAGGCCGTGTAACACGTGGCTCTGTGAAGCCAAACCAACAAGTGACTGTTATCGGTGCTGACGGTAAAACCCGTAACGGTAAAGTAGGTTCAGTTCTAGGTTACCTAGGTCTTGAGCGTCACGATGTTGAACTGGCTAATGCTGGTGATATCGTTGCAATCACAGGTCTTGGTGAGCTGAAAATCTCTGACACCATCTGTGACGTAAACGCAGTTGAAGCACTTCCAGCTCTGTCTGTTGATGAGCCAACTGTTACCATGACTTTCCAGGTGAACACCTCTCCGTTCGCTGGTAAAGAAGGTAAGTTCGTTACTTCACGTAACATCCTTGAGCGTCTGCAGAAAGAGTTGGTTCACAACGTTGCTCTGCGCGTTGAAGAAACGGGTGACCCGGATCGTTTCCGTGTATCAGGTCGTGGTGAGCTTCACCTGTCTATCCTGATCGAAAACATGCGTCGTGAAGGCTTCGAGCTGGCGGTTTCTCGCCCTGAAGTAATCATCAAAGAAATCGACGGTGAGAAACAAGAGCCGTTTGAAACTGTAACCATCGACGTTGTTGAAGAAAACCAAGGCGGCGTAATGGAGAAAATCGGTCTTCGTAAAGGCGAATTGACTGACATGTCTCCAGACGGTAAAGGCCGTGTGCGCATGGACTTCATCATGCCTTCTCGTGGCCTGATCGGTTTCCAAACTGAGTTCATGACTCTGACTTCAGGTTCAGGTCTGATTTACCACACGTTCGATCACTACGGTCCAATGAAGCCTGGCGTTATCGGCCAGCGTAACAACGGCGTACTGATTTCTAATGCAACAGGTAAAGCACTGACTTACGCACTGTTCAACCTGCAAGAGCGCGGCCGTCTGTTTACTGAGCACGCTGATGAAGTGTACGAAGGTCAGGTAATCGGTATTCACAACCGTTCAAACGACCTGACAGTTAACTGTCTGAAAGGTAAGCAGCTGACTAACGTTCGTGCATCTGGTACGGATGAAGCACAGGTTCTGAGCCCAGCAATCAAGTACACCCTTGAGCAAGCTCTAGAGTTCATCGATGACGACGAACTGGTAGAAGTAACACCAGTTAGCATCCGTATTCGTAAGAAACTGCTGACTGAAAACGACCGTAAGCGCGCTAGCCGTGGTGCTAAATAAGCGTTAGGTTCGTAACAAATAAGAAAGCCTCCCAATCGGGAGGCTTTTTTTTTATGGAAATCGTTATTTCGCGACTTTGTTATAGATAAATAGCAGGATAAGTGCGCCCACCGTCGCCATAATGATGCTGCCGATGCTTAAGCCGCCAGTAGTGCCAATGCCAATCAAGGTACTGACCCAACCACCGACAACGGCACCTGCGATGCCCAGCAGCGTTGTCATGATGAATCCGCCACCGTCTTTCCCAGGCATGATCCACTTCGCCAGAATACCAGCCAGAAGCCCAAGAATGATCCAGGAAATAATGCTCATGTGTTCTCCTCCAGGTTGAGAGACGGAAATACTCCGTTGAATGCAGGCTTTTTTGCCTGCCAAAACCTTAAAGGAATTTGTCTCACATGATGCGTTTCAACCATGAGAAATTAGTGAGACTTTCTTAGCTCTTTAGTGTGGCTAAAAAACGGTCCGACTCTGCAATGGCGGCTTTCATATCTTTGATTGCTCTGTTGATTTCTTGCTCTAATCCGGCAAACTCACCTTTTAATGCGCCTATCGCAGCCGCATTTAAATTGTGTTTAAGATACAGGGCATTATCGCGGAGCGTGTCTAAAACGGGTTCCATTTTGCTTTCTGCCTTCTTCATCGCAGACAGCATTTGGTTGTAACTGCGCTCGGTTTCTTTGAGTTTACGCTCGCTTTCACGGCGAAGTTTGGCACTGGAGTAGAGAGACAGTTCTTCTTGCCACTCATCAAAAAGGGCGTCAGAAACGTCTTCGACTGCACCAATACGCTCACGCACATTTTCGACGGCAGCTTCACTTTCTTCGTACTGATCGTTGATGGTGTTATACATGGTTTCCAGTTCGCCACCATCAAAATGGGTCAACGCCGTGAGTGATTCCAGTGCACTGGTGAACTGCTCACTGGCTTCTTGTTGAGCGTCCGATGCCGCTTCGACACGATCGGCCATGATGTCGCGTTTATGAATGCCGACTTTTTCCATCGTGGCATAGTAAGCGGACTGGCACCCAGAGAGTGCAAAAATGAGAAACAGCGAGGAGAGAAGTCGCACGGTAAGCTCCTTGAAACATTGGTGAATACCCAAACCACCAGAAACCTGCACCTCGAGTTTGTTTGGGTATATGATAACTTTCTTAACAAAAAACTATGGTTGAAGCTGTGGAACGACTCAAGCTTTCTTTGCTCAGGATGGGACATATCCTGTTTGCTTTTTCAAAACACCTCGTATTACGTGTGAATCACGATCGGTTGACGGTTAGTGCTGGGTACATGGCCTACGTGACGTTATTGTCGTTGGTGCCGTTGATAACAGTGCTTTTGTCTGCCTTGTCTATCTTTCCAACCTTTGCTGGCGCGGGGGAGCAGATAAAGTACTTCGTGCTGCATAACTTTGTTCCCGCATCGAGCGAGGTACTCGAGCAGTATCTCAATGAGTTTGTGGCCAATGCAGGCAAAATGACAGCGGTAGGCGTTGGGTTTCTTTTTGTGGTGGCGTTGATGCTGATCTCTGCCATTGATACGAGCCTGAACTACATATGGCGCGTTAAGCACAAACGTGCACCTGTGATTTCATTTTCAATTTACTGGATGGTGCTGACGCTGGGACCTGTCATGGTAGGGACCAGTATCGGTGTTAGCTCTTACCTTGGTTCGCTGAACCTTCTGAACGTTGAAGGCAGTGAGATGTGGGCACCGACCCTACTTCGCGCGTTGCCGTTTACGTTAACGACATTAGCATTTTTTGGTTTATACACACTGGTGCCCAATCGCCGCGTAGTGATATGGCATGCGTTAACGGGTGCTGTCTTTGCTAGCTTGTTGTTTGAATTCAGTAAGAAGGGCTTTTCTATCTATGTCGCGAAGTTTCCATCTTACGAGCTGATATATGGCGCGTTGGCAGTTATTCCCCTTTTATTTGTGTGGGTCTATCTCAGCTGGTGTATTGTCCTGTTGGGAGCAGAAGTTACTGCATCTCTCGGTGAGAAAAACCTATGGAACGCCTCTGAGAGCGACGTACCTAGCCTGCCTATTGATAATTAAGATGATAAAGAAGGAGCTGATATGATTGCGCTTATACAGCGAGTCAGTGAAGCCAATGTCGTGGTTGACGGCAAGGTTGTTGGTGAAATTGGTAAAGGTTTACTGGTATTGCTGGGCGTAGAAAAAGGCGATGATGATAAAAAAGCACATCGTTTGCATGAGAAAGTTCTCGGATACCGAATTTTTGGTGACGAGAATGACAAGATGAACCTCAACGTGCAGCAAGCAGGAGGCGAGGTGCTGGTGGTGTCTCAGTTTACGCTGGCAGCGGACACAAACAAAGGCATGCGCCCGAGCTTTAATGGTGCACCTCCTGCAGAAGCAGATCGCCTTTACAACGTATTCTCACAACATTGTCGCGACAGCGGCGTGCGCACAGAAAACGGTGTATTCGCGGCAGATATGAAGGTGAGCCTGGTCAATGATGGCCCGGTGACGTTCTGGCTTCAGGTTTAACATAGAAAACGATTTCGGCTCACAGGGAGAAGAGCAGCATGTTTCGATTGGTGACGCCAACGAAAGACAATGAACTTCAGGCATACTACCACTTTCGTTGGAAGATGCTGCGTGAGCCGTGGCGTCAACCTGAAGGATCTGAGCGCGATGCTTATGACGTCGGCTCTCATCACAGGATGATTATTGATGCCAAAGGCGACCCGATCGCCGTTGGTCGTCTCTATATCAGTCCCGACAATGATGGCCAAATCCGCTATATGGCCGTAGCACCTCAATATCGAGGGCGTGGTCTAGGAGCACTCATTCTGATGGCTCTGGAGTCACTCGCTCGCCAGGAAGGAGCTAAACGCTTAGTGTGTAACTCTCGCGAAGACGCGATTGGTTTCTATGGCGGAAACGGCTTTGTTAACCAAGGTGAATTGAGTGAAGAGCGCGGCCCTGTGCGCCATCAACAGATGCTCAAACCACTCGACCCCATGTCTGATGTCGTTCGTCGCCCTGAATGGTGTCAGGAGCTGCAGCATCGCTGGCAGCAACAGATCCCTATCAGTGACAAGATGGGTGTGCGGATTTCCCAGTTCACGGGTTATCGCTTTGAAGTGGCGGCTTTGCTCAATGCAAATCTCAACCCTCACCAATCCATGTTTGCTGGTAGTGTCTTTAGCATGGCAACGCTAGCAGGATGGGGCATGGTGTGGCTGATGATGAAAGAACGTCAATTGTCGGCGAGTATTGTCTTGGCAGACAGCCACATTCGCTATGGACGGCCAGTCACTGAGCGTCCTCGTGCCGCGGTGTCTTTGGACAATTTAAGCGGCGATCTCGATCGTTTAGCAAGCGGCCGAAAAGCGCGCGTAAAAATGGAAGTGACCATTTTTAGCGGCGATGATGTCGCCGGTACCTTTGTTGGGACCTATGTATTGCTACCTGAAGCCCAAGATGATGCCGATGAATCACAAGCCCAAACGTTACTCTTTGGCTAGTCCATTCGCTATTTAGACAATCGTAAATCGGCATCGCCCGAGACTAAATCCCAATTTCCCGACAGGCGTAGACGCTGTGTGTTTTCTTTTATAGGCACAGCAGGCAGCGAAATGCGCCCGCGATCGGCATTCAGAGTAATAACACCCGTTGCAAGTGGCCGTTGGTTTTTCTGTTGTGTATCGGAGTGGTGATGCAGTGCACTCAGTACACTTTGTGACAAGGATTGTCCCTCTTCAGAGTGCAGCCAAAGCCGGTGTGGTGTCGCTGTCAACTCGCCACTCAGGCTATAGGCAAAACTGTCTTCGTTATCTGCTAACCCGGATAGGGTCATCTCGATATCATGTTCGCCATTGATGTTAAGCGGCAACCCAAGCCATCGTGTATAGAGATCATTTGGAATGCTTAGGCCGCTTGCGGTAAATTGCCAAGGTAGACTTGGGCGTGACAAATCAATCTGTGCCTTAGCCGAGAGTTGTCCTTGAAGAAAGGAAAGAGAAATTGGGTCTATTTGCCACTTTCCCGCGTCGCTTGTCATGGAAAAATAGGGCGACGAAATCGGAATGCGGTTAATGCTGGCACTGGCCGCGCTGGCGGACAATTTGCCTTGCCAAAGACCAGGATGCCCCGCTTGCTTGAGAATGATGTCTTGCCCACGAAGGTTTAACCCAATGGCCTGCAGGGGAAATTGCTTGTCTAAATGCTGCAGTTGGGTGTGCTTAACGGTAACGTTGTTCAGCTGAATATCATCCAGCGACTGCAGGATGCTCAGTGAAGATTGGAATATGGGGTCTTCAGCATCGAGATTTAGCCCTGCAACAACAAGGTTATCGACTAAGAGTGATGACGCATTGAGCGAGCCAGAAAACGAAAAGAACCCATTGTCATCAATTTTGGTTGAAAACGCGTTTACATCGAGGTTGTTATCGTTAAGTGCCACGTCCGACAAGATATCTGTCATGACCCAGTCTTTATAGCGCAGCAAACTCGCGTTGAAAGAGATAAGGGCGTTAGTATCTGGCAGTAAAAGCTCTCCTTGCTTTAGGGCCAGATCTTGTATTGAGGCGTTTAGATGCTCGATGGTGACGTTGTCAAAAGAGGCACTGATATCGAGCAGGTCGAAACGGCGAATCGCTACCTCATTGTCTTTTGCGAAATCTTTTCCCTGCTTGATGATGCGGTTGAGCGATTCAGAATATTCAAGCCGAGCATCACTGAGTGTGAGCTGATGGAACAACCATTGATGCGAGTCGGAAAGGGTTGCACTGCCAGTGATATTGCCCCATGAACTGTTAAACGAGATCCCCCATATCTCCCAGCCGTCTTTAGCTCTCTCGCTATCAAGCAGTACGTTGCTAACGGGCAAGCCGTCCACTTCTACAGAAGCCGAGGAAAACAAAAACTGGCCTCTCCAGTCTCCCCAGGATGCAGTGCTGTTAGTCCAGTCGGTTAATTGAATGGCCGCGTCTTTAAAAGACATTGATGGGCCAGAATAGTTTATAGAATCCAACGCCACATGCTTGATGGCCAATGTAGTGGGCAACGCGTCGTGCACTCTATCGGTAAAGTCCGCCCCTTTAATGACCAAACTATTCAGGGTGTAGTCTCCTAAAAGCGAAGACAGAGGTGCTAGCGTTATGCTGACTGAATCAGCCTGAAAGTCCTTTTGTGCGGATTCGCGTTGAGCGTGACGCAAGGAGGGCGCATCAAACGTTAGCGAAAAAGGCTGAGTAATGTCGTAGTGAAGCTTTTCTGCGGTCAGCGTGTAAGAAGAGAAAGTACTGATGGTGTGTTTTACCATCGTCAATCCATATTGCGTATGGAGAAGAGCGACGAGGGTCAATAGAGCCACAGCGACAACAATGAATACGGATGCAAACAACTTCATGAGCAATCGCATGGCGAGTCAGTCTCTCTTAATCCCCTGTATGAGCACTGCATTAGGGCGACTCAAACAAAGCATCGAATAAAGGAATAGGGGCTTCAGCCCCTTGTTTACTTGAGGTTGGCGTAAAAAACACCATTATTCAAGAAGTAAACGAGGAGTGCGTGATGCTAGATAAAGAAAAGCCCCCAGATGGGGGCTTTGTCGTTGTTATAGCACTCGATGAAATTACAGCTGAGGACCGGCTTTAACCAGTGCTTGGCCTTCTGCAGTGTCTGTGTATTTCTCAAAGTTCTTCACGAAGCGTTGAGCCAGATCTTCTGCTTTGCTTTCCCACTGAAGTGGGTCAACGTAGGTGTCGCGTGGGTCAAGGATTTCTGGGTCAACACCAGGCAGTTTGCATGGGACTTCCAGATTGAACACAGGAATGTGTTTGGTCTCTGCTGTTTCAATCGAGCCATCTAGAATGGCATCGATGATCGCGCGGGTATCTTTGATAGAGATACGCTTGCCTGAACCATTCCAACCGGTATTAACGAGGTACGCTTCTGCGCCAACCGCTTCCATACGCTTAACCAGTACTTCTGCATACTTGGTTGGGTGCAGCGTCAGGAACGCATTACCAAAACACGCAGAGAAGGTTGGTGTTGGCTCGGTGATACCACGCTCAGTACCTGCCAGCTTCGCAGTGAAGCCTGATAGGAAGTGGTACTTAGTCTGCTCAGGAGTCAGTTTAGAAACCGGAGGCAGCACACCGAATGCGTCAGCAGACAAGAAGATTACTTTGTTTGCGTGGCCGCCTTTAGACACAGGCTTAACGATGTTTTCGATGTGGTAGATAGGGTAAGAAACACGGGTGTTTTCAGTCTTAGAGCCGTCATCGAAATCGATAGAACCATCGTTACGAACTGTCACGTTTTCTAGCAGCGCATCGCGGCGGATTGCGTTGTAGATGTCTGGCTCAGCTTCTTTAGACAGTTTGATGGTTTTCGCGTAACAACCGCCTTCGAAGTTGAACACGCCGTTGTCATCCCAGCCGTGCTCATCGTCACCGATCAGCGCGCGTTTAGGGTCAGTAGACAGCGTGGTTTTACCAGTGCCGGATAGACCGAAGAAGACAGCAACGTCACCTTCTTTACCCATGTTTGCAGAACAGTGCATAGATGCAATGTCTTTCAGCGGAAGGAAGTAGTTCATCATTGCGAACATACCTTTCTTCATTTCGCCGCCGTACCAAGTGCCGCCAATTAACTGCATGCGCTCAGTCAGGTTAAAGACCGTGAAGTTTTCAGAGTTCAGACCGTGCTCTTCCCACTTCTCGTTGACACATTTCGCACCGTTCATCACCACGAAATCAGGTTCGAAGCTTTCCAGCTCTTCTTCTGTTGGACGAATGAACATGTTTTTCACGAAGTGCGCTTGCCACGCAACTTCAGTCACAACACGAATGCTTAGGCGGGTATCAGGGTTTGCACCACAGTAACCGTCAATCACAAACAGGCGTTTGCCAGACAGTTGAGCAGTAACAAGGGCTTTGAGATCATCCCAAACGTGTTGGTCGATTGGCTTATTATCGTTTTTGCCTTGATCCGACCACCACATGGTGTCGCGGGTAGTATCGTCGCGCACAATGTATTTGTCTTTCGGTGAGCGACCAGTAAAGATGCCAGTGTCTACAGAGACTGCACCTAACTCGGTAACAGTACCTCTTTCGTAGCCTTCTAACTCTGGTTTGGTTTCTTCTGTGAAAAGTTGTTCATATGTAGGGTTACGAACAATCTCTTTTACATTGAAAAGACCGTGCTTTGACAAATCCATATTATTTGCAACCTTTTTCTCGACGTTCATGACAGTCATAGGTGCTCCTTGGGTAAGATGTAATTAACTGTCGTCCATGCTAGCAACCTGAACTGGGCAATTCAGGGATTCAATTCAAAAAATAACCACAAACAAATTAAGGGAATGTAATTCTCTTTTCCGTTGTGTCTTTTTAATATTACCGCCTTGTTGCGCACTTGTGCCACACTATATCGGTTATTATTTGTACAAAATTAAGCAGTTATAATTCAGCGTAGCTTTTGTGGGAAAATTGGGCAAATAAATAAAAAAAACCGGCACAGAGGCCGGTTTTTGTGGGTTTTTTGACCGTTATTTAATAAAGAAAATTATTAATGTACGGTGTCAGAAGCTGGACCGTTTTGTTCGTAAATTGATGAAATATCAACAGAATCGAACTCATAGTCAGTGCCGCAGTAATCACAGTGAAGTTTGATGTTTCCGGTCTCTTCGACCATTTTTTCAATTTCTTGGCGTTCGATGGCAGCAATCGCTGATGCGCTGCGCTCGCGGGAGCATGAACACTTAAATGTGACGGTTTTTGGTTCGTACACTTTTACATTTTCTTGGTGATACAAACGATATAACACTTCTTCAGCGTCCAATTTGAACAGTTCTTCGCTCTTAACTGTCTCTGTCAACTGCGCTAAATGATCGAAATCTTGTTCATTATTGCCAAGACCATCTGGCAAAATTTGAAGCAGCATACCTGCGGCTTTATCTTGACCATCTGCATCACCCGTTCGAAGCCATAGACGTGTCTTCAATTGCTCTGAGCGCGCAAAGTAATCTTCTAAGCAAGCTTCAAGTGTGTCAGCTTCTAAACCAACAATGCCTTGGTAACGTTCACCTTTCTCAGGTTCAATAGTGATCACAATGTGACCATTCCCCATCAACTCTGGCAGTGTGCCTTCACTTGGGAGGCTGTCGTTCCAACGTGCGGTGCCGCGAAGCACTTGGTTGTGGTTACCGTTAATAACCACCAATGAAACCGGACCATCACCTTGAAGTTGAACGGTAATGCTACCTTCAAACTTCAACGTCGCGGTTAGCAGGCTTGTTGCTGTCATTAGTTCGCCCAACAGGCGTTTTACAGGTGCAGGGTAGTCCTTGCTTCCTGTGAGCTGTTGGAAAGAGTCAGAAAGTTGAACCAGTTCGCCGCGTACTGAAACGCCATCGAACAAGTAACGGTGCAGACTATCTTGTGCCATGGGATAACTTCTCCGGCGTTAATCGTTACTGTTTCTAAATTTTATAATATCGCGTCGCTGCTTTTTGTCAGGACGACGATCTGGGCTTGGGTTGTGAGCGTGAAGCTGACGTTCGATACTGCGCTGTTCTCGACGTGTCAGACTTTCGTTCGTCTCTTTGTAGAGCGTTTGGGCTTCGGGGGCTCCTCGGCGATGCTCACTAAGCTTTTCGATGATCACGATTTTTTCGTCAAATCCAAGTCTCAGTTTAATTTCAGCACCGACTTCGACAATCTTGCTCGGCTTTGAACGTTGGCCGTTGTAGTGCACTTTACCGCCATCGATCATGTTTCTGGCGATGGTGCGCGTTTTATAAAAGCGTGCAGCCCAAAGCCATTTATCTAGCCTTACTTGCAAATTTTGGTCGTTTTTTTCGTGTTTGGAGCCCACTAAACACCTCTCTACCGTATGGTGGCTAAACTTATCACGTTTGCTTAATACGATCAGCATCACAATTAGGGGTCTTATATGGTGCTTTACCGTCTAACTTTCAAGCTGAATTGGAATTATTAACCCAAAAATAGGCTCCTACTTATCGGCAAGTGCCCAGAAAAAGGGTAAATTGAAGAGTCGATCAACTGAAGATTTTTTATAGATATAAACTTCAGTTATCAGCTGAATGACTTTGGAAATGTCGGCTTATAAAAACAGGAACAGCATGTCTTCGAATTTTGGGATATCGCGCTTGGCACATTTTGCGCAACCACAACTAGGGAAAGAGTTTCATACCCGTCTGGCAAAGTGGGTGGCTTGCCTGTTGATTTTGTTTCTGGCTTGGACGCTAGGTCGACTTGTTTGGGTGTGGTTTGAACCCACTATTGATCAGGTTGGCACGCAACCTCAAGCTGTCGTCACTGCATCCAGTACCGCACCTGCTTATCACGTCGATCAGCTCGCCCGTCATCAATTCTTTGGTGAATTTAACGCGAAAGTCGCCCCTGTGGAGCCAAAACCTCAGCCTGTTGTTGAGGCACCAAAAACCAAGCTTAATTTGACCTTGGTAGGCTTGGTTGCAAGCTCTGAACCAGAACGAGGCCTCGCTGTTATCGCCAACCGCGGTTCACAGAAAACCTACGGTATTGGTGAGCCGATTGAAGGCACCCGCGTTACCCTCAGACAAGTGCTGAATGACCGCGTTATATTACGAAACAATGGCCGCGATGAAGCATTGATGCTTGCGGGTGTTGATTACAACCAGCCAAATCAGCAGAACAAACGCCCAGTGAAGCAAGCCCCAGCGCAACAACGCGCTTCTGCAGGTTCCGACCTAAGCTCTGTGAAAGCAGAGATCATGAATAACCCTCAGGCTTTGTTGAAATATATCACCTTGTCTCGTGAGCAAAATGAGTCCGGTCTGATTGGTTATCGACTAGGTCCGGGTAGCGACAGTCGCTTGTTTAAGGACGCTGGACTTCAAACGGGAGACATTGCTGTGGGCATCAATGGTGCGGATTTAACCAATCCTGCAGAGATGAATCGTATCTGGCAAAGCTTGTCGGATGCGTCTGAAATTAGCCTAACCGTCCAACGTGATGGTCAGTTGCACGAAATCTATATCAGTCTGTAATTAAGACTGGAGACGGAGAATACAGTGAAAAACGGTAAGAAACGGAATGCTTGGCTAATCGCTGGCGTACTTGCCATGCAGAGTGCAGGAGCTTGGGCGGCGGAATTTAGCGCAAGTTTCAAAGGCACTGACATGCAAGAGTTTATCGAAATTGTGGGACGCAATCTCGAGAAAACCATCATTGTTGATCCTGCCGTGCGCGGAAAGGTCAATGTGCGTAGCTATGACGTACTCAATGAAGAGCAGTACTACCAGTTTTTCCTTAACGTGCTCGAAGTCTATGGCTTTGCGGTTGTGGAAATGGAAAACGGTGTGCTGAAAGTGGTGCGTGACAAAGACGCCAAACAGTCAGCGATTCCAGTTGTCGGCAACAATTCGATTCAAGGCGATGCCATTATTACTCGCGTCGTGTCGGTAAAGAATGTGACCGTGCGTGAGCTGTCTCCGTTGCTTCGCCAGCTTATTGATAACGCCGGTGCCGGTAACGTTGTTCATTACGACCCTGCTAACGTGATTATGATTACGGGTAATGCTGCAGTAGTAAACCGTTTGGCCAATATCATTGAGCGCGTGGATCAGGCGGGCGATACGGAAGTTGAGATAGTTAACCTTAAGCATGCGTCTGCGTCTGAAATGGTGCGCATTGTTGAATCGTTGCACAAGCAAGCTGACGGAAAAAATGTTCCGGCATTGCTGCAACCGAGCTTTGTGGCAGATGAGCGTACTAACTCCGTTTTGATCTCTGGTGAACCTCAGGTTCGCGATCGTATTCGTAAATTGATTTCTCAACTCGACCGTGAAATGGCCACCATTGGTAATAACCGTGTGGTGTATCTGCGTTATGCAAAAGCGGAAGACGTTGTTGAAGTGCTTCAAGGTGTGTCAGAAAACCTGGTGGCAGAAAAGCAGGGCGGACAACGTCAAGCCAATGCGGCTGCATCTGGCGGGGATGTGAAAATTTCGGCGCATAAAGGTACAAACGCCTTAGTGATCACCGCGCCACCTGACATTATGCGCGCGCTGGAAAGCGTGATTGCACAGTTAGATATTCGCCGAGCGCAGGTTTTGATTGAAGCCATGATCGTGGAGATGTCGGAAAGCGACGGCGCGAACCTTGGCATTCAGTGGGGTTCACTGGATGGTGGTGGCATTCAGTTTGGTAATACTGGCGTGCCGATTACAAACTATCTGGCGGCGCAGGAAGAAGCGAAAGACACCACCACAACGGAGTCTCGTTTCGACAATAACAACAACTTGGTGCAAGTTCCGATCACGGAATCGGGTGACCCAACCGCTATCGCTGAAGTGCTTGGTGGCGTGAGCGGTCTAGCCGCCGCTATTGTCATGGGCGACTGGACGGCATTGGTTACCGCTGTGTCGACTAACAGTGATTCCAACATCTTGTCCTCACCGAGCTTGATGGTGCTTGATAACGAAGAAGCCTCTTTTATCGTGGGTGAGGAAGTGCCGGTTGTCACCGGTTCTGCGACGGGCTCGAACAATGACAACCCGTTCCAGACCGTGGAGCGTAAAGATGTGGGTATCAAGCTGAAAGTGACCCCGCAGATTAACGAAGGGGACTCTGTTCAGCTCAGTATCGAACAAGAGATCTCAAACGTATTGGGTGCCAGCGGTGCAGTCGATATTCGATTTGGTAAACGTCAGCTAACCACCTCCGTGTTGGCCGCGGACCAGCAAATGATTGTGCTCAGTGGTTTGATTGATGAGCAAACCAATGAGAGCGAGCAAAAAGTTCCACTATTAGGTGATATTCCTCTGTTAGGGCACCTATTTAAATCAACGTCGTCAGGTAAAACCAAGCGAAACCTGATGTTGTTTATTAAGCCAACCATCATTCGCACTGGATTGACGGCAGACGGCATCACACAGCGCAAGTACAACTACATCCGTGCAGAGCAGATTTACCGAGCGCAAGAAGAAGTGAAGTTGATGCCAGGTGTCACTACGCCTGTTCTACCTGAATACGGCGCGGATTTATCCATGCCAGCTGAAATCCGCGCAATCATGGCGGAATTGAGGTAATCGCAGTATGGATACGCAACTGACAGAGTCAGACATCGACATTGTGGCGGAGCTTGAACAGGATGTGCCATTGAGCACGACCCGATTGCCTTTTGGTTTTGCCAAACGTCATGGTGTGGTGGTTGAACGAACGGAGCAGGGTTACCTGCTCTATTACCGCGATCAACCTAAACCTGCAGTATTGGCGGAAGTAAGGCGTGTCTTAGGACACGCTTTTACGCCTATTAAGCTGTTGAGTGATGAGTTTGACCCTAAGCTAACCCAGCTCTATCAGCGTGACTCTTCTGAAGCGCAGCAATTGATGGAAGACATTGGTGCTGACAGTGATGATTTCTTTGCACTGGCCGAAGAGTTGCCACAAAGCGAAGATCTGCTTGAGTCGGAAGATGACGCACCAATTATCAAGCTCATCAACGCCATGCTAGGCGAGGCCATTAAAGAGACCGCCTCAGATATTCATATCGAAACGTTTGAAAAGAGCCTATCCATTCGCTTCCGTGTGGATGGTGTGCTGCGTGAGGTATTGAGTCCAAGCCGCAAGTTGGCCCCACTGTTGGTTTCGCGTATCAAAGTGATGGCGCGTCTTGATATCGCTGAAAAACGCGTTCCTCAGGATGGCCGTATTTCACTGCGTATTGGTGGTCGAGCGGTAGACGTGCGTGTATCGACAATGCCTTCTTCACACGGTGAACGTGTCGTACTGCGTCTATTAGATAAAAATGCGACTCAGCTGGACTTAGAAAGTTTGGGTATGACTCGCTCCGTGCATGATAACTTCCAGACACTTATTAAACGTCCTCACGGCATCTTGCTGGTTACCGGTCCAACGGGTTCAGGTAAGTCCACCACGCTGTATGCTGGCCTCACCGAACTGAACAGCTCTGAACGCAATATTCTGACTGTTGAAGACCCGATTGAATTTGATATCGACGGTATTGGTCAGACGCAGGTTAACACCAAAGTTGATATGACCTTTGCTCGTGGCCTTCGTGCCATCCTGCGCCAAGACCCGGATGTGGTGATGGTGGGTGAGATCCGTGATTTGGAAACTGCGCAAATTGCGGTACAAGCCTCGCTTACTGGTCACTTGGTGATGTCTACGCTGCACACCAATACGGCAGTGGGTGCCGTGACACGTCTTCGTGACATGGGCATTGAGCCGTTCTTGGTGTCGTCCTCTTTGTTGGGCGTATTGGCACAGCGATTGATCCGTACCTTGTGCCCTACCTGTAAAGAACCTTATGAAGCCGATGCGCAGAGTAAAGCATGGTTTGATATGGCAGACGATGAGCCGTTAACCCTCTATCGTGCGACAGGCTGTAAAGCGTGTAATCACAAAGGTTACCGTGGTCGAACCGGTATTCATGAATTACTGGTGGTTGATACTCAAGTTCAAGAGCTGATCCATAACGAAGCGGGTGAACAAGCCATTGAGCGTTACATCCGTCAAACGACGCCAAGTATCCGCACGGATGGCTTGTCTAAAGTACGCGCGGGCCAAACAACGCTTGAAGAAGTCTTGCGTGTGACGCGGGAGGGCTGATGGCGGCGTTTGAATACAAGGCGTTAAATGCCAAAGGACGAACAGTTAAAGGTGTCATTGAAGCGGATACTGCGCGTCAAGCGCGACAGATGCTTCGAGAAAAGTCACTGGTTCCAACAGAGATAGCACAGTCACATGAAAAAGAGCAGCAGACCCAATCTCAGTCTGTTGGCTTTAAACGCGGCATAAGTACCAGTGAGTTGGCTCTGTTAACCCGTCAATTGGCCACGCTGGTTCAGGCGTCAATGCCGCTTGAAGAGTGTATCAAAGCGGTGGCGGAACAATCAGAAAAGCAGCGTTTGAAAAACATGCTTACGGGTGTGCGAGCGCGTGTTGTTGAAGGTTATACCCTGGCAGACAGCTTAGGTGACTACCCGCATGTGTTTGACCAGTTGTTCCGCTCCATGGTTGCTGCAGGTGAAAAATCGGGCCACTTAGGCCCCGTGCTTGATCGGCTTGCGGATTATGTTGAAAACCGTCAAACAGTAAAAAACAAACTTATTCAGGCCATGGTTTATCCCATGGTATTGACGGTGGCGGCCATTGGTATTGTGGCTTTTTTGTTGGCAACGGTTGTCCCAGATATTGTGGGTCAGTTTGTGGATACCGGTACCGAGTTACCGGGAATGACGCAGGCCTTGCTTAGCATCAGTGACTTTGTGACCCAATGGGGTCTGCTCGTGCTGGCTGCCATCATTGCGTTAATTTTCACGGTGAAGAGCTTGCTGAAAAGCGAAAAGCGTCGATTAGCGTGGGATAGGCGTGTGCTGAGTTTGCCCGTCATAGGACGTGTGGCGAGGGGGCTGAATACCTCACGTTTCGCCCGAACTCTGTCGATTTGTACCTCCAGTGCAATTCCGCTACTCGATGGTATGCGTGTTTCAGCCAATGTTATGACGAACACGTGGGTGAAAACCAAAGTGCTTGAGGCGTCAGACCGAGTGCGCGAAGGATCAAGCCTGCGTGTTTCTTTGGAGAAGTCCAAGTTGTTTCCTCCCATGATGCTGCACATGATCGCCAGTGGTGAGCGAAGTGGGGAATTGGAGCCAATGCTGACCCGCGCGGCAGATAACCAAGACCGTGACTTTGAGTCACAAGTAAATATAGCACTGGGTATATTTGGCCCGGCTCTCATTATGATTATGGCGGGTATGGTGTTGTTCATCGTGTTAGCAACGCTTATGCCGATCATTCAACTTCAAAATGTTATGGGTGCATAACCTTAGTACGCTGCTTCGCAGCTTTTTTCAGGAGAGATAAACATGCAACGTCGTCAACAGGGTTTCACCCTGCTGGAAATCATGGTTGTTATTGTAATTTTGGGCGTGCTGGCAAGTTTCGTTGCACCTAACCTGCTAGGGAACGTCGACAAAGCCGATCAGCAAAAAGCCGTTACTGATATCAGCACCTTGGAAGGGGCGATGGATATGTACCGTTTGGACAACAGTGTGTACCCAACGACAGACCAAGGCCTTGATGCGCTAGTTAACAAGCCAAACAGTTCGCCAGAGCCGCGTAACTATCGTCAAGATGGTTATGTAAAACGCTTGCCACAAGACCCTTGGGGTAATGACTACCAATACCTGAATCCAGGTGAGCACGGCACCATTGATATCTTTACGTTAGGTGCAGATGGCCAAGAAGGTGGTGAGGGTATCAATCAGGATATCGGCAACTGGAATATGTTAGAGATCAATTGATCCATGATGAAAGGTAGGCGCCCGGCCGGGTTTACATTGCTGGAGATCATGCTGGTATTGCTAGTACTGGGTCTTAGCGCGGCATTTGTGGTGCCTAACCTTCCACAGAATAAGAGCGATGAGGTCAAAGAAGAAGCCGATCGCTTTTATCAGTTGGTTCAGCTTTGGACAGAACAAGCATTGATTTCGGGGCAGACGTTTGGGCTTCGTGTTGATGATGACAAGTATCAGTTGTTTAAGCTTACACCTGAGGACTGGGTGGAAGTAGACGCGCAGCGAACGAAAACCAACGTGACCATGCCCGAAGGCATTGGGTTGGATTTGGAGGTGACAGGCTTTGTGGATGAAGAAGATCGCCTATTTGATAGAGAAAGCCTGTTTGACGATGAGATGTTTGCCGAAGAAGAAGATAAACCCAAACCGCCACAGGTGGTTTTGATGGGGAACGGTGAAATTATTCCTTTCAGCCTGACGTTTCTTGATGGCAATACTCGCCTTTGGCAGGTAAAGGGGAACGATGTCGCAACATTTGAGTTGAAGTCACTCAATGAGGATAGAGAGTGAGAGCGTCTCGCGGCTTTACCCTGATTGAAGTGCTGGTGGCAATGGCGGTGTTCGCTGTTTCTGCGTTAGCCGTAATGAATGTGAGCAATCAGCAAGTTAATACGCTGAGTGTTCTTGAAGAAAAAACGATCGCGGCGTTGGTCGCAGATAACCAACTTGCTTTGCTGATGTTGGAGGACAAAGCTCCGTCTTCCGCGAAGAACGGCAAGTCGGAAATGGCTGGGCGCGAATGGTATTGGACGGTTAAGCCTATCGCGACGGAGCAGAAAACCCTGCGCGCGATAGACGTGATTGTATGGCACGACGAGCGTAAACAAAGTGCGCTGGCGACGGTGAGAACCTATGTCCCTGCGAACTAAACAGACAAAAGGCTTCACCCTGATAGAGGTACTCCTCGCGTTGGCAATATTCGGCATGATAGCGATCGGCGTGCAGCAAGTGTTCAGTGGTGTGGTAAAGAGCAACGAACAGACACAAGAAGCCAGCGAGTCACTAAAAACGTTGCAACGCGCACTCATAATTATGGATAGCGATTTTCGCCAAATGCTTGCGCGGCAATATCGCAACGGCGGTGAAGATGCGGAAGAAAAGCTGCTGGAGTTCAGTGAGAACTTACTGGACTCCGAATCGCTAGGCATTCGATTTGTTCGTGGCGGCTGGATTAACCCTCAACAGCTTTTTCCAAGAGGAGAAGTGGTGAAAGTGGGTTACCGCATACAGGATGACACCTTAGAGCGTATCCGCTGGATGTATCCGGATGACAGTTCTGCCAATGAACCTGCGGTGATGCCCATTATGGATGGCGTTACCGACCTTAGCGTTGAAGTGTTAGGCGAAGAATCGTGGGTGAAAAGCTGGGATACACCGCTAACAATGCCCAAAGCGATACGACTGAAGCTGGAAACTGAACGTTATGGCGAGTTGACCCGCATTTATATGTTACCCGCGCAGACGTTGGCAGCGGCTGGTTCCTCAGGGGTGACGCAATGATAAAGCGGTCATCTCTTCGTCGTCAGCACGGCGTTGCCTTGCTGGTGGTGTTGCTGTTTATGGCGTTGGCGACAACGGTTGCGGTAAGTATGGCGAACCGCATGTTCGTCAATTTCAACCGTGCAGAGAGCCAACTCCGTTATCAGCAAGCGTATTGGTATGCCCAATCGGTAGAGTCACTGGCGCGCTACGGGTTGGAAGAGAGCTTTGACAGTGAAGATACAGTAACCCTGAGTCAGCCGTGGGCAGTACGCGATCAGATTTACCCACTAGATGGTGGGCAAGCAAAGGGCAGTGTTTACGATCGGCAAGCGTGTTTTAACGTTAACGGTTTAAAAGATATAGAGCCCACAGAAAATGGGACGAATCCGTTTTTAGTCGTTGCTTTGCAGCAGCTTATTGAATCGCAAGATATCGATAGTTTTGAAGCAGAAACGGCGGCTGCAGCAACGTGGGAATATGTCGACAGCAATACGAACGTTCAGTCACAGCTCGGTGTTGAAGATAACGAATACGAGTCGAGAAGTATTCCACACGTGGCCCCAAATGGGTACATGGCAGATATATCAGAATGGCGCGCAGTCAATGGCGTGACACGTGAAATGTTTGACGCGGTTAGCCCGTTTTTGTGTGCACTGCCAAGCAACAACGTTAACGTAAACGTGAATACACTAGAAGAGAAAGATGCACCGATATTGAGTGCGTTATTTCACCCTAATTTGTCCGTTGATGAAGCGAAACAATTGATTAAAGAACGCGAACCGGTTGATGGTTGGAAAGATGTCACGAGCTTTTTGGCCGAGCCAATCTTATCTGACATCAGTGAAGATGACCGAGAAAAGTTCCAAAGTTACTTTGACGTTCGCAGCAGATATTTTGAATTGGATACAGAACTGACCCTCGACAGCACCACATTGAGATTGCGATCGCTGTTGAAAAGGGATGATGAAGGCGCGGTAAGTGTTATCCGTCGTCGATTTGGAGGAATGAGTGAGCGAGATCCTGACAGTAAGGCTTAATGGCGATCCTAATGAAGTGATCCCTTGGCTAGTGTGGTCTGCAAGTCAACAGGAAGTGATCGCCTCTGGCGAGGCGGAAAACCTGCTGCAACTTGCTGATTATGCGAAAGAGCGGGATGTTATAGCGTTGGCAGATTCTGCAGCTATCACAATGATGACCGTCACCATCCCCTCTGGCAGTGAGCGTCAGCTTGATGCGGTTCTACCGTATTTGCTTGAAGATGATTTAGCGCAGGACGTGGATGCACTTCATGTAACCTTGCTAAGTAAAACAGGGAATATCGCAAACGTTGCTGTGATAGCACACAGCGTAATGCAGCGATGGATGCAGGAGTTATCCGACGCTGGTTTGTCGGTGAGAAAGTGTATTCCTGACGCCCTGTGTCTGCCGCTTCAACAAGGTATTTCTGCTGCATGTCTTAACGACCGCTGGATCATGCGTTCATCAGAGACCGAAGGGTATTCGATTGAAGAGAGCTGGCTACCCATGTGGATGCGTGGCATCAATGACAGTCAGGATGGCGATGACATCTTGCCAGTTGTTAGCTATTCCGCGATGCCAGAAGATGCAGGCGATAACTGGGAGTGTGAACCCGCAGAGATGATCATGCTGCTGCTCGCGCAGGGTGCTCAGCAAAGCAGATATAACCTGTTGTCCGGGAAATACAAACCTCAAAACCAAATCTTAAAACATTTACGCCCTTGGCGTGGTGCTGCGATCGCGGCGGGTCTGCTTCTCGCTGTTTTAGGTGGGGAAAAGGTCGCGGATATCTACCAGATGGAAGCGCAAGCTGCCCAAATTCGTCAGCAAAGCGAAGCACGCGTGAGAGCATTGCTACCACAAAATCAACGTATCCCGACAACCAGTTATATGCGTAGGTTGCTTGAAAACGAAGTAGGCCGACTGTCAGGTGCAGGTGTACAAACTGGGGTCATGATTTGGTTGGCAGAAATTGGTCCCTTGATGGGGCGCGTGCCGACTATCGAGTTAGATTCGATGCGCTTTGACCAAGATCGCGGTGAGCTTCGACTAAATGCCAGAGGCAAGGACTTCAGTGATTTTGAGAAATTGCGTGAGGCATTTGCAGAAGAGTTCAATACCGAACTGGGACAATTGAGCCGAAATGAACAGAGCGTAACAGGCGCCTTTGTACTAAAAAAGGAACCGTAAATGAAAGCAGTTATCGCCTATTGGCAAAACCTGTCGCGCCGTGAACAACGACTCATGGCGGTGGCAACCGTGGCTCTGTTATTGGCAGGATTATATTGGGGGCTGATAAGCCCACTGCAGGCTCGCGCCGAGTTGGCCAAACAGCAACTTGCTAATGAAAAAAGCCTACTGACGTGGGTTAGCAGCAAAGGTGCAGAGATAGAAGCTTTGCGTGCGGTCAGCGGAAGTGGCGGTCAGGTGACCGCGCTGCCATTGAATCAATCAGTGACATCCAGCGTGAAGCGTTTCAATCTGGAAATTTTACGCCTTCAACCGCAACGCGAAGAATTACAAGTGTGGTTAAAGCCGATGCCTTTCAATACCTTGATTCGCTGGCTAGATTTTCTATCTAAAACCCATGGCGTTGAAGTCAAGTTCATCGATTTGGGTAAAACCGATACGCAAGGCATGGTCGAAATCAAGCGTCTTCAATTAGGACGAGGATAGTATGAAGCGTACCCTCATCATGAGTTTCCTCTTTATTTTGGTCTTGCTTGTTAGTGCTGTTGTTCATACCCCTGCAAGTCTGGTGTTTCGGTATATTCCGCCCATCCAAGGACTGCAATTAGGAACCATTGGCGGCACCATTTGGAATGGCACGGCTTCAAACGTCACCTGGCAGGGACAGCCATTAGGCAAGTTAAACTGGCAGTTCAATCTCCTGCCCCTTTTTACAGGAAATGCGGACGTCGCAATGCGCTTGTCAGGGGTTAAAGGTATCTCTGCCCGAGGCAATATTGGGTATGGCTTGGCGGGGGCGTATGCTAATAACCTGCTGTTTTCGACATCAGCCAATGTAGTGCAGTCATTTATCCCTTACCCACTGCCGGTCAGTCTGGCGGGACAATTTGATTTAACCGTGCGTGACTACTTGTTTACCAAGACGCCATTTTGCGACACATTACAGGGCAATATTGCATGGTCTCAAGGGAGTGTGACGTCTGAGCTTGGTACCGTTGACCCAGGGCTTGTGGTTGCTGATCTTGCTTGTGACGAAGGACGCTTGTCGATCAAGGGTGGAAGTGATTCGGATGCCCTTGAAACAGAATTTAGCCTGTTATTGTCTCCAGATCAGCGATATAACATGAATGGCTGGTTTGTTCCTGGCAATGCGTTACCTCAGTCAATGAGAGGAGCATTGAGCTTTATGGGACAACCAGACAGTGAAGGTCGCTATCGATTGAGCTTTAGCGGTTAAGTCAGATAGCGGGAGAGAGTCACCATGAAAAAGCTTATTGCACCCGAGATTTTGTCGTCGGAAGTTGTGGCAAAGTCACGTCTGTTTCAAATTGAGTCATTGGAGCTGCGGTTCAGTAATGGCGAAGAACGAACTTATGAGCGCATGAAGCCGAGTGGACGCAGTGCGGTTATGATTGTCCCTGTCACAGAGTCGGGAGATCTGTTGCTGGTACGAGAATATGCTGCCGGGACAGAGCGATATGAGCTAGGCTTTCCAAAGGGACTGGTTGATCTGGGTGAAACCGCACTGGAAGCGGCTAATCGAGAACTAAAAGAAGAAATTGGATTTGGTGCCAATCAACTGATCCCATTAAAAGAAGTGGTGCTTGCGCCGTCTTACTTTTCAAGCAAGATGACCCTGCTGTTGGCGGAGGATCTTTATCCGGAGAAGCTCGAGGGCGATGAACCCGAGCCATTGGAATTGGTCCGTTGGCCCGTTGCGCAGGCAGAAGAATTAATAACTCATGTCGATTTTGGGGAAGCCCGCAGTATTACTGCCTTGATGTTGGCCTTGAAACACCTCGCCGCGCGCTAGATGTTTTATATGCGTCGAGTGACGATAGTCGGGATCGCCAAGTCGTAGAGTGAGAGCCCTAGAGGAGTGCTACATGGAGCTGTCACAGCTACTGCTACCCGTGATAGAAATCGCCCGAGCGTCTGGGCAAGTCATCCTAGACATATACCAACGTGGTGATTTCGAGAAAAAAATAAAAAATGATGACACGCCAGTGACCAGTGCTGATATGGCAGCACACAAGTTGGTTACCGAGCGATTGTCCGCATTGACGCCAGATATTCCGGTGTTATCTGAAGAGGATTGCAGTATTCCTTTGAAAGATCGTGAACGTTGGGAACGTTATTGGCTGGTGGATCCACTGGATGGAACACAAGAATTTATTGCCGGCAGTGGTGACTTTGCGACCATCATTGCGCTGGTGGAAAATAACCAACCTGTGATGGGCGTGGTTTACGGGCCTGTGTCTGGTGTGTCTTATTATGCCGCGAAAGGGCATGGGGCTTGGAAAATCATGCCCGATGGCGAGAAGCATCGTCTTTCAATCTTAAAGCATGAAGATGAACTGGCCTCGCTGTCTATTGCTATTAGCCGTCGTCAGGATATCAAAGCCATCACCGATCGCCTCGAACCGAGCCGTAACTACGATTTAGTACCACTGGGTTCAGCGGCACTGAAGTCTTGCCTTGTCGCTGAAGGTGCGGTGGATTGCTATTTACGGTTGGGCCCGACAGGCGAATGGGATACAGCTGCGACACAGTGCATCGTCGAGGAAGCGGGTGGTCGTATTTTGGATATGACACTGTCGCCGCTTTCATATAACGAACGTGATTCGCTGGAAAACCCTAACTTTATCGTATTGGGTGATACCGGATTGCCGTGGCGAGACATCGTCCGCCTTGAGGGCTAATGACGCTGAGCCATGAGAATAAAAAACGGAGCATTCGCTCCGTTTTTTTGTTTGCAGGGCAATCTAGAACAGACGATTCAAACCATTCAATGCCGCCACACGGTAGGCTTCGGCCATGGTTGGGTAGTTAAAGGTCGTGTTGATAAAGTAATCCAGTGTGTTCCCTTCACCCTTTTGCTCAAAAATGGCCTGACCGATGTGAATGATTTCCGCCGCGCGTTCGCCAAAACAGTGAATGCCCAAAATTTCTTTGGTTTCACGATGGAAAAGGATTTTCAAACTGCCGACGTCCATGCCCGCGATCTGTGCGCGCGCTAGGTGTTTAAACTGGGCGCGTCCCACTTCATAAGGCACTTTATCGGCGGTTAGCTCTTGCTCGGTTTTGCCGACAGAGCTGATCTCAGGAATGGTATAAATTCCCGTAGGGATATGGTCAATCAAGCGTCCATTGGCCTGACCTTCACAGATAGCCTGCGCCACAATACGTCCTTGGTCATAGGCTGCGCTGGCAAGACTTGGGTAACCGATAACATCGCCAACGGCGTAAATATGCTCGACCTCTGTCCCGTAGTTATCGTTCACTTTGAGCTGGCCACGAGAGTCAGCTTTGAGGCCGACAGCTTTGAGATTGAGTGAGTCCGTATTACCGGTTCGACCGTTGGCAAACAGCAGGCAGTCGGCTTTCATCTTTTTGCCTGACTGAAGGTGCAAGATAACACCGTCTTTTGTGCCTTCAATTTTCTCGTAAGTTTCATCGTTTCGAATGAGAACACCGCTGTTCCAGAAGTGGTAGGACAGGGAGTCGGACATTTCATTATCGAGGAAGGACAGAAGGCGGTCTCGGGTGTTGATGAGATCAACCTTGATTCCTAGCCCTTTAAAAATCGAAGCATATTCACTGCCGATAACGCCTGCTCCATAGATAATAACGTGGCGAGGATCGTGCTGCAGTGACAAAATTGAGTCGCTGTCATAAACGCGTGGGTGACTAAAGTCCACATCTTTTGGACGATACGGGCGCGAGCCTGTTGCAATAACGAACTTGTCAGCCGTGTATCTATCGATGGTACCGTCTTCGACCTGGACTTCAATTTCATGTGAGCCGCTGAAGCGGGCACTGCCGTGCAAAATAGTGCAAAGGTTTCTGTCATAGAAACCTTGGCGCATGCGGGTTTGTTTGCCAATCACCGATTGTGCATGGCTGAGTATGGCCGAAAAAGTACTGTGAACCTGTCGGTTGTCACCGGTGTAGATAGGGCTTCGGTTAAATTCAATAATACGGCTAACGGTATGGCGCAGTGCTTTTGAAGGAATGGTGCCCCAGTGAGTACACCCACCACCAACGGTACTTTCTTTTTCTATCACTGCGACCCGTAATCCGGCCTTCGTGAGTCCCATGGCTGCACCTTCGCCACCTGGGCCGCTGCCAATCACTATTGCATCAAAATGGTTGGGGGAAGTAGGGGTCGCTTTGCTCATATCCGTATGGCCTTTTGTTTTCATTATGTTAAGGGAGACGACATGATTGTAACGTTTTCACGTGCTCTCGAGAATCAATGCACTACTAATCAGCGTAGATGATCACGTAACTTTGGTGAAAAAGCAGGCATTAGCACTATGATCATGGTGGGTTGCTAGTGATCTAACACAGGATTACGAAAACAGATCAGATCGAGAACTGAACTCACTGAAAAAAGCGGGTATAGTTTGCTGTTAGATTTCATAAGGTAAACACTGGCGATGGGAATAAGAGCTCAACAGAAAGAAAAAACCCGGCGAACACTAATTGATGCAGCTTTTAGTCAACTTAGTGCCGACCGAAGCTTTTCCAATCTCAGCTTGCGCGAAGTGGCGAGGGAGGCCGGTATCGCACCGACATCTTTTTACCGTCACTTTAAGGATATGGATGAACTTGGCCTGACTATGGTAGACGAAGGGGGGCTGTTGCTGCGTCAATTGATGCGCCAAGCTCGTCAACGGATCGCCACAGAAGGCAGCGTTGTCAGAACGTCCGTGGAAACCTTTATGGAATTTATCGAGAGTAGCCCAAACGTACTGAGGCTACTTTTGCGAGAACGTTCAGGTACATCGACCGCTTTTCGTGCAGCAGTCGCACGTGAAATACAACATTTTGTCGCTGAACTGACAGAATATTTCGAAGCGACAGCAGGCCTGACTCGCGAGGAGGCCTATAATCAGGCAGAGGCATGTGTCACTTTGGTATTCAGTTCCGGTGCAGAAGCATTGGATTTGGATAAGTGTGCACGCGCTGAACTTGCAGAGCGTCTGGTGATTCAATTGCGCATGATTTCGAAAGGTGCATATTGGTACCGAAAAGAACGTGAACGTAATGCACTCAAGGATAAGTTGTCTTCAGGCAGGTAATAAACATGGAACAAAATCTACAATCAGAACGTAAGTTTCTTCTTCTCGCTGTCATCGCGGGCTTGTGTGGCAGCGCAACATTGTCCACCTTGTTTGCTGAAAGCGTGGCATTCTCTATTTTCCCGATTATCGCGTTTGTGCTGGCGGTTTACTGCTTCTACCAACAACATGTGAATCAACCTCTGACGGAAGGTACGCCTATGATTGCGTTTGCTTGCTTCTTGGTGGGTGCATTTGGTTATTCAGCGTTTGTACGTATGCAACTGCCTGAATTGGGCGGAAACTTCTTTTCAATTCTCGTGACCATGGCTTTAGGCCTTTGGGTGTTGCATAAGATGGGTTGGTTGCACGTACCAAGCAAGAAAGAAGCGGTTGAAGAATAATTCGATGCCAAGATTATAAAAAAGGAGCCTGATGGCTCCTTTTTTTATGCTTATTTGCGTTCCAGCAGAACGCCAGCTTCCATATGGTGGGTATAGGGGAACTGATCAAACAATGCGAAACGCGAGATACGGTGCGTTTCAGACAGGATATCTAGGTTGTCTTTGAGCGTCTCTGGGTTACACGAAATGTATAGGATGCGATCGTACGCTTGCACCATGCGACACGTGCCTTCATCCATGCCTGAACGTGGTGGATCAACAAAGATGGTGTTGCAGTTATATCTCTTCAGATCCACCCCCGCTTGCTGCAGACGACGGAACTCGCGCTTACCTTCCATCGCTTCGGTGAACTCTTCCGCAGACATACGGATGATTTGGACGTTGTCGATCTTGTTGGCTGCAATGTTCCACTGCGCAGAATCGACTGACGGCTTTGCCAGCTCAGTGGCCAGTACGCGCTCGAAGTTGTCGGAAAGTGCCAGTGAGAAGTTGCCGTTACCACAGTAAAGCTCCAGCAGATCGCCGGTACTGTCTTGAGTGCAGTCTACCGCCCACTCCAACATTTTCTCGGCCACTTTACCGTTAGGCTGGGTAAAGCTGTTCTCAACTTGTTGGTAGGTCAGGGTACGGTCGTTCACCGTCAATTTTTCAACCACGAAGTCACGGTCGATAATGATTTTTTGCTTACGTGCACGGCCAATCAGGTTCAGGTTGAAACCTTCGTCGTTCAGACGTTGTTTCAGTTGACGCGCGTTAGTTTCCCACTCTTCGTCCAGTTGGCGGTGGTAAAGCATCGATACCAGCACTTCACCGCTCAGCGTAGATAGGAAGTCGACTTGGAACAGTTTGCGACGCAGGCTTTCAATCGGTTTGATGGCATCAACCAGCAGTGGCATCAGATCATTGATGATGCGGCTCGCCTGTGGAAATTGGTCCACGCGATACTTCTGCTTGGTCTCCTGATTGAACATGATGTAATAGAGATCATCACCCTCATGCCAGACACGAAACTCCGCACGCATGCGGTAGTGTTTGTCTGGGGATGGAAACACTTCCAACTCTGGCGCGTTGAACTCGGCGAACGCGGATTGCATGCGTGCAATTTTTTCGTCCAGTTGCGCCTGATATTGGGTGGTGTCAATCAGGGTATTGCTCATATTACCTAACCTGCATAACTAAAAATGAGCGCAAATTGTAAGTAGCCAAACCGTATTGTCCAGCCTTTTCGCTGACTTTTTCACCAGTCGTATGTTCTGGCGGCGGAAATGGAAGGCTTAGTATAAGATTGGCACAAATTGTTCTGGCAGGATTTATCATGAGCTTTCGAAAACCGAAAAACCGCAAGGAAATTTGTTACCCGTTTATCTATGAATCGGCACTGACGTGTGACTATGAAGTCCACACCGATGAACTATGTAGCCTTCTGGGTATGGTGTTGGCACAAATGCCAGAAGGGTTTGATGATGTAGTGGCTGATCTGGAAACGCTGCACCCGAAAATCTACCACTTAAATGGTTCGGTACGCGGCAAGAACGGCATTTTCGAGGAAGACTTGGAATGGCTGCATGAACGTTACGATCACTACAACAAATTGAGTGCGGGTCGCGTGACACGTTTTGTATTACCGCGTGGCCCCGTTGCGGTCATGGCTCTGCACCAGTGTCGTACCGGTTCAAAGAAAACAGTGCGACTGCTTCACCGCTTGGATGAGTCCGGTGTGACGTTCGAAGAGACGTTGCCGCGTTTTGCCAATCTGCTAGCGAACTTCTTCTTCGTGCTCACTGTGTATATCAAAATGAAACTCGACGTAGAAGAAGTGGATTACATCAGCATTAATTACTGACGTAATTTCTTTCATTACATTGGATTACCTGAGTAATTAGATCTGGTTCTCATTATCAAAGTATCAATGGCGCGCTGACTTCTCTATAATCAGCGCGCTTTTTACTTCCAGCTGGGAATCCGGTGTAAATCCGGAACTGGCGCGCAGCGGTAATGAGAAACGAAGGTGGCTGGGCGAAAAGCCAGACACTGTGCCTAGGAATGGGTATGGGAAGTCGTCACCGTAGGGGGTCTCTAAGTCCGAATATCAGCTGGACAACAATGTGGTATCAGGATCTCCTGACATCATTAGATACACGCGAATTTTGGATCTGATATGTCTAATAAACTTCTGGCAGCAGGAATGTTGCCGTTGGCTGCGTTTGCGCACGCCGAAACATCTTCTTCTGTTGACGACACCATGGTTGTCACCGCCTCTCGATTTGAACAGCCCGTTTCTACTGTACTCGCACCTGTTTCTGTTCTTACTCGCACTGACCTTGAGGAACTTCAAGCAAACAGCTTAGTTGATGCGCTGAAAACCCTGCCGGGTATCGAGATTGGTCAAAACGGTGGTCGCGGGCAATTGGCTTCTATTTTCCTTAGAGGAACCAATTCGACCCATGTATTGGTGCTGGTAGACGGTGTTCGCCTCCCTCGTACCATGCTGGGCACGATTGACTTCAATATGTTGCCGCTTAATACCGTTGAGCGTATTGAAGTGATCCGTGGCTCTGGTGCAACCGTGTACGGTTCTGACGCTATTGGTGGTGTGATTAACATTATTACTCGTAACAATGCAGAAGCTACGCGATTTAGCATGGGCGGAGGCAGCTTTGGGACTGCATCTGCAGACTTGGGAATTACGCGTAAATTGACCGATAGCTTGTCGATGCAATTGATGGGCGGAATGGAATCAGTCGATGGTTACAATGTTCGCCCGAGTGATGAAAATGTTGGTGACAAACATGGTTTTGGAAGCAAAAACGTTTCTTTGCGTTTGAGCTATACACCGAGCGAAAATTGGAATTCAAACGTTATTGGTCGCTGGTATCAAAACGAAGTCGAGTATGACAGCAACGGCAGCAAACAGAAGCTTTGGGTTGAAAGTAGCACAATAAGTGCAGACTCAGGCTACACATTTGGCAAGTGGAATACGTTGGCTCGCTTAGAAGTGGGTCAGCAAAAAAATTATGATTATGCAGATGGACTGACGCCTTCAGCAGACAACCTGAACAGTGAAATCCGCCAAATATACTCAAGCTTGACATCTCGCTACCAAGCGAGAGAAAACTTGGCTCTGACCGCTGGTGTTGATTTGACGTTGGAGAAAATCCTCGACGGTAGCTTTATCTCAATTGATTCGATGGAAGATAACCCTCGTCAAAACATTGGTGTGTTCGGTTTGGCTAACTGGAATGTTACTGACAGCATTTTGCTGGAAGGTAGCGTGCGCCATGACGACAATGACCAGTTTGGTGGCAACACCACCAGTTTGATCTCAGCCGGGTGGACGATAAACGAAGACTACCGTTTATTTGCAAGCTACGGTACGGCGTTTAAAGCCCCAACATTCGACAAACTTTATGGCTCGAGCGGTAATGTTAACTTGAAACCTGAAGAGTCAGAGAATGTAGAGGTTGGCTTTGAGGGAACGACGTACGATGTAAGCTGGAGCCTGAATGGTTACATCAATACCATCGACAACTTGATCGTTTACTCGGGTAGCTGGCCAAATGGTAAAAACGAAAACGTTGAAGAAGCGCGTATCAAAGGTATTGAGCTGATTGCAGATTTCGACCTAGGCCCAGTGTATAACCAAGTGTCACTTGAACTTCGCGATCCAAAAGACTTGTCTAAGAATGAGCAGCTTGCTCGCCGTGCAAAGCAGGTAGCGAAGTGGCGCTCTTCGGTGTGGGTCGGTGACGTACTTCTTGGTGCGAACATGATGTATCAAGGCGGCAGACCTGATTCAAACTACACTTCGAACTGGCTAAGCAGTTATACAGTATGGGACTTGACGGCACAGTACGACATTTCAGAAAACGTTACGCTGGGTGGCAAAGTCGCTAACCTTTTCGATAAAGAATATGAAACGGCATATAAATATCCCGCCGCAGAACGTTCTTTCTATATTGATTTGAACTTCGCATATTAAGCAGTAGTTTTCAAAGCCGCCATTAGGCGGCTTTTTCTTTTGGATGTAAAAATGAAAAAACGCGTTATTGTCAGCTGGTCTTCGGGCAAGGATTCCACATTGACCCTTTGTCGGCTACTTAAAGACAGTCGCTACGAGGTGGTGGGACTGTATACCACGTATGTGGAAGACGCCGTGCCGTTTCAAGCAACACCCATCTCTATCGTGCAGGCGCAGGCTGACGCTATCGGTTTGCCGCTGGTGCTGATTGAATTGAATGAAGTCTTTCCGCCAAACGAGGTTTATCAGCTATCTATCGTTGAAGGGATCAAAACGAGCGGGCTAGATGTTGATGCCGTGGCGTTTGGAGACATGTTCTGTAATGGTATTGAAGCATATCGCCGAAGCTACATTGAGCCTCAAGGGTGGGAGTGCGTTTTCCCGCTAATTGGTGAAAGCAGCAAAGCACTTGCGAAAGAGATTATCGACATAGGTATTCAAACCACACTCAGTACGATTGATACCTCCCAATTGTCATCCGATTTTTTAGGACGACACTATGACTTGGCTCTCCTTAAAGACTTACCCGAGAGTTGCGACCCATGTGGAGAGGATGGTGAGTTTCACACTATGGTGACCAACGCACCATGTTTTCAGTACCCGCTGGAATTAATAGTTAACAATGTAGAAAGAGAGGGAAGGTTTCATCATCAGATTTACCGTCTTAAGGCGTGAGTGATTTTCAACACGCTTCTTGCGAAGTATCATGGCGACGCAAATAAACGAAAAGGTAATGATTGTGAAAAGTGTGCTGATTTTTGATTCAGGTGTAGGTGGTCTTTCTGTCTTTCAGGAAATTTCCGCATTGATGCCCTATCAGCACGTGATCTATGCCTTCGACAATGCCGCGTTTCCTTATGGCGAATTGGATGACGATGTTTTGGTAAGCCGCGTATGCGGAATGGTGTCTGCACTTTGTAAAGAGCATGATATCTCGCTGGTGGTGATTGCCTGTAATACAGCAAGTACAATTGTCCTGCCACATCTTCGCAGCCAATTAGATATTCCCGTTGTCGGGGTCGTGCCAGCCATTAAACCTGCGGCGGAATTAAGCCAGACTAAACACATCGCACTACTTGCAACACCGGCAACGGTGAAACGCCCCTATACACAAGACTTAGTTAATGAGTTTGCTCCGGACTGTAAGGTCGACATGGTAGGTTCGACGGCACTTGTACTGATGGGGGAAGATAAGCTTCGCGGTCAGCCGACAGACATGGCAAAACTGGAGGCGATCCTAGCACCATTTTATGGTGACATTGATTGCGTCGTCTTAGGGTGCACGCACTTCCCGTTATTAAAAGAAGAGATTCAGCAGTTGCTGGGTCATAAGTGCCGTGTCATTGATTCAGGTTTGGCGATCGCAAAGCGGGTAGGCATGCTGCTTCGCCAAGAGGAGGCTGACCCCTTCTTGGCGTTGAGCAGAAAACACGATGTATTTAGTAGTGCAGAAGTAAAAGAAGAAGCAGCACTAAATAAAGAAATGTCCCAAATGGGTTTTTCTATTATTAAACGCGCTCCGACTTTCTAGGGTCGTTAGCTTCTCTTACTTTTAAGGTTCGCTCCCCATATTCGCTGTTGTTTAATTTATCGATGGCTTCTGGCGTGTCCGCGGCAGCCATCACAACAAATCCAAAGCCTCGACGTTTACCTGTCCTTTTGTCTTTCATAAGGCGAACGGCAAATACCTCGCCATATTCGGCAAAAAGATCCTTTACGTCATTTTCGTTTGCACGATAAGGCAAGTTTCCTACATATATAGTCTTGCTATTCGTAGCGGCAGATTCAGATATATCGCTTGAAGATTTTGTAGAAAGAAGAGATAGCGCGATACCCACAGTAACGGCACCCAATGCAAATGCGTAGCCGGTGCTCGAAATCAACTGCGAGCTGTTAAAGAGTATTGCGCCAACAAAAGCGATGGCAGCGGTAATAAGCAAGCTGATAGATATTCTCATAATCGTCAAATTAAAAGTCAGTTAGAAGAAGTAGCATGGAGGTCTGAGATCAATGCTGATTAAAATAAATACAATTATCGGGTTGATATTACGGTTATTGAGAAGTTATTGCTAGTAAGTGAATGTGACAATCATCTAATGTTGCAATATGTCATGTTTCTCAGAGTTTAGGTTGATTTGTATTCGGTTGAGCGGAATTTCACAAAAAAGCCTTGCCAATGTGATCCTAGTCT
>NZ_JAJUBB010000021.1 GCF_028683135.1 Enterovibrio qingdaonensis
AACTTATTAGCGGGCAACTTGCCCGTTTAGTACAAAACCGGGACGCCCGATTAGTCCGCGTACACTTGTGCTAATTTACCATATAAGTTATTAAAATCAGTGGATTAACTTTTATAACTTTGACTTAAATAGGAGAAAACGGGCGTCCCTTACTAAAAAAAGGTTCATTTTTACTATACACATTGAACTGTGCATTCATACAGTATAAATACATAAGTGATATTTGGGCTTTTTGGGATAATTCGAGCACTCGGATGGTCGAAACGCTAACTCACTTTGGGGCAGAAACGGTTTAGAGCTACTGAACTAAACCGTTTCTATCAGGCTAAAAAAAGCACCTTCAAACCATAAACTCGCATTGTGAGCGTATCTACGCAAATGCTAGACTGTCTTAGCTACTGATTTAAAAGCACTTATTCAAAGATTAACGAAAACTTGGGATAATCGCCGGTATCCCTGGAAGTAAACCAACCAATGCCATCACACCACTTAGCACGATAAACATAATGCCAGGCAACACCCAGCGGCTCATTTTACTAAGCTCACTACTACGTTCCTTACAACCGACTAAGCCTAAGTTATCCAACAGCATGGTGAGAGCCCAACCAAATGCAGGATTAACGAGCGCTGAAGAAAATACAACAATCGCTGCCGACTGTGTGGTTTTACCTTCACGCGTCATTTCCATTCCAGCTTCTAGCAATGGCACAAATACCCCAACAATGAGCGCGACACAAAGTACAGGTTGCCAAATAGCTAAATCCATCGGGTAACCCCAAATGGCGGCGATGATACAGAACAGAGCCGTGAGCAAAGCACCAGCAGGAATAGGACGCTTAGCAATCGCTGCCGGTACGATATAAGTCCCCCATGAAGACGTAAAGTTTGTGCCACCGAGCAGAGAACCGAACGTTTGACGAATTGAAGCGGTGGTCATGGTATCGTCAATGTTCATGTGTACTTTTTCGGTACGTTCTGGATAGCTGATTTTTTGAAATACTTGATGTCCTAAGAAATCTGGCGACCACATCGCCACAGCTAAAATAGCAAACGGTAATACCACCATGAAATGTTCAATCGTAGGTAGGCCTAGCATCCAGCCTGTATCTTCTCCCCACCAATACATGGGGTTCATGTTGGGTAAACCTGGCTCGGTTTGGAAAGAAAACGGCGCACCCATAGCAAAAGCTAACGTACCACCCAGCAAGCAACTAAGAGGGACGGCTAGCCAACGTTTACGGAAATGTTCCAATAACGCATACAGAATAATGGTGCAAAAGATCACGACAAAGGCGATGTGGCTCATTCCGATTCCCTCCGCCCAAGCGAACAGCTTTTTAACTTGAGAAGCGGTTCCAACAAAGCCAAGGTAGAGCAATAAGCCGCCACACACGCCTTTACTGGTGAGATTTGCCAGCATGCTGCCACCTTTACTGATGGCTAACAGTATGCCAAAAGCGCCAATCAGCAAACCAAAGGCCATAGGGTGCCCGCCTGCTGCAACGACTATAGGAATTAAAGGGATGAGTGGGCCGTGTGTACCCGCGAGGTTTGCGGTCGGCAATAGAAAGCCGGAGAAAAGAATGATGAAAACAGAGGCGATCAGTAGTTCATAACGAACATTTTCTAATATAAATCCTTCATTCAGCCCTAGCGAACCGGCAAAAGTTGCTGCAATGGCTCCCACCATTACAACTTTACCAATGGTCGCGGCCATCGCTGGAATGGTGTCTTCTACCTCGAATCGATAATCTTTAAACGGCAAATTGGGACGCCAGCGTTTAGGCGCCATGATTTGTAATTCATGTTCTAGATACTGTTCGCGGGAATCAAATTCCGATCTTGGTTTATGTTGTTGTTCATAAGTGAGTTCATCCTCATTGGCTTGAGGCGTATCTGTTCGTATATCTGCGGACTCTAACGTAGTGCTCATTATGATTCCTTTCGTTCACACTCTAAGGTGTGTTTTTCCAACCAGCGTTATTGACTCACCAAACGAAGATTAAGCGAGTCGTCGTCTATATCTTTTCTGCCACAAGAACTCGATGACTGATTTTTATGAACCTTTGAAATTTTGTTGCTAGTACCTTATACCAAACGAAAAAACACAAATAGTCTCAGATAGTTAGACATTAGTCGTAGGGTACGACTACCAGCATGGGCTTTGTTATGGAATTCTATAGAACTAGCCTCAAGGGCTTTGGCGAAAGCGAATGGAAGGTCAAGAAGCATGGTACTGACGGAAAGCGCAGAGTCTGGAGAAAGTTGCATGTGGCGGTGGATATCAGTACTCACGACCACTAAATCAACATTACTAGCCAACTTTCAACCACCTCTATTTATTACTTAGAATCAATTGAAGCAATATAAATATGAGAAAAAGTAAGTCAAATCTTACTTGGTTTGATTAATGTGTTTGTCTGACGAAACAAAAAAAGGGGCAAAAACGTGCCAGAATAGTTTGGCCTATACAGGTGGAAAAAAGTGAGCTGCGCGTAGTCTGCTAAGCCACTTATATTAGGTTAGTAAAAGCATCTTTAAATCTTAACTAATTGTTTAAGAAGATACTTTATTTAGATTTAGAACCCATTTTTCTAGTTCTTCGTTATCGTCATCAACAACTCCCCCTGCAAAAACGAAATTGTTCGCCTTTACAACATTGAGTGACGCTACATTCGTTGATGAAATCAATGCGACTACATTTTCGACTAAACCAGAGTTAAACGCTACTTTGCAAAGTTTGTTAACCGCGGACTTTGCTAACCCAAGACCTTGCTGCTGCTCTGCAACATTGTAACCAATTTCAACCTCACCAGCGTTAGGTTCATTTTTAAAACCACAAAAGCCAACCACATGGTTATGGAGCAGCATCATGTAAGGCAACGACCATATTTCATCCTTTCCGCTTTGAGCATGTTGAACAGAACGATAAAGTACATGCTCAGGCGGAATTGAGCCGACACAGAAATCAACCTCCACACCAATACTTGCCGAACTGATCAATTGATGAAGCTGGTCCGTATTTAGCTGCTTTAACTCCATGTTCCACTCTGTGCCTAACGCTTATAAGTCGGATAACTTTCAGTAGGGTAAATCATATTGGCAGAATGTGAATATATTTAACCACTGAATCAGAAAGGCATTCGGAAAACGCATCAACCACAATCTGTCAGCGTTTCTCTCTCTGAGGAAACGATACCGACAGATTGCTTTGAAACTAACCCGTCTTCGATCCGTGGGCGGTAGCGTTATCTCTCAGGTGCACTGTCAGCTCAGCTTTTTGAGCAGTTGAGCGGCTGCCTCTTTGGGGTGAATATCACTCGTATCCACTTCCAAATCGTATTTCATGTATTTATGTACCTGTGGGAACTCCCACTCTGCAAGGCCGATTGCTCTGTCGCCACGTGCGAGTTCGCGTGCCACGCAAACCTCTAGACGACACTCGACTTTCACTCGCACCACGTGGAAACCAGTGAGGACGTTTTCAAGTGCGTTTATCTCGTCTTCGTTTATCCACGCGTTATCTATGATCACCCTGCAACCGGATGTCAGCAGTGCCTTTACGCTTTGATGGTAGCCTTCCGTCAGTTGACCATAGTCATAACCATCACGCGTGATAGGCTCGCCCTTCATCATGTGTTGCAAATCTGATGGTGGTAATGCGTACAAAACACTGTCAATGCTGAAATTCAGATACTGTGTGGGCAAAAGCTCCTGCAACTCTTTTGCCAGGCTCGTTTTGCCGGAACTACCCGTGCCGTTTAGCAATATGACATCTGGATACATACATAGACTCCTTCAAAAGATAACGACAATCTGTTTATATTTCAGCGTTTACCCGCCAAGGTGGATTCAGTCGATTTTCCCCCGCCCAGTAAAGCTTGATTTCATTACCCGATGGATCGACAAGCATGGCTTCTCTCCACAAGTAATCTTTGTCCTTAGGTTCTTCTACAAACTCAATCCCTTTTGCCTTCAAGTCTTCTACTAGGGCATCAAGTTGCTCATGCTCGAAATAAATAACACTGTTATTTTTGGAGTCGGGATTTCCTAAATAGAGTGAAAACGTCGCGTCACCTTCTGGACATTCAAAACGGGCATAATGGTCATCAGCCACTATTTGATTGAATCCAAGGGTTTTGTAAAAGTTGACGGATTCTTCCATGTCTTTGACAGTCAATGTCACTTGATTGAGGTTCATAGAAACTCCCTGATGAACAGACTCTTAATTCGCCATCACTTTACATGGTGTTGAAAAATACACGACTATCATTAGGCGTTTTTTGCGAGCGGGAGAGGGTGAGCAGAAAAGTGCAAAGGCACGGCATGTTAGGGGCAGGAATAATCTAGGCGATAAGGAACGCGGCTAAGCATTACACCGCCGTATTACGCCGTTTCGCTTTGACGCGTCTTACTCCTCTTCACTTTTAGAAAACCACCGGCTGAGCTTTTCTGCGGCTTTTTCGGAATGCTCGGGTTTTACGTACATCACAACTGCGGCGGCGGCAGCAAACAACACACCTAAATCATCAGAAAACCCCACTGCAGGCGTTAAGTCAGGAATGGCGTCAATCGGCGCGATGAAGTAACCCAAAGCGGCAAATATCGTTGTTTTAGCCCATTTCGGCGTGTCATTGTCGGTCGCTGAATAGTAGAGCGTCAGTGCTTTTTCCAGCACATCGTAGCCTGCTTTTTTCGCAAACCCTTTGGCTTTGTCCCAAAATCGCGCTTCGGTATATTCATCTAAATACTTATTGTCACTCATCGATACCGCCTCCTTTTAGCGACGTTATTTCAAACCACATCTTTACACATACTTGCTTCTCATGACTTCGCGTTGTGACGTTAAGACACTGAGATCCGAATCACACCCATCCCCTGCTAGAACATAAAGCATGTGCAAGACTGATATAGTACTTACCAAAATGTAACAGAATAGAAATGGCCAGTCTTCGAGACGGCCATTTTGTCACCATATAGGACACGCGTTAATGACGAAGTGGTACATGGTGCGACGATGGGTAGCTTCCCAGTTTCAACATTTGAGAGGCCGGCATATTGCCGTTGCTGTCGTCGCTTATGCACTCATCAGTTGGGTTTTGCTAACCGCTGCAGGCGAACAGGCTCTCACCTCTCCCTTTGTTGATTTTATTTATTACCTTATCGTCACTGCGTCGACGGTGGGATACGGCGATATGTCTCCGCAAACCGCGGCCGGGAAATGGATCGTCTTGTTATTTGTGATCCCCTGTGGTCTGAGTATTTTTGCCATCGGTGTCGGTCGATTAGCAAGTGTCACCATCGCATATTGGCGTAAAGGGTTATTAGGAAAAAGGAGTGTTGACGTGTCAGGACATATTTTGATTTTGGGGTGGAATGAAAGCCGAACTCTCCATTTAATTGACATGCTGCTTCACGAAGAAAAAGACAAGCGCCCAATCGTACTTTGTGTCCGTGCAGACATCGAAAACCCGCTGCCTAAGGAAATTGATTTCGTGCGCACCACCAGCTTTACCGACGAAACGGCCATGTCGCGAGCTGGCGTTCATGATGCTGAGTGCATCATCATCGACAATCCAGAAGATGATATTACGTTTGCTGCCGCGCTGTTTTGTGCGAGCAAAAATCCAAACGTTCATATTCTTGCCTACTTCCAAGAAGAAGTGCTCAGTAACCTTCTTAAAACCCATTGTCCTAACGCCGAGTGTGTCCCATCCGTTTCCGTTGAGATGCTGGCAAAATCGGCCGTCGATCCGGGCTCATCAGAATTGCATCATGAATTGCTCAATACCCGAAAAGGCATGACGCAGTATGCTGTTACCTATCCTGCGAATGCCAAGCATACAACGGTAAATGACCTATTTCTTCGCATGAAGCAAAACTATGATGCCACCTTGATTGGTATCCGCCGCGACAATCAGGTTCGATTAAACCCCGGGTTAGAGGAAGACGTGAAACCCAACGATCTGCTGTTTTACATTGCAGATGAACGCGTTCAAGACTTTACCTGGGAATAGAAAGCATAAGAGTAGAAAATCAAAAGGGAGCAAACGCTCCCTTTCTTTTAGCTTCGAACACGCTACTACGCCAGATTAAACCTCTGGCGCAAATTTCTTCTTAACAGATACCCAACTTCTCTTCCCTGTTTACCTAAATACGCACCCAGCAAACCACCAAATCGTGACCCACCTTTGGCCCCTTCGTAAACGGTATCAAACAAGGTGTTTTCGACTACCGTGAGATAGTCTTTTCTATCATCACCATCAAGCCAAGCGAGCGACTGAGGATTTAATGGTGCATCCATTAAGACAAACTTTTTTTCCGCTGGCAGTTTTTCAAGCATGGTCGCCATTAACTTCATCAAATTGAAAGGATGTGTGGATTCCCCTTGCCGCGTCAATTCTGCTGCGATACAAACAGGGGCGATTTCCAGCCCTGATTCATCAAGCAGACAATGACGAAGCAAAGACGCCGTGCTCTCTGGCCAGATTTCCACCTCTGGTGAGGGGCTATCCATCACAAAATCCCAGTCATAGGCATAACTCGCCACATCCACTTTATTTAACGCAACGACCAGCCTGTCTTCAAACTCACTGCCTAAAGCCGGAACGATTATGTCTGTGATCAAACGGTAGCCATCATTTAAGTTACGCTCTGCGGCATCAAGCACAACGACGGCCATATCTATTAACGGGTTGCCATCACCATCGTGCTCACTGAGGGTCGCACCAATTTGCATTTCTATCAGCTGATCATGCACTTTATCACCAGTTAATCCCGGATAATCCCATACAATAAGATCACCAGATTGGTAACGCGTAATGCCACTCACAGCATCTAATTCCGCAGAAGGAAATAGACTCTCGCCAAACAATGCTCTGATCGTCGCGGTTTTTCCTACACCTTGAGGTCCCGCAAACAGCAGAGTTAACGGTCGGGCTTCAAGTTGATGCAGACGAAGTTGCAACACTGCTTTTTTAAATTCATCGACGAGTGACGATTGGCTGATATCAAGCGCGAGCTGACGCGAAAATGATTTACTGCTTTCCATAGAAATCTACCTCAATGAGTACCACATATTCCCTTGTCCAACTGCAACTATACGCAAAGTGTTGAGTAAAGTTTGTCTCGCTCTTGATAGGGAAAGTGTATTTCCCCCAAGAGCTGAGGACAAAAAAGCCAGCATTCAAACTGGCTTTTTATTCCATTTTAAATCAATACGTTAAATGCTTATTCCGAATTGACGTCTTAACGCATCACAGACAATTTCACCCAGTGCTCTGCCATTTCGGCCAAGGAACGCACCCAGCTGACCACCGAATCTGTCACCATCTCTTGCGCCGAGATGGAGGTTATCAAAACAGAGATTTTCAACGCTTTGAAGGTACAGCAGCCTGTCATCATGATCGCGCCAATAATCATCACCGCGCGTGAAAGGCTGATTAAGAAGGAGGAGACGCTTCTCTTCTGGTAGCGTCACCATCATTCGAGCAATCACCTTCATCAAATTGTATGGTCGATGGGACGGCGACTCTCCCGCCAACGCACTGTAGGCAATTGGTCGAGTCTGTACCCCAGTGTTGTGAATGAGGCGATAGCGTATGGTCGCCGCTGTGCAGTCCAGCCAAATCTCGGCATCCAATGGCATGAGTTGGCTAGACGATGTTCCGCGGACATTTCGCGCCACTTTGTCAGCCTTATTCATTAGTACCATCAAGCGATTTTCAGTCTGTCTGCCCAACATAGGTACTAAGGTATCGCTAATGTCACGATAACAATCTTCAAGGTTATTGCTGGTTGCATCTAACACCACCAACACCAAATCAATCAGGGGACGTCCCTGCTCATCGTTTTCCGACAGCAAAGAGCCAAGCTCGGCAGTCATGCGTTTTGGATCCGCACTCTCGCTTGGTAATCGCGACTCCCATAGCGTCAAATGTTCGAGCTCGTGACGCGCAATAAGCTGCGGGGTTTCTGCACTTTCGGACCATGAATGTTCGCCAAATAATGCAGCCAGTGTTGATGTTTTCCCGACATCGGCCGCCCCCACCATCAAGATATTGAGTGATTCTGAGGACAAGGCAGCGATACGTTGTTGAACACGAATTTTATAGTCATCTTCTATCGTACTGGATGCACTAACATGTTGACTGATTTCGGAAAAGAATGAGAGCGCATGAGGGTGAACCGTAGACGTTTCATCCTTGTTTTGACTATTCAGTAACGCCCGAAATATTTGTGTATTGACGTTATTTTCCATCTGCATGGTGGTGGTTCTCCTCTTTACTAGATTCACTGCTGAACCGGGACACCTTTCCACTATATGCACTTAAGGCATCAGCATACTGTCTCGCACTTGATAGAGACCGTAAGTTTTTCTGACTGCATTTGAAAAAACGTTTTGAAAGAGAGCGTTAGCCCCAAAGAAATATGCCCGTTCAAAAAGGGCAATATGGTGTAGTCTCTATCTCGGCAACGAAACCTAAGGGTCACTCAACCGCTAATTTTCAAAACCCGCGACAAACAAGGTGTAGGCTATGTTGCTGACGGCTAATCTTCCGTACTGCACTTCACGCGCGATTCGAAACAGGTGCCCTCTTTATCCGCGCACTTTTCAAGTACACGCCCTTTAGCTTCTGCTTTGGTAAAACCTGTTCCGTACAGTCCGCCCGCTTTCAGATCATCGAGGTAGCACCCCCAACGCTTTGAATTCCCCGAATTGCCAGCCTCGCGCTCAAGTGCGCTAACGCGTTTTTTCAACTGCCTGACTTCTCTTTGCAGTTCACGAATCTCCTGTCGCAAAGCGTGGTCACCAAAAAAGTTATCTTCTTCAAACGCATAAGATGGACTCGCAAAGACAAATAAAAGTGCAGCAACAATATACTTCATGACTATCTCTACTTAATCAAACTAGAATTAACGCCACTGTTGGTGGGCCAAGCGACATAGCTTATGTCATCGATACGGCTTCTATCTTATTCCCATCCAGATCTTTTACATATGCTGCATAGTAAGTTGGACCATACTCGGGTCGAAAACCGGGCTTTCCTTCGCAACTTCCACCCAGTTCCATCGCTGCGAGATAAAACGCATCAACGGCATCATTGCTAGGCGCAGTAAATGCAACGTGAACGCCATTGCCTGCGCTTGCTTTATTGTTGCATGGCAGCGTTACCCAAAACTCGAAATTAACGCCATACGCCGCAGCGGTATTCTCAATGAGGTACGACCTTTCAATCGATAAAGCCCCCATCACGGCGTCATAAAATTTAACTGCTGGTTGAAATTGGTTAGTTCCGACTGAAACATGATTTAGCACGACACTTGCTCCTTTTTCTGCATATCCAATAGCACCATGATTATCACCCGACACTGTATGTATACCCAGCAAATTAACGATAACCTATCGTGACATCTGCCGATGTTTCATCTTTTCATGCGTAGTCGTGAAGCTAAGTAAGAGGAAAATGCACGTTTTGAAGCACACCTACCGTGAAATCAATTACATATCATCCGAAAATACAATCACGTAGCATCATTTCACTAACAAATAAAACAAGGGGAATTATTTGATTCCACTCTGACAATTTCGAGATGCCACATTCAAAATTGTTAACTCGTGGTAAATTTCACGTCAAACCTCAACATTTTGAATGTTTGCGGTTTTTTCATCATAGGAAATGTAAATTCATAGCATTGGATGTAGAAAAGGTATCAAGGATGAATATTTTCAAGGGAACCTTAGTGTGTGGTGTTTTATTGCTTAACACAGCGTGTTCATCAATTCCTACTGACTCACTGACAAACGAAGAAGCCGTCGCGCTTGAAGGAAAAGCACTGACTTACTCTCAATACGATGAACTGCCTGATTTCCCCGCGCAAACGGCACTCAACGTGCAATTTGGCTTGCTGGGTGTGTTAAGTGCGATTGAAAGCGGCAACACGATTTTGGAAAACAACCAAATTTCCGACCCTGCATTAGACATCGCAAAAAATTTAGCCAAAGGCATCGAGGAAAATTACGACGTTAACATTATCGAAAATGACAAGGTAATCTCTGTTGATGCCGGCCTGTCAGACGTGGTTGCCGCTTACAATACGTATGATTACGTTGTTGATGTGAAAACCACAGGGTGGGGCTCTATCTACTACTTGGAAGATTGGGACAACTACAAGCTCTCTTACGGTGCTCACGCTCGACTGATTGACGTTAAAGAAAAAGAGGTCGTAGTTGAAGTTCAGTGTTTCACCCAGCCAGCCTACGATGACTCAAATGAAGGACCGTCCTATGAGCAACTGGAAAACGGTGAAGGCCTGAAAAAAGAAATCGCGCGAGCAGTGGCCTTTTGTGTCGACCACATCGTTGCACAGGGCCAACTTCAAAACCACGAGACCAATCAGCCCGTTGATCCCCTCGCAGACAACCACTGATTTTCTAAAAATTCTATAAAAGAAGCCGACATTGGTCGGCTTCTTCTTTCTCCGCTCAACGAACCTTATTGCCGTTGAATTGCGCCAATTAATGCATCTAGCCCTGCATTCACTTTCGAGCGCGAACAGCCTAAATTCAATCGCACATAACCACGTCCCATCTCACCATATACGCCACCATCCATTATGGCGACATTGAAGTGCTCGATCAGGTCTTTCTGAAGCTGAATCATATCAAGGTTCAGAGATGACAGTTCTATCCACGCCAAGTAGGTCGCATCAGGTGCCTGATAGTTCACCGAAGGGAGCGCTTCTTTTAATCGAGAACGCACAAGCTCATGGCTGTCACGAACATACGCATTCAGGGCATCAAGCCATTCCTCGCCTGCGTTGTACGCCGCCATCATCCCAATCACGCCTAAAATCGACGGGGACGAAAGGCCATCCACTTCCTTCAATTTGAACAGGTAATCATTCCGCGCTTTCTCGTTTGGAATAAACGCGTATGCACCGTTCAAAGCAGGAATGTTGAAAGATTTAGAGGCTGATGTCACTAACGCCCAACGTTGTTCCATGCCAAAACCCAGAAACGGGGTGTGCTTTTTAAAGGCAACGTCCATATGAATTTCATCAGAAATCAGGGCCACATCATGCAGGTCACACAGTTCAGCGATTCGGATCAACTCTTCACGCGACCAAACGCGGCCCGTCGGGTTTTGAGGGCTACAAAGCAGGAAAATCGTGGTATCTGCGAGTGCCAACTGAGCTTCTAATTGTTCCCAGTTAATTTCCCAGCCACTTTCGGTTTTAATCAGCGGATTACGGATACAACGGCGGCCCGAGCCTTCTACCAATTTGTCGAACGCATCATAAGCGGGCGTTTGGAAAACCACGCCATCACCAAGATGGCTCCATTTTTCAATCAGCTTGGCGATGATGTAAATGACCGATGGGCCGTACACAATGGCGTCTTTATCAATTTGGGCATCGAATCGACGCTGATACCACGCTTCAATCGCGCCTTTAAAATCATCATGATTCCAACGACTGTAACCCAGCACTGGGTGTGCTAAACGCTCTCTCAATGCTGCCATAACAGCATCTGGTGCCGCAAAATCCATATCTGAAATCGTAAACGGCAACAAACCCGCCTTGCCAAATCTGTCCTGAACGTAATCCCACTGTGTGCAGTAGGTGCCCATGCGATCAATCGGCGTATCAAAATCTATGTGACTCATGAGTTTCTCGACCTCATCTGAAACAGGAAAACCCTCGGGCTGATATCAGTCTCCGAGGGTTTAAAACAGGGAACGTTTTTATTACATCGCAGGGGCTGAAATCAAAGCCTGCATTTCATTTTTCACCAAGTGAACCTGGGTACCGATAACCACCTGAAGGTTGTGCGCATCCAGCTTCACGACACCCAATGCACCGTAGGCTTTCAGCTTGGCATCGTCCACCAAGTCCATGTTATTCACTGACATACGCAGACGGGTAATACAGTTGTCCAGTGCGGTGATGTTCTCTTTACCGCCTAGCGCAGCCAGAATCGCAGCACCTTTGCCTGATTCGTTAATGAATGCTGCTTCCAATTCAGAATCCACTTCCGCAGTGTCAACTTCACGGCCCGGTGTTTTCAGGTTGAATTTGGTAATCGCAAACTTAAACACTGCGTAGTAAACCGCAAACCAAGCCGCCGCAACAACAGGAACCAGGTACCATTTCGTCGCTGTGCCTTGCAGTACACCGAAGACCAAGAAGTCGATAATGTTACCGTCAGTATTACCGATGGTCACATCCAGCAGGCCCATCACCATGAAGCCCAGACCGGTCAAAATCGCATGGATAAAGTACAGCGCAGGTGCAACGAACAGGAACAAGAATTCCAGCGGCTCAGTAATACCACCTACCACACACGCTACCACGCCAGAGATAAGCAGGGCTTTGATCTTGCTGCGGTTTTCTGGTTTTGAACAGTGGTACATCGCCAGTGCTGCACCTGGCAAGCCGCCAAGGAATGCTGGCATCTTACCTTGTGACAGGAATGCGGTAACTTCAGGTGTAAAGCCATTGGTGTCAGCACAAGACAGCTCAGAGTAGAAAATCGTCAGCGCACCAGACACGGTTTGACCACACACTTCCATGGTGCCACCCGCTTCAGTAAAGCGAACCAGAGCAACCAGAATGTGGTGAAGGCCGATAGGAAGAAGCAGACGCTCACCCGTACCAAACAGGAATGGACCAAACGCACCTGCGCCAGCAATCAGGTTACCGATGCCGTTGATGCCTGCGGCAAAGTAAGGCCACACGAATGGGATAAGTACACCGACAACACCCAAAGAGATCGCAGAGATAATTGGGACAAAACGCGCGCCACCAAAGAACGCCAGTGCATCCGGCATTTTAAAGGTGTAGAAACGCTGGTGCAGCTTCGCCACGATGATACCCACCATGACAGCACCCAAAATGCCTGTATCGATTGACTCGATACCGATAATGCTTTTCACACCGTACGCTTTGCGCTCGGCATCATCACCCAACACGCCATTGACGGTCAGGAAAAAGTTGATAGCGAGGTTGAACGCCGCATAGCCAACAAAACCAGCGAAAGCTGCAACACCTTTCTCTTCACGCGCTAGGCCAAGAGGAATCGCAATCGCGAACATTACAGGCAGATAAATAAACGCAACCAAGCCAATCTTGGTCATCCACATGAACAGGTATTGAAGCAGAGTGTTATCTAGAAAAGGCATTGCTTCGCGAACTGCATCGCTTGATAGCGAGCTACCTACCCCAAGCAAAATGCCCGAGAAGGCCAGAAGTGCCACAGGTAGCATGAAGGTTTTACCCAAGCTTTGCAGGAATTCCCACATGGTGGTTTTTGTTGCTTTTGTTGTCATTACAACTCTCCGAATCATGAGAACATGACTGATGCGCTAGATGCTTCCACTGGACAGCACCTAGCACGGTATTTTGTGTTTTCGGAGCGAATCATAGGCAATTAAAATTTTGATAAAACGTTTTATCAAAGCAAATGTGATCTGAATAAGGGCTACAAAACCATAATTTTGACATGGTTTACGTTTTGGGAATTTATCAGTATCTTTTATAGGTAAAACGTTTTATCAAGCGTAAACTGATGATTCTATTTCCCCCGTTTAGACACGTTCAATTCACACATTTTGGGGGCGCAGTGTTAAGGAAAGCTCTTGAAAAAGGTGACCATCACGGATGTGGCCGAACATGCTGGCGTATCCGTTACCACAGTCTCTATGGTGCTTGGCAACAAAGGACGAATTTCCCCAGATACCATTGAGAAGGTAAACCAAGCCGTCAATGCGCTGGGTTATGTGCGTAATCGCGCCGCCGCAAATCTTCGTTCAAACAGTAGTGAAATTATTGGGTTAATTTTAAAAGACATCAGCGACCCCTATTACGCGCAAGTTGCCGCGGGTCTTTGTGAAGAGACCGAAAAGCAAGGCTACATGGTGTTTTTGGCACAAAGCGGCGACGACGCGAAGTTCGAACAATGCGTTTTGACCATGGCACGGCAAGGCGTTGGGGGCATTGCCTTTTGCCCAACCAACGAAAACCAACAAGTGAATGCTGAAGCACTGAAAGCCCACGACCTTCCTCTAGTCTGTATTTCTCGCGCATCTTTAAATCAACCTATCGACTACGTTGGGCCAGACAATGCCAGTGCCGCAAAACTTGCGACCGAGTATTTGATCAATCAGGGACATAGGCGCATTGCCTATGTTGGGGGCAAAAGCAGCTCATTGTGCCGAGCCGAGCGTGTGGGTGGCTATTGCAGTACCTTAATGCAGTTTGGTCTGCCCTTTAAACCTGAATGGGTCGTGGAGTGTGAGTCGGGTCAGTCTCCCGCCGCCAACGCAGTTGAAAATCTCCTTGCCAGTCACCCGCAAATCACAGCAGTGCTTTGTCATTACGCATCTACCGCAGTCGGCGCTGTTCATGGCGTACATCGCGTCGGCGGCACCGTTGGAAAAGACAATATTTTCAACAAACAGATATCCATTGTTGGATTTGACGCCGTGCAAGAAGCTGAGCTGACGGAACCTCCAATCGTATTTGTTAATTCAGATGCAAGAGAGATAGGTCGACAGGCTGCGTTGCGCTTGATTGAACAACTAGAAAGAACCGATACCACCAGCAGGAAAGTGATAGTGTCACCATCGCTGATTAACCACACGTAATCTTTTGTTTTAACTGGTTGAATATCTGCAATAAATGGACAGTTTCATCACACTCCATGGTAAGGTGAAACGGTAACGTATAAGGAGTAGCGGAGCAGGCCATGCGCAAAAATTTGTTTTTCAGTTTGGATTTGAATTTGTTGAGAACCTTTATGGTCCTCAGCCAAGAACTCAACATGCGCAAGGCGTCAGAAAAGCTCTTTGTCACGCAACCAGCAATCAGCCAGTCTTTGAAAAAATTGCGCTTTCACTTCGACGATGAATTGTTTACAAAATCCAGAACCGGATTAAGCGCAACGCCATTTGCGGAAGAACTGGCCGCAAACTTGAAGCCTCACATGGATGGCCTTCAAGCTGCGTTAAACGAAACCACCGAATTTGATCCCGCAACAATTACCCGCCCTTTGCGCTTAGCTCTTGCACCTCAAGTGCTTTCTACAGTGGCAGGTCGCTTAGTCACTGCCTTAAAAACACAGGCTCCAGGTATTGATCTCCAGCTAGTGAATTGGAACATGTCAACACTAGAAGACATCGTTCGAGGTGATATCGACTTTGGCGTCAGCTATGAACTTCCCTCTATTTCGAAGGAAGTGATGAATGATGTCCTTTTCAACATCCAATCAGCAGTCATTGTTCGAAACGGTCACCCCGTCAATAAAGCGGTGGTTACCCCGCACGACATGGAAGGCTACGAACTTGCATCACTTATCATCCCAGGCTGGAATAACAATCAGTCGCTTGCTGCCTCCGTCATGGAACAACTCGGTTTGGAATACTCGATCGGATTCAGCTCTGAACTGCCGTCAGCCATACTGGATGTGGTGCAACAAACAGATATGTATTTCCCCTCTCACCATCTTTTTCCTATTGAGCACTACCCAAATCTTAGGATGATGGATGTGGAAGTTGACTGTGTACCATCAACATACGAAATCCTCGGGTATTACCATCAGAAAGACCGTAATAGTGATTTCACTCAATGGCTAAAACACCTTCTCATTGATGTTTTAGAACAGCAAAACCACTAATTACCATACCAAAAACAAGCATTGGTAATTAGTTTTGCTTATTACCAATATAACGCCTTCTGCTTAGAAAACCATCACTTAGCTCCGTAGACTTGCACTCAATCGATAGGGAATCGCAAAGCCAACAAGGCTTTGAAAATCGAAAGGACTCTCTTCGCTGATTGAACAAAAATTAAGAGAGCTAAGTTATGAAAAAAACGGTAATCGCACTTTCACTGGCAGGTCTGTTTTCAACGGGCGCAATGGCAAACAGCATTAACGTCGACATCGACAATAGCGTCCCGCACGTTCCAGATAATGGTATCGAAATCCCGGTAGAGCGTCCGCAACCAGTTGACCCGGGTTTTGGCATCACCCCTGATAACACACCGGATCGTCCACAGCTTGCTGACCCAGATTTTGGCGTGACACCTGATAGCAATGTACCGGACCGTGATGGCCCGAACTACACACCAGAGCGTCCGCAGCCTGCAGACCCATCATTTGGTGTCGGTGTGCCAACAAGTGGTGAGCTTGTTGCAGACTTGGAGCAACGTATGAATCACCGCTTTGATGAAATGTCAGAGCACATGGACGGTATTCGAGCTGGTCTGCACGCAGTAACCAATGCTCGCCCTTATGTGACAAACGGTGAGTTTGCGATTGGTGCTGGCGTCGGATTTGCGGGCAGTAAAGAAGCGTTAGCAATCGGTGGTGCTTACGGCCTTAGCGAGAAAGTCAGCCTGTCTGGTACTTTCCACTACGAAACGTCAGGAAAGATTTCAGGCTCTGAAGTCGCAGGCGGAATGGGCATCCAATACAAGTTTTAGGCTCAATCAGCGCCTTCGCCCCGGGAGACCGGGGCATTTTCGATCCTGCATAACACGCAATGTATTAAACCTCTCACGCACTTTGTCCAATACCACAAAATAAAAAAGTGGTAGCATTCCCGCCTTTCAGTCTTATAACCACAAAACACAATGAATAACGATAACCCAGTCCTTAAGGACGTTTTTGTAGCGTTTCAAGTCATTCCGCGCCTAAAAGAAGGCAACAACTTTGAAGTTGTCGATAAAGCCATTGAGGTTGTTAAAGCCGCAAACGTGCCTTACCAAGTCGGCGCGATGGAAACCACAATGAAGGGCGAATTGAATCAGCTACTCGAGATCGTGAAAAATGCGCAACAAGCGTGTTATGAAGCAGGGGCGGTGGAAGTGATCACAAACATTAAGATCCACAGTAAAACCGAAGCCGCTACCGACACCTTCTGTACCTATGATAGGGGTGTAACCAAAGCCAACTACATGTTTGTAGATAAGTAACCTGCTGCCGTCATCGTGATATTCACCATGACGGCACGTTTTACTCAAGACAATTTACATTCCCGCTTTTGGGTTAGCACCATACTTATTGTCGTCATGACTGTCTTGAGCCAAGAAAACAATAAGGATAATCCACCCAATGACAGGAATTAACGCTATCAACTGCCACCAACCGCTGCGCCCGGTATCATGAAGCCTTCTTGCTGCGATACTCAAACTAGGAATAAGTAAAGCAATCGAATACACAGCGGTGAGTAACTCTATCCCCGTTATTAGGTCAATGACCACAAAGGCGACATAAAGAAGCGCATAACACAGGATAAACATCCAATATTCTTTTCTTCTTGCTCGGCCCGTGAAGTCTGCATACTTTTTTAATGCCCCAATAAAATATTCCATGTCGTAATTTCCTTATTTTTGCAACCAGTGAGTTAATGACTTTATTTTTTAGTGCATTTCGCTAGATACCACCTTCTACCAAGCGATGCTCCTCTTGCGCGAAAATCAGATCCTACAAGAAACGCCAGCCCACCAGTGTCCCACTATTCGTAAAAAGCAATTTCGGCATTTCCTGTCTATCCGGCTGTTCTGAATAAGGAAAGATAAAAGCGTGATTTCATCACGATGTCTTGGCTTTTACCCAAATTCGCTCGCTTCACCCTCTCGCTTAAAAACGTTAAGATGCGCTCACAGTAAACCAATCAAAACGACAATACTTTGGAACTATTCAACCTTACCTGCTTAGGTAAACCTCTTCGCTTGGAAGCGTCTATGGCTGGCTGGCAAGCCCTTTTCTGGGATAACCAACTCGTCTCTCAACTTGCGGCAAGCGCAGACAACGAAGGTGAAAAAACACACTCTTTCCAATTGACCGCTGACGACCACATTATCACCGTCGATGTAATTTCTAACATTCAGTGGCAACCCTTCGTTGTGGACTACCGCGTCAGCGTGAATGGAGAGCTGATCGAGTCCGGTTCTCGCAATGAAAAAGACATTGAACGCCAACAACCAGTTGTGACGCCAGAAGCCAAACCCAAGCTCAGCCTGATTGGTTTAGCCTCTCTCGGTCTCAAGCTATTCAAAAGTGCCAAGGTCATTAAAGTGGTGCTGGCAGGCGCAAGCTTCGCGGCCTATTCCTGGCTATTCTCTTGGCAATTCGCACTCGCACTGATCGCCTGTTTAGTGGTGCATGAGTACGGACATATCCGCGCGATGAAATATTTCGGCATGAAGGTTAAAGGGTTTTACCTCATTCCATTTATGGGCGGTTTGGCTCTGTCCGATGAGAAGATCAATACGCGCTGGCAAGATGTCGTCATTTCCATTATGGGTCCGACGTTTGGCTTGTTTATGTCACTCGCGGCAATGGTGGCTTATTGGGTCACAGGCAATATTTTCTTTGCAGGGCTTGCCACCTTTAATGCGTTATTGAACCTCTTCAACCTGCTGCCGATCCTCCCACTTGACGGTGGGCATATTTTAAAAAGCATTAGCTTTTCTATGAACAGCATTGCTGGCCTCATTGCCTGCATTGCAGGTGCCGCGATTGGGGTGTTTGTCAGTTATACCTTTGGATTGGCATTGCTCGGATTTTTACTGCTCATCGGCAGTGCCGAAATCATATTTGAATGGAAATACCGCCATCACTCCCATCTGCTACCTTTGAGCCGCTATGGACAAGTGTTCAGCACGCTATGGTACTTAGCGACCGTCGGGGCTCTGGTCGGTGTGATCATGTATTTCGCCACCATGGGTGACGACATGCTGGCACTGCCTTTGATGATCCTTCAAAGCTAATTCAAATAAAAAACACCAGCCGAGGCTGGTGTTTTTCTTTCTGCTTATACTGTCTTCCACCTAGCTAAAAAACTAACGTCCACAGCAAGAAAATATTCAACGTCAGCACAAGCAAGACCACGATACCCCCGACATACGTCGTCAATGGTTTATTCGCGAAATCCCCCATCAATGCACGATTTTTGGTGAACATGAGCAAAGGAATAATCGCCAACGCAATACCAAAGCTCAGTACCACTTGGCTTAACACCAATATCTCGGTGGTATTGACGCCCAATGCAATAACAATAAATGACGGCACCATGGTGACTACGCGGCGAACCCACAGCGGGATAGAGAACTGAACAAATCCCTGCATCACCACATCCCCTGCTAACGTTCCCACTACGGTAGAAGACAAACCTGATGCAATCAGAGAGAGCGCGAAAAGATGCGCGGCAAACGTACCCAACAAAGGGGTGAGCGTCATGTATGCCGTTTCAATTGATGCGATATCTTGACGACCCGTTTGGAAGAAAACCGCTCCCGCCATGGCAACAATACCGATGTTAACGAACCCCGCAATCACCATAGCCACGGTCACGTCTACCCGCGTAGAACGAAGTCGATAAGATTTGGACAGCCCGTAATCGTCTTTAAACAGTGCGGAATGCAGGTAAATAACGTGTGGCATAACGGTCGCACCCAAAATTCCCGCCGCAAGATAGACTTGCTCTGCGTTGTCGAGCTTGGGTTCAAACAACCCTTTAACTACCGCGCCTGTCTCAGGGTGAGAAAAGAACAATTCAACAACGTATATCCCTGCCACCAGCAGCAACAGCCCACCGACAACAATCTCCAGCGGTTTCTGTCCACGTTTGTTCAACGCCAAAATAACAATCGTTGCAACGGCGGTGATCATCGCGCCTTCCATCAAGCTCACGCCAAATAGCAACTGGAACCCGACAGATGCGCCAATAAACTCCGCCAAATCCGTTGCTATCGCAATGAGTTCCGCTTGTACCCAATAAAGGCGCGTAGATAGTTTGTTGGGCAACCGCTCTCTCAGGTGTTCAGCGAGATTTTTACCGGTCACTATTCCCAATTTGGCAGAGAGATACTGAATGAGCATCGCCATCAAGTTGGCAAACAACACGACCCACAGAAGTTGATACCCGTATGAAGAGCCCGCTTGAATATTTGTCGCGAAATTACCGGGATCGATGTACGCAATCGCGGCGATGAATGCAGGGCCAATCATCAAGAGTTTTTGACGCCAGAACTGGCGTCCTGAGGTGGCTAAGGGTGTTTTTTCGTTCGACATGAAAGCTACAACAACGCAAGAGATGAAGAAAACCTAGGCATTCACTCTATGCTCATCAACCTACAAGCACCAATCGGTATAACTAATCGAATCGATTTGCCAAATACGCGCTCTCCCTATAAGTGATTCAGCAAATTGCGGCAAAACAAACTCATCACCCCCTCAAACTCTCAAAGAGGCAACCTCGAATCCGAGTGTTAAATTTACTGACACAACCATTCGCCCCCTCCGTTTTCGATCTCGCTCTTTTCCTTTATCGTATTGATTTTCATCCCCCTTAGCCGAGAAGTGTCAATTTTCACTTAATGAATGATTTACATGAGAATATTAGAGAGTTCTTACTTTGATGAAGGGAAAAATATAGGCTGGTGCTTCTCACAACATAATACCCCTACAAACTCTAATCATACTTTTCACCTTCTTTTGTTCTCATCTTTGAAGCATCTCATTTTTGATGCGCAATATGCTTTGCAGATACACGTATCTTCAGATCACAAGGAAACATGATTCGGTTATCAAAATCAACCAAACCCTGTCTTACGCAAAGGTGATCAGCATGAAGAAGTCGGCGTTAGTATCTGTGGTCGTATCCGCTGTTTTTGCTCAACAGTCTTTCGCTGCCTGTTTGGGGAATGTGTTCTCATTAAACGCAGGGCGAGGAGATGTGGGGATACTTGTAGACGTGCAAGAAAGCAATAAGTTAACTGGGGCATATAATGGTAGCCGCGCCCTTGCCGTTTCAAGGGCTGAATTTAGTGCATCAGCAATGACGTACGACAGTATTAATAATCGTATTTACTATGTCAGCACTCCTCGTCCGAAAACCTACCATGTGCAAGGGCTGGAAAACTTTGTTTCCGACGATGAATTCAACAATCTCAGCTTCCATGCCGCGACATTGGAACCTATTCAGCTCGCGTATTACGATCCGGACTCTAAAACTCATACCGTTGTCGGCACCGTACCTGCGGTTTTTCGTATGGCTTTCAACGCCTCTACCGGTCAAATCATCGCGTCCGACAACATGAAAATCTTCTCCATTGACCCTGCTTCCGGAACCACAGCCACCATTGCAGATTTTGACACGGGATTGATTAGTGGCGGCTTTACCTCTTGGGGCGACTTTGTCTACTACAACAATGAACTCCTTTTCGTCAGCAATACCCGAACATTTATCATTAACGAGTCAACGGGAGCGGCGTCGATTAAAGCCTTTCACTATATCGATTTCGTCACTGGTGCAACGTTAGATCAAAATGGACAAATGCTGGTTGCTGCCAAAAACCAAAACGTCACAGGCAACATCAATAGCACCTGGCTTTGGCGACTCAACCCAGCCACCGGTGAAAAAGCCTCTGTCGGGTTAATCCCCGCGAGGCTAAGTGCCCTCGCAACAAACACACAGGAAGACTATACCTGTTACCCCGAGACCGTTTTCCCGAGTGAAAAAGTGAATGATGTCGGCAGTATCACCACGGCCAATGTCGAGGAAGGGGAGACCGCGACCTTCACTGTGAATTTCGATAAAGACACAGCTGCTCCCATTGATATTAATCTGCAACTCAACAATGGCACTGCCGTTATTAATAGCGATTTCAGTGGCTCTGTTTCAGTTGAATTTGAAGATGGATCATCAACGACAGCGAGCTTGAGCAGCACGTCCAACAAAGTCAACGTTCCGGCTGGAAATGGCTGGATGAAGGTGAAAGTAAACACCGTCGAAGATTCTATCTTTGAAAGCAATGAAACCTTCTCGCTTAAAGCTTGGTTCAGGGACGATGAAAGCGATGCTAAATCCGCGACAGTTACCATCAACAATGATGATTACCAGGTGATGCAATTACTTGGCAATCCTGAAATGAATTATCGCGGCGTTTGGGGCGAAATTGAAAACGGATTGAATGCCAAAAACCTTAATCACAGCAATGGGTCCTATAACTTTAACTGGGCAGGACAAGGACAAGGTGCCGCTGTTTATCAATACTTCAATGTTGTACCAGAGCAGCAATATTCCGTACAGACTCGATTCTGGGCGCAAAGTAGCGGCACGGGCGGTAATCACGGTGGCGAGGTGCGTATCACCAATGGATACAACAACAGTACCATTGCGTCGCAAGGCTTCACACTTTATGAAGGCAATTCAACCAACATCAATTTCAACTTTACAGCCCCTGCGAACGTGAACTATCTTCGCATTCAAATCACCAATACCAGCGTGTCCTGTTGCGTAGAGAGTACGGATTTGAACGTTGATTACGCAAGAGTCACAGGCCCAAAACCTCAGTAATCCCTCGCTATATTTGACCATCAGATACAGTGAAGCCACGCATTCGGCGTGGCTTCTCCTTTACCCATCAAAAATATTTGCACCGTTTAAGCGCTATTTGCTTCGCATTTTTTTGCAATCGATATAGTATGCGCCACCTCCGTTTTTCTGGTGAATTTAAGCGATGACTCAGGCATCCACTGCCCTCTATTCTGACTTGTCTGGCTACTACGATCTGATGTGTGCTGACATCAACTATCAATCACAAAGTGATTGCGTACGTCGACTACATCAACTGTTTGGTAATGAAGGGAAACGCCATCTGGATTTGGCCTGTGGCACCGGCCCACATGTGCGATTTTTCCTTGATAGCGGATTCCTTAGCAGTGGTTTAGATTTAAACCAACCCATGCTTGAATTGGCAAAATTGCGCTGCCCAGAAGCCGAGTTTTCGTTGCAGAACATGTGTGAGTTTTCGGTCGATCAGCCTTATGATTTGATCACCTGCTTTCTGTATTCTATCCATTACAGCGGAAGCCTAGAGAATCTAGAAGCCTGTATCGAACGTGTTCACGCTGCATTAAAACCGGGTGGCATGTTCTGCTTCAATGCCGTCGCCAAAAACATGATCAACAATGACTCTTTCGTTGCGCACAGCGTAGAGCACGCGGGCAGTCACTTTACGTTCAAATCAGGCTGGTTTTATGGCGGTGATGGCGATAAGCAGGCATTAAGGTTGAGAATTGAAAAAACAACCGACAAAGTGACAGAAGAGTGGAACGACAACCACCCAATGGTTGCTGTCACCTTTCAAGAGCTTTCTGCGTTACTGGAGCCTTACTTCGACGTCACAATCCTTGAGCACGACTACGATAAGTTGCTTCCTTGGGATCTTGCCTCGGGCAATGCGATTTTTGCCTGCGTAAAACGTTGATGCGACAAGAGGGCCGAGGAACATGCTCGGCCTTTTCGTTATTGCTTAGCGTCCCATCAGCGTGCTAACCAACCCCCATCAACAGCCAGAACTGCCCCGTTCACATAGTCCGATGCTGATGAAGCAAGGAACACTGCTGCACCAGTAATATCTTGAGCTTCACCCCAGCGCCCAGCAGGTATGCGGCCGAGTATTTCAGCAGCGCGAACATTGTCATTGCGCAAAGCCTCCGTGTTGTCGGTTGCAAAGTAGCCAGGAGCAATGGCGTTTACGTTGATGCCATATTGCGCCCATTCACAAGCCCCGATTCGCGTTAAGCCAAGGACTCCCGTTTTACTTGCTGTATATGAAGGCACCCGAATACCGCCTTGGAACGACAGCATCGAAGCAATGTTGATGATTTTTCCCGGACGACGCTTTTTGATCCATTGCTTTGAAACCGCCTGGCTAAGGAAAAACAGTGTTTTCAGATTGAGATCCATCACTTCGTCCCACTCTTTCTCGGTAAAGTGAATGCTGTCGTTTCGTTGAATGATGCCCGCGTTATTTACCAGTATGTCTGGCACCAGTCTTTCTTGCGCCAGCTTACTCATGAGTGAGCTTATCGCTTCCATTTCGCCAAGGTTCTCCTGAATACCAACAAACCTGCTCCCGGTTTTTTCGACGCTAGCTTGGGTCTGTATTGTCGAAGACCGAGCAACGCCAATCACATCTGCCCCCGCATTCGCAAGTGCAACAGCCATCGCTTGGCCAAGTCCTTTCGAGGCACCAGTTACTAGCGCAACTTTTCCGTCCAACCTAAATTGATTCATTTTGTTCCTCAACGCATGTCTTCTGTTTTGATGAAATCCATATCCCCGAATTCTTGGTTTTCGCCCGCCATCGCCCAAATAAAGCTATATCGACGCGTTCCTACGCCACTGTGAATTGACCAACTGGGAGAAATAACCACTTGCTCATTTGCAATAACAAGATGACGCGTTTCATTCGGCTTCCCCATAAAATGAAAAACCCGTGTGTCATCTTGTTCGAAGAAATAAAAATAGGCTTCCATACGGCGGGAATGCGTGTGACACGGCATTGTGTTCCAGTTTGATGCATTAATTAAATCGGTAAGACCTAACGCTAATTGCGAGCTCGGGCAAACATCAGGGTGAATATATTGATGAATAATTCGTTCATTCGCCGTATCTGGATCACCCAAATGAATTTTTTTTACATCTGAGCGACCAATGTGTCGAACTGGATAAGGATGGTGACTGGGCGCACTGCAGACATAAAACTTCGCAGGGTTACTCGGCTCAACACTTTCAAAAGACACATCATGCTCACCTTTACCGACATAAAGTGCTTCCCGATACGCGAGGGAAAACACCTCATCACCTACGCGAATGACCCCATCCGCGCCAAGATTGACGGCCGCCGCTTCTCGACGAGAAAAAAAGGTTAATCCGCCAAGTGCCTTACCTGCGACTAACGACAGAGACGTTCCCTGAGGGCAGACACCCGCCACAATAAGGCGATCGTCATAACAATAGAACTGACGGACCTCGCCATAGCAAAACAGCGATTCTATCAAGTAATTATCACGCAATTTTTGCGTGTCATAGCCCTGATAATCTTCCGGGTGAGTGGAGTAATAGCATTTCATTGAGAACCTCCCGGTCAAAATTTGACGTACGCGTGCCCTACGCTTGACGAGTGTCCGGGCGCGCTGTTTTTAGATAGTGGTCATAGGTGAAGCTAAGCGTTTTTTGCGACAACGCTTAACATTCGAAACGGTATTGGCTGAATTACGGATAAATTAAATTGGGTAGCCACATCACCAAATCAGGTACGAAAGTGACAATGAGTAACACCGCCACTAACGGCACTAAGAAAGGAGCTGTCGCGGCAACACACCGTTCAAAACTGAGGTTAGATATACTGGATAAAACATATAGCACTACACCAACTGGCGGTGTCAGAAGGCTTATCATCAAGGTCAACACCATAATCACACCAAAGTGAACGGGGTCGACGCCTAATTGCGTGACAGTAGGTAGCAATACGGGCACTAAAATCGTCATTGCCGCAATGGTTTCCATGAAACAGCCAATGACCATCAGCAATACAAGAATGATCGATAAGATCACATACTTGTTGTCGGAGATCGTCATCAAGCCCTCAGCCATCGCCGACGCAATGTTGTGATTAGTCAGAATCCACGCGAAGATCGACGCCGCTGAAACAACGAAAAGGACGACGGCGGTCGTTTCAATTGATTTGAGAGAAACGATGACTAAGCGTTTCAGATTGAGTGAGCGATACACGACGGTGCCAAGGAAAAGTGCCCACGCCACCGCCGCGATTGCCGCTTCAGTCGGCGTCAGTATTCCCGTGGTTATACCGCCAACCACAATGAGCGGCGTCATCAAGGAGAGAAAAGCCCCTCGCGTACTTGTCGCCACTCGCTGAATTGAAAAGGCGCTGTCGACAGGGTAGTTGCGACGTTTGGCATACCAGAAGATCATGATCATGAGCGCGACGGCCATCATCAATCCAGGAACAAGCCCAGCGGCAAACAGTTTGCCGATTGATGCTGACGCAAGCACACCATAGATCACCATGGGCAAGGAAGGCGGAATGATAGGGCCAATCGTGGATGACGCAGCGGTTATCCCAACTGAAAATTCCGTATCGTACCCCGCTTCTCGCATCGCTTTGAGTTCAATTGCGCCAAGGCCTCCGGCATCAGCAACCGCCGCTCCCGACATGCCCGCAAAAACGACGCTCCCCCCAACATTGACATGACCTAGCCCGCCCGGTAGCCAACCAACTAACGCTTTGGCGAACTCAAAAATACGGTTGGTGATCCCTGCGGAGTTCATGAGATTCCCCGCCAAAATAAAGAAGGGGACAGCAAGCAAAGGAAAACTGTCGACACCACTGACCATGCGATGAATTACCACCATACTGGGTAATGAACCATCAATAAGAATAAACAGCAGTGACGCACCCGCTAGGGCGATGGCAACGGGTAAACCGATAAAAATAAAGAAAGCCGCCGCAATGAATAGTATGGCTATCATGAATTATCTCCCTTATTACCCACGTGCTCACTACCCTTCCTTAGCTTGTGCCATGCCTGAGCGAGTTGGATGCAAAGCATGACAACGAAGGCAATGGCAACACACTGGTAAATCACACTTTTTGACACGTTAACTGCCATGAGTTTTTGGAACTGCGTAGCACTTGCTACTTCACTACAGAGGTAAACAGCTCCTGCGTAAAACAAAGATTGAAGTAACGTGTTAAACCAGTAGATATACCCTTGTAACGACCGCGACATCCGAGACACAAAATATTGGACACAGATATGTGCATTACGTTGAAGCGCGAGTGCAGAACCAAAAAATGTGAGAATAATTAAAATGTTTCGTGCAATTTCTTCCGTCCATACTGCAGAATCGTTAAGAAAATAACGTGTAAAAAACTGGAAAAAGAGCACAAAGGCTAATACCCAAAACACAAGAGTACATAGCCATCCAAGTACACCTACGTCTCCCCATGCAAAGTCGCGGTCTTCGTCTTCAATGAATCCCCCGATATCGGCGTCGGTATCTTGAGTGATGGGGTCAGACGTACCATGGTTAGTGTTCGTTTGACGGCTTAATTGCTTGAATTCAGGTTCATTTGCAGCATCCTTTGCCTCGAACATGTCAAACTCCTTTCGAGAAGCAGATTTCGACCTGCTATTGGGTATTGAGCTGACGCCTATAGCAGGTCGTGGCGTTCCATCGCGTATGTTCAAATAGCACAATGGACGTTTATTGATAGTGAATATGTGTCGTTAGAGGTTTTGGAAGTTCTCGTACACATCTTGTGACCAAGACGCATGGGGTCCGTTGTGTACTTTGATCGCTGCTTCACGAAATGCCGCCCGATCAATATTCTCGTTAACGTTGACACCTTGTTCTTTAAACCAGCCAATTAGGTTTTGCTCTGATTCAAGTATGTCGTTGCTTGCCCCCGCGGCCGCTTCAACAAATACCGCCTTGAACACGGCCTTATCTTCGTCAGACATTTTGTTCCATGTCGGCCTGCCAACAACTGTCACCAAGCTATCAATGATATGCCCCGTAAGGTTTATATACTTTTGAACCTCATAGAATTTCTTTGCTTGTATTGTTGGCAGTGGATTCTCTTGCCCGTCGACAACACCTTGAGACAGAGCGAGGTACACTTCAGAAAATGCAATGGGGGTTGCGTTCGCCGAAACGGAGTCAGTAAACATCTGGAAAAGCGGTGCAGGCGGCACGCGCAATTTCATGCCTTTCATATCCGCAGGACTGGATACGGGTTCATTTGACGTCACCATACGTTGTCCGTAATAGACGAGTGACTGGATATTGTGCCCCGTCACTGAGCGATAGCCTTCACTTAACTCTGAAAACAGTGGGCTATTCGCATATGCATTAAAATGTTCGAAGTCCCGAAGCATAAACGGTGCACTTGGAATGGCAAGAGGGCCAAATGAGCGACCGACAAATGTTGACCCCGTATAAATAATATCAATGGTTCCTAAGCTTAGGGACTCATTAATTTCATTTTCTTTTCCCAGTGAAGCAGCAGGATAAACTTGAACTTCGTATTTCCCGCCCGTTCGCTTTTTAATTTCGTCTGCCGCCCATAGAGCCCAAGAATGGTACGGTGTAGATGTTTCATAAACATGTGCCCACTTTAACTTTTCGGCTGCCATAGACATTGGTGAAAATAAGCCAAGAACTGCAATTGAAAATCCTACCACCAATAATACAACTCGTTTTAATAGCATCCTACTATTCATGATTCCTCACCTTATGTTGGTGTGTTACAGGGTTTTAAATGTGTTTGTTCGTACTAGCGTTGTCATCCTTTCGAATTGAAATTAGCACATGTATGTCATCATACAAGTTGATTTTTACTGTACCTTTGACAATGATTAATATGTATCAACTAGCATATAAACAATAAAACTCAGCGTTAAGACTATGATTTAATTTGACCGCAAAGTCGGTTCAACATGAAATTGACAGCAAATTTAACGTTTATGATAAATTCAATTATTGTGCTTGTGGTCATATATTATTAATAAAGAGACACCATGCTCACCATTAGTAAAGTAGACAGTTACTACAAATAGTCATACGCTTTCAAAATGGTTCGGCTGATATAGTTGAAAAAAATCATCAATAATCACTTATGCTTAGCGCTTGGCATGTGAGAAATTTGATGCCTTTACGGAGAATCTTATCGGTATGCTTGGTAATCGAAAAACGTTAGCTTCACAGCTTATTGAAGAAATTAAGAAAAATATTGTCGATGGTGAATTGTCTCCGGGAGATAAGTTACCCTCCGAGCAAAAGCTTATTAATCAATATGGTGTAAGCCGCACTGTAGTACGTGAAGCTATCGCTGGATTACGCGCTGACGGCATGGTTGTCACAAGGCAAGGCGTAGGGGCTTTTGTTGTAGAAACCTCCGCAAATCGCCTTGAAATTTTCAACCCAAAAACGTTGAAAGACATTCTCAGCATTTTGGAACTACGTCTTTGTTTAGAAACAAAATCGGCTGAACTAGCCGCCAAAAATCATACCGATGAACAGCTCGAAAAAATCAGAGCATCACTGCACCAATTTAAAATCGCAGGATCAGACTTTACTGCAATTTCAGCTGCCGACTTCAAATTTCACATGGCGATAGCGGAGGCTTCTGGAAATCCTTACTTTGTAAAACTTTTAGAACACCTTGGCCCGCAAATCATCCCTCATTCTCGCATCGATCTTTATCAACTTCCTGATGATGAAGTGGATTTTCTTGAAAAAGTTAACATAGAACATGAAACAATATTTCAATATATAGCAAGTAGAGACACAAAAAGTGCATCAAATATTATGCAGCTGCATCTAGAAAAAGGAATAGATAGATATAAAAAGTTAGACAACAACTAATTAACAAACTGTCTTTAAGGAAAGGTCACTTAATAAGACATGCATCTTCTTATCAGGAAAACCAATCTGTAATTTGTGATCCTTATTACAAAACATCAAATGACTACATATTTAATTTGACTTAAATTCCATCATGAACAAAAACTAACCCCAGCGTTGTTCATTCTTTGTCGCCATTTCTATTTATACATAGAAGTGACGCATTTCGCGGTAATCGACAAAGAAGAGTACTTTTACTTTCGTTTTATTTTCTATTGTCGGTTACTTTTCAATTGCTTTTTGCTCTCACGCTTTGACGGAGAGCTAAATGGCAGAGAGGTAACATAGATGCTCCCCTCAACACGACAAATCCATTTCCACTCAACGAGATGGCTCAGTGCATTGGTTACGCTTATTGCATCAACTAGCATAAGTGCAGGACCTGTAAACACCGATTACGACTTCATTGCGAGTGAAGACGGTACTTACATCTGGTATATCGATGAAAGAGCACGAATCAACAATGGTGTCTTATACACTTCCTACGTAAAAATCGATGGCCACACCGGCTTGTCAACACTCAACCTTGAATCGGGTTCAAGGATTGGTGATGACATAGACCTAAGCAGCTTCCAGCAGGCTGACGATCATAACAACGCGGCTATTTTACCCCTGAAAAACGGTAAAATGATGTCTCTCTACACCCTGCATGACGCGCGTCGTACCCAGTATTATCGTGTTTCCAACACGCCCCTTCCTTTGACGTTAGAAGATTGGGGAGAGGAAAAAACCTACCCGATTCCAAGCAGTGCAACCTACAACAACGCGTACCAACTGTCGGCAGAAAACAACCGCGTCTACAACTTCTTTCGTGTCGGCGCACGTGACCCTTACTACGTCACCTTTGACAGCAATGGCGAAAACCCGAGTGAAGCGAAACACTTTATTCAAAATGGCACACAATGGTGGGACCGGGCGTACGCCAAATATGCGTCTAACGGCGTAGATCGTATTGATGTTTTCTTTACTGATGGGCACCCGACAGTCAGCCGCACCAGCCTCTACCATATGTATATCAAGGGCGGTAACGTCTATAAAAGCGACAACACGCGAATAGGCAGCCTTCAGGATGCCCCCTTCGGAAAAAACGATGCTACTTTCGTGTACCAATACGGCGAAGATGGTACGTCACGACGGCCGTGGAATCATGAAATGCGCTATGGGTCAGACGGCATCCCTGTGCTGTTCTATAGCCACCAGCTCGATGAAAACACGATCGATTATTATACAGCCATTTGGGATAGCACTAGCGGTAGTTGGATTAAAAAGTGGGTGGCAGATGCGGGAGATGCTCTCATTCGAGCCCCAATGTACGCACCAGATGGTACAAAATACGGCGGCACTCAGAATGACTATGCCGGCGGAATCACCCTAAATCCATACAATTTAAACGAAATTTTCATTTCGGCTAACGTTGACCCGCGCAATGGTCAGGAAACCACCAACTATGAGATTTACAAAGGAACCACAACCAACAACGGTGATTCCTATCAGTGGGAGGCGGTAACGTCCGATTCACCGGATAACAATTACCGCCCCTTTGTTCCATTTGGTGCGAACAAACCCAGTGAGCAAGTCGTCGTATGGTTTACCGGAAAGTATGAGCAATTTACCAACGGGTACAGGAACTTACAAAGTACGGGCGAACCGTATTTCTTCAAAGGGTATGACAGCAAGGTCGTAGGGAAGTATATCAACCGAAACGCCAGCTATCTCGCCAGTACTTGTCAAGCTGTTACCATCACACCAAATGCTTCCAATACCACTGGCTATGGTGGCAATCAGGATCAAGGTTCTGCTTCATTCGACAACAATGGTATTACAGTCTCTGGAAATGGCTGGAAAGCCGTCGATATTGATTATCGGGTCACACCAAACACTACGCTTTCATTTGAATTTAAGTCTGAGACTCAAGGTGAAGAGCATGCAATCGGACTGGATAACAACCTAGCACTTAGTAACGGCAAACGCATCAGACTGTACGGCACCCAAAAAGATGCAGGCATCGAAGGGCGTTTTGACACCTACCACAGTGATGGTGGCTTTGAACGTTTTATTACGCCAATAGGAAAATTCATCGCTAATTCGCCTTACTCCGCCGGCCATCTCGTTGTAAATGCAGATGATGATGCGAACGCTACAGGTACCTCCACCTTCCGCAATATTTCCCTGTTTGAAGACCATAGTGAAATCTACTTTAGCCGAAACCAAGTCGATAACTATGACGCTAACCAAGGAGATGGTGGCACGTTTGATGTTACACCTGATGGCAGTACCTTGACCCTCACTGACAATGGTTGGCGCGTGGTCGAATTACCCTATGACATTACGCCCAGCACCGTGCTTACCTTTGATTTTAAGAGCACCCGTCTTGGCGAGTTCCATGGAATTGCGATGGATGGTGATAGCTCTCTCAACAACGGGGAAACCCGTTTTGCGCTATATGGCACGCAAGCTGATCCATCCTCAAATGAGAATTACAAAACCTACGGCGGTAGCGGGGAATTCCAACATTTCACCATCCCAGTAGGGCAGCACGCTGCAAGTGGGCGAACGAACTATCTCGTGTTTATTGCCGACCATGACGGCGGCACAAAGAACGGCGAGTCGATATTTCGCAACGTACGGGTGTTTGACGACACGAACGGTAACTTAATTGATGATCGCTGCGACCCGGCACTTTGATGGAACAGGGCCTGATTGCTGTTCAAGGCTCAGGCCCAAAGAGGATTAAAATATGGAAAGATCACTGATGGCACGTAGCGTTATCTGCGGACTTATGATGCTAGGGTGCACAACGGTTACACCCGTCGACGCGTATGAGTTTACACCCAATGACATGTTAGCAACCTCGCAGTTAGCTCATGACTACTGGGTTGATAATGGCTTTTACAACAGCCAATACACACCCAATACCAACTGGATTTACGGTGCCTACCACATTGGTGAGTTTGAATACGCCAAACTCACGGGCAATGGTAAAGCGTGGGACAATACCTTGAATTGGGCGAGAACATTCTCTTACGAACCTCATGGCTCATGTGCCACGACCAACGCCGATCACCAAGCTGCCGGCCAAGTATTTTTCGAGCTGGCACCGATGGTAAATGAGCCAGCGGGCACACTGGACTGTCTAAAACAAAGCATATCGACCGTCGTCGACTCTACGTATACCCGCTATTGGTCATGGGCAGATACGCTATATATGGCACCCGCGGTTTGGCCGTTAATGGCCGATACATTATCCAGCCAAACTGACAAAAATGCGGTATACGAATCCTTGTATACGCAATTTAGCAGTGCCTATAACAGCTTGTGGAATGAAGAATACGATCTCTGGGCTCGAGACTCTCGCTATGTTTACCCTAACAACCCGAGCCCTGATGGCAGCCCAATGTTTTGGTCGCGAGGAAATGGCTGGGTGTTTGGTGGTATTGCGAGGCTTCTCGATCGATTACCCGAGAATGCACCGCACTACGATGTTTACCGCACTAACTTCGTCAAAATGGCCACGGCGTTAAAGAACAGCCAACAAGCCGATGGTTTTTGGGGGGCTGATCTCCTAGAGCCACACCATATCGATGCTCCCGAGTCGAGTGGTACCACCTTCTTTGTATACGGAATGGCGATTGGTGTCCGCCTGGGGATCCTTGACCGCGACACCTTTATGCCCGTCATCAAGAAAGGTTGGCTTGCGCTCGCCAATACAGCGTTTCAAGATTCGGGCCGTCTAGGTTGGGCGCAAGGTGTTGCTCACGAACCCTATATGTCTTACGCACGAGCCAGTTCAAGTCAACCTTACACCGTCGGCAGCTATCTCGCTGCAGCATCGGAGATTTATCATTTACTTGCTGATAGTAATGTGGCGTTAAATAAACCCGTGACCTGTTCAAAAGAACCGCAACCCACGCAAGCACCTTGTGAAAATGCGGTTGATGGAAGCGTTTCTGGCTATAACCGCTGGGCTTCAGACGAGATGCCTGCATGGATTGAAATTGATCTTGGTGAGCTAACCCGTCTGTCTGCATTTCGCGGAACCTTCTTTTTCGACCGAGACTACCAATACACCGTTGACGTAAAAGTTGATGCTGGGAGCCAGTACGAAACAGTCATTGATAAACGCGACAATACGGATGGCCGCCCGAGTCTTCTTGCATTCCCAAACAATACTGTTGGTCGCTATGTTCGAATTAACATTCAAGATGCGACGAGCTATCACGGCAGATGGGCGACGGTGAGAGAGGTGGAAGTCTTCGGAAAACCCGCGAACTTGGAAAGCATTGCCCTTAATCAAGCTGTCAATTGTAGCGATGAGCCTCAACCGCAGTACCATTGTGGAAAGGCCGTTGATGGAAGAACAGGCTCGCAAGATCGTTGGTCTGCCATGACATTCCCGCAATCGATAGAAGTCGATTTAGGCAATTTACATACACTAAATGGCTACGCGCTAAGTGCTCTTCATGATCGTCAGTACAACTACCGTATTGAAACCAAGCCAACCCAGTCTTCTCCCTATCAAACGGTTGTGGAGAAGACAGCAGGTGATGGTACAGGGAGACACCAATCACTGCCTCCGATTGTTGCTCAGTATGCTCGACTCACTGTGACAGGCATCGCTGACAATTCCACTAACTGGGTCAGCCTGCGTGAATGGGATTTGTATGGCCGAGACTACACACCAGCATTGATTCAACCTGCCTCTTTCCAATGCAGTGCCGAGCCCCAGCCACAATATGGTTGCGAAAACCTGTTTGATGGTAGCACCGCCTCTGGCGATCGTTGGTCGGCAGAAGGCTTGGCCTCTGTCGTGGTTGATTTTGGTTCGACAAGAGCGTTACGTTCTTACACGCTCCATACTTACCAAAACCGCAATTATGCATACAAGCTAGAAGCATTGAATGCCAGCGGTCAGTATGAACGGGTGGATGAGCGTTCAATTACCACGACTGAGCCTGGAACGAACCAGATATTACCCAGTGCTATTTCAACGTCAAAGATCCGCCTGTCAGTAACAGACATTCCTGATCACCTCTTCCAATGGACAGGGTTAACAGAGTTATCTTTATATGAGTAATACATAATACTCAGCAGAAATACGCCCAATAATACGCAATATTATTGGGCATTTTCTTTAGGACATATAAATAAGAGGGAAAGTCACTACCGCTTAACTTACTTTGCACACAATTATAGGCGGTTAATTATTGCGCGCCATTATAATGCTGAACAATGTCTAGCTCTGACACAGTAGACGATGATTTTGAACCAAGAAAATACACACCATTTGCAGAATCGATATTATAGCTGTCAGGAATTAGATAATCGAACAGCATAATCCAAAAAAACAACACCTTGACAAGCTTTCCTAAATATTTTGACCGAAATAGCCCAGTAAAAAAACCCTCAAGAGCCCATAATAATTGCGTTCCCGCACCTGAACATGCACCAGATTTAATCAACCTAAAGTGCCTGAATAAAAGTCGGTGGCCGCTCTCTGTATACCGTGTAAAGTCGTACGCCCCCTCGTGAACTTGTTGTAAAAAGGGAGTTTCTGCATAAACAAATCCATCGTCCTTTAAAACACGATGCACTTCCTCAACCACACGATCTGGGTAAAACACATGTTCCAATACCGCCTGAACAATCACAGCATCAAAGCTATCTTCTTTTAAAGGTATGCAATGGGCATCCGCCACAAATTGAACATTCGGCGAGGGGTAAATGTCAAAGGAGATTAATTCAATGCGGCTATCTGTATAGAATGGCTCCATGCCTTCACCGATTGTCCCACCTCCGACAATGAGCACTCTAGGTCTGTCCGATCTTTCAAAAAGCTGGGAAAGAAGTAAATCGACGTTTTTCCTTGTCACAAATGGTGGGGGGCAAACGAGGCGGCGTAGATTTTTCTTTATACCTGAGTAATGGGCTCTCGGAATCAATGAAAATTGAGTTGCCAATAACGCCTCTACATCCTGATCCTTGCTCTTGTCGCACAACAATATCGGAAGGTCCTGCTCCATATAGTAAGGAGTATCGCACTGCCCAGTCCAACCCTGCTTTTCGCTTGTATGCCTATCAACACGCTTTTGTGCGCAATTGATCAACTTTACAACATCTTTTTGGTCCAACAACATTGTCGTCCCCAACCTTTCGATGTGCCCATAAATAGCCACTTCAGTTAAACAATGACTACAGCACAAAAATTACTCGTATTCTTTTCACCATATACTTTTATTATGCCCAATTCTACAATCGCACTGTGATTAGTAAAAAAATAAAACTTAAAGATGAATTAAATAAATATTATGCATGAGCATTTAGCCATTTAATGACTATCACCTTATGAAAAGGTAAAAAGTTACGGTTACGGAATCAAATGACAATTACTGACCAAACAATGACGCTAACATGACAACAACAAACCCTAAAGATAACAGAGGAAGTTACATCCAAAAATAGAGACAATAAATTCCACTTAATGACAAATAAGTTTACATAAGATGCAAGCTGACATCATCATTTAATTATTATCAATACACAGTAAATAAGAAAATAAGAAAATAAGAAAATAAGAAAATACTTATATTAGATCGTAATACTTAATCCACAACCATATAAAACAGGCAATCTGATAAAGCGATGGCGTGCTTGGTTGTGATCATAAAAAGTTTAGCAGGGTGTTTTAGACGTAATTCGCCATCTTGCTCATAAAATAGTGCAGAAATGGGGTATTTCCCTTCCCCATCATTGGTGGTCATGGCATCAAGTCCTTTCGTTCCTAACCAACCAATTTGGCTATCCGCAGCCATCCATCCGAAATTGTGACGGTCAATATCTGGAGGCAGTGTCAGATCTGACTCTTCAACAAAACGATCGTGGTAACACAGTGACAGATCTGGCTTCAGTTGTACCCTTACAGGGTGATAAAGGCGCTCCACCGGCCAAAATCCCGTATGATTGAAAAACAGGTCCTCAGCCGACATAAAATGATGTAATCCATTCTTCGCAACTTCAACAGAGTTATGATCTTTTACACCACCACACTCAACGGTAACCATGGGGCTAGCATCACTGGTCTGCTCCATCAACGCCCCCAATCGAACGCTGGTACATAACATGCGTTCTGTAAACAAAGATGCAATTTGCTGATGTTTCTCATCATCATTGATGGACACAGCAAACGCAGGGCTTGTTCCTGATGTGTTATGGATATCAACGACCGCTTCTGGCTTAAGAGCATTGATTCGGGCAAGCAATTCGGCTGCAAGTGCATAACTAGGATCCGAGCCTGTCTTACCAAAGCATCGGTTCATATCAGGTTTGTGTTCTAAGTGACGAGTCGTAAATGGTGCCCCATGCAAAGACGCTTCAATATTGACGATGCAGAAATGAACCGTTACCGCACAGACAGGCGGGTTTTGGACAAAATGCCAAAACGCTTCCACGCCAGACTGCTCATTACCATGAAGTAACGTCACCACTACGCGATGTCGGTTAACGTCTTTGCCGGGCAAGGTCAGCCATACTGGGCCCGGCATCGCATTTAGCCATGAGACCAAACCTTGTTTATGTTCTTCTTCTGTTGGCCATGGCACATCATGTAGCGTCATTAGAACTCCCTGAAAAATAAAACGGTCTTATTTACTCCATCACAAAGTGGGCCATTGTGAAACCGGTGCACCTGATAAATATTGTTTTTGATACAGTCCGAACATGCGGCTCAATGCTTCTCTGGCATCGTATTTACGTTCCAGTTCGATAAGAGTATTGAGCTGCCAACTCGCCCCGTTTTGGCGTTTTGCCAAACGGTGCTCAATGACAACCATCAACATGTCTGCTTCCTGACGAGACACGCCCAGTTGCACCAAGGAATCCGCGACGCCCGGTAGCAGTTTCGCCAACACGTCAACGAGGGGATACTCTTGCAGCGTACCATTTGATGACTCCCAAAGAATATTGGCATTCACACCATACTGAGCAGCACGATAGAAATTGTATTTCGCAAACTCAAAAGGCAACAAATCCATTAACCGATCTAAATCATTCCGTATATGATGCGCAATCCCGATACATAACGCCGCGTTGGCAACCATATCAATGGTTGTTGGCCCTGCTGGCAAACTTCTTAGCTCCACGCGTAAATGCCCGCCATCGGCATCATCATAAACGGCTCGGTTCCAACTCCATATGGTACTTTGGTGCAGCCTTAGCGCATCCAAAATGGGACCGCTGTTTTCTTTGGGCTCTCTTTCGGTAACATCTGGCAGTAAAACAGGCTGCAAACTGACACCCTGTCTGAACAGCTCCAAAGCACTTTTACGCACATACCCTTTCCCATAGGATACCCGCGCCGGAATATGCCAGTTCATCCCACATGCATTTCGGCTATCAATAGATTGTTTAAACAAGGGGACACGCGTTTCATGCCAAAGCTTGCGCTCTAGAAAGACCGGTGAATTCGCCCCTATGGCTAGCGTGAAAATGGATGCTAGTTGTATACCGTTGTACCACATTGCAAATTCATCAGGCTTAACCCGGTAATGCACTTGAAAGGAGGTGTTTGCCCCTTCCAACGTCAGGTCATCAGCATCGACTTCTAGACTCTCTGCACCGTGAATACGAATGTGAAATGGACCACCTCTAGACTCACACAGAATATCCGTGAGTGCATGGTACCGAGGTAAATCGGTCATTGATGACAAGCCAAAATCACCTTGTCGCAAGGTCGGTAAAATCCCAATCGGAGTAACATCTACCCCCATGGTCGACGCTAGCGTTTGGAGCGATAACAAACGATCGTCCATATGCTGCTTTAAGAAGGTAAAAGGCGCCCCCTGAAAGCGCGTGTACGGGCAATTGTATTCGACGTTAAATCGATTGATTTCGGCGGTCATCAAGGGGTCAGCAGCTTTGTCTAAAAGCTCGAGATTACAATGTGAAGGTCGGTGATCTTTATCGGTCAAATAGAGCTCTAATTCAGCACCTAACGTACACTCACCCACTCCCCATCCTGGCGTCGAGATAAGTGTCTCAAGCTGCTCTAACTCTTGTTTCAGTTGATTGGCGAATAACACGTGATCGCTTGCACTGAACGAGGTTTTATTAACATTCTGTCCCATCTTGGCGTCCTCGTCTTACCTATACCCAACACATTGGAATAACCTTCTCCAATGAACGCGGGTAAACATATTTACCATAGAACAAAAATGCCTTATTTACAGTCAGCTACGGGGCTTGTTCAGCACTAGAAATGTCATTTTCCCAAAGTTAAGTCGTCCGGCACTATAGTTAAGGCAACTCTTTACATACTTTTTCCCTTTTATCTCTGTCGCTTGCCGCGAATACACTCCCTTTAAATCTCGGATTTTTGCCCGCTTGGGTAAAGGCAAGCATTCTGATAAACTCGCGCTCCTTTTGGTGACCGGATTTACTTTCATGTCTGACAATGCGTTTACGCTTTTACACCCTACGTTGCAAGAGACGCTGGCTTCGCTAGGCTATTCACAGCCGACTGAGATTCAGCAGCAAGCGATACCTTATGTTCTTGCTGGCAAAGATGTCATGGGTGCCGCGCAGACAGGTACAGGTAAAACCGCAGCTTTTACGCTACCGCTTATTCACCAACTGCTTGAGAGTGGTGCGAAGAAAACCACTCGCGTACTCGTGGTTACACCTACTCGCGAACTCGCTCAGCAGGTCTACGACAAAGTTACTGAATACAGCCAAAATACGTCATTAAAATGCGTCGCATTGTATGGCGGCGCGAACATCAACCCTCAAAAGAGTCAGCTTGCGAAAGGGGCTGAAATTGTTGTCGGCACACCGGGTCGTTTACTCGACCACTTGCATATTGGCACGTTACGTTTAAATAGCTTGGATGCTTTAGTTCTTGATGAAGCTGACCGCATGCTAGATATGGGCTTCATCTCTGACATCAAACGTTTGATGAAGAAAATGCCGGCTGAGCGTCAGACACTTTTCTTCTCCGCCACTTACCCAAAACAAGTCATGGATTTGGCGTATAAACTGCTAAACGATCCTGTTCGCGTGGAAGTCTCGACCGCCAATAGCACAGCCGATACCGTCAATCAGTTGATCCACCCGGTCGATCGTAAACGCAAGCGTGAATTGCTTTCCTATTTGATTGGTAGCAAGAATCTTCGCCAAGTGCTTGTGTTTGCTAAAACCCGACAAACCACCGAAGCGTTGGCAAACGAATTGAAGCTCGATGGTTTGGAAGCCGAAGCGATTCACGGCGAAAAAACGCAAGGTGCACGAAATCGCGCTTTGGAAGGATTTAAAGAAGGCAAAGTAAGAGTGCTGGTTGCTACGGATGTCGCGGCACGAGGTTTGGATATACCTTCACTCGATACAGTATTCAACTATGAGTTGCCACACCAAGCGGAAGACTACATTCACCGTATTGGTCGAACAGGTCGTGCGGGAAAATCAGGTATGGCGATTTCCTTGGTTTCTCGAGAAGAAGAAGGCATGCTCACCGCCATTGAAACACTGATTGATCAACGTTTGCCTCAAGAATGGCTGCCAGGTTTTGAACCCGATCTCAATGCAGATATCGAACACCACGAAAAACGCGGTGGACGAGGTGGAGAAAAGCGCCGATTAAAGCGTCAGCTAATCAAGAAATCGGGTGCCAAAAAACGATAACAATTAGGGCGCATAATGCGCCCTTTTTCATCTTTGCGGTTGAATTTTATACTGCGAGTGTATAGCTGCTAAACGCCACCACGACACACAATATAAACGCAGGTAATCCTGCCAAAAAGAATTTAAGAAATAGCGAGGGATCAGTCGTCAACTCCGCTGTCCTTGCCGCATAGGTAACACCTGCCTCTAGATCATTATCCCTTTGCTGCCAGCTCAAAGTGAACGCCGAAATGGCCCACAACGTCAGCACTATCGCAAATGCATAATCCACCCAATGAGACATCCCAAACAGCCCAGTTAACGCTTCAAATCCACCGACGACACTCACGGCAACTAAGTTAGCTACCAGCGTAAATAACAAGAAAGAAAGCACCAAAACCTCCCGCTTCTGCCTCTTAGCTACCAATCACCTTCACGCTATTTGGATGATTAGGTAAATCGTATTTCGCGCAGCATCATGCCGCACATAAGCATACAGCGTACTTTATTTAAAGCATGAATTTCAACGATATGTATCACAAGGCTGACCACCAAGTGATAACAAATTTGCAAACAAATGGATGGTTTTTGCCAAGCTTTCTGATTCTTCCACACTTAACGTTATGACGACTTTTTATCGCTCTGATGATCGTCAACGCTGTGTAGTTGTCCATTCACCTCAAAATGAACGCGATTTCTGCCGTCTTGTTTCGCTTGGTAGAGTGCTTCATCTGCCGCATTGAACAAATCATCAGATGTTAGATTGGGTGTGGGCACCATCTGTGCGCAACCAACGGTTATTGTCACAATGAAATGTGATGAAATTGAGTGTTCTAACCCCAATTCTTCAATCCGTTTTCGGCATTTTTCAGCGACGTTAAGCGGATCGTTTGTATCCGGAAGAATAGCTACAAATTCCTCGCCGCCATAGCGGCAGAGGGTATCTTGCGATCGTAGCAACGTCATTTTGAGGGTCTGGCCAATTTTAGTAAGACATTCATCGCCTGCTAAGTGTCCATACTGATCATTAAACTCTTTGAAATGATCCACATCGAAAATGAGTAGAGAGATGCGAGAGTGATTCCTTTGCGCCCTTGCCCATTCCTGTTCAATCTGTGCGTCATAGTAGCGACGATTAAACAAACCCGTAAGCGTGTCTTTCTGCGTCAGTTGCCGTAAAGAGTGGTTGGCTTCGTCGAGCTCTTTTGTTCGGTCGATGACCTCTCTTTCAACCAGTTCTGCATGCTTAAACACTAATCGCATATATGCAGTAAACACCAAGGTGATAGCAATACCCGCGAATAAGATCACTAGCGGCAGCAAAGTTTTTTTACTTTGAACATACTCGTTGGTTGCCGTCGCTCTTAATTGCCACATTCTGCCAAGAACATTCAAATTGTTCGGTTGGTATGCCATTTCAGATACAGGATGTTTCCCCTTAGCTGGGACATATTTATACAGCTCATCACCTTTTTCATCGTCCGTTATGTCATAGATTTCTACCACAATTTCAGCGGGTAACTCTCCGTGCTGTGAGGCTATAAAAATATCCCGAATACGAAATACCCCAAGAACAACGCCAATCAAGTTATTACGGCGGTCTGCCAGAGTTGATATTGATCCTTTGAAGATAGGAACAATGGCAAGAAACCCTTTTTCATTTGCTGTTTCCTGCACCAAGGTGATGCTACTTGTTGATGCCGGGAAGCCAGAGTCTCTGACTTTATTGATAGTGGCTGCTCTGGAGGGGCTTGCGAAAAGATCAAATCCTAGTGCTTTTTCATTGCCAATGTAGGGTTCCACGAAGTAGACAGGGAAGTACTCTTCTCTTACTCCTGCTTCTATCATCTCGCCTTCTGGCGATAATTCCGTAAATTTAAACCCTGGAAACTCGCGTTGAAATGCGTTTTCGAAATGCTCGCGCTCCTCCTTTTTCACGAACGGTATCCATTCCAATGCTTGGATATCTCGATGTCGTTTTAAGGTTCGTCGCGCTTCCAATTGAAATTCGGAATAGGCGGTATGAGGATTACTGCGAAAAAGCGTCGCTAGCGAATGCAACGCTTCAAAGTTAGTAAAAAGGCTTTTTGAAAGAGATGCAGCGCGCTGATCAATGTCATTTTGAAATTCGACGGAAATCGTTTTTCTTTCTGTGTCCGCAACTATCCAGGCCATAAGTACTGAAATTGAAATGCCTATAAGTAACGCGAAAAACCTCGCATAACGGTATTTCATCAGTACCATGAGTCCACCAATGCTATCCATTTTTCCATTGAACACTAGATAGAGATAGTACAAAAAACGAGACAATGCGCGTATTTACATGAAATACATTTAGAAATTGCCTTAAGGACTGCCCATGTTTTGCCGTTCTATCACTCCTCTACGTGTTACAACGTTTGAACCAATATGGTGTGAGTTCTAACTATGACCGTAATGCTCTCTCCACCGCTTTTGGTGAGAAACCGTGAAGCACAGTATCCCCAATCCTAATGACTGGCACACCTCTCGCCCCCAATGCAGCGTGTTCTTTTTTACCTCTCGGCGTCCCAACATCACAGAGACGATAGGCGATTTTTTTGCTGTCGAAATACTGTTTTGCAGATTGGCAATGCGGGCAGTTTCGGCTGGTATACAGTACGATTCGTTTCATGGGAACTCTTATAATAAGCAACAACGCGTATACGCTTGGTGTTCCCCATTCTACCCAGAATGCGCGTTTGGTTGTACTCGCTTAACAACGCACGTAAACCAATGTTGAAGTACTAAAAACAACGGCGATAATAAAACTAGATGACACCGTCTTTCTTTAATTGGGCAAGAATCGCTTCCGCCCCCTCCTTCGGGGAAACATTCGCCATCACTTTCCCGCCGCTAGCCGCCTGGGCTGCAGTCGCGGCGAGAAATCTGTCTCGGCTTGACGCATTTGCGGCGACCGCCTTTGTCCGCTTGGGGCGTTTTTTTGCTGCCAACCATTGCCAGCTCTCTTTAACCGTATCCGTTTCAGCTTTCACTTCCAAAACGTTGATGACCCCATCGCGTGCCACCGTAAAGGCACTTTGCCTTGGTGCGGGAGCAGACGCTCCGGCAATCAACACCACAGGCAAGCTGACACGAAGCTTTCTGCGCTGCCCTCCCGCAAGTGCTTGGAGGACATCAATATGCTTTGTTGTTTGGTCAAGCACACTCACCACTTCCGGCACTATCGTGGCCCCTAGCGCATCGCCAACCAGATACGGCACCATGCCTGAAGACTCTCCATGTTCTGCCCGCGCGCCACAAAGAACCACGGAACACTTTTGCGCTTTGGCATAACTTGCCAGGGACAACGCAGCATCAGCATTGTCCGGTATATTCAGGACATCGATCTTATGCAGCCCCATACCTAGGTATTCCCTGAGAGCAGGAGAAGACGGGTCTCCAGCAAACACGACTTCTTGCCCATGTCCTATCTGAAGTGCCAACTCTAACGCTTTCGCATCATTCTCCGCTCTGCGCGCTCTCTCCGACAACGGGTGCAGTCCTTCAGATACCAACACTAATGTTTTATTAGCCTGCATGATCAAACACTCCCGCGGAATCAGATCCTTCAATTGCATTAACCAGTGCCTGCATAACCTCACTACTGTCAGCGATAACACTGAGGTCCGCGCGCTTGACCATGTCACAGTTTGGATCGGCATTGATCGCTATAACCGTATCGCAATGTGTCATGCCTTGAAGGTGCTGTATTGCTCCGGAAATACCGACGGCGACATACACCTTCGCATTCACATACGTTCCCGTCGCGCCGACTTGGGTCGTTCTGGGCATGAACCCATTGTCGACAGCAACACGGCTTGCACCTTCTGTCGCACCCAACGTTTTGGCGCATTGATGGAACAGAGCCCAATTTCGAACCCCGTTACCACCAGATAAAATAAAACGTGTTTCTGCCAAAGGAATATTGGCGGGATCAACTGCCACCTGCCCAAGATCTTCAATCCCGGCGTGTGAGTCACTTCCCGCTAAATGCGCGATCTCTTCCGCTTCAGTAACAAAGCCAGAGATCGGGTCTGCCACTTGCTCTTCCACCAAAAGGATCCGAGAAACCGCGCGATCGACACTTTTCGAGGCATCACCACTGCCACAATTTAGCGTCCCATCAAGGTAATGCTTACCGCGCGTCACCGGCCGTTCTTTCAATGACACCGCCAGCCTTCTCGCTAGATCACTGCCGCACAAAGACCCGTCGGCAAACACCCAATGCTTAGGCTGAAGCGTGTCTTCCAATACCAATAGATTTCGCAGCCACACTTCAGGCGAATAATCAGTGCTGCTCAAGGTCAGTGTTCGATGTGCGCCATACAGAGAAAGATCATCCGTGCGCGGGTATAACGAAATAAATAGTACCGCCGTCTGGTTGTCATACGTTGCACTGAGTTGATGAGCAAGCCCCAGCATGTCTTTGTCTAACACCGTGAGCTTGTCACTGTCCGCATCAGAAAACACGACAATAAAACCTTCAGGTTCAGGGATCGCATGAAGCGGTAACGTCGCCTCTTTCAAGCGTTGAGACGCTAATCCTTTCGCGACCGCAGCACCGGATCGATCGATGCGTTTAATACCCTCGGCACTCAGGATCCCCGTATTGTGAACGTCTTTTCGGTTGATCCCTCCGACCATCAGGCTGGAAGAGGCAGACACGCTGTCATAGTCTGGGTGTAGCCTGTTTCTGGCGATTCTTTCTGCTCTGGGATCTCGACGTATGATGTCATCCATAGCTAGCCCCTTAGCTGACCTTTCTTTCCGATTCAGCGTTATCTGCCAATGACTCCAATAGCATGACGGCGATGTCTTTCACATCTGGCCTTGGCAATACAACCCCTTCCAACATCACAGCACACTGCGGGCACGCGACGGCAACCTGTTCGGCTCCGGCATCCCGCACATCCTGCATTCTCATGTCTGGAATGCGACTCTCGCCCGGAATATCGGTTACTGGCGCGCCGCCACCGCCGCCACAACAACGCGACCGATATCCAGACCGTTCCATCTCTTTCACTTCAATGCCCATAGCTTTCAACAGATAACGCGGCGCATCGTATCCGCCGTTGTAGCGCCCGAGATAACAAGGGTCGTGATAAGTGACAGATTGCGAATTCTTTTGCTTGAACCTCAATTTACTCTGCTCTGTCAGTTGCGCCAGATACTCGGTGTGGTGCAAAACATCGTAGCTGCCACCAAAGTCGGCGTACTCGTTTTTTAACACGTGGTAGGCATGTGGGTCGGGCGTGACGATGACTCTGAATTGGTATTTGTTCAGGGTTTTGACATTGGCAATCGCCAAGCGTTGGAAGGTCGCTTCATCCCCCAATCGACGTGCTAAGTCTCCGCTGTCTAACTCTTCATTGCCCAATATGGCGAATTCCACGCCAGCTTGGCGAAGCAAAGCAACAACCGCTCGCAACGTTCTTTGGTAAGCGAGATCAAACGCCCCGTCTCCCGCCCACAACAGCACATCCGTTTTGCCAATATCTTTCAATAGATCTACCTTCAAATCGACCGACCAATTGGCACGATTTTTCGGTGAAAACCCGTTGGGATTGTCAGTGGTGATCAAGTTTTCCAACGCCTGAACACCTTTCCCCGCAGTCTCGCCTTTCGCGAGAGTAAGGTTTCTGCGCATGTCGACAATGGCATCAACATGCTCAATCATCATCGGGCATTCTTCGACACAGGCTCGGCATGTCGTACATGACCACACGGTGTCAGCACCCAAAAGGCGTTCGAACAAAGGTTCGTCTGGTGCGCCCTGACACGGCGTATCTGACTTACCAGGGTAATGACTACCGGCATACTTTTCCGTAGAACCGCCCGCCATGCCTACAACCAAGTCCTGAATCAGTTTTTTGGGGTTCAACGGCTGACCCGCCGCAAATGCCGGGCATACCTTTTCACAACGCCCACACTGCACACAGGCATCAAACCCCAGCAACTGGTTCCAATAGAAGTCTTTCGGTTTCTCTACGCCCAAGGTCGATTCATTGAGGTCAATAGGTTTTAACCCCGTGGAGCGGCCACCACCAAACCGTTCTTGGCGTCGGTGAAACCCAAGATGCAATGCCCCAGAGAAGGCATGCTTCATTGGACCGCCGCTGAACACACCAAAGAACAGTTCCGCCAAGCCAAAGATCACACCTCCTATACACAACGCCACCAAGATAAGCGGCTCACTATGCGAACTGAAAAGCAACAGGATGGATAACACTAAGCCAGACAAGGAGAAAGCCAACAGGCTGACAGGCAATCGTTGCCAGTCGCCTTTTGATAAATTTTCAGGCGGGTTATCTCGACGCTTTTTGACCTTCATCGCTCCGTAAGCCATGGCCGAAAAAGTGATTGCCATCAAGGCGTACGTGACAAGGTTGCCGATGCCAAACACGTACACAATAAGCATCAATATAACCGAGGCAACCAAGCCACCCGCGGTGGCAACGTGCGTATCAGCAAACGCTTTGTCTCTCGCCACCACATCGTGAAGATCGACAAGATAACGACGAGGAATGGAAGACAGTGCTGCAAGAAACGGAACTGGCTGCGGTTTTCCACGTCGCCAAAGCCTGACTCGCTTAAGTGCTCCTATGGCAAAGAGCACCACAGAAACTACCAATATCGCACCGATCAATGACGTCCACATGTATTGTTACCCCGCAGACCGTCAGAGATCTTTGAATATCCGCAACGCATCATAGATGGCTGCATGAATGTTTCTAGGTGCACCACAATCGCCAATCCGGAAGAGCAGGTAGCCCTCTTCCGTTTCTGCAAACGCAGGTTGTGGTTCAAAGGCAAACAAGGCATCGATATCCACCTGCCCTTTGTTGCTCGCGCCCTCTTTTAATGCGTAGTAAAGCGATTCATCAGGTCTGACACCGTTCTCTACCACCACTTGATCAACCACGCGCTCTTCGCGAACACCCGTGTACTCGTTTTCAAAGCGTGCGATCAGTTTGTCACCTTCTTTGTATACGCGTTCCAACGTCAAATCCGGCGTCATCACTACGTCACTCTGATAGAGACTGCGGTAATAGGTGGGGAAACTGGTACCGCCTACCGCAACACCTGGCTTGATATCGTCAGTGACTAATTCCACCAGCGATCCTTTCGACGCAAGATAATCCGCAACCGACATGCCCGCAAATTCACAAATAGTGTCAAACACCACCACATTTTTGCCTGGTTCAACCGCGCCGCTTAATATGTCCCAACTCGATACGACCAACCCATCATCCCCGCCCCATTCTGGGCTCTGATTGATGAAAGGTTTTCCGCCAACAGCCAGCACAACCACATCGGGATTTTCAGCCAGAATGGCCGATTCATCCGCCGCGGTGTTAAACACCAGATTCACGCCTAAACGACGCAGTTCCAGATCAAACCAACGTGTGATCCCTGCGATTTGCTCCCGTTGCGGTGCTTGTGCCGCCAATGTGATTTGCCCGCCAAGCTCGCTGTTTTTCTCAAACAGTGTGACTTGGTGACCACGTTCGGCGCAAACTCGCGCAGTCTCCATACCTCCGGGTCCGCCGCCAACGACAACAACCTTGCGGATCGGACCATCTGTTTTGGTGATGTTATGAGGGAGATGCGTTTCACGAGACGTGGCCGCATTTTGAATGCACAGGACGTCGATGCCTTGATATTGGCGATCGATACAATAGTTTGCGCCAACACACTGACGAATTTGGTCTGTCTGTCCTAATTTCACTTTGGTGATGAGATGCGGGTCAGCAAGATGTGCACGTGTCATACCAACAAAATCGACCAAACCGCTTTCCAACGCCCGTGCTGCTTGAACTGGATCTTTAATGTTTTGTGCATGCATGACAGGCACGCTGACCACACTGCGAATACCCGCTGCCAAATGGATAAAAGGCTCTGGCGGATAGGTCATATTTGGGATCACATTCGCCAGCGTATTGTGGGTATCACAGCCCGAACCCACCACGCTGAAGAAATCGATCAGCCCTAAACCATCGTAGTAAGCCGCAATTTCTTTCATTGCTTCATGGTCTAGGCCATCAGGGTGAAACTCATCGCCCGTCATGCGAATGCCAACGGCATAATCACGCCCAACTTCTGCCCGAACGGCTTTAAGGACTTCTACACCAAAACGCATGCGGTTTTCAAAACTGCCGCCCCATTCATCGGTTCGGTGATTAACGCGCGGGCTCCAGAATTGATCCACCAAATGTTGGTGTGCAAAAGAGAGTTCAACGCCATCTAGCCCACCGTCTTTTGCCCGCTTCACGGCTTTGGCAAAGTCATCAATCACGCGCCAGATTTCCTCGGGCTCAATGGTTTTACAGGTGGCACGGTGGACAGGCTCACGAATACCACTCGGGCTCATCAAGCTTGGCCAATTCCCCCCATCCCAACGTGAACGACGCCCCATGTGCGTCAATTGAATCATGATGTGGGCACCGTGCTTGTGCATCGCGTCAGCCAGATTTTGAAGGTGAGGAATGACATCGTCAGACGCCATGTTGACCGAACTCCACCAGCCTTGCGGGCTATCAATAGAAACCGGACTCGACCCACCACAAACACAAAGGCCGATTCCGCCTTTGGCTTTCTCTTCGTAGTATTTGATGTAACGCTCGGTGGTCATCCCATTTTCCGTTGCGTATACCTCGGCATGCGCTGTGCTGATCACACGATTTCTGATCGTGAGCTTATTGATGGCCAGCGGTTGAAAAATCGCGTCGAACTGAGACATTGCACTTCCTTATACATGACGGGCTAAGGCATCTTTTTCGCGCCTTTTACATAGCTTGTTTGACACTATCCGATCGGTTTCACCTCAAAGAGGCCAAACTCTATCCCTTCTTCCGCCCCACTTTGTAACTGGGTGGCGACCGTTTTAATGGGAAAACCCACACTGTCTGTTATCTGATCCATTGCGCCTGCAAACCAGCCTGTGAACATGTAGTCCACCTTCCGGTTTACCTTGCCGTAGTAGTAAACAAACGCTGAGTTCTCGAGCCTCACTTTTGCCGTACCCTGTGCGACATCGAGTTGCTCGATAAAGAATTGCCCCCAACCACGTTGAGAGAGTCGTTTCATGTAATGGTCAAAGACTTCAGCACCTGAAATGCCGTGTGTCGCGCCTTCTTTTTCACACCAGAAATAAGCTGATTTATAGCCTGCCTTATAAAGCAACTCTGCATAGACATCCGCACCAATAGCGTCTTCTACGGCAGCATGGTTATTGATAAAGAAATGCCGAGGAACATAGAGCATGGGTAATCCATCGGTGCTCCACACGCCTGTTTCGTCATCAACTTCAATCGGTATTTCCGGGGGATGATGTCCCATGTTCTCGTCCTTCATTCGTAACCCCAGTACATTTATTCGCCCCAAACATCTCTCAAGACGTTCACCCAGTTACCGCCCATGATTTTCTGCACCTTCTCGGGAGACCAACCGTTCGCCAGCAAGGCTTCAGTTAGGTTCGGGAATTCCCCGACAGTGCGAATGCCTTTGGGGTTAATGATCTCGCCAAAGCGTGTCAGTCTTCGGGCATAACCTTTGTCATGGGTGATCCATTCAAAGAACGCCTGATCGTGGCCTTGGGTAAAGTCAGTGCCGATGCCCACACAGTCTTCGCCAACCAAATCGACGATGTAGTCAATCGCTTCAACATAGTCTTCGATGGTGGATTGGATGCCGTTTTTCAAAAATGGCGCAAACATGGTGACCCCGATGAAACCACCATGGTCAGCAATGAATTTCAGCTCTTCATCGGACTTGTTGCGGGGGTGCTCTTTAAGGCCGAGTGGTAGGCAGTGGGAATAACAAACCGGTTTTTTCGATTCGAGTATGACTTCTTCTGACGTTTTTGGACCAACATGGGAAAGGTCACACATCATGCCGACACGGTTCATTTCCGCGACGACTTCCTTGCCGAATCCCGACAGACCACCATCACGCTCGTAGCAGCCTGTGCCGACCAAGTTTTGAGTGTTGTAAGCCATTTGAGCAATGCCCACACCCAGCTTTTTGAAAATTTCGATATAGCCAAGTTTGTCTTCGAATGCGTGGACATTCTGAAAGCCAAGCATAATGCCTGTCTTGCCTTCTTGCTTGGCGCGCAGAATGTCATCGGTCGAATGCACTGGGCGAATAAGGTCGCTGTTTTCTTCCATCAACTGGTTGAACTCAACAATGTTATCCACGGTTGCCTGAAAGCCTTCCCATACCGACACGGTGCAATTCGCCGCTGTCAGGCCCCCTTTCGCCATATCTTCAAACAGTGCACGATTCCACTTCGCGATGATCAACCCATCAATGATGATGGAGTCACGATGCAAAGCTGCCGCAATTGGATTGTTGTTCGACATCTTGTCTACCCACGTTAGCGTTCTCTTTATATGTAGTTCAAGTTAACCAACAAGGGGGTGATTCAGCGGTGCGATTGCGACAGGATTGAACAGGAATGCGTCGTTACCGATCTCTACCCTGACGGCTTTTCGTTCTCATCATTTTGACGAGAGAGGAGAACGGATAAATTGTCTGTCCCACAATGGTTTTCGGTAAAGGCTTGGTCGTGCCATATTCAGCTGGCCAGTGTGTTTTTGGCATATGCATGGTGCCAAATAGCCAATCAAACAGCACAAGGTGAGCACCAAAATTGGTATCGATCGCAGGCTTCTCTGAACTGTGGTGCCAATGATGAAACTGAGGCGTTACAAAGATGTACTTCAGAACACCAAACGGTAGCCTCGTATTGCAGTGAATCAAGACCGCCTGCAGTGCAGCAAACACGACGTAGGCATTTAGTACACCTTCCGATGGCCCTAAGAGATACAGCGGCACCATCACCATCGCGCGCTCAGAAAATACCTGGATGAAATGTCCTCGCGAACCCGCCAACCAATCGAGGTTTTCAACTGAATGATGAACCGCATGCACAGGCCAGAGGCATTTCACCACATGGAACAAACGGTGCTCCCAGTACAAAACAAAGTCAGCGGCAACAAGGACTATTAAGAACTGAAGAACGGTAGGTAGAGCCTGAAAACTTTCCTGAAATGAAGGACTAACCGCCCAGTTAAAATGACTCGTGTGGTAGTTGGCATAAATCAGAATGGCCGAAATGGCGAGGTGGTTAAAACAGAAATAGATAAAGTCCGTTTCCCACTCGGCACGAAGAATGACCTGATTTTTGTATTTAGGCAGAAGCTTTTCTAACGAGAGGAAAATCGCCGCAGACCCCAGCAGTGCCAAGATAAGCCAATCAACACCTAGCGAAAGCTCCATAGGTTCGACAGGCCCAACAGGAACGGCATACCCTCCAAGCGCAAAAGCCAACAGGGTGAGAAGAATGCCTGCACAGCCTAACCTGCGATACTTTTTTAAAAAGTGGGTCATTGCACCGAAGAACAATGAAAAGTACATGCCGTACTTCAGCACAACCTGCAGTTTTTCCGCATCGTACGCTTTACGAAGCTCGGTAGTCGTTAGCAACGAGGGGTAGAGGTACGCAAGCACAGCCAACAAGCTCAGTGCGCCTAAAAAAACCGAAAGGTAGCCACTGATTTTTCCATCGCCTAATCGAAACTGTCGCTCTGCGTCCAATTCAACCACGCGGTTTCGATATTCGTACTTTTCCTTGTTGCTCATAACTGCTTACTCTCGGGATTGGAGGAATAAGAGTATGTTAGCGTTGTGTTTAACGGCGTGCCCGCACGACGCTCCAAGTAACAAATAACGCCACATGACGTGGCGTTATATAGTACCTTCAGCGCAAGGTGTACTTAGAACAAGCCGACGATCTCACCATCATCGTCTAACGAGATATTGAGAGCCGCTGGGTGCTTGGGTAAGCCCGGCATGGTCATAACGTCCCCGCAAATCGCGACAACAAAGCCTGCACCGGCCATCAAACGCAACTCTCTGACAGAGAGAATGTGCCCTTCGGGTGCGCCTAACTCACTGGCTTCTGAAGAAAAACTGTAAGGCGTTTTTGCAATACAAATAGGAAGATGTCCAAACCCAAGATCATGAATTTCATCTAGCTGTTTTTGCGCTGCAATGTTGAACTGAACGTCTGCCGCACCGTAAAGCTCGGTGGCAACAGCACGAATTTTTTCATCAATGGCCTGTTCGTTTTCGTAAAGGTATTTCACTTGCGCACCGTCATTTTCCAGTGCAGATTTTACAGCTTCAGCGACCGCTTTCGCGCCCTCTCCACCTTCAGCCCAGTGTGTGGCTTCTTCTACACGCGCACCCAGTTTCAAACAGGCTTCTTTGATGGCAGTCAATTCCTGCGTGGTGTCTGTCGGGAAGCGGTTGATAGCAACAATCGGGTTCAGACCAAATTTCTGCATGTTTTGGATATGACGTTCGAGATTAACCATGCCGTTTGAAAGTGCCTCGACATTTGGCTCATCAAGCTGCATTTTCAGTAAGCCACCCTGCATTTTCAGGGCGCGCACGGTACAAACAAGCACGGCGACATCGGGTTCCAACCCAGAAATACGGGACTTGATATGAATGAACTTCTCTGCCCCTAAATCTGCACCAAATCCCGCCTCAGTCACGACCACGTCTGACAGCCCCATTGCAGTGCGTGTTGCCATCACTGAGTTACAACCATGGGCAATGTTAGCGAATGGTCCACCGTGGATAAGAGCAGGGTTATGCTCCAACGTTTGAATGAGGTTCGGTTGGATGGCATCTTTCAGCAACACTGTCATTGCACCGTCAGCACCTAATTCACGCGCTGTGACAGGCCGACCACTGGTATCGCGACCAATAATAATATTGCCCAATCTGCGTTGCAGATCTTTACGGTCTTCCGCCAGACATAAGATAGCCATGATTTCTGAGGCAACGGTGATATCAAAACCCGACTCTCTCGGCTGCCCATGCGCAGGGCCACCCAAACCTACCAAGGTATGACGCAACGCGCGGTCATTCATGTCCATCACGCGGCGCCACGTGATGCGCCTTGGGTCTAGGTCGAGTTCGTTGTCCCAGTGAATATGATTATCGATCAGTGCTGCCAGCAGATTGTGTGCGGAAGTGATGGCATGAAAGTCACCGTTAAAGTGCAGATTCAAATCTTCCATCGGGATCGCTTGTGAACGACCACCTCCTGCTGCACCACCTTTCACCCCAAAACAAGGGCCAAGAGATGGCTCACGCAAGCATACGCTGGTGTTAACGCCAATACTGTTCAACGCATCTGTCAAACCAATGCTGGTTGTTGTTTTCCCTTCACCCGCAGGTGTTGGTGTTATTGCCGTCACCAACACCAGCTTCCCTTGCTTCGTTGTTGTGTCAATCTGACCTAAATCAAGTTTCGCCTTGTAGTGTCCATAAGGAATAAGCGCATGATGCGCGACACCCAACTTGCGCTGAGCCACTTCGAAAATAGGCCAAGGTTTCACTGCACGTGCAATGTCGATATCCGGGGCACCCGGTGGGGGTAAAACTGTCATAGATGATTCTGCCAGTACTGTATTATTTTGGTTATTCATACCTGCCATCCAAACTTCATGACGACACAAGCAAGTGAGCCGATGACAACCATTGGTTTGACTGCTTTAAGCCACCAAACGGAAAAAGATGAATCCCTTGAAGCGACGTCGACGGGTGCGTCGCTTTATATTCACAAAGCGTTCTAAACAGCGCATCCGGTGTCCAAGGGCGCAGTAGTCTCGCTGCATTCATATTTTTGCGCAATGCCTTTGCGGAGGTTGATACACCACACTGCGCTGCGTATGCGAGCAAATTTTTCAACCGTGTTGGGCCAGCAAGGCCCAAGTAGACCGGAATTGACGACAAAATGGTTTGATGTTCATCAAGCCATTTAATGAGTGATTCATCATCAAATGAAAACTGTGTTACAACCCAAAGTTCCAGTCCGTGTGCTTTTGCATAATCACGCTTAAACATAAGTGCTTCTTTTAATGCGGTATTATCTGCTTTGGGGTGCCCTTCAGGATGCCCTGCAACGCCCATCCCTGTTAGGCCGTACTCGGTCAAAATACCTGAGGCCAACAATGCAAGCGTATCTTGGTACGGTCCCAATGCTTTTTCTGTGTCACCCGCGATGAGCAATACCTCTTTCACACCTATACGTTGAAGAGACGCCAACCATGCGCGCAAGGTTTCTGCATCAGGTACGCTGCGCGCTGGAAGATGAGGAACTGGCTTCATCCCCCAGCCTAGCAAGGTTTCACAGGCACTAAATGCGTTTTCAAATGCTGCGTTGGGCAAAAACGGAACATACACCCGCATACCTTGATGCATCCACTCTGGTGCGGTAGCACCTAAGTCAACGATTTGTTTGGGCGTTGCTTCTAAAGAAGACTGAGAGAGCAATGCGTTAGCTGCTGATACAGGATCAACCAGCTCTGGCAACGTACGGTTGCCATCTGAAATACTGTCCATGGTCATGAAACGTGTCGCCTAGAGGGAAGCAAGGCGCAGTGAACACACTGCGCCATAATGCTAATCGACGAAGTCACTGCCGCGAGATTTCGCCACTTCTCGAGAGTTTGGATTAACAGAAGGGCGGAAGGGTACATCAACTACCTCTGCATCCACAACTTCTCCGCCATATTCAGACGGTAACGCCACTTTCAGTTTGGTGCCTACGTCCCGCATATCCCAAGGAACATGGCAAAGCGCGATATTCGTTTCGAGCTCTGGGCTGTACCAAGGCGACGTTACGTAGCCGATGGCATCACCACCGTCTGCGCCATAGATCAGCCAAAAGTCATTGGAGTAATCAATAACCTGCTCTCCGCCAAACACAATGCCGACCATGCCAAGTTCGTAAGGCGAATTACCGGCTTCAATGTCATCTCGCGCTTTTTCCAGCGCGGCTTTACCGATGTAGTCACCCTCTTTATTTTTGGGAACTTGGTACGCAAGGTTACATTGAAACGGTGACACTTCTTGGTCGATGTCCTGACCCCAAGACAGAATTCCCGCAGCAATACGGCGATGGTGTGCAGGTGCAATCACCATCAGGTTATGAGCTTTACCCGCTTCCAATACGCCATACCAGACTTTCTCTGCATGCAGCGTGGCGTCTTTACAGTAGATTTCGTACCCTTTTTCTCCGGTAAACCCGGTCTGGGAAATAATGACATCAGCCCCATTCAAGTTACCTTCCATTAACCCGTAGAAGGGGATATCACTGACCGCTGGCCCAAAGAGATCAGCCATCAGTGCTTCTGATTTAGGCCCTTGAATTTGCAATGGCGCGACATCAATTTCCGCGATACTGACATCAAACCCCTTGCCAACATTTACGCCCTGAAGCCAAAGTTCAAGATCACTGTCAGAGATTGAAAACCAAAACTCATCCTCGGCAGGACGAAGCAAGACTGGATCGTTAAGAATCCCCCCTTCTTCGTTGCAAAGAATCACGTATTTTCCGTGCATTGGTTTTATAAGGTTGGCTGCTCGGGTAATAACAAAATCTACAAATTTCTCCGCGTCTGGCCCTTTGACCTGTATCTGACGCTCTACTGCTACATTCCACATGGTTACGTGATTAACCAGTGCATCGTACTCGACCATTGCACCGCCATCTTCTGGTAGCACATAGCCGCGTGGGTGGTAAATGCGGTTGTAGACCGTTGCGCGCCAGCAGCCTGCTTCAAAAGCGAGGTGCCAATAAGGCGATTTTCTGACACGCGTCGAAATGAGCATTTCGACAGGCGTAGGGCCAGATTGCCTTAAGTTGATGGGAACGCGTCGTGTGGATTGTTCTACGGAGGTGTTATGTCTCGCTGCGCCTGCTCTTGCCTGAAGGAGGCTTTTGTCACTGTCGGTCATGGCTGAACCCTCATAAGTGCCCTAGCGTTTATACCTAAACAACTTGGTCGCAGGTTATTTGGGTATATCTCAATTAACATGGGCGTTTTTCGCCATGAAAATTGTTCAACGTGCGACACCTCAAAAAGCAAACGCGTCAAAAAACGACAGGGAACCTTCAGTTTTCACCTGCAGCAATGGGTAACTTGGGTATACACTGTAGGGCTGAAATCACAAAGAGAATAAACAATGCCACGTATATTATGTTTTGGTGATTCAAACACTTGGGGCTACAACCCTTCAAACGGACAACGATGGCCTGAAGGCGTTCGTTGGACATCCCGTCTTGATGAACATCTCAACCAAAATACGTCGCAGGACGAACATTGGTATGTGTTGGAAGAAGGTTTGAATGGTCGTACGACAGTTTGGAATGACCCCATGAAACCTTATCGTGATGGTAGTGCCGCGTTGCCTATGCTTTTACTTACGCATCGCCCATTAGACTGGGTGGTCATCATGCTGGGTACCAACGATCTTAAATCTCAATTTCCGTCAGAACCAGCCTGGATTGCAGAAGGGATAAGAAAGCTCGTAAATCAAATTCGTGATACTGACAACGCCTCTTATCCTACGCCACAAATCCTCATCGTCTCTCCTCCTCCAATGCATGACGATAACAATTGGGCTCTCGGTTTTAGAAATGGTAGAGAAAAATCGTTGGAGTTGTCTGAGCATTTCAGTGTGGTGGCACAAGATGAAATGTGCGATTTCCTTGACGCCAGTGAGGTGTGCGAAGCCTCACCGATTGACGGATTACATTTGGATCAGGAGGGTCACGCAGCACTGGCAGAAGCCATCGCTGAATTCCTTATCGATAAGTCGAGTGATCGTTAAGCAAACCAACCACGTAAGCCGTTATATTTCCTCGATAAGAGACAACCTATGTATAAACGGCTTTTCATTCTCTTCACGACGTTTGCGTTAGCAGCTTGTCAAACAGTCCCTGATGGGATTACGCCTGTCGCTCAATTCGAAAAATCCCGTTTTTTAGGAGAGTGGTATGAGATCGCACGTCTCGACCATTCCTTTGAAAACGGTCTGTCGGAAGTTACAGCGCAATATGTTGCGCGCACAGATGGTGGCATTGATGTCATCAACAGAGGATTTAAACAGAAAGACAATGCGTGGACAGAGGCTATAGGACGCGCATATTTTGTTGAAGACACTTATTTGGGGCATCTTAAAGTTTCTTTTTTTGGTCCTTTCTACTCGTCTTACGTGGTGTTTGAATTAGGTGAGGATTACGAGTACGCCTTTGTTTCGGGTTACAGCAAAGACTACCTCTGGCTTCTTGCCCGACGTCCGACAGTATCGAATGAATTGCTTATGCGATTCCTACGTATTGCAGATGAAAAAGGCTTCGATGTCGAAGAAATCATTCTATCTCAATGAGATAATTATCACGCATTTCAGCGTATCCTCAGTGAAAGTTGGGCTAAAATCTCCTTTTTTGCTTAATTTAGCAACAAACTCGGTCGCCTTTTGCATAAAGCACTAAACTTCATTTTTGCTTTTTGTTTAAATACCCAAGTAATAACAAATAACTCAATAAAAATGCCAATTACAACTGATACTCAAGCTATGCGCAGCACACTTGCTCGCCTAAATCACGATGCCATTGACTCCATGAGCCCTGAAGGCGAGTGCACCATTAAGGTTGCCGATCTTTCAACACTGATGGCGGCATACAAGATAGAACTCAACAAAAACCGCGGACTAAAGAAAACGCTCGCAATGACAGAACAACGTCAGCGTTAGCACTCTCATACCGCGGTCGCCAATTTTGTATCGTTGGGACATGCAATGCCTTACACCTTAATCAAATCATCAAATCCCGAGGACTTTGTGCTCGTTCATCGCTTTTTGATGCAGGCGATTCAACGCCTGAGAGCGGCTGGTATCCCTTTGTGGGAACCCGAAGACGTTTCTGTTGATGCCTTGGTTAAAGCCTATGGAACTCACAGTCTCTACTTGGTGATGGACAACGAGAAAACAATTGGAGGTGTGTTCGTTTTAGAAGAAGATGCGCTCTTTTGGCCAGAAATTGTCACCAATGACAGCTTTTTCTTTCATAAGCTCGTGATTGGCGATGACTTCATCACCAAAGGTATTGGTCACCGCGTGCTCGACGCTTTGGTGGAACTGGCAAAAAGTCATGGCAAACATTGGTTGCGCTGTGACTGCCATGGCGATCGTCCGCGTCTGCGCAACTTTTACGAATCATTTGGGTTTTACTTCATTGATAGAAAAACCGTCGAAGGGTTTGATGCTGCTCGCTACGAATACCCTTGCCTATAGTCCTTCTTTCCTTCGTCACACCTCGATTTATCCTTGTTCACCTCAGCTCTCATTAACTCGTTGAAATGACATTTTTGCGAGGGGAGGCCAGTCAAATAACGCCCGATCATTGAACCTATTCGTTTTCACCAATAAAGCGATGAGGTGCCTCGCAACGGAAAGGTAGAAAGCGTTGCAAACAACAGACTACTCTTTAGTAAAGGAAAGAACGAAGGTTGTGATGTCGACCTGAATACGTTTTAATCAATCCCTTCCAGACGATTTAGTCACCCGGTTCAAGGATTGCCCGCGCCATGCTAAAAAACGCCATTCCCTTTATCTTCGTCCTTCTCTGGAGCACAGGGTTTATTGGCGCAAAATTCGGGCTTCCGTATGCGGACGCCGCTACATTCCTCTTTATCCGCATGGTGCTCAATGTTCTCGTGTTTGTCGTGATTCTCTCGATACTCAAACCCGCAATGCCTCAAGGAAAGGCCTTATTTCATGTCATGATGTCAGGGTTAATGATCCATGGGTTTTATCTTGGCGGAGTATTCGCTGCAATCGGCTTTGGCATGCCAGCAGGCCTTTCGTCTTTGTTAGTTGGCTTTCAACCTATCCTGACCGCACTAATCGTCATTAACCTTTCCAGTGAAAGGCTTAACCCCGCGCAATGGCTGGGGTTGATCGCGGGAATCATCGGCATAGGCCTTGTTGTGCAAGGAAAAATGAGCTGGAACAGCGATGCGCAACCGTTCTACGCTTACTTGTTCGTTTTCACTGCATTGATAGGTATCACGCTGGGCACCTTGTATCAAAAGCACTTCTGTCAGGGCGTGGATTTAGTCTCGTGTGCCATGTGGCAATACGTCGCGGCTGGCATTTTCTTCCTTCCGATCGCATGGCTCGTTGAAGGGTTTAACGTAACCTGGTCACTCACTTTTACGCTGACAATGATCTGGTCAGTGTTGGCACTTTCTGTCGTTGCCGTTCTGCTTTATTTATACATGGTCGGACAAGGTGCGGCTTCTAAGGTCACGTCTGTTATCTACTTGGTGCCACCAGTAACTGCTATTCAAGGTTGGTTGTTCTTCGATGAGGCCTTTTCAATCTCAACCGTCGTTGGGTTTTCCATCTGTGCATTAGCCGTTTACCTCGTCATGCGAGCGCCTAAGCTGAGCTTGTCCAAATAACTCACTGCATCAAAAAGCGCGGAGAATATCTTCCGTGCTTTCTTCATTTCATGCCTCGATTTTTGCTTCTCTTCTTACTGCATAACCTTGCGTGGTGACGCTCAATTATTATTCAATTTTAAGTTCTAATTTTGCGCATAATTAAGGATTAATTGAATATATCGCAAGCAAAATGAAAATGAATTGACTTCTTATTCGATTTTTACGACATTTTATGCCCCTTTAATGTTGAGAATGATGGAATGTCTCAAGCACACCTTCAAACACAAGACCAAGCACCCGCGTCGTCAAAGTGGCAAATGCCTGACACACTGATCTTGATCTTTTTCGTTGGGCTTTTTGCCGCAGCAATGACTTACCTGATCCCTGTGGGTCAATTTGATAGCCAACAAGTCACCTATTTGGTGGATGGTGCAGAAAAATCCCGCACCGTTATCAACCCTGAATCCTTCCGCTACGTCACTGACGAAAACGGTGATGCCGTCTATAACCGCGTGCAGTTTTTCGCGTCTGGTGGCGGTATTGGCTTGATGAACTTCCCTTTTGAAGGGCTCGTTTCTGGTTCGAAATGGGGCTCAGCAATTGGCGTTATCATGTTCATGCTCATCATCGGCGGTGCGTTCGGTATCGTCATGCGCACCGGAACCATTGATAACGGCATCTTGAAGCTAATCGACAAAACCAAGGGCAGTGAAGCACTTTTTATTCCTGTACTCTTCTTACTGTTCTCCTTGGGCGGTGCCGTATTCGGTATGGGTGAAGAAGCCGTTGCATTCGCCATTATCATCGCACCTCTTATGGTTCGATTAGGCTACGACGGCATCACAACCGTGATGGTGACATACGTTGCAACGCAGGTCGGTTTTGGCACCTCTTGGATGAACCCGTTCTCCGTCGCAATCGCTCAAGGCATTGCAGGTGTTCCTGTTCTGTCAGGCATGACTTTCCGCATGGTAATGTGGGCGGGCTTTACACTGGTGGGTATTGCATTCACCATGATGTACGCAGCGCGAATCAAAGCAAACCCTGAAGCCTCTTACAGCTTCCATTCAGATGCATACCTGAAAGAGAAGAAAGTCGAGGAAAGTGAGGTTCGTTGGAACCTGGGTGATACATTGGTCATCCTGACCGTTATCGCCACGACTGTCTGGGTAGTATGGGGCGTGGTAGTACACGCTTGGTACATTCCAGAAATCGCGTCTCAGTTCTTCACCATGGGGTTTGTCGTTGCAATCATCGCGATGATTTTCAAACTCAATAACATGACCATGAACGATGTTGCCGCGTCCTTTAAAGAAGGTGCAGGCATCATGTTGGCACCCGCGTTATTGGTAGGTTGCGCGAAAGGCGTACTTCTCTTGTTGGGCGGTGGCTCTGCAGAACCGAGTGTACTGAATACCATTTTGCACAATACAGGTGGCGCAATCAGCGAATTACCTTCTGCCGTAGCAGCATGGCTGATGTATGTGTTCCAATCCGTGTTCAATTTCTTCGTGACATCTGGCTCCGGTCAGGCTGCTCTGACAATGCCTCTTCTGGCTCCGTTGTCTGACATTGCGGGTATCACACGTCAAGTCGCTGTCTTAGCATTCCAGCTAGGTGATGGCTTCACCAACATCATCGTTCCAACCTCAGCGTCTTTGATGGCAACGCTAGGTGTATGTCGCATTGACTGGGGCAACTGGGCGAAATTCGTCTGGCGCTTCATGCTACTTCTCTTTGTCATCGCCAGTGTGACAGTTGTAGGTGCACATTTGGCTGGCTTCGCGTAAGCTTACTTAGTTAGCAAATAACAATGTTATCAATAAAGGCGAGATGAAAATCTCGCCTTTTTCAAAATAAGAAAAAGAACATGACGACGTATATTAAAGGCAACAAAATCGACGGTCTGGACGTGATTAGCTCTCTCAACGTCGACCAGCTCGACGCTGGCCAACATAAGTTCTGGTTCCGCGCAGCCACAGATGCATTGGCGCAATGGCAGCATCTGCCTGTTTGGGTATTTAAAGGGACTAAACCGGGCAAAAAAATCATGATCACCGCAGGTGTTCATGGTGATGAATACAATGGCGTATTATCTGCACAAGCGATTGCACGTAGCCTGAAAGGCAAAGATATTGCTGGCTGCATCACCATTGTTCCGACGGTGAATTTAACAGGTATGTTGCACCATAGCCGCGACTTTACGTCTTCCGACCCTGACGTTTCCGATGGTAACCTTAACCGCGTATTTCCGGGTAATGCGCACGGTAATGAGCCTCAGCGCTACATTTACACGATTTGGTACAACCTTTTGAAACCAAATGCAGAGCTCGCCATTGATCTTCACACTCAAACGTCAGGCACTGTATATCCGCTCTACGTTTTTGCAGACTTTCGCCTTAACGATGCATTGAACATGGCACGCTTGATGAGTCCAGATGCCATTTTGAATGACCCAGGCGAAGCGGGCGTTCTAGAAACTGTTTGGAACGAAAATGATATTCCAAGCATTACCGTTGAAATCGGTATGGGCCGTTATACTGATTTAGCCATGGTTCAACGCACGCTTGAAGGTGCCACCAATATTCTGACGCACTATGGGAACTTGTCGGGCACTGTTAACGAACCCGTACCAGCCATCGAAAGCGCACGCGTGACCAGCCTACGTGCAGAACAAGGCGGCTTTATCATCCCAGAAGTTGCGCTTATGCAAACGGTCACCAAAGGCCAATTACTGGCGCGTCAATATGACAGCTTTGGTGAAGAAGAACACCAATACATTGCACCGGAGGATGGTGTCGTGCTTAGCCATAACATCGAATCAATGCGTGCTGCTGGCTCGTTGGCTATTCGCCTGATCCATCCTGACGCGTAAGCTCCGCGTAACAACAAAAAAGGCCGCACTCGCGGCCTTTGTTATATCTAACGATTCCTATTGAACATTAATGGTAATTTTCTCAGAAAGAACTGGCTTATCATGAGGAATATGCAGGTGGTCACCAAGGAGCAATTGGAGTGTGTGCTTTCCTTTCGGCAGCGTTAACAGAGTCTCTGTCTGCCCACCGCCAAAATGTTTAATGTTGTCATTGGCGGGCAGCGGCAATGAAAAATCTGCCAATGAATCCACATTAATTAACAGATGATGGTGACCTGAATTGGGTTGATCGTTACCCGCAGGAACAATGCTCATCCCTTTCACGCCAAACACCACTTTAAATGTTCCCGGTACTGTTTCCCCATCTTTGGGCTCAACCAAAAACACTTGCGCGCCTTCGGCGGATTTGGTCGCCGATTGCACTGTATAAGACCAAAAGACGGCACAAAGAAGCGGAAGCAGGACGGAAAATACTTTTTTCATAAGACCACCTGTATGACCAACACGCTGAGTTCATCATGGGCAAACTCAGGTCGATACAGGTGTCAGAAAAGAGAAATTTGGGTGAGATAGTCTTTACTGTCATTTCATTCTTTTGGCATTTCCTACCCCTATATCCATTTACAGTCCGACCCTCATTTATCCGACTCACTTCAAAAAGCACCATTATTTAGCATTGACTAATTAAGAATATGCTAATAAATTAACATGGAAGCGTACCATCAAATCGAGGTTACTATGTGGGTATCACTTCCTTGGGAAGCATTGTTAGGCGGGATGTTACTGGGTGTATCTGCACTTATCCTTATGTATTTCAACGGCAAAATTGCTGGCATTAGCGGTATAGTAGGTGGACTATTGTCACCGAATAAAGGTGACATCGATTGGCGGCTGTTATTTCTTGCTGGCATGGTGATTGCCGGGCTGTCTGCAAATGCATTGGGGCTCGATTACCCAGATCTGGCACTCACTCCCGCGGGTCAATCTCCTATTATCGCGATTGTCGCAGGACTCTTGGTCGGCATAGGCACCAAGCTTGCTAATGGCTGTACAAGTGGTCATGGTATATGTGGCATTGGCCGTTTGTCACCACGCTCACTCATCGCAACGCTCGTCTTTATGGCATTTGCCATGCTTACCGTTTTCATCACCCAATTGTTATAAAAGGAGCCCGCTATGCTATTCAAATTTGTATCGCTACTTTCTGGCTTGCTATTTGGGTTGGGAATGATGATTTCCGGTATGGTCAATCCACAAAAAGTAATTGGATTTCTTGACCTCTTTGGCCAATGGGATCCAAGCTTAGCGTTTGTCATGGGCGGAGCACTCATGGTATTTATTCCCGGGTATTTCCTCGTGATTAAGCCGCAAAAGTCTCCCAGACTCGCAGCCACATTCAACTTTTCAACGCCGTCAAAAGCGGATACTAAATTGCTCACGGGTTCCGCGTTATTTGGCGTAGGTTGGGGGCTAGCGGGAATATGTCCTGGGCCGGCAATTACGTTATTGGGATCGGGCAGCATGACTATCGCGACCTTTATAATCAGCATGCTTGCAGGTATGTTTATCGTTCAGGTGGGCACAAAAGCATCGTCTTCGTTCAGAGCTCACACGATACGTTAAGCAACCTACGCGACAGCAAAGGAGCAAGCATGATTAAGTGCTCAGACTACGATTACATTGAAATTGCGTGCCTATTTCACTACCCAATCAAACTGACATTAAAGATGGGTGAAGCGATAGAAGGAATCGCTCAAGACACGCAGCGAAATCAAGCAAAAGACGAATGCATCGTGCTAGATATTCAAGGTGATCATCAACTTATCGTGCTTGATACCATTTCTGCTATCGACGTTTTGATTGAGAATCCACATTTTCGTCATGTAAGTTTTGAGCCCTAGAGGCATCACTGAAGTTTAACGAAAACGCATTTAACCTCACTATATAAAAAACAGGCCCTTCATCCGCAGGGCCTGTTTTTTCTTTCTTCAAACTCGCTCTTCAATCAAATTGACTAATCAGCAATCCAGTGCGATGCCATATTCATCCGCAGCATCCTGAATCCAAAGCCCCACGTAGTCTGAAAAACTGCGCCTGACAATAAGCTCGTAAGTGTTTTCACTGCTGTGCTTAAGGAAAACCTGCGCTTTCGCAAACGAGGTGCCGATGCAACGCCCGATATGAAAATGTCTGTCGTCGACATCATACGTGGTGGACTTTTTGAGCACATCAATGGCGTGTGACCCTGACAGTGTTAACAGTGTTTGACCACCTGAAACATCAGTAACAGACAGGTGCCCATATACATTTGCTCGGAGTTGTTGCTCAATTTGTGTGGCACTAAGCTCTCGACTGATAACCAACCACTCATCAGGTGCTTGCCACCAAATTTCCACGGTATCACTGGTTGACGTAGAGCAAGGCATTGTAGGCAATGCCACGCCTAAGGCAGCCTCAACACCACCACAGAATTCAGACGATGGCTCACCACGCAACACCACTTGAGACACACCTTTATGCTCGTGAAGATGCACACCCGCAGCGCGAGAAGGTTTCAGTGTTCCAATGTGGCTCAAAGGCAGTTCGAGAATGGGCGAAAACTCAGTTTCCGCGTTGATTTCATCCTCATTCGCTTTTCCTGGTTTTTCATTCTTCACATCATAAAAAACCGAGCTGCAAATCTGCGCTTTGAGGCTTGTTCCATCCGCCAAAGGAAAATACACGTAATCTCCCATGCGGTTCAGGCCGTTTTTAATTAATCCCAATGCAATAGAACACCCCAAAACAGTACTGTAATAGGAAGACGTGACATGTCCTACCATGGTCATTGGAATCGGTTGCTCGGGATTATCCACGGCCTGAGCCCCTTCTGGGATCACCTTGCTTGGTTCAGTGCATTTTAATCCGACTAACTGCTTTCTATCGGTACGCATTGAGTCTTCTCGCTCCCATGAACGGCGACCGATAAAACTGAATGTCTTTTGCTTGCCCGTGATCCACCCCATATTGAGGTCTTGAGGTGTCACAGAGCCATCTGTGTCTTGACCCACGATAATGAAGCCTTTTTCAGCACGAAGAATATGCATGGTCTCCGTGCCGTATGGCGTAATGTCATATTCTTCGCCAGCGTTCATGACCTGCTGCCAAACGTACATGCCAAAATTGGCATTTACGTTGATTTCAAACGATAACTCACCCGTGAAGCTGATCCTGAACACCCGTGCATCAATACCCGCAACGGTCATCGGTTTCCAACTCATAAACGGCATGGCGTCTTCTGAAACATCTTCATCACCCACCAGCTTTTTCAGCACGTTGCGACTGTTCGGTCCCGAAATAGTCATCGTGGCCCATTGGTCTGTCACGCTAGTGAAGTAAATCTCCATCTCTGGCCACTCCGTTTGATGCCAGAGTTCTAGCCATCGCAAAACGCCTGCTGCACCTCCAGAGGTGGTTGTCATCAAAAAGTGGTCATCGCTGATGCATGACGTAACGCCATCATCAAATACCATCCCATCTTCATGGCACATTAAGCCATAACGGCATTTTCCAGGCGCGAGTTTGTCCCAACCGTTCGTGTAGATACGGTTCAAAAATGCGCGGGCATCTTTCCCTTGTATGTCGATTTTCCCGAGGGTTGATGCATCCAAAATGCCGACGCTTTCTCTTGTCGCTTTGCACTCTCTCGCCAGCGACTCACCCATGGTTTCACCCCCTTTTGGGTAATACCAAGGGCGTTTCCATTGGCCGACATTTTCAAACTTGGCACCGTTAGCGATATGCCAAGCATGTATCGCCGTATAACGTTCGGGATCGAACAGTTTACCTACATCCCTTCCCGCTAAAGCACCAAAGGTCACTGGTGTATACATTGGGCGGAAAATCGTGGTTCCCGTTTCTTCAATCGATTTACCCATCGCATTTGCAGCAATAGCCATGCCATTGATGTTGCCCGTTTTACCTTGGTCAGTCCCAAAGCCCATCGCGGTATAACGCTTGATATGTTCGATCGACTCATAACCTTCACGCACCGCCAGTTCAATACCCGCTGCCGTTACATCATTCTGAAAGTCGACAAATTGCTTAGGCGCGCGACTGACGGGTAAACGGTTAGGGACAAGATAAAGGTGCATCGCGGGTGAGCCTTGAAAGGTTTCAACCACGGGTAGCGAGGCCGATAGCCCCTCTAGCCCCAACGACGAAGCGATACGTTCCGCGGCGTCAAAGCCACTTTGCATGACATCAAGTAGGCTTTGTTCGCCAGATACAGAGCCCGCGTAATCCATGCCTTCAACAGTGTTTGCAGGAACAAATCCAGCAATATCTTCTCGCCAGACAGGACGGCTGCCCGTGTGGCAACTCAAATGTAACGTTGGACTCCAGCCGCCGCTCGAAGCAATCACATCACACGCCAAGACTTTAACCGGACCAACAAGGTTACGACCCTCTTTATCGATGGGGGCGACTTCTGCTCCCGTCACACGATCACTTCCTTGTACATTGGTCACGCCATGACCATGTAATACTGTTATTCCAAGGGCTTTAGCTTGTTCCGTCTTGTCACCTTCTGCATGAGGGCGACTATCGACAATCGCCTCAACGTGTAACCCACTGAGGTGCCAATCAATAGCCGCGTCATAGGCGTCATCATTCGTTGTCATCAATACCAATGACTCGCCCGGCGTTACAGCGTAACGCCTCAGGTAAGTCGATACGGCTGACGCTAACATGCAACCCGGCAAATCGTTGTTACCAAACACCAGTGGCCTTTCAATCGCACCCGTTGCCAAAAGCACCTGTTTGGCTCTGATATGGTGGATTCGCTGTCGAATCCCGTTGGCGTCTTCGCCTATGTGGTCAGTTTTCCGTTCCAACACGCCGACAAAATTATGGTCGTAGTAGCCAAATGCCGTACTTTTCGGCAACAACATACAGTCGTGGTCTTGCTCCAATACCGAGAGCGTATCAGCCACCCAATCTGTTGCCGGTGAGGCATCAAGTTGTGTACGAGTATGAAGCAAGCTTCCACCCATTTCTGACTGTTCATCAACAAGGATAATTCTCAGTCCCTGCCCGACCAATTGCCGTGCGGCAACCAAACCCGCCGCGCCAGCACCGACGATTAATACATCACAGTGATGCTGCATTTTATCGTAAGTATTGGCGTCAACAGCCGTTGGGGCTTCACCCAGTCCTGCAGCGTTTCGAATGTGTTTTTCATAGGTTGGCCAGAGCGACTCTGGATACATGAAGGTTTTATAGTAAAAACCTGCGGGCATCATGCTGCCACCCAATTTACCCACAAAGGACATCGCATCGGTTTCTAGACTTGGCCATGCATTCACAACGCGTGCGTCTAAACCATCAAACAACTCTGTTTGCGTTGCGCGCATATTTGGTGACTGCGTAGCGGGTGTCGAACCGACCTGTAAAATGGCATTGGGCTCTTCCGCCCCTGCCCCCAAAATTCCGCGGGGCCGATGATATTTAAAACTGCGTCCAACTACTTTGACGCCATTTGCCATTAGTGCGGAGGCAAGTGTGTCGCCTTTGTGGCCTTGATAGACCATGTCATTGAACGTAAACGTGAATGAACTATCTCGGTCGATACGACCGCCGTCAGGTAAGCGATTACTTTGGCTCATGCGCTTGTCTCCCCTGTTCCTTCTGGGAGTGTCTCGCCCATTTTATATACGGCTTCAATGCGATAGGTAACTGTGTTTCTCTGTACATTGAAAAACTTCCTACAGCCTGTCGCGTGGTACCACATTTCCTTATGGCTACCCTTGATGTTCTTGCGATGAAACAAGTAATGTCCCCACTCCTTGTCTGACATCGCATTGGGATCTGTTGGGCGCACAATATGTGCTTCTCCGCCATAGCTGAACTCATCTTCTTCCCTGTATTCATCGCAATATGGGCAATAAATTCTCAGCATCTGCTTACCTATCCGTGAAATCCGTTTTAGTGTGCAACGCCAGCGGCGCCATGTTCGTCGATCAGATAGCCACTCACAAACCGGTCAATGTTGAACGGTGCCGCCAGTTTATGCGGCGTATCTCCCGCTAGCGTGTGAGCAAACACATGGCCCGATCCAGGCGTCGCTTTAAATCCGCCTGTTCCCCAACCACAATTAAAATACAGCCCGTCTATCTCGGTCTTACTAATGATCGGGCAGGCATCTGGACAGGTATCAACAATGCCACCCCAGTGACGATTCATTCGGACACGACTGAGAAATGGGAACAATTCCAGAATGGCGGTAATGGTATGTTCGATGAGTGGAAACGAACCACGCTGCCCAAACCCATTGTAACTATCAATACCCGCACCAATTACCAGATCACCCTTGTCTGATTGACTAATGTAGCCATGTACCGCATTGGACATAATGACAGTATCAATACACGGTTTCAGTGGCTCAGAGACCATGGCTTGAAGTGGATGAGACTCAATAGGTAGTGTCATTCCGGCCATTTTCGCCAGTTCTCCAGAATTACCAGCAACAACACACCCAACCTTTTTGGCTCCGATGAAACCGTTGGCGGTCTCAACCCCCAACACCTTGCCGTTTTCAATGCGAAGGCCTGTCACTTCTGTTTGCTGAAGTAAATCAACCCCGAGACTGTCTGCGGCTCTGGCAAAACCCCATGCGACCGCATCATGCCGAGCAACGCCACCACGTGGTTGCCAGCTTGCACCCAGAACCGGATAACGCGTATTTTCGGAACAATCCAGGAGAGGAACCAAATCTTGAACGGCGTTAGTGTCCAGCACTTCGCTGTCGATGCCGTTTAAACGATTTGCACTCACTCGACGTTCAATGTCGCGCATGTCCTGGAGGTTATGACCAAGATTCAACACGCCACGCTGACTGAACATCAGGTTGAAGTTAAGTTCTTGCGACAAGCCTTCCCAAAGCTTTAAGGAGTGCTCGTAGAGTTGTGCCGATTCGTCCCAAAGATAATTCGAACGAACAATGGTGGTGTTTCGTGCGGTATTCCCGCCACCCAACCAACCTTTCTCAACGACGGCGACATTAGTAATCCCACATTCCTTTGCGAGGTAATAGGCGGTTGCCAGCCCGTGGCCGCCACCACCAACAATAATCACATCGTAAAGTGGTTTTGGTGTTGGGTTGCGCCATACTCGCTGCCAGTTTTCATGAAACGTGAGCGCGTGTTTTAACAGCCCGAATCCGGAGTAATTCTGCATTCCTTGGTCCTGAATTTAGGTGGATTCAATTCACTATAGAGAGCCGAACATCTGCAACAAAAGTGTAGTCTTTTCACTGCGATTCAGATCAGCTTTGCGTACTTATTGCATGGTAATTAGGGGGCAAACTTTAGAAGTGTGATTTTGCGTCTGAGCCAGAACAGATTGCGACAATCCGCAGTGAGACGTATTGAGTTCCAAATGGGGAAAGTTCTCTTTTTTTCACTCTCAACGCCCACAAAGAAAAGGAAGACGCTAAGCTAGGAAAACAAAGGAATGGCATGGGGTTAAAAATGAACGATAACAAGCGAGATAGAAATCCCCTCGACGACGCTTATCTGGAGCCTCATTCTCTCCATCACTATGCTGACGACACGACGGATTCAAATCAGTTCGCGACCCTTCCAACCGAGACCGCATTGGCAATAAGCTATAACGGAATCAATCACGCTGTCATGATGGTCACACCGCAGGACATTGATGACTTCATCTATGGCTTTTCCTTCAGCGAACGCATCATCCAAGATGCGATAGAAATCCACGATGTATCGATTGACGTTGAAGACGACTCGCTCATTGCCAATGTGCAATTGGCAAATCGCGCTCAAGCACGACTGTCTGCATCTAAACGGCAGTTAACGGGGAGGACAGGCTGCGGAATTTGTGGCGCCGAGTCACTATCACATGCCCTTCCTACATTGCCCGCCCTCAGCACTGTTCAACCCTTGAGTAATGACCGCATTCTAGCCCTTCGCGACAATGTTCGACGATGGCAGTCACTCGGACATATCAGTGGTGCAATTCATGCTGCAATGCTTGTGGATGACTCTGGAGACATATTACTTAGCAGAGAAGACATTGGCCGACACAATGCCGTCGATAAAATATTAGGCGCGGCAATCAGGGGAAAAATCCTCACCCCTGATCACTCATTAATTGTCACGAGTCGCTGCAGTATCGAGCTGGTTCAAAAAGCGGTATTGGCAGGAGTAAGAACGCTAATTACTCTTGGCACACCAACGTCTCTCGCGGTCAGCACTGCCGTACAAGCGAATTTAAACCTTGTTCACCTACCGAGAGAGTCCAATCCACGATTTTACAATCGCGTCGGTTAGTAGCGCACTGACGGCCGCTTTATTATTAATCAGGTCGCATATTTCCATACCATTTGTAACATTTTAAAATATTATGATTACCCTCAACTCCTATCTGGTTTTATGGGCACATCGACAGGCAAAGTGAGCATCACCACCAACATGATATCGCCTCGCAATGCAGTACCCAGATATTCCAGAGCTAGGCGTAGCGGGTTATGACACTATCCTTTCGATGTATCGAACCACACTGCAATAAAAAATAAGGATGTTTTCAATGCTGAACGTTGTTGCCATAGATCACATCGTGTTGAGAACCGAAAAACGCGCCCAAATGATCGCGTTTTACACTCAGGTCCTTAATTGCCTCATCGAACGAGAAACATCACCAGAATTGGGATTAACGCAACTTCGAGCAGGTAGCGCGCTTATTGACATCGTCGATGTAGACAGCACACTCGGCAAACTTGGCGGAAAAGCCCCCGCAAACACCGGAAATAACCTCGATCATTTTTGTTTACAAATCGAACCTATTTGTGAAGAAAAATTAGTCGAACACTTAAAAAAATGGCACGTTGATGCCAGTGAGTTTGAGCAACGATACGGAGCTCAGGGTTTTGGGCGTTCAATTTACATCCAAGATCCTGATGGCAACACGATCGAATTAAAGTGCTCAATAAAATAGACAGTCAGCGATTCAGCGTTGATTTTTCTATTCAGTTACAGCTAGGTATTATTGTGAAAATGGACTCCTACACCGACACCACCAAATCGCCTCACAAAAACAATGACGCATGGGCAACCAACGTTCGATCGATCCGTGTTGCGGAAGTGTCGCCCCACCGTTTACCTCCAGCATTGCTCCTAGAAGCCGATCCATCTGCATCTAGCATTTCTACGTATCTACTTGACTCATTTTGTTTTGCCGCCATAGAAGGCGATAACATTCTAGGAGCGTGTGTACTCCAAAACCTTATAGACGGAGTGCTCGAAATAAACAATCTCGCCATATTCCCAGAGCTTCAGTGCCAAGGTTTGGGCTCGTTACTGCTGCAGCATGTCATTGACACTGCCAAAAAACGATCGATTAGAAAAATAGAACTTGGCACCGGTACATTTGGACATCAACTCGCGTTTTATCAACGATTTGGCTTTCGCGTAGAAACACTGATCAAAGATTATTATATAGATAACTACGAGGAGCCTGTTTGGGAAAAAGGCATACAGCACAAAGATATGCTGAGGCTGTCTTTGACTTTATAGCGTCACCGCACTGTGACGTTTCACGCTTAACCCAGCCAGCAGTTTTATAAACCCAAAGGGACATTCACCCAAACAACTTGAAAATGTTTGGGCATTGCCTTTTTCCGAAAGAGAACGCAATACCATCAGGTCTGTAATGGATAACCGTTCAATTCTTTCGGAGACGACGATGAAAAACGTACTATTGGTCATGGTTACGTTGCTGCCCTTTTTGTCCTACGCCCAAACGCTTAAAAATAGCGGTTCTCCCGCCACAGTTGTCGAGCTTTTCACCTCCGAAGGTTGCAGTAGTTGCCCTCCCGCGGAACACGCACTAAACCAACTCAAGCACGCTGACGAACTCTGGAAAACCGTTATTCCACTCGCCTTTCACGTCGACTATTGGAATTACATTGGGTGGGAAGATCGGTTTGCCAGCCCGCAATATAGTCAACGTCAGCGCGATAAGGTTTCGCTGGGTCAAGCATCCGGCGTTTATACACCCGGTTGGTTTATTAACGATCAGGAATGGCGCGGGTTTTTCTCCCGACACGCCGTCCCTTATGCACAAGGCCCAAAAGCACCAACATTAGAGGCAGAAATCAATCAAACAACTCTCCGCGTTCACTATGATGGGAACCAGTTGGTCAGAGCCAATATGGCCCTGCTTGCTATGGATTTAGAAACACAAGTAAAACGGGGAGAAAACCGAGGCAGGACGCTTGAGCATGATTTTGTGGTCGTTGATTTCTCGACAAAAATTGGTCGACAGTCATGGACATTTCCCTTGAGCCAACACACCACTGCGCCCGCTTCTGCAATCGCTGTTTGGTTATCCCCCATCGATGGTGGAGACCCCATTCAAACGGTCGCGGGATGGATAGAAAAATAGCCCTTTGACTGGGCTATTTATATGAGAGGTGTTGAGAAAAAGTACTATTCGTCAGCTTCAGGCACCACTGCGACTTTGGCGGCTTCTTCTTCAGTTAAAAACGCTCTAAACGTTTCGATATCTAGTGGGCGACTCAAGTAATAGCCTTGCGCTAAATCACATCCTTTAGAACGCAGCATTTCTAGCTGCTCAGCCGTTTCAACGCCTTCGGCAACGGTTCTAATTTTCAACCCTTTCGCCAAAGATATAACGGCCGTCGCTAAGGTCTCATTGAGCTGCACATCCGTTATTCCGTCAACAAACTCTCGATCAATTTTCAACGTATCGAAGGGGAATTGAAGTAGATAGCTAAGTGAAGAGTACCCTGTTCCAAAGTCATCCATAGACCACATGGCACCCATTTCATTCAACCTATCAATCATCTCTTTCACTTGTGGTTGATTGCTAAGCAATAACCCTTCCGTAACCTCTAGCTCTAGCCGGTTTATGTCAAAACCATCGTTTTCCATCATCTTCAATATGTCTTGAAGAAAAGCGGGCTGACGTATCTGTTGAGGGGAGATATTTACTGCTAAGTTCAACAATTCACCCTGTGCATTTCTTAACTTAGCGAAATCTCTCAGAGCCGTTCTAAGCACGAAGTTCCCGATTTCGTATATCAGATTTGTCTGCTCAGCGATGGGAATAAATTCGGTTGGCGGCACTGGCCCAAGCTCGCTGTTATTCCAGCGTATGAGTGCTTCAGCACCGACTATTTTGTCAGATTTCAAATCCACCAATGGTTGGTAGAGCACACTAAATTCATTGCGCGATATCGCTTTAACGAGATGGTATTCAATCCTCATTCGACGATGGATATTGTCATTCATCTCTGTCGTGAACATGCGATAGCTGTCTTTTCCACCTTTTTTCGCTTGATTCTTAGCAACGTCCGCATGAGCAAATAATCGCTTAAAATCATCCGAGTCCAGTGGTGAAACGGAAATCCCTATGCTTGCCGTCACATGGACTTCCCCTCCCATGTTGATCGAAATCGGCTTGTTGATCGCCTTTCTCAACTTACTGGCAATCTGACACGCGTTCTCTGTTTGATGCAAACCCGGCAACACAATAAGAAACTCATCTCCGCTAACACGCCCAACCGTATCTATTTCTCGAACAGTCCTGACAATGCGCTTTGAAAGTTCAACCAATACCTGGTCGCCCACATCATGGCTCAGCGTATCGTTCACAGTTTTGAAATTGTCGATATCGACTAGCATCAAGCCAGTCAGCAGCCCCCGGCGAATATCATGAGCAATCGCATACCGCAGTCGATCTAGTGTCAGGTTTCGGTTCGCCAATTTGGTTAAGCCGTCATAAAGAGCGCGTTGCATAATCAATTCTTCGTTACGGCGAATACGAAGCTGATTGTATATTCGAAGTTTCACTTCCGCTGGCGAAACAGGCTTAGAAATATAGTCAGAGCAACCAATTCTCAGCCCAAGCTCTTTGCCTTCATCTTCCTGAGGCTCTGTCACTAAAATGATCGGCGTATTCGCCAGTTCTGCATCGTTCCTAAAGTGCTGACACAACTCATAACCATCCATGTCAGGTAACTCGACATCAATCAAAATGAGTTTGGGCGATTCTTGTTTCGCCAGCTCTTTTGCCCGGAGTGCTGTCGTGGAAAAGATTACTCGGTATTCTTCACCCAATATGGCATTGAGAATGCGAATGCTGTTTGGCGATGAATCCACTAATAGAAGGGTGTCTTTATCCACCGCCTCATGATTGGTTTGCATTCGGGATCCCCTTTTCTTTCACTAAGTCTGTCGTCATTCCATTTGAAGCTAAAAAGTCGTCGAGCTCTTTGTTTGCCTGCGTATAATCAAGCTCAATTAACTTATCGCCGATCGGTTTGATTTGAGGGGCGATATCGCAAAAATCCACAAGAAGTTGGTAGTAGGATTCAATCGCCATCATATCTTGTGAAAGTATTTGCGCTTTCAACGCCATCATCCTGACATCGAGCGCATTGCTCGGTGAAGTGGACTTTGCGGAACCACTGGGATTATCTGACGACGTGGCTTGAGTCTCAGAGACATGCTGAGAACTGTGCTTAAGAAGGATTTGACCAATTTCTTTGATTGCGTTGTCCATGTCTCGTTTAAATTGACTCAACGGGCCTTCATGATTTTCTTCAGGCGTAGACAACGCGATTTGCAGGTGTTTGGCCGATTTTCTCAAGGCAGTAACAGAGAGATTGCCCGCACTTCCCGCGATGGTGTGCGCATGCTCAGACGCTACAACATTCTGACCTTCTTCGATGTGTTGATATACTGCAGACTCTAACGTTCTTGCCTGATGGACAAAGTCACTCAACAGTTTGAAATACAGTGTTTCGTTGCCCATGACGCGTTTGATCCCCTCGTCAATATCAACGTATTCATACTCTTCATCTGTCGGCTCTATAGCAGAGGAGGACTTATCAACCGATGTCACTGCAAGTCCAAGATGCACAGCCAATTTTTGTAAGAGAGAATCTGCATCAATCGGTTTGGCAACATGATCATTCATCCCAGCAGCTTCACAACGCTGTCGGTCTTTCTCCATGGTATGCGCAGTAACGGCAAAGATGGGTAACGTATCCCCGTCTGCGGTTTCTCGAATGATTCGTGTTGCCTCAAGTCCATTCATGTCCGGCATTTCCAAGTCCATTAAAATGGCGTCGTACAATTCAGGTGCTGGGCACACTTTAACTACTGCTTCTCTGCCTGACTGGGCAATTTCGACTTGAAAATCATTACTGATCAAAATTTCATTGGCGATACGCTGATTAATTGGCATGTCATCAACCACCAAAATACGCTTACCACCACCGTTGACGGTTACACCCGTTTGTTGCAACTGAGCGTTAATGATTCGCTGATGCGTTTTGGGCAGATTTTGGCCCATCACTTCCATAATGGTGTCAAACATGACTGACGCCGAAATAGGCTTGTGAAGATAACCATCTATTTTTCCCGGCCCTTTTTCACTTTCGATTTTGTTTTTATCAAAGGCACTGATCACAATCACAAGCGGGGTGTCTTTCGGGGACATGTCACTGTTAAGTTTCTCAAGTAAATGGAAACCTTTCTTACCGGGCATATGCCAATCAAGCAGTATCAGATCATAAGGTTCACCTTCTAAATCGAGGACGCTGTCTTCAATGGCTTTAAACGCACTATCAACGCTATTGGCGGAATGGCATTCGAAGCCGAGAGACTCAATGATGGTGGTATGAACCGATATGGATGATGGATTGTCGTCGACAACCAGCACCCGTAGCTTTCTCAAATCTACGGGCACAGCGAAGCTTTTCTCTGACGAGACAGAAGAAACTTGCAGTTCAATATTAAATCGAATCCCTGAGTCTTCATCAGGCATATCACTGTAGATACTTCCCCCCATTGCTTCAATTAAACAGCAGGAAATAAGGAGGTTAAGCGATTCATCCACTTCTGACATCGCCATTGACGCACGCTCGGCAAGTTCATCAAGATGGTAGTAAGGCTGGGAGTCGGCTGATAATTTCTCATGAACCGAAAATTCAAGCGACACACTACCTTCCGTTAGCTTTGTCGCCTCAATACTGAGGATGATTGGACAACCGCCACCGACAATCAACGCTTCAGATATAAAGTTCAACAATACTCGGCGCAGTCGGTCAGGATCGCCGATCAGCGAGCGTGGCACATCCATTGGCACATCAAACAGCAACTCAACTTCCCGCCGTTCTGCTTCACCGAGGATGTATTCGCGAAGGCTCTCAAGTAGTTGGTCTAAATCGAAAGGCGTATTCTCTAATGTCAAAAAATCTGTGGAAAGTTCTTCAAAATCTCTCAAATTGTCACTGAGCACGCCCGCCCGTTTCAACGATCGATGTAAGCTGTCCACGTAGATGGCTTGTTTATTACTGAGAGAGGTTTGAAGAAGAATTTGTGCGCAACTCGCTGACGTAGCAAGAAGCGGATAAAGCTGCATATTCACTTGGGAGAGAACATTAAAACTTCGGCTCAATGCGCCCATGACCCCTTTTCTTGAGCCAGCAATGAGTTGTGTACCCATTTTTAGGAAGAGTTCATCAGGGCCGATCGGATAAACAAGGTAGTCCGCAGCTCCCGCTTGATAAGCGGTTCTTTTTTCCTCTTCTGAAAAACGATTGGACGTAACGATGATACGCGTATTCTTGCACGTTGGTAGAAGACGGATATTTTTGATTTCTTTTTGAATAACTTCTCCGCCATTAAACGGAAAGTCATAACTCAGAACAAGAATATTGACAGGATGCTGCTCTAATATCGTATTTAGCTTGTCTGGTGTTGCCACCGACCGCAACCAATATCCGTTTTCACTTAAGACCTGCTGATAAAAATCTATATGTGATAGGTCTACGTCGGCCAGAACGATGACGGGTTCATTTTTCACCAAGCTTTTCATTGCGCCTACCTTTCGGAGTAATGTGTCAGAAGCTAAAGTGCCTCGTGCTCAACATCATTTTGATTCCAACAGATAGCGATAAGATCATTAAACAAAGCGATATTCTCGTCCGCTTTTAACACACTGTTTTATGTGACCAATCTTAAAAAACACTATCTCTTATCTCAAAAATGAAGCAAAAGTTTGCTCTTTAAAACTAGTGTCTTTTTGACTTCTGTGCCAAATCCTCTTTTCCAGCAATGAATTGCCCGTCATTTAAGATCTATTCTTTTCATCTTTGCTAAAACACTGCAGAAGGGCCTCTCTCGCCCTCCCAAATTTCGTCGCAAATCCCGCATTCTCATATATGAAACACTTCCCTTTCAAAACTTTACAAATTCTCAGCTAGCCCCTTAGCAGTGGTCGTTTTGTGTACTAGGGTTAATTCACGACCAATTTATGAATCGTTATCTTCATTTCTAAGACATTGAAGTTAAAGGAGAGACAAATGGCAATATCCTTGGTACTCAGTCAGGTTGTGGGGCAAGCATTTGTGGTTAAGCCCGACGGCGAAACGGTTCCCGCTCAACCCAATGCTGCATTACAAACCGGCGACGTTCTTTCCGTCCCAAAAGGGAAAAATGCGTGGCTCGTGACAGAAGACCAAGAACAAATTGATGTGCTCGATGAGGCATTATTAGTGGGTGAAGAGGGCATTGAAATCCTTGACCTTCCTTCTGATGTCCTGGACATTATTGCCGCTATTGAAGAGGGTGATGACCCTTCAGAAAAAGAAGGTACTGAAACAGCTGCAGGTGAAGAGCTATCAAGCTCAACGCTGAGCGTTCAGAGCATCATTGAGTCAAATAATTCCAAAGGAGGCACGGATACCACTATTCGCTTCAGCACTCTATCGCTTGAAGGGATGGGGATGTCTAGGGGTCAGGCTGACTCTTTACTTAATTCGCGCTACGCGGCACTTTTGGCAAGTCGAAACCAAGACCAAGACCAAGACCAAGACCAAGACCAAGACCAAGACCAAGAATATGTTGCTCCCGAATTTGCGCCTATCAACATCAACTTCGAGGAAGACGGCGACTTAACAATTTCGCGTGAAGATATCCTGCCGTATATCACTGGCGGCAATACTGACAATATCCAGATAACCAATATCATCCCCAGTGTTGAAGGCGCGACCATCATACAAAATGAAGACGGCTCATACACATTGCGCCCCCCCGAAAATTTCAATGGGCAAATGACATTCAAAGTAGAAATAACCGATGGCGTGACCACCTTTTCCAGTGACATTTCGGTGACCGTATCAGCAATAGAAGATGCACCAGAAATTCAATTAAATCCCGTCGCGCTTTCAGAGGACAGCAATGTTTCTGAAGGGTCTGTCATTGCAAACATTTCGACCAACGATGGTGACGGCGACCGCCTTGAGGTAGCGATCACTAACGATCCCAATGGATACTTTGCGATCGAGAGTGGAAACGTCGTTCTGACTGCCGCTGGGCAAGCCGCGATCGATGATGACACATTAGCCCTAGAAGAGATAAGCGTGACGGTTTCCGTCACCGACGGCAAAACCACGGTAGAAGAAACCATTACTATCCCTATCACTCGGACTGATGACGATGCCGTTGTCGAAGGTGATACGGAGGCTACTGTTACCGACCCTTCAGGCCCAGCAATAGGCACCGCATCAGGCACGTTAAACGTGGTTGATATTGACTCTAACAATCAAACCACACTCAATAATGAAACCCTGATTGGCGAATATGGCACGCTTCAAGTAGAAAACGGCGCATGGACCTATACTACCGACAACGAGAAAGTCGCACCACTTGCTGAAGGCGACCAAGCCACTGACACCTTCACCGTTACTGCCAGTGATGGCAGCACTCATCAAATTGTACTTACCATAGAAGGCACCAATGACGCCGCAAGCGTATCTGGCGATATTTCCGCAACCATTGTGGCTGATAACGGAATGCTACAAGCCTCCGGTCAGTTATCTTCCGATGATGTTGATGGCAACAACGACTCCTTCATTGCAGAAACAGTGCAATCACTTCGCGGTGAACTAACCATCGATAGCGATGGCTCTTGGACGTACACATCAACCGATCCTACTGGTGCAATTCAAGCATTAGGTGAAGGGGACTCGCTAGCTGAATACGTTACAGTGCGCACGGAAGATGGTACCGAACAACAAATCGCCATTACCTTTGAGGGTGTCAATGACGATGCTGTGTTCTCCGCCATCACGACAGGCTCAGTCACTGAATCTGATACGGCGATGACTACCAGTGGCTCTCTCAATGTCGACGACGCCGATGCAGGCGAATCGTTTATGCAGGCCGGTACATTTAGCGGAGCCTATGGTGAAGTCACTATGGATCGCGCCGGAAACTGGAGCTATACCACCAGCGACAGCAGCCATACTGCGATAAATTCATTAACAGATGGCGAGAACCTCACCGATACCATCACGGTTTTCTCCCTTGATGGTACCGAAACACAGATCACAATCACCATCAACGGCACCAATGATGCGGCAGTCATTGATGGAAATATCGCCGCCACCGTTGTCGATAACGGTGGTGTCATGTCCACCTCTGGCACATTGACGTCGACTGATGTAGACGGCAATAACAATACCTTTATTGCCGAAACCATTAACACACCACGCGGACAACTCTCAATCAGTGAGACTGGCGAATGGACATATTCCACGTCTGATCCGTCAGGCGCAATTCAACGTCTCGGTGACGGAGAAACGCTGACTGAGGTTGTCACTGTCAGGGCAGAAGACGGCACCACACAACAACTCACGTTGACGCTAGAGGGCATCAACGACACGCCTGTTTTCTCCGCCGTATCGGCGCGAGACGTATTTGAATCTAATGACGTCATCAGTGTCGGCGGATCTATCAATATTAACGATGCCGATACTGGCGAATCCTTCATGGAAGCCGGTACTTATATCGGCGATTTTGGTTCTGTCACCATCGACCGCGCCGGCAATTGGACATACACCACCGATCCATCATCTAACGCGTCGTTGGATGCACTATCAGATGGGGAACGGACACTTGACACCATCACCGTGCGCGCCGTTGACGGAACGGAAACGGACATTCAAGTCACGATCATTGGTACCAATGATCCCGCGGTTATTGCAGGTGATATCGTCGGCACCGTCGTCGAAGCAGACGGAACCATGACGACAACTGGTGAACTCACATCAACCGATGTCGACGGAAATGACAATACATTTACGCCCCAAACGATTGAAGGCAGATGGGGCGAAATTACGATTGAAGCCGATGGTAGTTGGACTTACTCCACCAATGACGATAAAGGGGCTATTGATCGTTTAGGTCAAGGAGAGCAACTAACAGATACCATCACTGTCGAAGCACAAGATGGTACACAGCAGGCCATAACCATCACCATTGACGGCGTTAATGACGATGCCGTGTTTGGCGGAATGACCAGTGTCTCTATCAACGAAACAGATGGACAATTGACGACGAGCGGACGCGCAACCGTGTCTGATGCAGAGGCCGGCCAACAGTTTTTCACTGCGGGCACCTATACTGGCACGTATGGCGAAATCACCATCGACCGCGCGGGAAATTGGACATATACATCAGACGATGTAAATAACGCGACATTTGATGCGCTGGATGCTGGCGACTCGCTGCCTGATACGATTACCGTAACGTCACTCGACGGCACAGAACTCGACATCACCATTACGATAACAGGAACCAATGATGCTCCTGTTGTCAGCGGTCAGTTCGGCGATTCAGTGACAGATTCTACGTCAGGCGATACCGTCACCGCGACAGGGTCGATCAGCATTTCTGATGTTGATGCTGACGATAGCCCAACGTTTTCCGACACCGCTATAGAAGGCGCGTACGGTTCTTTAGTCCTTGCTGACGGAGAGTGGACTTACACACTCGATAAAGATGCCGCCAGCGTATTAAACGCAGGTCAACAAGCAACTGATACCTTAGTTCTGACAGCATCGGATGGCACACAGCAAAGTATTGTTATCGCCATTACCGGTACCGATGATGCGCCAATTTTTCAAGGTAACGTCACCGGTTCATTGAGTGATAACGAAAACCTGACAACTTCAGGTTCCATAGAGATCATCGATGCGGATGCAGAAGACACACCCACGCTGCCAGATGCCAACGTGGATGGCACCTATGGATCATTGTCTTTGGTTGGCGGCGAGTGGACGTACACCTTAAACCCTGACGCTGCAGCCTCATTACCTGACGGCGAAACAACCACTGACACCCTTACCATTGAAGCGTCTGATGGCAGCACCCATGAGATAGTCATTACCATTACAGGCACAGATCAAGAGCCTGTACTTACTGGGAACACGACAGGTGGTGTAACAGAAGGAAGCGGCACGATCACAGCCACAGGTACGGTAGACTTGGTAGATATCGACAGTGGAGAGAATCCTACCCTGCCGAATGTGACCGTCGCAGGTCAATACGGATCGCTAACCTTAAATGAAGGCAACTGGACCTATACGCTCGACCCGGATTTGGCACAATACCTAGACCAAGATCAAACCACCACAGATACCATCACGATTGAAGCATCAGATGGCACGTTCCACGACATTGTCATTACCATTACGGGTACAGAAGATGCTGCAGAGCTAGGCGGTGATATTGCAGGTAATGTCACCGATGAATCAGGTACGCTAACAGCCAGCGGCAACCTGACTGTCAGCGATCCAGATACCAACGATAATCCAACCTTGCCAGATGCCAATCACCAAGGTCAGTACGGCACATTCACGATGACTGACGGTGCTTGGACATATACTTTAGACCCAGAGCTCGCCGACGTGCTAGATAATGGCACTGTCGTACAAGATGTCATTACGATCACCGATTCCATGGGCGGCTCACATGAACTTGTAATCAATGTGACAGGTACTGACAATGCTGCAGAGTTAGTTGGCGATACAACGGGCAATCTGGTAGAAGGCGTTGATACCAGTACATCTGGCACTATCGATATTATCGATCCTGACAGCAACGATAACCCAACGTTGGTAGACACCGACATAACGACAGATTACGGTTCGTTCTCGCTGGTCAATGGTGAATGGACGTACACCGTCAATCAAGACACCGCACAAGGTCTCAACGCAGGGCAAACAGCAACCGACACTATTACTCTTGAAGATGACAAAGGCCAAGAGTATGAGCTTGTAATCACCATTGAGGGGACCGCTGACAATCCTGTTGTTTCCGGTGATTTCACTGGCACCGTTACGGCTGAAACTGGGCCGACCGTTGAGGTCTCCCACCTCTTTGTCTTTGGTGATGATGCCGACGGTGATACTGATTCATTCAGCGTTTCGAGCCAGCCGTCAGAGATAGACTTCAATACTATCGGTTTTAGTGCAGCCATCACTGACACCGATGGTCAACTCAATAACGACGGCTCACAAACTATTGAATTAGGCGGAAATAGCTATCCTGTGTCTGCTAACGCGACGGTGCAATACAGTGATGCCTACGGCAACGTATTCACCTTTGGCGTACTCACTGTTGCCGCAGATCAAGCCGGTAATTTCTTTGGGAACGGCGATTCTCCCACTACGCTTTTGGTACAAATTGATGGTCCAGACATTGTCCCGGGCACAGATCTCTCATTGGTTGAAAGCTCATATACCGAAGTCAGTGCGATCAACTATCTCGATGTCTCAAACGACATTACCGCCACGGGCCAGCTCAGTATCAGCGATGTGGATACTGATGACACGCCAGCGTTTGAAAATACCACTCTCGAAGGTGATTACGGTACATTTACACTCGACAATGGAACGTGGACTTACACATTAGATCCTGAGAAAGCAAAAGAGTTAGACGCTGATGATGTCGTGACAGAAAGCTTTACGCTCACCGCGACTGACAATACACAACAAACAATTTCCATTGAAGTTACTGGCACAGATGATGCTGCCATTGTCACGGGCAATACAACAGGCTCTGTGACCGATCAAGATACGTCCACTACAGGTTCCATCACGGTCACTGACCCTGATTCGGGTCAAACGGCGACCGTTGATAACACCACTATAGAAGGCGACTACGGTACTTTTGAGCTAGTGGGTGGTGAATGGACTTATACGGTTGATCCTGACAAAGCCCAAGCTCTGCCTGATGGCGACGTGGAAACCGACACCTTTGAACTCACCGCATCTGATGGTTCTAAGCACGAAATCGTCATTACGGTAACAGGTACCAATGACGCCGCAGTTGTAACGGGCGATACCACGGGCAGTGTTGATTTAGATGCCGACACACCAGAAACCAGTGTCTCTGGCACGCTGTCCATTTCTGATGTGGATGATGGCGAGTCCCCACGTTTCGATAACGTCACCATTGAAGGAGGGTACGGTACCTTTAGCCTTGCTGATGGAAACTGGACATACACCATTGATCCGTCCAAAGCCGACGCCCTGAACGATAACCAAACCGAACAAGAGGTGTTCACACTGACCGCCTCAGACGGCACGGTGCAACAAATCACAGTGGATGTCACCGGTACCGATGATGCCGCCGCGGTCTCCGGCAATTTCACCGCAAATATCACCGAGGACTCAGGTGCACAAACCGCGACGGGCACCCTCACCATTACCGATGCGGACACCGGTGAAACGCCAACCATTCCAAACGGTACGCTGGCGGGTGACTACGGCTCTTTAACGCTCGTTGATGGTGCATGGACCTACACCGCTGACAGCGCATCCATTCAATCGTTGGCTGACGGCGACACCGCGACCGACACCATCACAGTCACCGCCTCTGACGGCACGACCCAAGACATCGTGATCACCATTACAGGTACTGACGATGCGGCGGTCATCACGGGTGATGTCACCGCAAGTATCACAGAGGATTCAGGCGCACAAACCGCGACGGGCACCATCACGATAACCGATGCGGACACAGGTGAAACGCCAACCATTCCAAACGGTACACTGGCCGGTGAATACGGCTCTTTAACGCTCGTTGATGGCGCATGGACCTACACTGCTGACAACGCATCCATCCAATCACTGGCTGACGGCGATACTGCCACCGACACCATCACCGTCACGGCCTCTGACGGCACGACCCAAGACATCGTGATCACCATTACAGGTACTGACGATGCGGCAGTGATCACGGGTGATGTCACCGCAAGCATCACCGAAGATGCGGGCGT
>NZ_JAJUBB010000022.1 GCF_028683135.1 Enterovibrio qingdaonensis
TGCGATTGTTTTCTCTGGATAGTCAGGGGTTAGCCTTTCTATCTCCCATTTTGGATAGTCATAGCCATCAGTAATAGACATAATTCGTCTGATACTATCGAATGCCGATTCTGCAGATTGTTTATCTGTAACGTGTAGCGAGAAAGGCGGCTGAGTGTATGCACCCAATATCTCCGTAAACATAGTATCCGAAATGACACCAGCATGCTCAGGACTGAGTACTAGTGAACGATAGGCTGACTTTGCCAGATAAAAGTTGACCATGTGAGCCCACCCTTTGGGCATCTCATAACCCATGGTTGGGTTAATGTTATCGTCAAAAGGATTCCAACTATCACTCATTGGTGTAGCAACAAAGCATAAGTTAGGCGTCAAAGGATAGAGAATGTAGCTATCAGGAAGTTCAATGAACCCTGTTTGTAAAACGGGATTATCAGATCTTACTAAATAGTCGTCGCTATGAGTTTTCAATAACAGCCAGTTTCTATAGGCTACAAAATTCAAATCGAGACACTCTTGGCAACCTACCCGATCACAATTTGGCTCTGATTTAACCCCTGTTAATTCAACCGACTTCTTTTCATATTCCATATAACTAGGAGTGCGAACTAATTGGGACAAGATAAATTGTGCCCATAAAAAACGTTCACTTCGGCTAAGTTCATTGTAGTTAATAAGTTTTTCATAAATTGGAGCAACTTTAGTTTCTAGCTCCTTGTCTAGGGCATTTTCAACAGCCCAAGTATACAAACCTCTCTTTCGACCCCACTGTTTTTTCCCTTTTGGCTCTTTTTTAACGGTTCGTGAGAACTCACACCAAAAGTAAGATATAAAATTAGATTCATCAGCCCAGTATTTGTTACTAAACTTTGGTACATAATGAGACAGAGGTTTTTTCTTTGCCACTAGTTACTTACTCCAACAAATCGCATAACAGTGTATTAGATGACAAAATGTCCTGTTTAAACACGACATTTTGTCTATCAATAACAATGCATTGTACCTTAATCGTTCATTACCGCTTGATTTCACGTCAATTTTTCTTCATTTAAGATATCGGTTTGTGAAAAAGCCCCAAAATGGCATTTTTCATCACTAAGTATTAGCTTCTTCGGTGCTGTAATTATCAACAGTTATAAAGCTTGGTTTGAAAAACAGACAGCAGGGTGCAGACTCATCCACCGTCGCCTCTTCCATTCATTCACTTTCCGCTCGACCTAGCAGCCGGAAATCCCATCGCTCAACATCATTGCTTTCAAGGCGTGCGTTCACTTTAGACATCCAACTGTTTGATAACTTACGTTGCTGTTTTAACGTCAACAATCTGTCTTTGTTGAGCGGATCCCCAAAGAAAATGTCGCACGTTTCATGAAGTGTCATCGCATTCGGTTCTTGAGCAATCAGTTCTAACGGTTCCGTTACGCTGACCATTCCGGGTTGGATAACACGATAAAGCCAACCGCACCGACTTATTTCCTGCATATCAACAGAAAACCCTTCGATACCCCAACGCTTGTTCAGTTTAAAACAGGGTGATCGAGGTTGGCTCACTTCAATAATTGCCTCTCCCCATTGATAGCGGTCTCCCAAACAAACGTTATGCTCGGTCATGCCTTCCGCACTGATGTTCTCGCCCATCCCCGGGGCGACCCAATCAATGTCTTCGCCATATTTATCTCGCCAATACGTATAATGCTCTAACGGGTATTGATGTAATGCCCGCTCTAAACCGCCGTGATGCCGCATATCCGCGCACTCATCACCATCTAGCCCTTCAAGTGATAGGTATACGCGGTCTGTAATGGGCGTCTTATTTATCGCGGTTTGAAACCCATAACACGGGTTTACTTTGCCTCGGTAAATGCCTTTTAGGGTGTGCTTGTTTTTCATATCAGCATAATCCATTTACTGCGCATATTACTCGTTGCTGTGTTGCGAATAACATAGCATCGCTCATGTAAGGGTTTGCCACACGCCAAAGCGCCGTAATGCAACCTGGTTCTGCGGTGAAATCTTTCAATTGAGACTACTCCAGCCACTCGCGATACGCGGTGTCTGCATCGCCTAAATAATCCAATATCCAGTTAATCGCTGGGTTTTCTTTGTCTGTGCGCCACGCAATACAACATGGGCTTTTTACTGGGGGCTCGATGAGCTCTTTTTCCACCAATTCACCCGATGCCAAATACGGTTCGGCCATGTGCGAAGGCATGGCTCCTATGCCTAAGCCACTTCGAAAACACTGAATAGCACTGTGCCAATTCGGTACCGTTAAGCGGCGTTGGTTGTCCAGCAGCCAAGTGGCACGTTTAGGTAAAATTCGCGATGTATCCTCAAGACAGATGGCAGGATATGCCATCAATTGTTCTGTGCTGAGTGGCTCTGGTGCACTTGCCAGTGGGTGGTCTTTTGAAACCACAAACCGCCATGTAAGGATGCCCATATCACGGTAGCTGAGGTTACCGCTCACTGGCACGGCGGCCGTCGCACCGATAGCAATATCTGCACGGTCATACGCCAGTGCGTCCCAGACGCCGTTAAATACTTCCATCGTCAGTAGCAGCTCCACATCAGGAAACGCATCATAGAAGTCGCGCACCAAGGAGTCGACGCGGTCTTCACGCACTACGTTGTCCAACGCGAGAGAGACACTGCGCGTCCAACCATTCGCCACCCGCTGTGTCTGCTCTCTGATCTCATCCATGCGTTTTATGAGCGCGCGCGCTTCTTTGACAAAAAACTCGCCTGCTGGCGTTAAACGGACAGCACGATGCAGTCGCTCAAATAAATTCACAGCAAGCTTTTCTTCCATTTGGCGAACGGTATAGCTCACTGCACTCGGTACTTTATGAAGCTCATCTGCTGCTGCGGAAAAGCTTCCCCTGCGAGCGACAGCATCAACGACCTGAAGATCTTGATAAGAAAACATAATAAGCAGCCCTTCTATCGACGAAAAAACAACCTATTGTGGGTGCCTTATTCATCAAATCAAAATTTTTGAAAGCAGTTGACAAATATTAGCGTTTCACAGTGGTTTTCGCTAGATATACACTCCGCGACCTAGGTAAATGAACGGACAAGTAAAATGAAAAATTCTGTTCCAATGACAACAATGGTTTGGTTCGCTGGCTTGAGCATGCTCGGTTTTCTGGCGACGGATATGTACCTGCCCGCGTTTGAAAGCATTCGTTTTGAAATGGGTACTACTCAGTCGATGATCGGCCTGTCTCTCACCGTATTCCTGTTGGGTATGGCGCTGGGTCAAATTGTCTATGGACCTCTTTCTGACCGCATCGGCCGTATCAAGGTATTGGTTGGCGGTATGGTGTTGTTCACTGTTGCAACGGCTGCTTGCTTCATGTCTAACAGCATCGAAACATTTTTGGCTGCACGTTTCGTGCAAGCATTGGGCGCGTGTAGTGCTTCTGTTATTTGGCAAGCAGTGGTTATTGACCGCTACGACAGCAAAACATCTCAGCGCGTATTTGCGACCATCATGCCTTTGGTTGCGCTATCTCCAGCACTGGCTCCACTTGCAGGTGCAGCGTTGGAAGCTCACTTTGGCTGGCGCAGCATTTTCATCGCACTGGTTGCTTTGGGTGTAATTCTGGCTGTTGCGACGCTACGTCAAACTGAAAGTGCGCCTGTTGCAAACACCGATGAGAAAGTTGGTGCAAAACTGGTTAGCGATTACAAGCACATCGTCAGCTCTCGCAAATTCATCGGCAACATGCTGGTATTCGCTGGCTGTTCTGCAGCGTTCTTCGCTTGGCTGACAGGTTCACCATTCGTGATGACAGCAATGGGCTACAGCGGTGCCGACATTGGCATGAGCTATGTTCCTCAGACTATCGCGTTTATCGTCGGTGGTTACAGCTGTCGCGCACTGCTAAACAAATATGATGGTTCAGCTCTGCTGCCATGGTTTGTTGGTCTGTTTGTAGCAAGCGTTGTGTCGATTTTCGTGGTGTCTTGGCAGACAGACGTAACAAACATCTGGCCTGTTTTGATCCCATTCTGCTTCTTGGCAGTGGCAAACGGTGCGATTTACCCAATCGTGGTAAACAAAGCACTGGAAGAATTCAAAAGCTGTAGCGCAACTGCTGCTGGTCTTCTGAACTTCCTGCAAACCATGATCTGTTTTGTTGCGAGCGGTGTGGTATCGGCACTGGCAATCCACGGTCTGCTGACAGTATCAGCTGTTATGATAGGTGCAGCAGCGGCAGTAGTGCTGGGTCTGGCCCTGAGCTGGAACGGTAACCGAGTTGCGATTGAAGAGAGCGCACAAGCAGCTTAAGTTTCAATCAAGCTAAAAACACCGTCTGCGGTTTCGTAGGCGGTGTTTTTGTTTGTGCTTGCATCTTCGAACCTTTCGATCTCTATTCCCGCCACTCGCTAAAGTGATTCAGAAGATGGTCAATAGCTAGACGCGCTTTAAGCGGTAGGAAGCGGCGGTTTTGATACACCACCCAAGAGGTGATATTTTTCGTCCAAAATGGCGTTAAGATCGGAACCAGGCTTCCTTCAGCGAGCGATTGTTTGAAACTGCTTTTCGGCATATATCCAATACCCAACCCTGCTTTGCATGCATCAACAATGGCATTCGCGTTATTACACCGAAACCGACCTGATACTTTTACTGGTATCTCTCTACCCTCTTTTTCAAACATCCATGTATCGTTATTGGTCACTAAGCATGAGTGCTTTGTCAGTGCCTGAGGGTCGGTTGGCTCGCCGTTTTCCAATAGGTATTCCGTTGAGGCGACAGCCATAAGACTTCGATCTGCTAGCTTTCGCGCCACTAAACCAGAATCTTGTAAGCGACCATAACGGATCGCGAAATCAAACCCATCTTCAACAAAGTTGACACGTCGACTACTAAAGTCCACCTCGACAGTAAGATCTGGATGACACTTTGCGAATTCTACTAATGCAGGAGCCACAAACTGCTCTGCGAATGAGCCAGCCATGCTGATTCTCAACGTTCCCTGCAAGTCGAACTGTGTTCTTGTTACCAATTCGTTGGCTTGCGATAGCCCACTCACCAGCTCCTGACATTGCAGATAATATTGCTGCCCACTTTCCGTCAGCTTTACCGAACGTGTAGAGCGCGCAAATAACGCGGTACCAAGCCGTTGTTCTAAGCGGGAAACTTGTCGCGATACGTGACTCACAGAACAATTCAGCCGGCGCGCTGCTTCGCTGAATCCTTTTGCATCTGCCACTGTCACGAACTCAACGATGCCTTCAAAACTGAGGGAGTGTTTGTTCATTTCATTATTGCCATATAGCAAAGACGGTTTTCAATATTAGTGGATTATCACTCAATTAGCGAAAGTATAAAGTGTGCCCATCAAGCGATTCGATATCTAATTTATCGGCCACGTCAAAAGGATTACAGTATGAAAAAGGTTCTGATCATTGTTACCAATCACGCTACGCTTGGCACGACCGAGAAAGCAAACGGCACTTACGCACCCGAATTAACTCACGCGTTGGACGTTTTTCTGCAAGCAGGTTTTACTTATGACGTAGCCTCAATTAATGGTGGCGACGTGCCTTTTTACGGCGAAGACATGGAAGGCGATGAGGTGAACACCCGCGTCTTTAACAACGATGAATTCCAATCCCGCGTAAAAAATACAATTCCCGTCAACCAACTAAACCCTGACGATTATGATGCGATATTTTATCCGGGTGGTTTTGGCTTACTCTCTGATCTGGCAATGCATGCGCCGACTGCAAGCCTTGCAGCGAAGCTCTATGAAAATGGCGGCGTTGTAGGAGCGGTATGCCATGGCCCAGCAGCATTGCTGCCTATCACACTGAGTAATGGTCAGCCACTTATCGCAGACAAAACGGTCACTGCATTCACTCGTGAAGAAGAAATCGATTTCGGAACCATCGATGATATTCCGTTCTTGCTCGAAGAATCTCTGGCACGCAAAGCAGCCAAATACAGCAAGATCCAACCTTGGGGAGTGCATGTGATTATCGATGGCAAGCTTGTGACAGGGCAAAATCCTGCGAGTGCGCATGGTGTGGGTGAGGCCATGGTGGAGCTGTTGAAGTAATCGCCCTGCATGAAAGGAAAGACGTAAAAGCGTCGGTGTTGAGCAATCCACTGCCACTCAACACTGACGTTTCCCTACAAATCTGATTATGTCGGCGGTGACTTCCCGCCCCCAAAAAAGCAGTTAAACAAGCCCACCAAATTGAGAGAGGCGAGGAAAAATGGTGTTTACTCCCTGCTCACTCAAACCCAGCCACTTCACCATGTAAGCCGCATATTGTTCATGGCTAATTTTCGGAATTAAACGTCCGTCACCATTGTCATCAGGACCATTGCGTTTGAATGCCGGATATTCACCAATGCATTTTCCCCGTAAACCACCGCCAAAGATAAACTGTCCGCCTCCCCAGCCGTGATCTGTGCCTTTTCGTGAGTTGTCATGCAGTGTTCGCCCAAACTCAGACAAGGTACCGGTCATGACATGATCGGCTGTTCCGTCTTCTTCTAGGGCATGATAGAAACCCGCAACAGCCTCGGAGAATTCCTTCATCAGTTTGTCTTGTCTGCTGATTTGATTGTCATGTGTGTCGTAACCACCCACTGCAAGATAGAACACCTGTCGGTTGTGCCCAAACATAGGCGCGGCATCCATCATTTGTTTGATTGCCCGAAACTGGCGGCCCAAGTTAGATTTTGGAATGCGATTGTCCAGCGGATAACTGGACACGACTTTCGCCATCTGTTTTTGCGCAGTAATCGCTTCGGCGACGACGTTCGCGTAGCTTTTGGCTAGCGGGGAAGTGTATGACGCACCAGCAATGGCTTGATAGGTATGTCGCATTGCGGGGCTGGTTAACCCTTTCAGTGACTGGAACCCATTTTTATTCACGTACATAGTACGATTGCTGTGGCCATCCAGCAGCGAGTTTGCGCCAGTGAAAAAGCTCGATGGCATGCCTCCCATCTCATCCATCAGCACATCCGCTGTCATGCCCAGCCAACCTGCTTTGCTGTATGTTTCACCCAGCCAACTGTGCTGCCATGCTTCTTGCTGTTTGTTGTGCGCAAACAGATTCGGCGGCAGCAGTGCCTTACCTGACTCAATATCTAATGGGGTGATTGGCGCAATCATCGGCCCGACATTTAAAACCAGACTCGCTTTTCCCTGTTGGAAAAGTGGCAGTAATGGCTTTAATGATTGATGCAGCCCCAACGCAATGCCCTGGCTGTCGCGCATGCCTGTCTTAAGTAAACGCGCTTTTGGCACCGCCAATTTTTGACGGCTATTGGCGTAGTCTTGGTGATGTTCAGTATTTAAAGGAACGACTTGATGAAAAAAATCATTGCCCCCTTTGAGAAACACACAAACTAGGGCTCTGTAGTCTTCCGCTTCGCTGGCATAAGCACTAAAGCTTGCAGGCACTAACGCCGCAGTGCTCGTCGCGCCCATTGCTGTCATAAACTGGCGTCTGCTCAATGTCATGCGCGATTCTCCATCACATGAAAGTAGGGAGAAGACAAGGCGATAAACAACAGTCTTTGAACTGACTTTCCTGCAACCTGCTTAACGCTGTTATGTTGCTCTGTCAGATGGTGTTTCAAATCGGATGGCATCTGTGCGTTAAAAAATCGTGCTGAGACTTCATGAATAAAACCGGTTATATCACCGTTCACGAGATGATTTTTCAACGACTCCACATCAACATAGAGCTGTTTTTTGTTGGGTGTTTTTGGCCCTTGCAAGTTCAATCGAGTAAGCGCGAATATCTGATTGTGAACATAAATGACATGCGACCAATCGATGATCTCCATCTCGGGAGCCACTAATCCTTGGTTACTCACAACGCCTTGCGGCGCGTAATCAGGCTGATAGAAATTAAAAACGGACGGTGAACCCAATGGGTATTGATTGCACGTACGGAGGTACACCAAGTCTGTCCCCACTAACGGACTGTTTCCGCCAGGTTTTGCATTCAACGCACGGTATATATACACCAGAGAAAGCCACGGTTCGCGCGCTTTACTGATTTGAGGTGGCAGCTTTGAAAACGCATCGTTGTCAGACAAGATCGCCCAAAACACGGCTTTCATGTCACCGCGAACGCCCTTTCCATTGTCCACAAACACTGAGGCGACACGTTTTACATAGTCAGGAGAGGGGTTTGACGTCACCAACTTTTGGATAAGGTTTTTACACAGATTCGGCGGCGTCGACGGGTGCTGGCTCAATATCTCCATGACCTTATCCATTTCTTCTTCCGCAGCGACATTCGCCGGAAATCGATGACCCAGAATGTGCTTTTCCCCGCGGTCATGAAACGATTCGTTAGTCGTCATCGGGTCAACGAGCTTTTTATCTTTGCTGACCCAACCAGTGAAAACCCGGGCGAGCTCCTGAATGTCTTTTTCGGAATAACAAGGCTTGGGCACCCCATCAGCATCCAAGACATAACTGCCATCCAGATTGCGTTCGTTGAGACCCACCGAGAACAATTGCATGATTTCACGGGCGTAGTTCTCGTCAGGTTTCCGCCCTGTCTCATCACCTTTTTTGTTATCTACCATGGTGAGGTAATGCCCCATCACAGATGAGGTCGACACCGCCTTCAGTAACGTTTTGTAATGACTAAAGGCATTGAGACAGAGCAGGTCGTTATAGGCAGCGAGGGCTTCTGCGTGTTTGCTTAAGGTGGCATCCTTATCCGAAGCGACGAAGATTTGGCTCAATACGTAACCTACCCGCTGCCGCAGCTGATCGTTTCCGTATAACGCAATGTCGAGCCAAGCCCGGATCCGCGACGAACGGGAAGGAATTTTCCCTTTATCTAATGCCTCAAACTGTCTCAGGATTTGCATACGGTGGGAACTTTGGGGAAGTGCGATTTGAGCGTCGAACCACGCTTTTGCGCTTTGGTTGATGAGCTTATCCGGCTCGTCCATTTTTGGGCCAAATGTTGTTAGGTCTAACCATCGAGAAGCGCGAGAAAACGTCGAGAGTTGCAAAGAGTCTGTGTCTGTCGATGTCATAACCGCGCCCCAAATATAAAAGACATTGGGAGTGACAACTCACTCCCAACAACCTTCTCATTTTAATGCGAGTCACACATCAACGCGAATTCGATGACAGCACCAAGGTGTCTAAGGTGCAGGACGGAAAGTAATCTCATGTACAGGCTCTCCAGGCAATAAAGGCGTTGAGCCTTGCTCGGCATACTCATCAAACCCTCTCCGATAAAACGGCGATAACGGGTGTCCGCTCTGCCCACCTGGCACCGTTAAGATACCTTCCTTTTCGTTGCCAGGTTGCACAATCAAACGTTGTGACGCACCAAATGACCGCCCTTGAACCGCTGGCATATAACGGTCACCAAAGCCTTCGACTGCTGGCATATCAAGCAATTTGCTCAGTAGTGGCATCTGACGACTGAATGGATGCTGCACTTTCAGTGTGTTTACATCGCCCCAACGCAACGCACTGAGTGGCCCCTGAGTATGTCCCGTCATTTCAAGCATGAGAGCTTGCTTCATGCTTTCATAAGTGGAAATAAAGAACACATCCCAATCGTTAAACCCTTTTGGTAACCAGCTTTTTGGGGTTTGCCCTACGAGTTGCCAAAGTGCCGGCTCCAGTTGCCTCTCAATACTCCATATCGACACACCGTTGTGGTTCAGCACCGTTTCAACAGATGCGAACAAACTATCCATCAAAGCATCACGGTACTTGCGAACCAACGTGTACCCAACAGAGTCAGCGCATGCGCACGCTTGCCAATCCTTTAAGGCTTGGATGTCTTGCGCATACAGTTTTGGTCTTTGTTGCAGTTTTTGCAGCAGCAATTCATGCCAACGCGCTAGAAATTTCGCTTCATTGTCGAGTTGGATGTCATAGAAGTCATCCGCCGCGAAATCGGCTTTCTCATTTAACCTGTCGCGAATTTGTTGGCTGCGCGCGCCTAAGGCGTAGCCACCATTTCCAAATCGGGCATCTTGTTCGACACTGACTACGCGACTATTGCCCGTCCAAATCCTCGCGTTTTCGGGGTTGACCACAAACGGCACATCCGTTGCTTGGTAACGCCATTCTTCATCAAAATGTGCGGCGTTCTTTGGAAAGCTTTGTGGGGCTCGCCGATTTGGAATTGCGCCTGTCGCTTGCCAAGCAATACTGCCGTTTGAGTCCGCTAACACCATGTTCTGAACTGGTATCCCAATCTCTTTTGATGCAGCAAGCCCCTCTTCAACAGTCGCTACACCTTCCAATTTCAGAAGACCCAAATTAACGGCATAGTCTTGATACGCGACCCAAGACAGCGCATAAGGCTGACCATTGAAATAACGCACTGGCCCATAGTTACTGATTTCCAACATATGGGAGTGATCACCTGATTTTGTCGGGATCTTTTCGGTAACGAACTTTGTGCTGTCTGTATCAGCCAGCTTGTACCAATCAGCCGAATCCAAGTAACCATTGGTGAAGCCCCAAGCAACATGCCCATTTGTCCCAACTACCACAGCGGGTGCGCCTGGCAAGGTAACACCGGTGATTTGTCTTGCGTCGCCATCTTGCTGATAATTTAACTGAGCACGGTACCAAATGGTGGGAACATTCATACCCAGATGCATATCATCTGAAAGCATCGCCTTGCCTGACTCGGTCAGTTCACCACCTACCGCCCAATTATTGCTGCCAACCAGTGGCGACTTATCAATTTCAGTCACGACTGCGGCTTGCTGGTACTTTTCGTCAATTTTGGGAATACGAGCGGGGCTAATAGCAAATTCACTGCCATCTAAAGCGGCTTGGTAAGAAGAAGGCTGATTAACGAATGCGACCATTTCAGGACCAAAATTCGTATTCAGAATCTCCATCATCATGTCGCGATCGATAGATCGCCCTTGTAAGTCCAAATACATACTGAAAATGACTAACAGTGAGTCTTCGGGTTTCCAAGGTTTTCGCTCTGAACGCGACAATACATATTCAAAGGAGGGGTAAGCCTGATGGCCCAACGCATCATTCACACCGTCTGTGTAGGCTTGCAGGTGGGCTTGGTCAGCGGGGGGTAACTGCTTTACGATTTCTTGGCTGCGTTTTCTAAAGAGATGAAAGCGTTTATCTTCATCTAATTTAAGTGCGCCATTTCCAAATAACTCGGTCAACTCACCCGCCGCGTTTCGTCTGAGTAAATCCATTTGGAAGAAACGATCTTGCCCGTGTGCATAACCGAGCAAATAAGAAGCATCTTGGCGATTTTCAGCGATGATGATGGCAGTACCTAACGCATCGCGCTGAATTTTACCTTCTTGTGTCACGCCTTTAGAAACCGTCGTGCCAGACAATGTGGGCAGACTCATTGTGAGTATCCCATACACCACGGCTGTCGCCAGAAGTGACAGCAAGATCAGAACAATGATTACGGCTCTGATTTTTCGAAACATTCCGTTGTCCCTGTTAACTATTTCAGACCTGTGTATTTAAAATACAGACAAAGGTCGTAAACGCAACGTGACTCCCCCCGTCATGAGATCATTGAGACAACAATTACCATATTATCCGTGGCTATGAATACCTATTCGATTGCCTTCACTGTCTTGAATATGCGCGTAAATACCGAATTCTCCAATGGACGTTTTGGGGTGCAAAATAGCCGCTTCAGGTAGCCTAGCTAATACGTCATCGATGTCCTCGACACTTAGGTAAATCGTAATTGCCGATGCACCCGGTACGGCACCTTCACACGCGATAAGCGTTCCTGTTGCGCCATAGGCCGCCCCTTCCTCTACAGGAAACCAAGCCATGTCAGTTCCATCCATATCATGTCTTTTAAGCGACATTTGGAATGTCTTTTCATAGAACGCGATAGCACGTTCCATATCTTCAACCGCAATTTCAAACCATCCTACAGGGTTCATTGTATATACCTCCTTTGACAATCAGTGTTCAATAACACTAGCAGGCAGAAACAAAAACGCCCCCCAATTGGGAGGCGTTTTTTTTTACTCTTAAATGTGATTACAGGTGCTCACCACGGCGTAGCGAGTCGATGCGCTTGTCCAACGGTGGGTGCGTCATGAACAGCTCACTCAGCGATTTCTTACCGTTAATACCGAAGGCCATCATAGAACCTTCTAAGCGGCTCTCGTGGCTTACCTTCAGGCGCTCAAGCGCAGCAATCATCTTCTCTTTACCTACCAACTTCGCAGAGCCCGCATCCGCTTTAAATTCACGATGACGGCTAAACCACATGGTCAGGATGCTTGCCAGCAGGCCGAATACGACCTCCAGAATCGATGACACGATGAAATACGTCATCCAGCTGCCGCCTTCGCCCTCACCGTCTTCGTCACTGTTCATGCCGCTAATTGCGCCAGCAATGAGGCGAGAGATGAAGATGACGAAGGTGTTCACTACACCTTGCATCAGAGCCATGGTAACCATGTCACCATTCGCGATGTGGCTAACTTCGTGTGCCAGTACCGCTTCAGCTTCGTCGCGCGTCATGTTCTCAAGAAGGCCGCTTGATACTGCAACCAGTGAATCATCACGCTTTGCGCCCGTTGCAAATGCGTTGATATCGTCTGAGTAGTAAATAGCAACCGTCGGCATACCAATGCCTGATTGTTGAGCTTGACGGCTTACTGTGCTCATCAGCCAATGTTCGGTTTCATTGCGAGGATGTTCGATGACCTGCCCACCTACGGAGCGAAGTGCCATTGATTTCGACATCATCAATGAAATCAAAGAGCCACCAAAACCGAACACCACAGCCATTATCAATAGAAAGGAAAGGTTCCCCTGAGGTATCCCCGTTACGGCATACACAAGATTCAATATAATGTTGAATACAAACAGAACCGCGAGGTTGGTTAGCAGAAATAAACCGATGCGTTTCATTACTTATCTTTTCTCCGATTGATAGAAGCGCTTACACCCCTGATAGTAGGGTCATAACGGCGAAAAACAAGCCTGTGTAACATTTTAAAACACAAATTCTTGCAAACTGTTTTTTCTTGCTATGTTTATACGGAATGCTTGATGGATAAAAGTTAAGCAACGTTAGACTTTGGTCGAGTTGAATTTTCAGCACAGAGGAAATAATGTGTTGGGAAAAGGTAGCGTGTCGTTGAACATGCCATTGCGTTCCCTGGAACGCGATTCTAAGGAGAGAAGAAAATGGCTGACAAAGAAAATTATCGAGTAGCAATCGATATCCTTTGCTGTCACTTAGGTATGAGCTTTGATGAAGCCTGTGCAGAGCTCGGTCTTGCTGATGACGAAAATAGTAAGTTGCAACAAGTATCCGAAATGCAGCAATCACTGATGGGTTTACTACCGGAAGACAACAAGTAATCGGCAGCTCGCTGTACCAATTATTTAAAAGCCAGCTCTTGAGCTGGCTTTTTCTGTTTTATAGCCCCAGTGGAGCAATGTCGATGTATTCGCTAAGGTCTCTCGACTTCACTGAGCACAAGTACGGGATCTCTCCCAGTTTGGGAACCTGCAAATGATGCTCAAGCGTCTTAACGATGTCGCTGTAATGCTCCGTGCCCGGATTCACACGGTTGGCAATCCAACCCACTACTTCGAGTCCATCGCGACGCACCGCTTCAGCTGTAAGATAAGCATGGTTTAAACACCCAAGCTTAATACCGACCACAAGGATCACGGGTAGCTTTTCTTCACGAACCCAATCGGCCAGTGTACTGTCATAGCTAACCGGCACTCGCCAACCGCCTGCACCTTCAACCAAGGCGACATCTGCCTTTGCTTGAATGTCACGCAGACCTTTTGACAGCACTGAAAAATCGACACTGCGACCTTCAATGTCTGCTGCAATGTGGGGGGAGCACGCTGCATCCAACAAACATGGATTTACTTCTTCATACGCCAACTCAACGTTTGATGCTGCACGCAAGCGAATGGCATCTGAATTCATCAAACCTTCGTCAGTTTCTTTACTTCCAGCGGCAACGGGTTTGTACCCCGCAATGCGGTAGCCTGCTTTTGAAATCGCATGCATCACTGCCATTGATGCCACTGTTTTTCCAACTTCTGTATCCGTGCCTGTCACGAAATAGCTTTTAGTCATTATGAATCGCTCCAAAGCCAACCTGGTATGTTGCGGGAACCGAACCGTCTTCATTCTGGAATTTTCGGTATGCATTTTCCAATGCAGTAAACCGCGCTCTTCCACTCAGTCCCGCATTTCGCCCTTCAGACAAGTGTGTTGCTCCAATACCCTTCAAATCACGCATCAGAGCCATTGCAGAAGGATATCTTTCAACAAGTGGCTTACATTCTAGGGTGTAGTTCTGGCAGCCAGCTTGAGCAAGCGCAAGGTTTACCTGATTTAATGTTAAGAACTCATTAACATGTTGATGCAGATCAACGTCCTGCCAAGCCTGTTTTAATTCGTGAAGAGAGCCATTAATAAGTGTGGAAAAAAGTATCTTGCCGCTCGGTTTTACTACGCGCTTTAGCTCCCTTAGCGGGACAGACAAATCTTGACACCATTGCAAAGCTAACGAACTGAAGGCGGCATCAAAGTGGTTATCATCGAACGGTAGATTCTCGGCATCCCCGGAGACATAACGCACACTGTCCCCGCAACGTTGTCTGGCTTGCTCCAACATTTGTTCAGACAGATCAAGGGCAACGACATGAGCACCCAAGTCACGCAATTTCTCGCTGAAATAGCCTGTTCCACAGCCCAAATCGAGTACGGTTTTTCCTGTCCAATCCGCTTCCCGCTTTAAGAGATCATTCCCCACTCTGCGCTGAAAAGCGGCACTTTTATCATACGTGGCCGCTGCCCGCCCAAAGGCTGCTTTGATCGCGGCCTTTTCTTCGGCAAGTTGCTCTACGTTGTCAAACGCGAAGTTTTCCGCTTGGCTCATACATCCTCCATTTCTAACAACGTACGTACCGATGAAGCAAACTTTCTCACTTGCTCCACGCGATGGTTCACGGACAGTGTCGCTCTTAGTCTCGCGGTATTCACTGGCACCGTCGGTGGGCGTATCGCACCCGCCCAATACCCGAGTTCTCTAAGTGATGCCGATATAGTTTGCATCTTGACTACATCGCCAATCACGACAGGTTTAATCGGCGTCATTGTTTCTATAACGCCTGAGATGCCGGAAAGTTCTTCGTGAAATGCATTAGACAATTCGGCCAGTTTTTCTCTGCGCCAAGAGTCCGTGCGAAGGGAGTTTAGTGCATGTAGCAACGCGTGAGCTTGTGCTGGCGGCATCGCCGTCGAATAGACGTAATGGCGAGCGAACTGCGTGAGATAGTCATGGACAGCTTTACTGCATAGAACCGCTGCTCCCATCATCCCAAAAGCTTTCCCAAACGTGACGATCAGAATATCGGGCTTGATCCCCGCGAAATCACAGCTTCCTCTACCCTCCTCACCCAAAACACCCACACCATGGGCGTCATCAACCATCAGCCATGCGTTCGCTTGTTCACATCTGGATTTGATAGCAGTGAGAGGCGCAAGGTCACCGTCCATGCTGAAAACACCTTCAGTCACGACAAAGCGCGCTGATGATGTGTGATTCGCTGCCAGCATCGCGTTAAGACGCTCGACATCGTTATGGGGGAAGCGGAGCATTTTCGCATCCGACAACATGCCCGCCTCCATTAAAGAGGCGTGGTTAAGTTTGTCTTGGATGAGAACATCGTTTTTCTCCAACAACGAAAACAAGACGGCTTGGTTTGCGGCAAAACCACTGCTGAACAAAATGGCTTGTTCAAAGCCCAACCAATCACTCAGTGCTGATTCCAGCTCCGCATGCGGCTTCGAATACCCTGTCACTAATGGCGATGCCGTGCTTCCCGCACTATAACGAGACAAGCCCTCCTGCCATGCTTGAACTAACCGAGGTTCAGATGCCAATCCTAGGTAGTCATTGCTGGAGAAGTTAATGTACTTCTGTCCTTGCTCGTCCAACAGGCTGCCGTGCTGATGCGCAAAGGCATAAACCTGCCTATGAAGATTATTTTGCCGGCGATCCTCGAGCTTTTGCTCAATACGTCGATGCAACTGGCATGTCTGCGTCATGGTTTAAGGATGCTCCCTAAACATTCGCTTCGTAGAACAAATCATCTTTATCAGGGCGAGAAGCAACACGCTGAGCGACCTGACTCATCAACACTTCTTCTTGTACTTCATCCGGTTTTTGGCTGGTTTGCTCTCGGTTGATCCCAAGCTTTTTAAACAGCTGCATATCGGAATCTTCATCAGGATTTGGCGTGGTCAGGAGTTTGCAGCCATAGAAGATGGAGTTCGCACCCGCCATAAAACACATTGTCTGCATTTGCTCATTCATGTTTTCACGACCTGCAGATAAGCGAACTGCTGACTTTGGCATCATGATTCGCGCGACAGCGATAATACGCACGAAGTCAAACGGCTCGACATCCTCAACCGACTCGAGTGGCGTACCTTTCACTTTCACCAACATGTTGATTGGTACACTTTCTGGGTGGTGAGGAAGGTTTGCGAGCTCCACCAGCAAACCTGCACGGTCTGATGTGCTTTCACCTAAGCCAATAATGCCACCCGAACACACTTTCATCCCGGCTTCACGTACATGGGAGAGCGTATCGAGGCGATCTTGGAAGGTGCGCGTAGTGATAATATTGCTGTAGTGTTCGCGCGAGGTATCAAGGTTATGGTTGTAGTAATCTAACCCTGCATCGGCAAGCTCAGAAGCTTGATCCGATGTCAGCATCCCTAGCGTCATACAGGTTTCCAAACCCATCCCTTTTACGCCTTGGATCATGTCTTTTAGATAAGGCATGTCGCGAGCTTTCGGGTTTTTCCACGCAGCCCCCATGCAAAAACGCGTTGCTCCAGAACTTTTTGCCTTTTGTGCTGCATCAAGCACGCGTTCCACTTCGAGTAGACGTTCTTTTTCTACATCAGTGCGATAGTGGGCACTTTGGGGACAATATTTACAATCCTCTGGGCACGCTCCTGTTTTAATTGAGAGCAATGTACTGACTTGAACCTGATTCGCAGGTTGATATTGACGATGAACTTGCTGCGCTTCAAACATCAAATCCATAAAAGGTTTTTCAAAGAGGGCCTGCACTTCCTCGACCGTCCAGTTATGGCGAACTTCCACCTGTAATACCTCGAATTGGTTGATTGATATACGGAAAAACACTCCGACAAAAAGTAAGTGTTTTTCCGTATCACTTGTTCAGTCTAAAGTCCGCCTTTACAATGTCAACATGGAATGAAAATCATGGTTTACAACTGGGCATTATTTATACATGGATATCACTTTCGATCGCGACCATATTTGGCACCCTTATACGTCTACTCTCACGCCTCTTACCTGCTATCCCGTCACGCACGCCAAGGGCGTACACCTGTATCTCGAAGACGGCACGGAACTTATTGATGGCATGTCTTCTTGGTGGGCAGCCATTCATGGTTACAACCATCCTGCTCTCAATCAGGCGGTGACTGAGCAGCTAAGCAAAATGTCCCATGTCATGTTCGGCGGGATCACCCACGATCCGGCGATCAATCTATGCAAGCTACTCGTGGAAATGACACCGGCTGAATTGGAAAAGGTGTTTCTGTGCGATTCTGGTTCGATTTCCGTGGAAGTGGCCCTGAAAATGGCGTTGCAATACTGGCACGCTAAAGGGCAGCCGCGCTCCAAGTTCCTTACGCTGCGCCACGGTTACCACGGTGACAGTTTCGCCGCGATGTCAGTGACCGATCCTGATAACTCAATGCACAAGCTATATAAGGGATTTTTGCCAGAACACATTTTTGCAGATTCCCCTACCTGTGGTTTTCACGAGGAATGGCGTGAAGAAGACATCGCGGATTTCGAATCAAAACTCATCGAAAATAGAGATGTGATTGCAGCTGTAATCCTTGAGCCAATTGTCCAAGGCGCAGGTGGCATGCGGATCTATCACCCTAAATACCTTAAACGTGTGCGTGAACTATGCGACGACATCGGCGTTTTGCTGATCTGCGATGAAATTGCTACGGGATTTGGCAGAACGGGCAAACTTTTCGCCTGTGAGCATGCGGGAATTGCACCTGACATCATGTGTGTAGGAAAAGCTCTGACTGGTGGCTACATGACCATGGCAGCCACGATCACGACGAAACACGTCGCAGACACTGTATGCAGCGGAGAAGCAGGATGCTTTATGCATGGTCCAACCTTTATGGGCAACCCACTCTCAAGTGCGGTCGCTAATGCCAGTCTTCAGCTATTAAAGGACACAAACTGGCAAGAAAAAGTTCTAGGTATAGAAGCTATCTTTCGTGCCTCTCTCCCCACTCTGACTGACCATGTAAAAGTCAAAAATGTTCGATGGCTTGGCGCAATAGGTGTTGTAGAACTTCATGAGCCCGTTGATTTAGCAGAAATTCAGAAACGATTTGTCGAAAAAGGCGTCTGGATTAGACCATTTGGACGATTGGTTTACATGATGCCTCCTTATGACATCTCTGACGCGCAACTCAAGCAACTCATTGATGCCATCGAATCTTGTGTCTAGAGCCTTGATTTTGATGTGATCCCAACCAAAGCCGCCTTCGTAATAACAGTACCTCCGCATCAGTGGAGGTATTTAACGGAGGTATCAATGCAACTAGGTCTTTTTCCACTGCCCATTTTCCTGCTACCTAATGGCATTACGACATTGCGTATCTTCGAACCCAGATACGTGCGTTTAGTCAAAGAGTCGATGGCTGACAATCGGGGATTCGTTCTTGCGATGAGAGAGGGTGATGCGATTTGTGCCTATGGAACCCTCGTTCACATTATTGACTTTGAAATGCTTCCAGACGGTTTGCTCGGCATCACGATACAAGGCACCTCCCGCGTTCAACTCTCTGATATTACGCAACAAAATGAAGATGGATTGTGGGTTGGAGAAATCACCTCTCTCCCTGATTGGCCAACATCAGAAGAGCAATCAGGCGTTCTGGGTGACGCGTTAGGATTGCTGTTCGAATCACACCCTGAACATGCCGCTCAATACCGCCAGACCTTAAACCTGGAAAGTCTTTCTTGGGTTTGCCAACGCTGGCTGGAGATCCTTCCTCTTGCAAATCAACAGAGACAATGGTTTTTAGCGCAATCCGACCTTGATGAAGCAAAAAGCTTCATTTCATTGTTGCTAACACAAGAAAATGTCGAGTTGGAGTGATCCATTTGTTCCAGCCGACCGTTTTGTTAAGGAAGTCAAGAATCGACAGAATTTAGGAAATCTGCATCATGGAAAGGGTTGAAAACACGTATAATCCTACTATCAAGCATCGCCCCAAAAGTCATTCTTCTATGTCAGCATCGTCACCAGAACAACTTGCCGATTGGTTGCGTTGTGTCGCCGACCATCGAGACGAAGCCGCATTTGCCGCTTTGTTTAAACACTTTGCGCCCAAAGTCAAAGCGTATGGCCATAGCCATTTACGTGTAGACGGACAAGCCATGGAGCTGGTTCAGGAAACGATGACGCTAGTCTGGCGTAAAGCTCACCTCTATGACGGGTCGAAAGGTGGCGCATCAACGTGGGTTTTCACGATCATGCGTAACGTCAGCTTTGACATGTTGAGGAAAGTGAAAAGTAACCGGGAAGATTGCTTAAGCGGCGATATATGGCCATTGATTGATGGCGAAAGCGGTGAACAAGAAGACGACGCGTTGCAGGATCAAATTCAGTCACAACTTCTTTCTTACATCGACCTCTTGCCCGATCTCCAACAGCAAGTTGTCCGTGGCGTATATTTGAAGCAGCTCACCCACCAAGAACTCGCAGACCAACTCCATGTTCCTCTCGGCACGATAAAGTCGCGTCTTCGCTTAGGTTTACAGAAACTCCGCTCTCATCTGGAGGTAAATGATGATTAAGTATCACCCGTCTGATGACCTCCTCAGAGATCATGCTGCAGGCACACTTCTCGCGTCTATGTCTATTGCTGTATCTGCGCACTGCGAAATGTGTAAAACATGCCGTCAGAGAGTCATGCAATTGGAGCAACAGATCGCTGATGATGTTTTCGCTGATAACCACTCAGTAGGCGAGCAGCATGATGACCTAGATGACACATTTGAAAACATGATGACAGCGATAACCAGTGACAGCAGCGCGCCTGTAACACTTGTTACACCCTCACCTGCTTCAAACATTGATGTTGGCGGTGAACGTTACGCATTACCCATTGCTTTGAGACGGTATCATCACCTTGGTTGGAGTTCGATCGGTGCGATAAGCCGTGCAAGGTTACCGCTAAATGAAGGAGACACACGTGCAAGTTTGCTTCATATCGGCATGAACGGCAGCGTCCCCAGCCATACACACAAAGGTATGGAGGTGACCCTATTGCTAAGTGGTCATTTTGAGGATGAGCATGACACGTACGTGCCTGGCGACTTCATTGTACTGGATGCATCCAATAACCACACGCCACACACACGTGACGGGTGCTTGTGCTATACCGTAGCGGACGCACCTTTGCACTTTACGAAAGGCGTGAGCAAGCTTCTGAACACTGTTGGACGCGTAATCTATTAATACGCGACATGCTTCAGCCATCATCTAGAAAAAGCACCTTAGGGTGCTTTTTTATTGCTGAAATAAACGTTTTATAAACAATTTGGTCAACAATATTTTACATTAGCTATTGCGATTAGATTGTTATTAAATCAGGCAATTGCGATCTAAGAGGATATATTGTGTTACTTTCTGCTTTACAGATTGCTCAATGACCTGATTTAATCACATCGATTAACAAGCGTTAACACAACTATACCGAAACATCCTCAAGCCTTTTTTGTCACGAATGACCTTTCATAGTGAGCACATTGACATGATGTCATTGCGGCGCGTTGAGGCGGTTTCAGTATAAATACACAGTGAAGTGAGAAAAATGAAGCAAACACAATCACCTTTCGCGAAAATTGCTAATACCAGTCTGGTTGTCCAGATCTTGGTCGGTATTATCGCAGGCGTCGCCCTAGCCAGCGTTTCGCCAGACAGCGCAAAAGCCATTGGTTTTTTGGGTAACTTATTTGTTAATGCCCTAAAAGCCGTTGCTCCAATTTTGGTTTTTGTCCTTGTAGCCGCGTCTATCGCTAATCAGCGTAAAGGCCAGCACACCCACTTACGCCCTATTATCACACTTTATCTTATCGGCACATTTTCTGCGGCGATCACAGCGGTAGCACTGAGCTTTATGTTCCCAACGGAACTGACGCTCACCGCATCTAAAACTGCGGTCACGCCACCAGAAGGTATCGTTGAAGTGATTACAACGCTGCTTTACAGCGTTGTAGATAACCCAATCCATGCCCTAATGAACGGTAACTTTATCGGTATTCTTGCTTGGGCAATCGGTTTAGGTATTGCACTGCATCATGCGTCTGACACAACGAAAACTGTGTTTGGCGATGTTGCTGAAAGCGTATCGTTCATTGTTAGAAACATCATCAAACTCGCACCTATCGGTATTTTTGGCTTGGTTGCTAAAACCTTTGCTGAAACCGGTTTTGAAGCGTTAGTCGGCTATGCTCACTTACTGTCAGTATTGCTAGCATCTATGGCGTTCATTGCTCTGGTCGTTAACCCGATCATCGTTTATGTGAAAACACGCACTAACCCTTACCCGCTAGTATTCCAGTGCTTGCGTGAGAGTGGCGTAACCGCATTCTTTACCCGTAGCTCTGCGGCAAACATTCCTGTGAACATGCAGCTGTGTAGCAAACTCAAGTTAGACAAAGACACCTATTCAGTGTCAATCCCATTGGGTGCGACCATCAACATGGCGGGTGCTGCAATTACCATCACAGTGCTTACCTTGGCAGCGGTACATACCTTGGGTATTGAAGTGGACATCGCTACTGCATTGCTTCTGAGTATCGTAGCGGCAGTCTCTGCTTGCGGAGCATCAGGCGTTGCAGGTGGCTCCTTACTATTGATTCCACTGGCATGTAACCTGTTTGGTATTCCAAACGATATCGCAATGCAGGTTGTTGCGGTTGGTTTCATCATTGGTGTTGTTCAGGATTCAGCGGAAACGGCATTGAACAGTTCGACTGACGTAGTGTTTACCGCTGCTGCATGTCGTGCCGTTGAACGACAAGCGGTGCAAGAGCGTCTTGCAAAATAACGCTAACGCACTCTTTTAAAAGGCGCTTCGGCGCCTTTTTTATTTATCTCAACTCTGGTGCCTACTGACTGACAAAATAGTGTCTATTCTGATTTACAGGATTTTTTAGACGTCTAGACTGTTAGCTTTCCTTTCTGGGTCTTTATCCTATATAATCCCGCCTCTTTTTTGTGAGCCACTTAAAATTTTTGCATTAGATGCGGCTTCCTAAGGCCTTCTTCGCATCCAAAGCAAAGGACTATTTATGAATTTCTCTGCGAAAACAGTTGTAATTATCGCCATCGGAGCGGCGCTTTACGGGATTGGCGGTCTACCTATGTTCGGTATTCCTGTGTTTGCCAATACTACGCTGAAGCCTGCTATGGCGATTTTGGCTATGTTTTCTGTGCTATTTGGCCCTGGCGTGGGTTTCCTCGTTGGCTTCATTGGTCACTGGGTGACAGACCTTTTTGCTGGATGGGGAATTTGGCTAAATTGGGTACTGGGTTCTGGCATTGTAGGACTGGTCATTGGTCTGTTTCCTATTCTCACGAAAAAACGCCTGAAGTACGGCAACTTCCCTAAGATTGACGTTGTCCTGTTCTCCATTTTGGCTTTACTCGGAAATGTTGTGGGCTACGGTTTCTCTGCGTTTTTAGACACCGTTTTATACGCCGAACCTTTTACGAAAGTATTTTTGCAGCTTTGCATTATCGCTGCGGGTAATGCACTTCTCGTGTCCGTTGTTGGCTACTTCATTCTCCAATCTGTCGCCAAACGTAACAAACAGTGCCGTAACCTGACCGAAGCGTAATTTTTGCTATGACCATCGAATTTAAAAACTTTACTTTTCGCTACGACGCATTGGTCAATCCAACGCTAAAAGGCATTGACCTAACAATTAATAAAGGCGAAAAAATCCTCATCATTGGCCCAAGCGGCAGTGGTAAATCTACACTTGGCCAATGCATTAATGGCCTTATCCCCCATTCCATTGAAGGTGAAACCACGGGTTCACTGCTGATCAACGGTATGGATGCACAAACCATGAAATTGGTGCACTTCACTGAACAAGTAGGCACCGTACTTCAAGATACTGACAGCCAATTTGTTGGCCTCAGTGTTGGCGAAGATATTGCGTTTGCGCTTGAGAACCAACGCATGCCTGTCGCAGAGATGTATCCGTTGGTTAAGTCCACCGCGAAAATGGTGGAACTCGAAACACTGCTCAACCATGCACCTCAAGACCTTTCTGGCGGTCAAAAGCAGCGCGTTTCTCTTGCCGGTATTTTGGTAGATGACGTCGAAATCCTGCTGTTTGATGAACCGCTCGCTGCACTTGATCCGAAAACGGGTAAGCGCACCATCGAGATCATCGACCAACTGCATCGTGATACCGGCAAGACGGTTATCATCATCGAACACCGTCTGGAAGATGTACTGACCAAACATGTCGACCGCGTTATTTTGATGGAAAGTGGGCAAATCATTGCTGATATGTCACCAAACGACATGCTGGTATCAGGCCTTCTTGAAAAGCACGGCATTCGCGAACCTTTGTATTTTTCTGCCATAAAGCACGCAGGTTATGACCTCAAAGCCAGTGATAACCCAGCCTATCTCGACCAAATGGATATTGAAGCCATCGCGCCAACCATTCAGTCTTGGCATTCGTCTTACGCACAACAGGAACCGGTTGCTGAAAACGAAACACTGCTGACGTTGGAGAATATCTCCTACTCCTATGACGGCGAAAAAAATGCACTAGAAGACATTTCTTTTTCAGTTCGTCGTGGCGAAATCGTGTCTGTTCTTGGCAAGAATGGCTCAGGAAAATCGACACTAACCAAACTCATCATGGGCGTCGTTGAACCTGATGCTGGCTCCATACATTTCGATGGACAGGACTTTGCTGATTTAACAATTTACGAACGCAGCAAGAAAGTTGGCGTTGTCATGCAAAACCCAAATCATATGATTTGCCATCATATGATCATGGATGAAGTCGCGTTTGGCCTGCATAACCAAGGTTTAAGTGACGTAGAAATCGAAAAGCGTGTGCTCGACGTACTTGAATTTTGTGGGCTTAGCAAATACCGCCATTGGCCGATTGATGCGCTAAGTTACGGTCAGAAGAAACGTGTGACCATTGCGTCGATTCTGGTTATGGAGCCAGAACTACTGATCCTCGATGAGCCGACGGCTGGCCAAGATTATCGCAATTACACAGCCATGCTGTCGTTCATTAAACGTTTGAACAAAGAGCGTGGGATCACCGTGATGATCATTTCACACGATATGCATCTGGTGCTGGAATACACCACACGTTCCATTGTTATCGCTGACAGCAAACTGATGACAGATGCGCCAATGACCACGGTATTCAGCCAGTCTGAATTGCTGGATGCAGCTAACTTAACGACCACCAGCCTTTATCAGCTTGCAGAGAAATGCGGAATAGCCGATATCAATGGCTTTATGCAGCAGTTTATCGACGCAGAGAGCAGTGCGAAATGAAGACCTCTAAGATGAAATTTGGAATCAACTACGTTGATACAAAGTCTCCGTTGCATGGGCTTAATGGCATCACAAAATTTGCCTTGCTGATGGCATGGATAACCGTTGTTCTGACCACATTTGACCTGCGCATTATTGTCGTCATGATTTTGTTGGGCTTAACCCTTCTGAAAACAACGGGTGTTGCTTTTCAGGTATATAAACCTCTATTGCTGGGCACGCTTAGTGTGTTAACCACAAACGCCATTTTTATGTTTGCGGTCGCGCCACAACAAGGCTCTGAGGTTTTAGGCACAACCACTGAACTCATGACGTTACCGGGTAACTACACATTAACCCAGGAAACACTGTATTACCTATGTACAGTCACGCTCAAGTACTTCAGCATGTTCCCTATTGCGTTGGTCTTTGTGTTTACCACGCACCCAACTGAATTTGCATCAAGCCTGAATCGCGTCGGTGTTCCATACAAAATTGCCTATGCGGTTAGCCTGACCTTACGCTACCTGCCGGAAGTGAAAAACGACTTTGTTAACATCATGCACGCTCAACAAGCGCGAGGTGTCGATTTTTCTAAAAATGCTCCCTTGATGGATCGATTTCGCGGCGTAACCAAGATTCTTATCCCGCTGATTTTTTCAAGCTTGGATCGGGCTGATGAAATCTCCAATGCGATGACACTGCGTGGATTTGGTCGTTACAACTCACGTACTTGGTACAATCAACGCGTGCTGACAAGTAAAGACTGGGGTGTGCTTGCCATTCTTGCCCTCGGCGTCACTTTGGCACTCATCAAGCGTAACGCTGATACTGTGATGATGTGGTATCCATTTGGGTAATACATAAAACGAAAAAGGAGCCGATTGGCTCCTTTTTTCATGCTGACTACGACAATGCTGGACTAACCTTCCAGCACCTTCATCAATAAATACCCTTCATACATCGCGCGTTTTACGAGTGCTGCTCCCGGCATCGTAGCTTGTGTATAGAAAAAGGCTTCGTCTAATTCCAAGTGCTCAAAGTACTGAGGCAATGTCTGGTTTTGAATACGATCCATAATCGCCGGATAAAGTACTGACTTCGCCTGATTTAACTCACCCCCAATTAATATTCTTTGAGGGTTGAATAAATTCACGGTAATGGCGATGGCTTGGCCGAGATTATGCCCCAATTCTGTGATCACGTTCACGGCTACTGGGTCACCTTTCACAGCTGCTTGGCAAAGGAGGTTTATTGACAGTTTTCTTCCTTGTAAAACACTCTCATGCCCTTGGTCTAATAGCGCCTGTGTGTCTTCTAAAACTGACTGTAGGCTAGCCACCGTTTCCAAACAGCCGTTATTGCCACAGAAGCATCGTTTGCCAAAGGGTTTGATTTGAATATGCCCCAATTCGCCAATGTTTCCGATCTGCCCTTCCAGTACTTTGCCATCAATCATGATGCCAGCACCGACGCCGTGGTGAATGGACACCAACACCGAATTTTCTACGTCTCTTGCATTGCCAAATAGCTTTTCAGCCAGTGCCCATGAACGCGTATCGTTGCCTATAAAAACAGGCAGACCTGTGGAGCGATGAATGGCTGCGCCAAGCGGCATATTGTGGACATTAAAGTGTGGCATTTGAATCACCACACCTTGCGCACTGTTCACCAAACCGGGAAGCGAAACAGCAACCGCTGTTACTCGGTCAACCACGTTGGCATGGACAGAGAAGAAGTGATTGATACGGTTTTGAATCAGCGTTAGCAACGTCTCTTGGTCAAGGATATCAATGTCTTTTCGCTCTTCTACTAAGATATCGCCGCCAAGTTCGTGCAGTGCCAGCGTCAAATACCCTCGGCCTAGGCGCAGAGAAAGAAACTGCCAACCTTCGTTGTCGAGTACCAACCCAATAGCTGGTCGACCTCGGCTGGCGGGCTCGCCATACTCAGTCTCTTTGACTAAATGCGCATCAATCAATTCACGCGTTATCTTAGTGATACTCGCGGGGGCTAGTTGACTGCGCTTAGAAAGTTCAATTCGGGAAATAGGCCCTAGCTGATCGATCAACTTATAAACTGCGCCAGCGTTATTACGCTTTATGTGATCTATGTGTCCTGGCTGGGCGAGAATCATCCCAAATTCCTTTTTACTTTCATTAATAATGAATTTTTTTACTTTGCGAACTAATTGTGAAGCAGCAAGAGAGAATGACGTGATACACATCACGAGCAATTTATTTCAATTACATTAGATTCAGCGCGAAGACCAAAAATCAAGCAGTTATATGCCGTTTATTTTGCTGCGGGTGTATCAGGATGTTTCTAACCAAGACAGCCCTTCGCTAACCTGACATAATCCCGCCCAATCTATGCATTAAGAACGTTTAGCGGTATGTACAACGTCAACGAAATTTTTGAAACCATTCAAGGCGAAGGCACGTTTACTGGCGTACCTTCAGTTTTTGTTCGCTTACAGGGTTGTCCTGTAGGTTGTCCTTGGTGCGACACTCGACAAACTTGGGATACGTTGGCATCTGACCAGCGTGATTTTGGCACTGTCATCGCAAAAACCGGCGACAGTCCACTTTGGGCCGAAGCAACCTCAGAAAATATTGTCGATTATTTGAATGAAAGCTATTCAGCAAAACATGTCGTGATTACAGGCGGAGAGCCTTGCATGTTTGACTTGGTGCCCCTTACCACACAATTAGAGGCGAATGGATACCGTTGCCAAATTGAAACAAGTGGTACTTACGACGTTCGCACATCTGCAAACACTTGGGTCACCGTGTCTCCGAAAATCAACATGCGCGGTAAATTACCGGTATTGAAAAGCACACTGGCGAGAGCCAATGAAATAAAGCACCCAGTTGGGACAGAAACAGACATAGAAAAGCTCACAGAGCTTCTTGCGGACATCGATTTATCAGGAAAAGAAGTCGCACTGCAGCCTATTAGTCAAAAGCCAAGAGCTACAGCACTGTGTATTGAAACCTGCATTAAAAACAACTGGCGTCTTTCTATTCAGACCCACAAATACCTCGATATCGCGTAAGCATCTATCGAAAAGAAAAAAGGGCCGACCGGCCCTTTTTTACTGCGTTACTCGCCAGTGTATAGACAACCTGCCGTACAGGTTTCTTTGATCATGATTTTGCTTAAGCAAGGCAACGCTGGTTTCAACTCATCCCAAATCCATTTCGCTAACACTTCGCTGGTTGGGTTTTCCAGCCCCTCAATATCGTTGAGGTAGTAGTGGTCCAAACGATCATAGATTGGTTGGAAAGCTTTCTTAATCTCGGAGAAATCGATCACCCACCCTGTGTGTGGATCAACCTCGCCCGCCACGTAAATACGCACTAAGAAAGAGTGACCATGCAAGCGACCACATTTATGACCTTCCGGTACATGTGGCAGTCTATGGGCAGCTTCAAACATGAATTCTTTAAACAGTTCAGTGTGCATTTCGTGCATTCCCGTGTTTGTAAGTTAAATCTTTGCGCGGCGATGCTACTGAATATTGGCAGCAAGCTCAAACTGAATTCCACTAACTGTCACTCTTTGACTGGAGGCAAAACGGTATCCGTGTCGTCCTGCGCAGCGAATCAAGACCACAGCCCTGAAATAAGCGTACAAATATGATGGCTTTTTGCACAAAATTTCGTCGAACGTAAAAGATAGTGAAGCCTTGCCAATTCTGCATCTTGAGGTAGTTTAGGTATGCAGGTAAACTCTTCTGTCCTAGTGCGAATTATCCTAGCTCGGTGACAACAGGTCATCGAGTATTCTTCAACGGAGTTAGATGCAAATTATGAACTATGTGCCTGTAGCAGACGTCCTGCACGGCAAAGCGGCAGTAGACACAGAAGTCACTGTTCGCGGTTGGATCCGCACACGTCGTGATTCAAAAGCCGGTATTTCTTTCCTTGCCATTTATGACGGCTCTTGTTTTGACCCAATTCAGGCGGTTGTTCCTAATGAGCTGAATAATTACAACGAAGAAGTACTGCGTCTTACTACAGGCTGTTCTGTAGAAGTTACGGGTAAAGTTGTAGAAAGCCCAGGTCAAGGCCAAGCGTTTGAACTACAAGCAACCGACGTAAAAGTTGTTGGTTGGGTTGAAGATGCTGACACTTACCCAATGGCTAAAACACGCCACTCTATTGAGTACCTGCGTGAAGTTGCTCACCTACGTCCTCGCACCAACGTAATTGGTGCTGTTGCGCGTGTTCGTAACTGTCTGGCGCAAGCGATTCACCGCTTCTACCACGAACAAGGTTACTTCTGGGTTTCTGCACCACTGATCACTGCATCTGATGCAGAAGGTGCAGGTGAAATGTTCCGTGTATCAACACTGGATCTGGAAAACCTACCACGCACTGATAAAGGCACCGTTGATTACAACGAAGATTTCTTTGGTAAAGAGACCTTCCTGACGGTATCTGGTCAGTTGAACGCAGAAGCCTATGCATGTGCGCTGAGCAAGGTTTACACCTTCGGCCCGACTTTCCGCGCTGAAAACTCAAACACCAGCCGCCACCTAGCGGAATTCTGGATGGTTGAACCAGAAGTTGCATTTGCAGACCTGAACGACGTTGCAAAACTGGCAGAAGACATGCTGAAGTTTGTGTTTAAAGCTGTTCTGGAAGAGCGCCGCGACGATCTTGAATTCTTTGCACAACGCATCGACAAAGAAGCGATCACGCGTCTAGAGAAATTCGTTGAATCAGACTTCGCACAAGTTGATTACACGGATGCTATCGAGATCCTGCTTCAGTCTGGTAAAACGTTTGAGAATGCTGTTGAGTGGGGTATTGACCTTGCTTCTGAGCACGAGCGTTACCTTGCAGAACAACACTTCCAAGCTCCAGTTATTGTGAAAAACTACCCGAAAGACATCAAAGCATTCTACATGCGCTTGAACGAAGACGGTAAAACAGTAGCAGCAATGGACGTTCTGGCACCTGGCATTGGTGAGATCATCGGTGGTGCGCAGCGTGAAGAACGTCTTGATGTTCTAGATGCTCGCATGCGCGCAATGAACATCGATCCTGAGCACATGAGCTGGTACCGCGATCTTCGCCGTTACGGCACCGTTCCACACGCTGGTTTCGGTCTAGGCTTTGAGCGTTTGGTTTCTTACGTAACAGGTATGGGCAACGTTCGCGACGTTATTCCATTCCCACGTACTCCTCGTAGCGCGAACTTCTAAGTCGTCCTCACGAGAGTAACTCTAAAAACCTCCGCATTGTCGGAGGTTTTTTTGTTTTAGCCCCTTCTCAACACCTCTCTTTATTTGTTTCTGGAATCTTAGATTGATTCCACCTCTTCGCCTCCAGACAGTGCTAAATTCAAGGCATGTAGGAAAGCAATCGACGAAAAGGATAAGAGGCTATCATGAGTAAATATAACGAAAGCGATATTCACTACCATGGTGAAACAAACGGCGTACATAGCTGGAGTTTGTCAATGGGACAGCCTTACTATTGGCACCCTGACTGGCTTCATATTGCAGAGGACATTACAGGACACGTACCTGTAGAAGAAGGAAAGCTACACGTCGAGCATGGACAAGAAGCGACAAAAGACCATGCGGTACAAGCCATTTTGAAACATATCAATGAGTGGGTACACAAATCACACCACAAACGCTAACATCCTGAAGAGAAAAGGCTGCTAAGCAGCCTTTTTTGAACGTTATATTTTTTCATTCCACTACTCCCTCCCGCATTTCTTCTTTATTCATTTTCCCGCATATATAGTCTGTGGTATTTAATGAATCTTTTGCCCATAGCCATTTAATCGCGAGGTGTTTCGCATATTTCTTCGTTTAACTGCGTCTATTTCTTTGCTCAATTGATAAAAGAATGCCCGAAACTGCCCCTTCTTCATTGAAGAGTGAATTAGTTAAAATTTCCGTTTTATTACAACGAATCAAAATGGTATAAAAAAGGCTGTACCTTTTAACAACGCCATGGATGAACGAAGATGTTTGAAAAAATTGTTGCGGCTCCCGCCGACCCTATTCTAGGCCTCACTGAAGATTTCAAAGCCGATCCTCGCGCTGAGAAAATTAACTTGGGTGTAGGTATTTACAAGGATGAATCTGGAAATACCCCTGTTCTAGCGACCGTTAAAAAAGCGGAAGCCATTCTTCTTGAGAAAGAAACCACCAAATCTTACCTGAGCATTCCAGGTACACCAGAATACGGTCTGGCAGTTCAAAAACTGCTATTCGGTGAAAACGCACCAATTATTGCAGACAAACGCGCGCAAACTGCGCAAGCCCCAGGTGGCACAGGTGCCCTGCGTCTTGCAGCTGAATTCATCAAACGCCAACTTGGTGATGTGAAAGTTTGGGTAAGTAACCCAACGTGGGCAAACCACAACGGCGTGTTTGCTGCGGCAGGCTTAGAAGTAACACAATATGGTTACTATGACGCAGAAGCAAAAGACATGGATTTCGCTGCTATGGTTGCAGATCTGCAAACCGCGAATGCAGGCGACGTCGTTCTTCTACATGGCTGCTGTCACAATCCAACCGGTATTGACCCAGACACGGCACAATGGAAAGAGCTTGCTGCACTATGTAAAGAAAAAGCACTGCTACCAATGTTTGACTTCGCATACCAAGGTTTTGCGAAAGGCGTGGAAGAAGATGCCGCTGGCCTTCGTATTTTTACCGAAGTTTGTCCCGAGCTGCTCATCGCAAGCTCATTCTCTAAAAACTTTGGTTTGTACAATGAGCGTGTAGGTGCATTTACCTTGGTGGGTACATCCCCATCAGAAGCAGCAACTGCATTTAGCCAAGTGAAGAGCATTGCTCGCGTGATTTACTCTAACCCACCAGCACACGGTGCTGCTGTTGTTACCGAAATCCTTGGTGATGCTGCGCTTCGCGCTGAATGGGAGCAAGAAGTTGCCGACATGCGTGACCGCATTCAAGCAATGCGTGAGTTGTTTGTTACTTCACTTAAAGAAGAAGGTGTCGACGCAGACTTTAGCTTTATCGAACGCCAGAACGGTATGTTCTCCTTCTCTGGTCTGAACAAAGATCAGGTTGCACGTTTGAAAGACGAATTTGCGGTATACATCGTAGGCTCTGGCCGTATCAGCGTCGCAGGCATGACCCGTTCAAACATGGGTCCGCTATGTAAAGCGATTGCAGCAGTAATGAAGTAGTCTTCATCACTACCGTGATACCTACAAAAAAAGCACCCTAGGGTGCTTTTTTATTACCAATTTTGAAGAAGCCGCCTGACTATATGCCGTGCAGAAACTCAGCACGTGTTGCCGCATTCTTCTTAAATACACCGCCTAACGCAGTCGTTGTTGTCACACTCGTTGCATCCATCACACCACGCGCTTTAACGCAATAATGGGTCGCGTTCATGTGCACAGCCACGTTGTCGGTTTCCAGCAAGGTTTGCAGTGCCACCAGAATTTGTCGCGTAAGACGCTCTTGTACCTGTGGTCGCTGCGCAAAAAAACGCACGATGCGATTAATCTTAGAGAGACCAATTATCTTATCTTTCGGTAGATAAGCGACAGTACATGATCCATCAATGGTCACGAGGTGATGCTCACACGTACTGGTGAGTGTAATATTTTTCACTCTCACCATTTCATCACAGCCCATTTTGTTATCAATCACCGTGATTTTCGGAAAGTTAGCGTAGTCCAAGCCTGAAAACACTTCGTCGACATACATCTTCGCAATACGCGCAGGTGTTTCCATCAAACTGTCATCTTCAAGGTCGAGATCGATAACGGACAGAATCTCCCGCATGTGATACTCGATTTTTTCTTTCTTTTCTTCGGCGGTCATCGACGAACCGGACTGCATTGGAGTTTCGATACCACGCGCCACTAGCGCTTCACGAACTCGCTTTGCAGAATCGCTCAATGCTGTCATAAAAAACCCTCGGATCGTTCCAATGTTGTTATTGTACCCAGCGTAAAACTTGATTGCGTCAAGGTCTTCAATTTGCTCAGGTATTGTTATTACTCGCCTATTGAGGACAAGGATCAATTTCTGTCAGATTTTTGAAGCATAACGTTAATAGTCATAAAATTACACCTTGAAATGCATGCGGGCATTAGTTTCGACAAACAAAGTCTGAGATAATGCTTTTTTGCTCTGCTGATAGCTAATGTATAGCTTAAAACTACCGAGATTTTTTTATGGGTTGTTGCGATACTCCTGGACTGATGCCCGTTTCCACGGCCATTGAGACGCTTCTTAATGACACTACGCCTATTACGGCTACCGAAACTGTCTCCCTTATTAATGCGCAAAACCGCATTACCTCAGAAGACATTCTATCCCCAATCAACGTACCACCTTTTGCAAATTCTGCGATGGATGGCTACGCCGTGCGATGTGAAGACCTCGTGGCTACCCAGACGTTGCCTCTCGCGGGTAAGTCTTTTGCGGGTGTCCCTTTTGAAGGCGATTGGCCCAAAGGGACTTGTATCCGCATCATGACAGGTGCAGAAATCCCAGAAGGTGCTGACGCTGTCATCATGCAAGAGCAAACAAGCGTTGAAGGCGATAACGTTACCTTCACTGTTCTGCCTGTTGCCCAGCAAAACATTCGTCCAATGGGCGATGATGTAAAAACTGGCGATGTGGTTATTCCAAAAGGAACACTGCTGACACCTCGCGAAGTTCCCCTTCTAGCGACGCTTGGCATCGCCGATGTGCCTGTTATGAGAAGACCAACAGTTGCGTTTTTCTCTACAGGTGATGAACTGCGCCAAGTTGGAGAGACGCTGGGGAAAGGCGAGATATACGACAGTAACCGCTATACCATTCGCGCAATGCTTGAAAAAATGCACTGCGAAGCAATTGATCTAGGCGTCGTTCCAGATTGTCCTGAAAAACTTCGTGAAGCCTTTTTACATGCGGCGGATATTGCCGATGTCATTGTCACATCTGGTGGCGTAAGCGTTGGCGAAGCCGACTACACCAAAGATATTTTGGACCAAGAAGGCGAAGTGGGTTTTTGGAAGATTGCCATCAAGCCCGGCAAGCCCTTTGCCTTTGGCCGCGTGAAAGGTGCGCTATTCTGTGGTTTGCCAGGTAACCCAGTCTCCGTTCTGGTTACCCTGCATGTTTTGGTTCAGCCGCTGCTTGCTAAACTTTCTGGCCACACCCAATGGCAACCAACCATTCAACTGAAAGCAAAAGCAGAGAGCCGTTTTAAAAAATCACCGGGCCGTGCGGACTACCAGCGCGCTGTTTATCGATTGGATGAAAACGGTGACCTTATTGTTGGCACCACTGGCAACCAAGGGTCAGGTGCGTTCAGTTCGCTTTCTGTTGCTAACTGCTTTGCTGTATTGGAGCAAGATCGTGGCCACGTTGAGGTCGGTGAAAGCGTGACTATCGAGCCATTCAACGCTGTTTTAAGTTAAAGGATGAACGTGGATATTCTCTCTCCGGAAGAAGAGCTCAGATATAATCGCCAAATCATATTGCGCCAATTTGATTTTGAGGGCCAAGAAGCCCTCAAACAAAGCAAGGTGCTTGTACTCGGTGCCGGCGGACTCGGCTGTGCTGCCAGTCAGTATCTTGCCGCCGCAGGCGTCGGGGAGCTAACGCTCATCGATGACGACAAGGTTGAATTGTCCAACCTCCAACGCCAAGTGCTCCACAGTGATGCAACGATTGGTGATTTAAAGGTCGATTCTGCGGCACGCTCACTTACTGCTCTCAACCCTCATTTGACGGTTAACACGATTTCTACCCGTTTAAATGACGATGCGCTTTCTGAGTTGATAGAAAAACATAGCCTCGTTCTGGACTGCAGTGACAACGTAGATACACGCAATCAATTGAACCGCTTGTGCTTTAAGCACAAAACACCGCTAGTCAGTGGTGCTGCCATTCGCCTTGAAGGCCAAGTCGCTGTCTTTACTTATGGTGACAATGAGCCTTGCTACCAGTGTTTAAGTGCCATGTTTGGTGAACAAGCACTGAGTTGTGTTGAAGCAGGAATTCTCTCTCCTGTCGTTGGTGTGATTGGCGCGATGCAGGCGTTAGAGGCGATCAAGGTCGTGTCAAAATTTGCCGCTTTACCTACCGGAAAGCTCATGATGTTTGACGCGATGGAAAGCCAATGGCGCAGCTTTAACTTGCTCAAGAATCCAAACTGCCCTGTCTGCTGTGACTAACAGGCATTGGCTCAAAGAGTGACATTGTTCTCAAGTTTGCTATTTCTCAGCTACATTTAAGAATGTCTCGGCTGTCATGCCCTCCGTGACAGCCTCTTTCTTTTAATGAAGTAGGCTGATAGCAATACGATGTTGAAATCGATATCAATAATCCTTGTGCTCCTCGGTATGCTCGCCCTGATATCGGCATTACGATCTTCGATTTCCCTCTATCACAAAGATCGTCGCCCCTCCACCTTCAGCTTTATTCCCGTCATGCTTGGCTTTGTTCTCGGCTACGTCGTTTTTACCGGCTATATGGCGATGATGGATAAAATCAGCGTCATCGAGTTTGTGGTTTCCATGGTGTTTTTTGGTGGCGGGATTTTTTGCGTGATGATTTTTGGTGTCGTCTCACAAAGCATGGAACGGATTGCTTTTGCTGAGTTTCAGCAGCGTCACAACGAATCCCATGACAGTCTGACTGGGCTTCCTAATCGACGGTTTCTGCTGCAAACCATTAATCAACACATTCATGATTTTGAAACTACTCAACAAAGGTTCGGTGTCGCGACGGTGGACATCAATAATTTTAACCATATCAATGAAGTATTCGGGCACCAAGCTGGGGACAGCGTGCTTTATCAGTATTCCGAACGACTACGTGAGTTTGTTGAACAAGATATTTTCCTCGCCAGAACCAGTGGAAATCGATTTACATTCATCATAAATAGTCCAGAAACAACGAACGTTGCACATTACATTGAAACCATACAATCCTATCTTGATCACCCGCAGACCATTAATGACCATGACGTCAACTTAACGAATACCATCGGTGTCTCACTGTATCCCGAGCATGGTTCGTGTTCTGAAGATATTTTGAAACGCTCTGAAATCGCCATGTACAGTGCCAAACGTATCCAAGTCCCCTATGCCGTCTATGAAGCCGCGTCTTACAGACAGCTTTACGATAAAGTCGAATTGGCACAAATGCTCCAAGTCGCGATGGTCAATATGGATTTTGACTTGTACTTTCAACCCGTCCTAAACGTCAACGCCTCTCGTAAAACAACGTTCGAGGTATTGATTCGATGGCCTCTTGGCAATGGTTACACCGTAAGTCCTGATGAGTTCATTCCTATCGCAGAACAAACTAACGCCATTCACCAAATAACGCGTTGGGTACTTCAAAAAACAGTGGCCCAATTGGCTGAATGGGCAGATAAAGGAATGGCACCCCACGTTCAAGTTAACTTGTCGGTACGAGACATTGAAGACAACAGTCTTGAACCCTTCCTGAGAAAGTTACTCAGGGACTATGCCATTCAGCCTTCCCAACTAACGTTAGAAATCACTGAAACCAGCATGATGCAAAACCCCAAAAAAGCCCAAGCAGTGCTGGAAAAAATAAAAACATTGGGCGTTTCCCTTAGCATCGATGATTTCGGTACCGGTTTTTCCTCACTCTCTATATTGAGCAATATGCCGATTGATGAAATTAAGATTGACCGCAGCTTTGTCACCGACCTTCTCTATAGCTCTAATCATGAAGCCATAGTTAGATCAACCATTTACCTTGCACATAGCTTAGATTGCTCTGTGGTTGCTGAAGGTGTTGAGACAGAGGCGTTGGGACAATACTTAATGTCGATCGGGTGTGACAAAATCCAGGGCTTCTGGTACGGAAGACCTATGAACCTTTCCCAAGTAGACTCATGGTTAAATGACGTTCACGTGATAAATAATCGAGTCGCCAGCCAAAACTAACGATTAATATTTCGTATTTTACATATACGACAATATTTTAATCTGACCATTTTTGAGCCACCTGTGTCATTAAAAGTACTTAATCTCGTCATGAATGCTTCAATTAACTGAAACATGACTGTCATATAACTTACCTAAAGTTGCCTTCGTTGATTCAAACACCTCCTTCGAGAAAGGCAACGTTTAAGGAAAGTTACTATGAAATCAAAAGTTTTTACTGCCCTGTGTATGGCTGGCGCATTGGTTGCCCACACAGCTTCTGCTCAAGAAACAATCACAATTTCAGGTTCAACCTCTGTAACAGAAGTCATGGAAGTTCTTGCTGAGACGTATCATAACCAAAACAACAGCACCTTTATTGAAGTTCAAGGTACTGGTTCGTCTGCTGGTGTTAAAGCAGCGAAAAACGGTACTTCAATGTTCGGCATGGCATCTCGCGACTTGAAAGAATCAGAAAAAGAGCCTGCATTGAAAGAAACTGTTATTGCTCGCGATGGCATCGCAGTTGTCGTGAACAACGCAAATACGTTGGATAACCTGACCGTAGAGCAAATTGCAAAAATCTACCGCGGTGAAGTGAAGAACTGGTCTGAAGTCGGCGGTGAAAACAAACCCGTCGTGGTTGTGACCCGTGACACAGCCTCTGGCACACGTGGCGCATTCGAAGACATTATGGGCCTGAAGCGTAAGATTAACGGAACAACGGTTTCTGCTATTTCTCAACGTGCGCAAGTGGGTAACGGTAACGGTGTGATTAAAACCATCGTCGCAAACAACCCATTCGCCATCGGCTACATTTCATTAGGCTCAATCGATGAGTCTCTAAAGCCCCTCAAAGTTAACGGCGTCGCACCTTCATCAGAAGCGGTTGCTGCTGGCGACTACAAAGTAGCACGTCCTTTCCTTGTTCTGAGCAAAGACGGCAAACCTTCAGCAGCAGCTGATGAGTTCTTGAACTGGGTAGTCTCTCCAGACGGCCAAAAAATTGTGTCAAAACAAGGTTACGTACCTGTTCAGTAAACCCGACTAACACTTTGGCCTGACGGTATTTGTCAGGCCTATTTTAAGAAATACCTCCCTGCCAGAGATTGGCAATAAGGAGTGAGAAATGACCATCGCAAACGAACAAACCGTAGTACTGCCAACTCGCAGTCTGAATCGTCGCCAAAAGCGCGACTGGCGTGAAGATATCTTCCGCACACTATTCCTGACAGCAGCAATTTTAGGCGTGCTTTCTCTAGCAACCATCGGCTACTTCATCTTCCTTGAAGGTATCCCAGCGATTCAAGAAGCAGGCGTTACAGGTATCGTCACCGGCTCTGAGTGGCTTCCACCAGCACTTTATGGCATTGCACCGATGATTGTTGCCTCTCTGGCTTCAACCGCAGGAGCCGTCGCTCTGGGTGTGCCCGTTGCAGTACTAACTGCTGTATTCATCGCTGAAATCGCACCAAAGTGGCTAGCGAACATCATCCGTCCAGCAGTCGAACTGTTGGCAGGCATTCCTTCAGTGGTTTATGGCTTTTTTGGTCTGGTTATCATTGTTCCGCTGATTCAAGATGTATTTAACGTACCCGCAGGTAACACGCTGCTTGCAGGTATCATCGTTCTGGCAGTTATGATTCTGCCAACGGTTATCGCCGTATCCGAAACCTCATTACGCGCAGTACCAAAAGTCTACAAAGAAGGCTCTTTGGCTCTGGGCGCATCACAGATGTTTACCACGTTTAAACTGCTCGTTCCTGCCGCACGCTCAGGGATTATGACAGGCGTTATTCTCGGCATAGCGCGTGCACTAGGTGAAACCATGGCAATCATCATGGTGATGGGCAACGCCCCGGCTATGCCAAACGGCTTATTGGAATCTGCACGAACGCTGACAGCCAACATTGCACTTGAAATGTCTTATGCGTCCGGCGTTCACGCAAGTGCGCTGTACGCAACGGGTATCGTTCTCTTGGTATTTATCATGGTTCTGAACGCTGCTCTGCTTTACCTAAATCGTGAAAAAGCGAGGTAATTACGATGCTTTCTCGTCAACTTAAAGACAAGATTTCTCTGGCTACCGTATGGGTTGCCGCAGGACTCACCGTTGGTTTCTTGTTCTGGATTATCTGGTACATCCTGAGTAACGGTCTGCAATACGTAAACTGGTCATTCATTACCAACAATTACACGCGCATTGGCGAAGAGTCAGGCATTTGGCCGATGATCGTATCAACCATCTACATGGTGATTGCGTCCATCTCGATTGCAGCACCCATCGGCATCATGACGGCTATCTACCTGACCGAATACGCGAAGGTAGGCAGTAAGTTGGTTAAGGTCATTCGTTTCTGTACCGAATCTCTGGCGGGTATTCCGTCTATCATCTTCGGTCTGTTTGGTATGACGTTCTTCGTGGCAGTTTTAGGACTGGGCTTTTCAATTTTGTCTGGTGCACTGACACTCAGCATCCTGATTCTGCCGGTAATTATCCGTACAACAGAAGAAGCATTAATGGCAGTTCCTCAGACGTACCGTGAAGGTTCATACGGTCTGGGTGCTTCGAAGATTTATACCATTTGGAAGCTCATTCTTCCTGCCGCGATGCCAGGTATCGTGACATCCATTATTTTGAGTGTAGGCCGCGTTATTGGCGAATCTGCACCTGTATTTCTGACAGCCGGTATGGTTGCACGTATCCCAGATAGCATTATGGATTCGGGCCGTACTCTGACTGTCCATCTTTATAAATTAACCCAGGAGCTCTACACAGTTCACGAGTGGAATCAGGCATATGCCACCGCCACCGTACTGATTGTTGTTGTGCTACTCATCAACATGCTGACCAAGATTATCGCCAGCAAATTTAGCAAAGCCACTTACTGAGCCCGGGAGAGAATACAATGTTGACTGCAAATAAATTTGAAATTGAAAACCTAAACCTTTTCTACGGAAACGGCGCGAATCACGCACTGAAGAACATTAACCTGCCGATCCCGAGCAAGAAAGTGACTGCACTGATCGGTCCCTCTGGTTGTGGTAAATCTACCCTACTACGCTGCTTGAACCGTATGAATGACCTGATTGAAGGTGTGAAAATCGACGGTCGCCTGAAACTAGATAACGAGAACGTTTACGGCAATATCGACGTCTCTAACTTGCGCATTAAAGTGGGTATGGTTTTCCAAAAGCCAAATCCATTTCCAATGAGCATCTATGACAATGTCGCTTATGGTCTGCGCGCTCAAGGCGTGACAGACAAAAAGACGCTAGACGAAGTCGTTGAGAAAAGCTTACGTGGCGCAGCACTGTGGGATGAAGTAAAAGACCGTTTGAAATCCCATGCATTCGGCCTGTCCGGTGGTCAGCAGCAACGCCTGTGCATTGCGCGTACTATCGCGATGGAACCAGAAGTCATTCTGATGGATGAACCAACTTCGGCACTTGACCCCATTGCGACTAAGAAAATTGAAGACCTGATGGAAGAGTTAAAGAAAAACTACACCATCGTCATCGTAACGCACTCGATGCAACAGGCACGTCGTATCTCTGACCGTACTGCATTCTTCCTGATGGGAGAACTCGTTGAGCACGACGAAACCGCGAATATCTTTGCAAACCCACGCGATGATCGTACACGTGGTTATGTAAACGGTGACTTCGGTTAATCCAACCGCCACCGGAAACGAATTCCAACAATAATTACATTTATGCGATGGTAACATTTGCCCCCTATTTCGATAGGGGGCTTTTTTGTCTATAAAACCATATCATCTTGTCTTTCCACGCTTCCTTCGAAGAGATGCCTATTATTTGTGCAATATCCAGCGCAAAATGGTTGGATTTACAATAAACTGACTTGCTTCATTTCCGATAATACGAATAATGACGGTAGTTTTTTTTGGTGGTAAGCCCCTCGCTAAGGGAACCCTGCCTCAACTACAATGTCATTTAGATATCGGCGGCAGTATTCAGGGCATTCGAAACTACTGAAGTGCGCGTCGACCTACTCAAATATCTGGAGTTCAAGATGAAAAAGATGGCAATCGCAATGCTGGTAGCTCCAGCAATTCTGGCTGGCTGTTCAAACAGCGCGTCACTAATGGGTGATTCAATGGAAGTGTCTCAAGCGAACATGCAGCACCACAATTGGGTTCTCGTTAGCGTTGATGGCCAGCCATTGAACCTGCCTGAAGGTTTTGCGGCACCGAATCTGGAGATTGGCGAGTCATTTACTGCAAATGGCCATGCGGGTTGTAACCGTTACTTCGGACAAGCTGAGCTAAACGAAGGCCAATTCCGCATCGACAACATGGCAACCACAATGATGGCATGCCCTGAGCCAGCAATGGCTGTTGAAGGCGTGATGACTAACGTTCTGGGTGACTGGAGTGAAGTGTCTCTTGAGAAGCAAACGCTTGAACTGAAAAATAGTGAGCACACTCTGAGCTTCCAATTGCGCGATTGGGTTAACTAATCACAATCGCCTCGAATCTTCTGCATGCCAATCAGCCTCTTTCTAGAGGCTGATTTTTTTCTGGTGCATTGATCCAATTCGATTGATTACGTCCCAATGCAACGGCCTTACTCAACGCAATCTCAGCGTAAGCAACGAGTTTAGATGCTTCTAGATTTTCAGTATTCGAAACGCTCACGCCACCCACACTAATCGATATAACCTCTCCACCCGCATCTTTATCGAACGGTAATTTCAGTGCCTTAACAGCGTTAATGCAGATATCGGCCATTGGGGAGCCGTCATGTGTATTTGGTAATAAAATCGCGAACGTTTCACCACCATATCTCGCTAACAAATCACTCGGGCGTTTCAACGTATCACTGATTGCCTGCCCAACGAGGCGAATGATTTTGTCTCCCGCGACTCGCCCATGGCGGGTGTTATAACGAGACATATTGTCGATTTCAATGATAAGCAAACTAATGGGAATCCTATCCCTGTGTGCTCTCCCTACTTCACTTTGCACACTGGCTTCAAAGTACTCACGATTGTAGTAACCGGTAAGCCCATCACTTTTGGACATCTTCTCGAGTTTCTTATTGGCTTCTCTAAGTTCTCGCGTTTTGGCATCAACTCGCCTTTGCACACTTAACGCCCGGTGCTGGAGTATGTATATGAGATAAGCCAGCAAGGTGAAAATTGCGACGCCAACAAAGAAAATGATCTGGGGGAAGAGGCTCATCCGGCTGTTTACGTATTGCGAAGAAGGTGCTCCTTGGAGTACCCACTCACGCCCTGCAAAGTAAATGGGCTCTGACGAATACAAAAAGGCAGTGTTAGGCGGCTCCGAGAGATCTACCGTACTTTTGAAGATAACCTGGTTATTGGCACTTAGGCCTTTATCCAACAATGACAGGTTGATCGACTCTTTTACTGTATTGTTGATGGCCATCTGGAAAATATCTTTGACGTCAAAAAGTGCAAGCAAAAAACCATGCAGCGCATCTTCCCTATCCGCATCGGTTTCAGGGGCGCCATGAAACACAGGTAAAAGCATCAAAAAGCCACTGAGATCCTCGAATTCTCGCTTCAATCGTATGGCAGGTGTCGCGATAGGTACCCCTCGATACCAACTCATTTCTAACGCATTTTTCATACTCTCGCGAGACGCAAGATCAAACCCTAATACGTTCTGATTATCCTCATAAGGCGTAATATATTTTACAGGGAAGTAGCGATTTCTCGCCTGCGCTTTTACCAAGTCACCGTTATCACTGAGTTCAACGATTTCAAATAACGCAAATTCCAGCGCAGCCTCTGCTTCATAAAGGTCTCTATCTCTGCTATCGACAACCTCCGCCCATTCCATAGACCGGATATTGGGGTGTCTGTTCATCACGCTTTCTGCAAAACTCACGAAGGTTTCTTCGTTTACTTCGTCACTCACATTTAGCTGATTTCTCAAGGCATAAAGTAGCTCAATCGCGATGTTTAGTTCTCTCCCAAGCGATAAGGCAGCATTCTCAACATCCTTTTGAACTTCATGCGCAACAGCCTGTTTTTCAGACTGATGTAAAGAGACGGCGGCAAGAAACGAAAAAAACAGCCCAACCAGAACTGTTGTAATCGTCGAATATAAAACGCGTTTCGCCATCTAAGCACACCTCCAAATATGTTAACTAATTGTTGAACATATTTTTAGATACCGCCAGAAAGCGGGCTTTTGCCTCCACCTGAATCACAATCCTGATGTCGGCAAAAGCCCTTATTCGCGGTCAATGTGCGCGTTCACGAACAGATTTTAGTTTGACGTTTCTCGAAGGGTAACGGCAGCCTCGACCAAGCTGGACAATGCCGCTTCCACCTCTCCCCAAGAGCGCGTTTTCAATCCGCAATCAGGGTTTACCCATAAACGTTCGTCCGGAATGGTCTTACGCGCTTTCTCAAGCAAGCCCACAATACTCTCAACGGACGGAATGTTCGGTGAGTGAATATCGTAGACACCAGGACCAATTTCGTTGGGGTATGAAAACGCTTCAAATGCTTCGAGTAGTTCCATATCTGAGCGGGACGTTTCGATGGTAATCACGTCGGCATCCAATGCAGCAACAGAGTCGATAATGTCATTAAACTCGCTGTAACACATATGAGTGTGAATCTGAGTCTGCGGCTTAGCACTGCTCGCGGAGATTTTGAACGCTCTCACTGCCCAGTTTAAGTACGTCTTCCAATCACTCGCTTTCAGCGGCATGCCCTCTCGAATAGCTGGCTCATCAATTTGGATAACTTTGATACCCGCATCTTGTAGGTCAGCTACCTCATCGCGCAATGCCAGCGCAATTTGTTCTGCAATCTCTTTACGCGAGAGATCCTCACGAGGGAAAGTCCAACCTAAAATGGTAACTGGCCCAGTTAACATACCCTTTACTGGCTTTTGTGACAGGCTTTGAGCGTACGTTGTCCAATCCACCGTAATCGGTGCATCTCTTGAAATGTCTCCAACGATAATGGCAGGTTTAACGCAACGAGAACCATAGCTTTGGACCCAGCCAAAACGGGTGACCGCGAAGCCATCTAGGTTTTCTGCAAAGTACTCCACCATGTCATTTCGCTCAGGCTCGCCATGCACCAACACATCCAGACCTAGCTTTTCCTGACGTTCTATCGCGTCTTTAATATGACCTTGCATTGCGGCCACATAATCAGGTTCAGATAACGCGCCTGACTTTAAGGCGCGGCGTTGTTGACGTATTTCCGATGTTTGGGGAAATGAGCCAATGGTTGTGGTTGGAAAACGCGGCAATGACAGAGATGCTTTTTGTGCCTCAGCGCGATCAGCATAAGGAAGTTCACGCTCAGCCAATGCATCTGTAATCGTATTCAGACGCGCTTGAACTTGGGGCTTGTTAACTCTTGAACTCGAGGCTCTAGCAATGATTGCTTCACTATAAACATCGCACGCTTCGCGAGCAGACGCGTTGCCAGACAATGCGCTCGACAGGAGTACAACCTCACTCACCTTCTGCTTTGCAAAGGCCAACCAAGATTTCACATCATCATCTAAAGAAGTTTCCTGCTGCAAATCAACGGGCGTATGCAGCAGTGAACAACTTGTTCCAATCCATAGTCGGTTACCCAAGACCTCGGCAACATGACTCAGTTCGTTCACCCACTTACTGAGATTCGCTTTCCATACGTTTCGCCCATTAATCACACCAAGGGAGAGCACCCAATCCGATGGCAGTGTGTCTACAATGGTGTTTAGCTGCTCTGGCGCGGCACTGAGGTCAAGGTGCAAACCATTTACATTCAGGTCTTTGATGATGTCCAGTTGCTGTTCAACGGATTCAAAGTAGGTTGTCAGAAGCAGCTTCACGTCACCACCAATCACCTGATAGGCCAACTTGTAGGCATTGCGCCATTCTGGTGCCAAATCCAACACTAGGATAGGTTCATCAATCTGCACCCATTCGACGCCCTGTGATTTGAGTTTTCCAAGGATTTTCTGATACACAGACAATAAACGTGGCAAAAGATCCAAGCGATTAAAACCAGACTCTTTTTCCTTTCCGAGATACAAATAAGATATAGGCCCAAGCAAAACAGGTTTCACTTTATGTCCTGCTTTCTGCGCTTCATTCACTTCTTCAAAAAGCTGGTTCCAGCAAAGCTTGAATTCGTCGTCCTTTGAAAACTCCGGCACGATGTAGTGATAGTTAGTATTGAACCATTTCGTCATATCAGACGCAGCGCAAGCACATCCTGTGGGTGCTTTGCCTCGTGCAATACGGAAGAGGGTATCGAGATCAGGGTGTCCGTTTCTGTGGCGTTTAGGGATGTGTCCAAGGGTCAAACTGGTCTGTAATACTTGATCATACCAAGCAAAATCACCCACGGTGACATAAGATAAGCCCGCTTCTTGTTGCACATTCCAGTTGTGGTGACGAATCGTTGCTCCAACGTCCAGTAAACCTTGCTGGCTCAAATCACCTTGCCAATATTGCTCTAACGCAAACTTTAACTCTCGCTTATTTCCGATTCTCGGGTAGCCCAAAATATGTGTCGTGGTCATGCTCTCTCTCCAAAATTTAGCCGTCCAGATGTTTACATGTCCACCATGATTGATTATTGTTCATAAAACAAACTCAAATAACTCAAACGGATATTGAGGAATTTTCATGATTGAAGTGAAACACTTGCGGACCTTATCGGTATTGAGAGACACAGGGTCGTTAACAGCAACTGCCACACAGCTCTGCCTGACACAGTCTGCTCTATCGCATCAGCTCAAGGATTTAGAGCAGCGTATTGGTTCTCCTTTGTTTCTCCGTAAAACTCGCCCAGTACGTTTTACGGGAGAGGGAAACGTCCTTCTCACACTTGCTGATGAGGTTCTTCCCAAACTCGCACAAGCCGAGGCGCAACTATCCGCATTAAAAGAAGATGCACAAGGTCGACTTCACATGGCGATCGAGTGCCACTCCTGCTTCCAGTGGCTAATGCCTGCCCTTAAGGAGTACAAACTCAGTTGGCCTTTAGTGACGTTGGACTTTTCGTCCGGCTTTGGCTTTGAGCCTTTACCCGCGCTTGCAAGTGGTGAACTCGATTTGGTTATCACGTCTGACATACAACCGAGAAGTGAGGTCCACTATGAGGCCCTGTTCGACTTTGAAATGCGCTTAGTGCTATCTGACACACACCCTCTCGCCAACAAGAAAACCATTACGCCAGAGGATTTGGCAAACGAGACGCTTCTCACCTATCCCGTGCAAAAACAACGTATGGATATCATCAAACATTTCCTGCAACCCGCGGATATTGAACCGGCCCACGTGAAAACAGCAGATAACACTTTGATGCTTATCCAAATGGTGACCGCAGGCTTAGGTGTAGCTGCGCTCCCTAATTGGGCAATCAGTGAGTTTTCAAGGCAAGGATTAGTTGTGGACAGACCGCTAGGGTCTGGGCTTTGGCGAAGATTGTATGCGGCAGTACGCGCGCAGGAAGCTAAACGTCCTTATTTGCAGGCTTTTTTCGCCACTGCGCGCCATCAATCACATTCACATTTAGAGGGGATTAAAAAGGTCTAAACGTAGACATTATTTTTGTCTGAGCTGATTGACCATCGGGTCATAGTAGCACCCCATTTCATCCAGTTTTTGTTGGAATGACTGGCTATCAATACCAAACTGAAGCAGAAATTCATCCAGGCTGGCGCATTCTAGGCGCAGCCTTTCATTGACGATGCCATACACTATTGCACTATCAAGGCGTTCAAGATTATGGATTTCCATCGACGACACTCCTCTCTGTCATATACCTAAACAACCTGAACCCTGTATCTCCAGATTGTTTGGGTTTACCTTCATTCAGTGTAGCCCTCGCACTACAAGTGACTGTGAGCCAGGTATAAAAAAGGGCACTTCTCGTGCCCTTTTTCAGTGTCGGTACACACGTTGTTAAATTGCTGTCATAGAAGAAATAGCAACGGTTGACGCACTAAACAATAATGCAAAGGCAACAAATACTTGAACGAGACTTGGTGCGACTTGCCTAAACAAATGCAGCGCCCAAACCAAGGTTCCCACCAGCACTAATCCCATGCATGCCACGATGTGTTGCACCATTGCATCGGTGACATTAAAAGAGCCAAAGATTGCCATTACTGCAGCCATCAACATTGCTGCAACTAAACCGGCCACGGGCAATATGCGGTGGAATGCCTGAAGCCGCGAACGCGCTCTGATTAACAAAACATGCGCCGTCACTGCCCCTACAAGTATCACTTGTAACAGCATCAGTAACGCAACCGAAAGGCTTGATTGAAACAGGGTTACGCCAAGTGATAACACACCAAATGCATTGGAAAGGTAAAGAACTGGGATCGGCCCTGACGACTTGGTCTTGCCCGTTTTAGATCGAAGGGAAAAAATGCCTAGCGAGATAAAGGGTAACGCTGCAAACGGGTATAGCGGTGTAACTAACGCCCAGCCAATCACAAGGACCCAAAATACTTTGTGTAATCGACCTCGCTGTCCTGGACAAATATCCCCCTTCAACAGCACCAAGGTCAGTACTAACTGCGCACCGAGAACGCCCGACAAAATTACCGAGCCAAACACATCAATCATATCGCTACCCAAAAATTTACATCGCGCAATTATACCCAAACTGTCTCAATATGCATGACTCTCTAAAGAATCGAATCAACAAATACGATACGCGTGCTGCAACTCAAGCGGTTAATCTCCTGCAATAAAAATTACAGCTCAAAGAATATGCAACAGTGCCGATAACCTCACAGAAACAAATGTTAATTTTGCGTTCGACCGAACTTATATGTAACTGTTTTGATACTTAGTCGATTTGCCTCTAAAAATCGGCATGAAACAAATTTGAAGCCTAAACAATTACTGAACGCCAACCACATCGAAATAAGGGATGACATGGAGTTTTCCGTTCGCCGCTTTATCGTTTCAGTCAAAGAGTTATCAAGTGCGAAACGTCATGCAGCAAGCTTCAACACAACGAGAGCAACGTATTTAAGATCACGTATTATTGCCTTGTGTTACACATGGAGCATCCTTTGTTTTGTGTGGATTCCTGTCGATTTGCTCTTTGTCGACGCGCCAAACGGCATTCTTTTTTCTTTGCGTTTGGTGCTTGTTGCGAGCCTACTTTTCGTCGTTAGATTTTTGCAAAGCCGTAACTCTTTACATGCTTGTCGAATGGCACTTGGCAGCATCGTAATTAGCATGAATATCTTCTATCTCGCCGCGAATCATGTACTGGGCTACCCGCACTCCATAAATAGCATTACTTATTGCTACACCCTGCTGCCTTTTGTTCAGGTGGTGATGCTAACTATTTTCCCGCTAACAATACGAGAGTCATTTAACTTAATGATTGTCACTGCATTGACGCAGGTTTATGTAGACGTGCAAAGCGGCGCCTTACTGACTCTGGATACCTTCGCGCTCTATTGGATACAAACTGTCATTGGCATCCTTGTTATATGGGCACAAACCTCCAAACTGCATATGATGATGCGACTGTACCGTCATGCAACGCTCGATCCTCTGACTGGCGTTTACAACCGAAGAATGCTGTTAACGCTTGCCAAAAGAGACTTTGAGAATACGCGTACCAAGTCTCGCCCCTATTCGGTTCTCTTAATGGATCTCGACCGATTTAAGCGTGTTAATGATAGGTATGGTCATTCAGCGGGGGATTTAGTGCTTAAGGGGTTCACATCGGCTGTTCAGCCTGCACTGCGAAAATCAGACATTTTTGGCCGCTATGGGGGCGAAGAGTTCATTTTGTTCCTCCCAAAATGTAACGCTGAGCATGCACGTCAAGTTGCTGAACGCATCATGGAAAATGTCCGCCAACTTGAGATCAACATGGAAGGATTAGCCCAGCCTATCGAAATCACCACATCTATTGGGATCAGTACCAGCGTCTCAAAGGACGATAATTTCTCATCACTGCTGGAAAAAGCCGACCTCGCACTGTACGAGGCAAAAAATCACGGCCGAGATTGCAGCCGTGATTATGAGGAATGTGAGCAACGAGTCGATGATAATTGCAGACGTCCATGGTTAGAGTTTGCAAATTGACCCAAATCTCGTTTAGGTGTTTTGCTCTACCAACACTGCGCTGTGTTTTGCTTTCAGTAAGTAGATCAGGAAGAACATCAACACACCTAACGTCAAAGCACCAAACGTGACCGCTGTCCAGCCGCCATACTCCCAGCAGCCGATTAAATAAAAACCGCCCAGACTGCCGCCGATATAGTAGTGGCAGAGATAAAGCGCTGTAGCGGCGGCTTTCGAATGCGTTGCTTTCCTGCTTACCCAACCATACGCTAAGGAGTGCGTAAAGAACGCGCCACCGCTAACAATCAACAGCCCCAGCACCACCGTAATTTCAGATTCTATTGAGGCAACTAAAACGCCCAACAAGGTGACAACGGTTCCCAAGTACATCCCTGATATCGGCGAGTAACGATTAGCCCAACGACCGCTAAGGCGTGATGAAAACGTCCCAGCCAAATAACAAACAAATATGGCCGACGCGATACTCACAGGAAGGTGAAACGGCTCTGCGATAAGCCGGAACGTTGTCACTGAATAAATATTGACGAATAACGCAAAGTTCAACCCGCCGATCAACATGGCGACCCAAAGCACAGGGGTTTGCAAGTGATTCACGATGGAACTTATTTGGCTAATCAAGGAGCTCTTAGTCGGTTTGAAGTGCCGTTGATTTGGCAACAATGCATGAACCATCAACGCCCCTACCGTTGTGAATATTGCCATCCCAACAACAGCCCCCTGCCACCCGATATGTTCGGACATAAATCCGCCCGTCAAGCGTCCAACAATCCCACCTAGCGAGTTTGCGCTGATATAGCCCCCCACCGCGACAACCAATGCAGTAGGACTGAACTCATCAGCCATATAGGCAACAGCAACTGCGGCGAATCCCGCAAGTGCAATGCCCATTGCGCCCCGAAGCGCAACCAAACCCCAAAATGACGAAAAAAACAGGGACAAAAAGCCCACCAGCGGCATCATCATCAAGCTCACAACGATGACAGGCCGACGACCAAACCTTTCAGACAACAGTGCCCACGGCAGCAAACTGATAGCCATTCCGAGTGTGGACGCCGCAAGCAACCAATTAACCTTGGTGGCAGACACATGAAAGCTATCGGCAAACAACGGCAACATTGGCTGGAAAAGGTAAAGATTACAAAACACCAGAAATGAGCCAAATGCTAATGCAAAAGCCGCTCGACGATATTCGGGTGTTCTCAGTTCGATCATTCAGATTCGCTCAAATTAACAGGTCTGATAGTAAAATTAACAGCGAAGTTATGATAAAAGAAATATATTCATTTTATGGGTTCTAGATCTTTTTGATCTCGTTAAAGGGAAGTCAACGTGGACGTTCGACAACTTAGATATTTTCTGTGTGTTGCAGAACAAAAGAACTTCACCCGTGCAGCTAAGCACCTCCATATCGCACAGCCTGCGCTCAGTGTTGCCATAAAAAAACTGGAAAGTGCCATTGGTCTACCGCTTTTTGACCGAAATGAAAAGCAAGTTCACCTGACCCATGAAGGAGAGGTGTTACGGGTGCATGCTCAACGTATTCTTCAACAAGTCCAAGACGCAAATATGGCAATGGCGGAGCTACGAGGGCTTCAGAAAGGTGAAGTGCGCGTTGGTGTTCCCGGCATGCTTGGTTCCTATTTTTTCCCACCCATTTTGATGGGATTTAAATCGAAATATCCGGATTTAAAACTGATCGTTGTTGAAGCTGGTACGCAATCGATTCGGCAAATGCTTTTGGATGGCGAATTGGATATTGGTGTCATCCACAACCGAGACGTGCCTTCAGCATTAGAAACCAAACACCTCATCACGTCACAGATGGTCGCTGTAACAGGCCAGGAGCATCCTTTAGCAAACCAAAAATCAATTAGCTTTCGTGCCTTTTTCGATGAAGAGCTAGTGATGTTTAAAAAGGGATACTTTCATCGAGAGTTTATTGATAGGGTCTGCAGTGAGAATAATATCGAGCCGCATCTGTCGTTTGAAACCAATTTACTCGCCATGATCTTAAACATTGTCAGGCATGGGTTTGCTATTACAGCCTTACTAGAGCTTGTTACCGAGCATGAGCCGGGCTTGGTTGCTATCCCCTTCGAAGAACCCGTCACACTCGATATTGCGATGGCATGGAGAAAGCAAGGCTACCTTTCTCTCGCTGACCGCGCGTTTATCGACTTCGTACAAGAACATAAGTAGGGACATCATTGAATACCTTTTCCATCGGCAGTCCTACTGCCACGTTTAACGTCTACGTAAAAAAAGCAGCCCCTCTCGCAGAATTACTGGGCCAAGAGCCCGAGTTTGGCTCGACGACCTCATTACGAATAGGTGACATTAAGTCGTTAGGCGACCTAGGGGGAAACGGTTGGCGCAAGGTGTTTAATGTCTATGCAAAACTGCTGTTTGATTTGCCAAAATCGTCTCAATGGCACCCTCAAAATTTGACGACTTGGCAACGCTTTAGAGACGAAACCCTTCTCCAATCTCATTCAGCAACGGCATTACACTTTGGTTCTGTCTCTGAGGGGCAATTTGAAGGCAACCAAGTCATTCACATTATTGCGGGGCGAACCCATGCCACTAAACTCGGTATCGCTGAGCAGTGTGTCTGGCTAGACCATGAGTTCGCCAAACATCCGAATAAACCCATTCTGATTTGCCCGTACTTTGATTATCGGCAGTTGTCGAATGTCAAAATACAGCATCTCGCGACGCTAATAACCGCGATAGAGCACGGCTAAATGTCAATTCCACGCAAGTATCGGTTTTCAAACTTGTTTCTATGCACTACAACTTGTTAGGGTAACGTTGCAAATACGATAATATTCCCGCTTTCAAGAGCGGAAAGTTCGCCATTCAGGGACGGATATATAATGAAAACCACGCTTTTGCTCACCTGTTTCTCCATCTTGCCACTTTGTGCCTCTGCTGGCCTCGCTGAACGTGGAGGCTTAACCGGTGAAATATCAGTTCTCGGTGGCATCGCCTCAACCGACTCTAATCTCTCCACGAATGCCAATGACACGAAAACAGGCTCATTGAACACGGAAGGTAGCAGAGAGAGTGATGCTATTTTCGGCCCCCTTGGCAACGCAAAGTTTACGTTTGGCGAAGGACTGGATAAACAGATCTTCGTTGGAACATCTCGCGAGGACATTGCCATTGGCATTGTTGCTCTGGAGGTTGGCTACAAACAAGAGCTGAAATCTGGAACACAAATTTCCGTTTCCTACTTACCAACTTTGTTAGCAGAGGACGTATGGGCTGATCCATTTCTGATAGGTTCGCCAAGAACAGAAACAGAGAAAACGGGCAACGCTTACCGCCTCCAACTTGACCGCATCGCAGGCTCAATGTGGTCACTCGATATGGCATATGCACAAACCGAGTTCGACAATGAACAAAGTGGCTCAAGCCTTGGTTTAACAGCGCAACAACAGCAAACATTGGCTCGCGAAGGTGACACTTTTTACTCCAAATTGAGCTACCGACAGTTTTTAGGCAAAGGGTTGGGTGTGACGCCAGCGTTTGTCTATTTAAAGCATGATGCAGACGGCGATGCCATGTCTCACCAAACCTTCGGTGGAGAGCTCACTTACTTTAGCTTTTTAGGCCGCAATAAAATCGTCCTGACTGGTAGCTTTAACTACCGAGATTACGACGCCGTCAACCCTGCGTTTGGTATCGCACGAAATGACAACGAATACAGCGCGTTTTTAGCGTACGAATACGCGCACCTCTTTGAGATACATCCTTTGTCTCTGATTTCACTGGCTGGATACAGCCACATCGATTCAAATATTGCGTTTTACAACGAAAGCCAATACCTACTTTCTTTGGGTATAACCTACCGATTCTAAGTAAAAAAGCCGCATTTCATCGAAATGCGGCACCTCTTTCTCAAAAACCTTGCAAAATTGGAGGTTTAATCGTTCTGGCTCTCGCCTGCTCAAGCCGCTATAATTGCCGCCTTGCGAGAAAGAGGTTAAAAAATGCGCAATTCTGTTACTCCAATAAACGAATACCAACCATACTGGGCTGAGTGCTACGGTACCGCTCCTTTTCTGCCAACCAGCAGAGAGGAAATGGACCAACTCGGTTGGGATAGCTGTGACATCATCATCGTCACTGGCGACGCATATGTCGATCACCCAAGCTTTGGTATGGCTGTCATCGGTCGTGTACTGGAAGCGCAAGGTTTCCGCGTCGGTATTATCGCTCAACCAGACTGGCAGGATAAAAGCGCATTTATGGCGCTAGGCCAACCTAACCTATTCTTTGGCGTTACCGCGGGTAACATGGACTCCATGATTAACCGTTACACCGCCGACAGAAAACCTCGTCATGACGATGCCTACACACCAGGTAATGAAGGCGGTAAACGCCCTGATCGTGCTGTGTTGTTGTACTCTCAACGTTGTCGCGAAGCATATAAAGAGACACCGATTGTATTGGGTGGTATTGAAGCCAGCCTTCGTCGTCTCGCACACTACGATTATTGGTCAGACAAAGTCCGTCGTTCAGTCCTTTGTGATGCCAAAGCTGACATTCTGTTATTTGGTAATGCCGAGCGTGCATTAATTGATGTTGCTCATCGCCTATCTCGCGGTGAAGATGTGAGCACAATGACACGTATTCCGGGTACAGCAGTCATGCTGAAAAGTGCACCGGAAGAAATGACAGAGATTGATAGCTCGCGCATCGACAAACCTGGCAAGGCCATGGCGATGCTAAATCCGTATGCCACGGATTCTGCATGTGCAACCAACAAAGAAGAAGACAAACCCGCGAAACCCGTGATGGTTCGTCCTTCTCGCCACGATGCCGAAAACAGCTATGTGCGTATCCCTTCATTCGAGAAGCTGGTGAACGACCGCATTCTTTATGCACATGCTAGCCGTGTTATGCACTTGGAAACCAACCCTTATTCTGCACGCGCTTTGATTCAAAAACACGGTGAGCGCGAGTTGTGGGTCAACACACCACCAATCCCACTAACGACGGAAGAAATGGACTATGTGTTCGGCTTGCCATTCGCACGTGTTCCTCACCCTCGTTATGGCGATGCAAAAATCCCTGCGTATGAAATGATCAAAACATCGGTCAACATCATGCGTGGTTGTTTTGGTGGTTGTTCTTTCTGTTCGATTACCGAACACGAAGGCCGTATCATCCAAAACCGTTCTCAGGATTCCATCTTGAGTGAGATTCAAGAGATCAAAGAGAAAGTACCGGGCTTTACCGGTGTGATCTCTGACCTTGGTGGCCCAACAGCAAACATGTACCGTCTTGGCTGTTCAGACCCACGTGCAGAGAAAAATTGCCGTCGTCCTTCATGTGTGTTCCCAAAAATTTGTGAAAAGCTAAACACTGATCACAAGCACACTATCGATCTCTATCGCGAAGTGCGCAGCATGCAAGGCGTGAAGAAAGTCGTTATCGCATCAGGTGTTCGCTACGATTTGGCTATCGAATCACCAGAGTATGTGAAAGAACTCGTGACACACCACGTCGGTGGCTACCTAAAAATTGCACCTGAACATACCGAGAAAGGCACATTAGATCTGATGATGAAACCAGGCATGGGTTCGTATCATCGTTTTAAAGAGCTTTTTGAAAAGTACTCAAAAGAAGCAGGCAAGAAGCAATACCTGATCCCTTATTTCATTGCAGCGCACCCGGGTTGTACCGATGAAGATATGATGAATCTGGCGTTGTGGCTGAAGGAAAACGACTTCCGCTGCGATCAGGTACAGAACTTCTACCCATCACCAATGTGTAACGCAACGGCCATGTACCATGCGGAAACAAACCCATTGAAACGCGTTAAGTACAAGAAGCGTGAAGATCTGTTTGTTGCCAAAGGCGAACGCCAGCGTCGTTTGCACAAAGCCTTCTTGCGTTATCATGATCCAGCAAACTGGCCGTTGCTTCGTGAAGCGTTGGTGGATATGGGTAAACGTCACCTAATTGGTGATCGTCCAGGTTGTCTGGTACCTCGCGAAGGCAGCGAAGAAGAAATGATGGCAATGACTCAACGTCGTGGCTCTAGCCGTCACGGTGCTAAGCACTTTGCAACCAAGCATCCAAATCAACCAGATATTCGCAAACCACAGGCACGCGGCAAAAATGGCAAGCCTGCTGGCAATGCACCAACAGGTTCCAACGGCAAAGGTAAACCTGCCATTAATAAAGGCGGGAAACCGAAGGTTTCTAGCAACAACGGTAACAAGCCAATAGGTGGTGGGAAAAAACGCCCGTCATCAGGCGGTAGAAACCGACCTGCAGCCCGATAGCATCAAAAAAAGCGAACCCAATGGTTCGCTTTTTCTTTCTTGCCGATAAGGCTTTCAAACGCGACGCTAACGCAAAAGTTCAGACACCACGAGCGAGAGAAATGCGATACCCGCGACAATGCCCATCCCAATCACAACTTTCTTTTGCGATTTTTCATCAAGGAATTTTGCGGCAAGAAATCCCAGAACGATGAGCCCGACAATAAATGTAATCTTAACCATCATTCTCTCCTAACCAAGCAACGCTTTGATTATTAACGTTATCACATGACAGATAAACACGCGACCAAACAGCCTTGGAAATGCAATGTGACACATAGTTGCCCTTCCCAGTCTTAACTACGTTTGGCAGCTTGTTGATGGATTACCTACCCTAAAAGCAAATGCTTATGTCCAAACAACCTGAAAATGCAGAAATCAGGGGGTTTAGGTGTATGTTCGGGCCGGTTTTTCGCATTTCCGCATCGTTGAGTAACTATGTGTTCACGTTTGCTCTTGATACGCGTTATCTGAATAAGCTCCCTACGAATAAAAACGTAGAAAGGAAGGTTATGTTATGTTGAAAAAGCTAACAGCAGAATTTATTGGCACTTTTTGGCTAGTCCTTGGGGGTTGTGGCAGCGCAGTATTCGCTGCAGGATTCCCAGAGCTAGGTATTGGCTTTCTGGGTGTGGCGTTCGCGTTCGGTTTAACGGTGCTGACAATGGCTTATGCCATTGGCCACATTTCGGGGTGCCACCTCAACCCTGCTGTGTCTATTGGCCTTTGGGCCGGCGGCCGGTTTCCGACCACTGAGTTACTCCCTTATATTGTCGCGCAAGTCGCTGGTGCCATCGTGGGTGCATTCACGGTATATATCATCGCGAGCGGTCAACCCGGCTTTGATCTGGCCGGCGGGCTAGCATCCAACGGATACGGTGCTCACTCTCCGGGTGGATACAGCATGCAAGCAGGGTTTATTACCGAAGTAGTAATGACCTTTATGTTCCTCATTGTCATTCTAGGTGCAACGCATCATCTCGCTAACCCCGGATTTGCAGGACTTGCTATTGGTCTTTCCCTTACTTTGATTCACCTTATCAGTATTCCGGTAACCAATACGTCGGTAAACCCGGCGAGAAGTACCGGCCCTGCACTGATTGTCGGTGATTGGGCAATGGCTCAACTGTGGATGTTTTGGGTCGCACCCATCATTGGTGCTCTCATTGCAGGTGTCGTTTATCGCTGGTTAAGTCCAAACGAAGAATAGCGTTATACCCCACCTAAAGCCCCATATCTCGGGGCTTTATTCATTTGATTTGACTGAGCAACTTAACATCCATCGGATACCAAATTTATCCGTCAATATGCCAAAGCGGACATTCCAAAACGTATAATCGAGAGGCATGACGACTTGCCCTTGATCAGCCAGTGCACTGAACACATGGCTCTGACGTTTTTCATCATCAAAACTGACATGCAACGCGACATCACCAGAGCCTTGTGCGAGCGAGCCATCCAGTCCATCCGACGCGAAAAATGACACCTCTGGCGATACAAACTCTGCGTGCATTACGCGATCTAATACGTGCTGCTGAAACTCAACCGGTGAGTCATTGAACGTCTGCAAAGTCAGCACTTCACCATCAAGAGCTTGCTTGTAGAAATCCAACGCCTCTCTGCACAATCCATGAAACGTAATATGCGGCTGAAGCTGACTCATAGAGGTAGCTCCCTGTTGCCCTCAAGATATGAGTAAGACTATCAGGCAGGGAAGTTTGGCTCGCCTAACTATTAAGACGAACGTAAGAAATGAAAAAGGAAGTGCTAAATACACTTCCTTTTTTTCATTGAATGAACCGCTTTAACCGGCGTTAGGCAAACTTCATTAATATCTGTACCGGATGGTAAAGCTTCTTGTGCTCAAAGCGTTTGACCTGACTACGACAAGAATACCCCGTCGCCATACAACGTTCGATGGGTAAGGATTCCAAGCGTGGTTTCCAACTCAGTCCGTAAATCCCTTTTGATGTTTCAAGCTTGTCAGACTCATGGCCATACGTACCCGCCATGCCGCAACAGCCCACTGAAACTGCCTCTAACTTGGCACCAAAGTGCGTGAATATACGCCCCCATTCGGCTTCTGCATTTGGCATTTTGGTTTTTTCAGTACAATGGGCAAGCAAGTACCACGCATCCGAATCAACATTTTGCTCTCGAACCGGTTGATCATTGATCTCTTCGAGCAACCATTCATGGGCGGTATGCACAACAAACTCCCCTCGCTTATCACCCAGAATTTCATTGTATTCATCGCGATAGCAAAGGACTAATGCGGGATCTACACCTACCATAGGAATATTAAGTGCTGCCACTTGGTTCAGGAACTCTGATGTTGAAGAGGCGGTTTTTGCAAACTTCTTGAGGAAGCCTTTAATGTGCTGCGCTTTACCGTTCGGTTTAAATGGCAGCAGCATGGGCTTCTTACCGAGCTTTTCAATCAGCGTAACAAAATCCTTCACTACGTCCGCTTCATAAAAACTCGTAAATGGATCCTGAACGATCAGAACGTAGCGAGCACGCTCTTCTTCACTTAGAGCTTGCAACCACACCAAATCAAATTTGGTTGCATGATGACCGTCCAAAGATTCCTTTAATGTCGGAACAGACAACACTGGCGCATCCACATAACCGATCGCCTTTTCAGTCGCCGCTCTTGCCCATTTAGGCTCAATAAAGGCGTTAACAATAACCGGAGCTTTGGCCATCCAAGGCAGCATGGTTTCGATGTTTGCGACCAAGTAATCTTTGGCTGGACGTTGATAGCGGCTGTGATAAAGGTTAATGAATCGCGAACGGAAACTTGGTACATCAACTTTGATAGGACATTGCGTTGCACACGCCTTACATGCCAGACAGCCGTTCATCGCCTCCATGACTTCATGAGAGAAGTCATACTCCTCTTTTTTGGCTGACCATGTATTTTTAAAACGCGCAAAAATCTGTCTGATCGTGGGGGTTTTCTCCATCAACTCTTTTTCAAGAACAATAGGATCAACACCCTGCTCCGCCAACAAGCGCAACCATTCGCGAACAATGCCAGCACGTCCTTTTGGAGAGTGTCTGCGATCATAGGAGATCTTCATAGAAGGACACATTGGCGAGCTGGTGTCATAGTTAAAACACAAGCCATTACCGTTGCATTCCATGGCTTGTTTAAAGCTGTCTCGGGTTGTTACTGGGATCTGTCGATCGAACTCACCGCGCTTTTTATCTTCCACCTTCACCAATTCATCTGAACTGTTAAAAGGCGTACATATTTTTCCCGGGTTCATTCTGTTGTCTGGGTCAAACGCCGCTTTGACTTTTCGAAGTTCAGCAAACAGTTCATCACCAAAAAACTCTGGGCCATACTCAGAACGGAAACCCTTACCGTGCTCACCCCACATCAAGCCGCCGTATTTTGCTACCAAGGCAACGACTTGATCAGAGATGGTCTTCATCAACTTTTCTTGTTCAGGGTCGCACATGTCCAGTGCAGGACGAACATGAAGCACGCCCGCGTCGACGTGGCCGAACATGCCATAATTCAGTTTATGGCTATCCAACAGCTCTCTGAACTCAACAATAAAGTCTGCAAGATTTTCTGGTGGTACACACGTATCCTCTGCAAACGCGATCGGTTTCGCTGCGCCTTTTGCCGCGCCCAAAAGCCCTACCGCTTTCTTACGCATGTTATAGATACGGTTAATGGAGGCAAGATCGGAACAAACCTGATAACCGATTACGCCTTTATCACCCGCTTCCACAAGCACATCAAGACGCTCACAGAGAGACTTAACCTGCTCCGCGACTTCCGTGTCATCATTGCCTGCAAACTCAACCATGTTGATGCCCTGCATATCTTTGCCAAGCACATCTTGAAGAAGGTCGCTAACCGAGTTCCAAACGATGTCTTCTCGTGCAAGGTTGAGCACGCGAGAGTCAACGGTTTCTACCGACAATGCATTCGCTTCTACCATTACAGGTGCACTACGAAGTGCTGAGTCGAAGCTGTCGTATTTCACGTTCACTAAGGTACGAGCCTTAGGAATTGGAGTGATGTTTAGTTTGGCTTCTGCAATAAACGCCAAAGATCCTTCTGCCCCGCAAAGCACACGCGCAATATCAAATGCATCGGATTCAGGCTGATAGGCATTTTTTAAATCGTAGCCTGTAAGAAACCGGTTTAGCGGCGGGAATTTCGCATCAATTTCACTGCGCTTGGACTTACAAATTTCAGAAACAGCCTTTAGTGCCGTTTGCGCATAATTTGTAGGCGAAATTGCAGCAAGATCGGAGAAGTTAGCGGGTTCAGTATCGAGTACAGACCCGTCCACCAGCACCGCTTTGAGTGCCAATACGTGGTCAGAGGTTTTTCCGTAACGAAGCGAACCTTGACCCGATGCATCGGTATTTACCATACCACCAACGGTCGCACGGTTACTTGTTGACAGGTCAGGGGAGAAGAAAAATCCGTGCGGCCTCAACGCATCATTCAGTGCGTCTTTAACCACACCAGACTGCACACGCACCCACCCCTCTTCTGGATTAATTTCCAAAATGTTTCGCATATGTCGAGACATATCAACGACGATATGCTGGGTCAGTGATTGACCGTTTGTACCGGTACCTCCGCCACGCGCTGAGAATCGAATAGCCTGAAACTTGTCTTCTTGGCAGACGGTACCGAGAAGCGTTAAGTCTTCAACGGAAGTCGGAAAAGTCACAGCCTGAGGCAGCATTTGGTAGACAGAGTTGTCCGTAGCGACTGCTAATCGGCTGGCATAAAACGTTTCTACCTCACCTTTAAAACCGCTGCTTTTCAGCGTATCTAAAAATTGGCTAACGATGGGGTCAACGACAGATTGGTGGTTTAGTGCTGGTAACATCTTGCTCCCTGATGCCTCAATGTCGCCGTTTATCCTTACGGCTTATGGCGAAATACAGATTTGTTTTTATTCATTAATCCCAAACAGCATAGAGGTGCGCAGTTTCAGAGGCCATCCGTGCGCCTACTTCATCAAGCTTGGGGCTAATTACTTTACCTCAGGTGTGACAGGCATCAAAGCGCAATCGATTACTTAACCACCGAAAAGCATTGGATTAATGGGAAAATAAGACGCCTCTAACGCTTGCCTGTCTATTCTCAGGTAAGGTTCAGGCGTTATTACTTTCACGATTGCTTTACGGCGCGATAGAAAATTCTTGGCAAAATCACCAACAGCCAGACAGAAATCGTCCAAAGCGCAATACAATTCCACAGCACAATGATTTCGTTTATGGCGGTGTTCGCCGTGAGGTGCCTATCAAGCATCATAAGAAAGAAAATGCCCGCGGTCGCAACGGCAAAGAAGGCAATCTTGTACTTCCTGCGACCCGGCGATACAAAAACGGGGGAGATCTTCAACCAAATCAGTGCACAGAAAGTGCCCAATGTCAGGGCTGATAGATAGATAAGCTGAGGTTTGTGTATCACACTGCCAATGACTGCCACCACAACAAATGCCGCTCCCCAAAAGCGCGTAGAGGTCAGGATTCTTGAGCGATCAGCAAACCGCCGGTCTTTGACTTTCCAAAGGCAAACAGCAGCGCCGAGACCCAACAAAACGCTAATGATCATATCGGTCGGATAGTGCTCTCCAAGCAGCATTGCTTTTGCCGTGGAAGCCGCCATCAGAACGACACCAAGCGAAGTAACCCATAGACGCTTCTTGGGGTATTTTTCCTCATCCCAGAATATCCAAGCACAGGCAAAAACGTAGGTTGTCAGAGCCAGCATAGTGCTGGGAAGCGTAAAACCTAGGGTGTCATGATAAGTAAACATAGGCTCTACGTAGAGAGGCCGAGGGACATGTATAAGGGTGGAAAGAATCAAGGTGATGGATGTGAGCGTCAACATCCCTGCGCCAAAAATTAACAACGCACGGTGCCCCAGCAGAGTGCGAACGAGTGGTAACATCAGCAAGAAGAAAACAGGCGTAACCACGCTTCCTACCAAAACTACCGTGTTTCCAAGCGTTGAAGAAAGCCCGCCATTGAATGTTTTTGCCCGCAAAGATTCAAGCCACGAAAGTTGGTATCCATAAAACGGAGTGAGTTCACTGCGGGCATTGCTGGTTAGGCGAAACCGACTGGGTTCAACTAACTTCGTCCATTTATCAAACATCCACTTATGTTCGGGGAAACGATACTTGTCACGCATCGCCTGTGTATCAGGCATCAATAACACACGTTTAACTTCTTTCCCAAAATGAGGGGCATACCAAGAATAAATAAGGCGTTGTCCATTCGCGTCATCAAAATATCGAGGAAGGCCCAATACTTTGCAGGCATAAACCGCAGAATTGTACGTTTGCGCAATTTTCTTACCCACATCAACATTCAAACCTGTTTCTTCCATGGTCTCGCGTTTTGCGGCTTCTTGCGGTGTTTCCTTACCAATGATTGACCCACCCGGAATGGAGAATTTGCCACTGAGTGCTTCTTCAATCATCACAATATTTCTGTCATGGTCCACGATGAGGCAATCTGCGGCTTCTACGGGAAGTGTACTGTTTATAGCATTTGACGAGGCTTGCGCAAAAAATGGCACCAAGCAAGCCAGCACGGTGATAAGTAATCTCACTATTCCTTGTTCCTATCCAACTCTTTTGCAGTCGACGTTGAAGCAGCACATGAGGTGCTGTCATAATTCTGTTTAGTTATGTTTTACTGATTGACGATATTCATGGCAGACACTGCGGTCACTAATCCCCTTCCTCCGCTTTATTATCTGGACAACTTTTTATCGATCATCGATACCGTCTCGTCACGCTATCCCGATTTATTGTCGAGCAGCGAAACGGATTGGATCGTCCGCTTCAAATCTCTTCCACTGCCCGCTCAGGCATTGCTGGTTCGCATGCTTTCGCGTAAAGGCAATTGGTTCCGAGAAGACAAATTCGCGTATTCAGAAATTCCCAATATTTCCGACGCATTAGACGCACTTGCTTCATCCTCTCTCGTCACAACCACAACGAGGCCAAACCTCAACGTATTGGTTGATCTGCACACCAAACCGGAACTGATTACCTTATTTGAAACTTTGACACTCAAAGCGTCGGCTAAAAAAACTGAGATAGTCGATGTAATAGTGAGACAAGCAGACTCATCCCCGACGCTTGGTTATCGGTGTATTGAAGTTTCACATGACGTAATGCCTGTATTCCTGCTTCTCTATTTTGGCAATGCACACCAAAACCTCAGTGAATTTGTAGTCAGTGACCTCGGTATTTATCAATACGAATCCGTGCCCCTGAATATAAGAGACAGGTTGTTCAATGAAAGACATCAAATTGAAGCCTGGTTAGCGCTCTCTTCCCTTTACGATGAATACTGGCAAACAGTGGAAAACAAGCAGCGTGACGATGTCCTGAATCTTTTAGAGAAACTGCCCGCGCAAACTGATTGGCCCCCGCTGGCACACCGAAGAAATCGGCTCGTAAATCTGATCGCGCGTGATTTAGAAAGATTGGAGCAACATGAACAAGCCAAAGCACTTTATCTTCAAAGCCACCTTCCCCCTGCAAGAGAAAGGTTGGCGCGCATTGCCTTGATGCAAGGGGATATAGCGGGTGCTGCAGACGTTGTCGAACAAATGCGCCAACACCCTGACAACGAGAACGAAAGCGAAGTGGCAGAAAGACTCGCGAGACAATTGGCCAAAAAAGGCGCGATGCAATGCCAGCCCAAAACAAAAAATGCATTTAGCGAAAACACCGTTACTCTGGAGATTGAGAACAGCGTTGAACAAGCCTGCGCCGACCATTTTCGACAACAAGGTTGGCAAGTCTGGTTCAGTGAGAACCTTATTCTTAATGGACTCTTTGGACTGGCATTTTGGGACATCATTTTCATTCCCACACCAGGGGCGTTTATGAACCCTTTCCAGCGGGGGCCTAAAGACATGTATTTGCCTGAATTTACACAAGTGCGAAAAACAGAAATTCAGGCTCGCCTCCACACCCTAACGTCGAGTACTGCGCAAATCCTCGATACTTATGATGCTAAAAAAGGACTCGCGAATGACTGGGTCTATTGGGATCTTGTTGATAGAGAAATCATTACCGCAGCGTTGAATTCGCTGTCATCCGAACAACTCATTGCGTGTTTTGAACGCATATTGTTTGATCGAAAAAACAACCGGTCCGGTCACCCTGACCTTTTTATGGTCAAAAACGGTCATTGCCAGTTTGTGGAAGTCAAAGGCCCCGGTGACAAACTACAGCACCATCAAATTCGATGGCTGAATTTCATGAATCAACACGGAATAGCGGCAAACGTGCTGTACGTGAAACGCCCCGATCATTGATGCCAACCTGATGACTCCAAAGCATCAGAAGCCCAGCGAGTCACCCCTCATTCTCAGCGTAACACTCTGAGTCCGTGCAAATTATTAATTATGAGACATAATTAAATTCAAATACGGTAGTTTCTCTCCTCGCCCTAAAGCATGGTCCACGGAGTAACAGATGAGTGACGCATTAACGCAGATCGTTTACATCAGCAGCGCAGAGCACCCTTTCACCGACGACGAACTTGAAAAGATGCTCGCCGCGATCAGAATGAAAAACGAAAAGGCAAACGTCACCGGTATGTTGTTATACAAAGATGGTGATTTCATTCAAGTTATCGAAGGCGAAAAGGACGTACTAGAACCGCTATTCAAGACGATTTGCGAAGATCACCGCCACTACGGCATTGTAGAATTAATGCGTAAATCCATCGTTGATCGGCAATTTAAAGACTGGAGCATGGGCTTTCATCATCTAAAAGAAGACGACCCACGTTTGGAAGGATTTATTCGCTTTTTTGATGACAACCCCGAACATGAAATTGACCCAGGGGAAGCGTTGAACTTGTTGCTGATATTTAGAGAGTAGCGAAATTGTGCGTTCATCGACGTAACCAGCCGTGCGTAAACCGGCTGGCTAAGTCGCCGATGCTAACTTCTAATGGCCGTGCCTACGTCTAGTTGTTCAAACCAATCAAGAAACTTACCCACGTTATCGCCCGTAAAAATACGTCCATGCTGTGGACACATTGCTTGAATATCGAGCTTTCGAACACGTCGAATCCAGTCGTTCTTCGCTTTATTTGACGGCATCCAACGTTGATGGAAGCCTTTCATTTTAGGAATATGCTCTTCAAAGTCTCCCACTTCTAACGGCGCGCCTTCAGCTTCTAGCGCGGCCCCGACATCCCCACTCATCAATATCTTTGCCACAGGATCGTAAACGTGGAAATTCCCCGATGAATGAAGGTAATGAGCAGGAATAAATCGAATCTCAATCCCATTTAGCACCAACGTTCCCCCTTCATCAGAGATAGGTGCATACTCAATACTTTGCATCCCGAAATGCCGAATAAACCCTTCCCATAACCAAGGCGCATGCAATTTTGTGCCAGTCAGCGCAGAGTCCCATAGCCCCAATGACGAAATGATGTCAGGGTCTTGGTGCGAAGCAAAAATGTGATTTATCTGATCAATCGGCACTTGTTTTACGACAGATGCCAACATCGCCGAGAATATCTCGATACCACCAGGATCCATCAGTAACGCACCACCCGGCGTTCGAATTAGGTATTGGTTTGTGTCGATAATCTTTTCAGGTTTTGAAAAGTCGCGTCCAAACATAAACCATTGATGTGTTTCTGAAGAAAAGAGTTCGTGCGTTAACATGCAGAAATATTCCTGTTAGTCATAATCAATAGACATCGTCAGCGAGGTCAAAACATAGGGACCTAGATACCATAATGTGTCGCTGAATTTTGTCTGCGGCTTCAGATACATTGTCTGCAACTACATTGAGTCCATCTTCATACTCTTTTCCAGACTGGGATGCTTCCACACGAGACATTGCGGAGAGCACTGATGCGGTCTTAATTTCTCTTGAAAGGCTTTCTAATAATTCAGAAAGTTTGTCTACTTCACGGTAAAACTGACGCGTGATTTTCGAATGGTCATCTTGCATTTTCTTTAACGGTACGAGAATGCTGCTCACATACTCACAGTCTTCTACCGACTTTGCAGCCGCGGAATAGTATTCAATGGTTCGTTCCAAACGTTCAAGATTGGTCGCGAGCTCACTGATAGTCACCGCCTTCATATTAATGATGTCCGACGTCTTGACCGTACTGTCTGCCAACATATCGATGAAGTCAGTAATAGCACGAAACCCTGCGGCACCTTGACCTGCTCTTAAGGCTAAGGCTCGGGCATTACTCGCCGTTAGTGAAATATTATTGGCAATCTCCCTTGCCTTGAAAAGTTCCGCAGCCACAACGGCGGCTGTTACAAAGTCGCTGTCAGAGGTGAATTCTGTCATGCTGATAGATTCTTTTTAATGAAACCAACATCGTTACGTGTCATGACGTCAGTTATTATGAATAAAAACAAATCCGAATCTTTAACTTCACAGACTCAAATTCACGCTATACCTCTCTCTTGGGACTCTTAAACACATATTTTGTACCGTCATAGATCAGTACAGACAGCAAGCGTCGGCAGTTAGCCTTACCCGGCTCATCAAACACCATCCCATAGGTTTGTTTCCCGCGTTTTTTTCGCCCATTCTTGACTGCCCCACTCAGCGCATAAGTATCACCGTTTGCGCTGTTTACCACTTCTAAAACAATGCGTTGGTCAACATCAAACTCTGGTGATATGGCATCGAAACTAAATCCACATCCCCCAGATGACACGTCCGTTAGCACGACACGCAGTTTTCTGTTTGTTAACTGAATATCACCCGGTAATCGCAACTCATATCGAATTTCGTTACGAAGTAAGACCAATTTCGCCTGCTGTGGAACGGGGAATACCAACAATTGAACGGGACGATATATAACGTGCTCTATGCGGGTACGAAATTTAATAAGTGCGCCTTCGCCCTGCTCTGAGATCCCCTCAATGTCAACGTTGAACCCTTCCATAAAGAATTCTTCGTAGTCCCCTTTCGACAACTTAGGCATGGTGAAGAAGATGTGTTGCTGGTCATCAAACCCAATGAAATTGGCTTTAAAATGGAGGCGTTGTCCCAACGGCGTAACAATATCTAGCGATGCTTCGGTACCATGCTGAATGAAGTCCATGGCTTGCAGGCCCATGACAACACGTTCTTTTTGCTTCGCCGGCGGCTTCTTTACTTGTGCAGAATTTGTATTCATTTAACGCCCTCGCCGGTAATGCAGAATAAAAATCGCAGGTGGGATGATTCATCACCGCGATCGATGCGTTGGATTTTTGTCTGCTTTTTTTACACTTAGAATGTGAGAAAACGCATCTAAACCTAGTTTTCGCATTAATAACGTATAGGCAAAAGATGACATTATTTCAATGTGATATGGTGATAAAACTCATAGTTTTCATTGAATGTTAGTCACTTTTCGGGCACCGCTAGGTGCATCAAATTATCGACCATTTAATGAGTTAACTGTTAAATATGTCAGCACATAGTCACTTTTAAGCATCAATGACTACAATCTAAAAGACCAGTCTATGAATTTGTTGAGATGGTCACGTGAAGAATCGATGTCAGTATGCTTACGTTTTCTTGCTCTTACTCCTCAGTGCTCAATCTTCTGCATTTGCTGAAGAAAGCATAAATAATGCCCTCTCACCAACGAGCAAAATTAAGCAAAACCTTTCTATTCTGGGGCTCACCGAATCGTGGACATCAACAGATGGTGTAGAGCGGCAATCTGTTGAAAAAGGGACGATATACCTAAACAACGAATATTATTTCGCCATTTTATCTTTGGAGTGGAAGAACGAAACCACATTACAAGCGTCCGTCATGGATAGCCTTGCGCTATGCACCAAATTGGGAATCGCGGTTACCGGAAATCACTCATCACCGACATTTAAAGCGTTTGGTTCTTTAACCAAAGAAGCTCTCCGTCAACCAGATGCGCGAGCAACAAACAACATTACACCTTACGAATACCATGTCGTCATCTCAAATCAGTCTGCAACACAAACCTTGCTTGAGTGCGGCGTCAAACGGTTGTGAAAATTTGAAATATACTAACGACATCCATGGTCTTATTTTTAAGACATCCTTTACCTATAGGCAATGGCCATCATGAATGAGCTCGCTGAAAATCGTCTTCGTTTTACGCCAACCCGTGGTGTACTTCATTACGCTATCGGCGTCATCATTTTTACACTCTACGGTGCAAGGGTTTGCCCCTTTCTCGATACACTCCCACCCACTGTCTTGTTCATCCAAACCGCGACCCTTTTTATCGTTCTGTTTTTTATCAGGCAACTTAATCATGCCGCTAAACACAAAGAAATGAGCCTCACATCCAGCATTGGCTTCTTTACGTTCGCCGGTATCTGTCTCGCAGCTTGGTATAATGCTCTTTACAGTTTTCCCCTCGACAGTAACTTAAAAGTCATTTTTGGCTTTACGTTGCTCGGCATCGTAATCAGTCTCGATCTTTCTATCTCGAGCCTTCGCCACGAAGCCCCAAAAACGTCAGACACACTCATTAAACCAGAGAACGTCGTCCCTCTTGCTAAACAAGCAGGGTTAGGTGCGATGCTGCTCGTCATCATGGTGACGGTTTTATTAGGGCTGGTGGTGACAAAAGATTTGCTCTGGCTTGTAGAGCACACCGAGCACAAACCCGCTATCGCAGACATAGACAGCATTTTGAAGGAGTTCGTGTACGTTTCATTTATTGTGCTGGCGTATATCGCCGTTATCACACAAAACGGTATTGCGTTAATCCACCAGCAATTGCAGAAACAAATTCAATCCATGACGCTGGCATCAAACGGTGACTTTAGTGGTCAGCTTCCATCAAACCACACTGGTGAACTCGGCGTGGTCGCCTATTACACCAACGTCATGCTTCGCGAACTTCAAACAAGCTATGACGAAATCAATAAAGCTCGTGATGCAACGATTATCGGCTTGTCCACGCTCGCTGAAGTTAGAGACAATGAGACGGGAGCCCATATTCTTCGCACCCAATGTTACGTCAAAGCTCTCGCCGAGCAGCTGCGAAAAACACCCAAATACGCAGACTACTTGTCCGATGCGACCATCGACCTTCTTTACAAATCTGCCCCTTTGCATGATGTCGGTAAGGTGGGTATCCCAGATGCCATATTGCTCAAACCCGGCAAGCTCACTGACGACGAATTTGAAATCATGAAAATGCACGCCCAGCTTGGAGCCGATGCCCTCTCCATCACTGAGAAAAACGCAGACGGCATCGCATTTCTTCGCTTTGCCAAAGAAATCGCCGCAACACACCATGAAAAGTGGGACGGTTCGGGCTATCCGCAAGGGTTGGTTGGCGAAGATATCCCATTGTCAGGTCGCTTGATGGCGTTAGCGGATGTTTACGATGCGCTCATTTCGAAACGCGTCTATAAACCCGCCTTTAGCCACGAAAAAGCTAAAAGCATAATATTGGAAGGCAATGGTACCCATTTTGACCCTGCCGTCGTGGAAGCGTTTTTGGTCTGCGAGAAAGAGTTTACTGAAATCGCAGACAGATACCGTGATAGAGAGTCGCACGCCGCTTGATTGGTTCTTCCTCGCACTGCGTCGAATGCATACTGACTATACGCTATGCGTGTTTCTGGCTCGATTCTGCCCCAAAGTGAGCCAGCATCATTTTTGATGAGGTATTTAAAAGTCTCCTATTCACTCTACTTTTTATAATCCGAACACTTACTTTTCCGCTTTTGGGACACACAGCATATGCCACCTTCGGTGTTCGTAGCTTTTGCCTGCAGCCTCATCAACACTGATGAGAGAGGCGCGGGATTTAGTCACGAATGTCGTATCCTTTTTGGCTATCAATACGATTCAACACACTGTGGCCAGTACGTCATTTCACATTCGATGAAGCAGTATGAGACTGCGTCGATATCACAATGAAACTGACTAATTTATGATTTTCTAAAAGCGTCTGTCCGTATTTCCCTTTCCACTGTTAATCTTCTGATTGATTGGTATCTTGCTGCGGCGAAAGTTTCTCAAAGCCATTCAGAAGCCTAAACAAAGCCCCATCTGTCGAGAGAATGACTGACGTATTGTCGGAAAAAACAGTGTCGTATGACCTTAATGTTCTAATGAACTCGAAAAACTCAACCGCCTCATCACTTTGATTGTATGCCCGTGAGTATATCTCGGCGGCTTTGGCGTCCGCTGCCCCTCTGATCTCTTCCACTTCTCGATAAGCTTCAGACTGAATTTTATCCAACTCTCTCACTCTGTCACCGCGAATTCTTGCTGACTCGCCGTTGCCTTCAGATAAAAAACGTTCAGCGATCTGGCGACGTTCACTGATCATGCGTTCATAGATTTTTGGACGGACACTTTCATTGTAATTAATACGTTTGAAGCGGATATCAAGCAGCTCAATGCCAAATACCTGTATTTTTTGGGCTGCCGAGGTAAAGATCTCTTCTTCAACCCGTTTCCTTCCCTTGTAAATAGGCACAAGAGTGCCAATTTTTATCGTCTCTTCCATGTTGCCTATTAACCCATCTCGCACTGGCACTCTGTCTTTCGTTGTGCGGATCACCTCTATCAATTCATGTTTTGCAATCGCATTTCTGGTTTCGCTGCCGAGTATGTCATCGAGCCTCGACTGGGCACTGCGCTCATCTCTGAGGCGAAGATAGTACTGCAGCGGGTCGACGATTTTCCATCGGGCAAATAATTCAACAGAGATATAAAGCTTATCTTTTGTTGGCATATCAGAAGGGGCGCCATCCCACTCCAGCACCCGTTTTTCAACCACATTGACTTTCTGTATAAATGGCACCTTGATGTTTAGCCCAGGCGTCACCACTGGCGAACCGACGGGTTTACCAAACTGCGTAATGATCACTTGATCCACTTCATCCACCGTGTAGAGCGCACTGTATAACACCAACGTCACGACAGAGATAAGGGCACTCACCACCCCAATGGTTTTGAATTTCATTGTCCTTCTCCCTGTCCGTCTTTAATGTTGAGTAGCGGCAGAATAGATTCCAAATTATTATCAATGATGATTTTGCTATCAATTTTTGGCAGTACAGACTGCATAGTTTCGATATAAACTCTTCTTTTGGTGACCGCAGGCGCTTTCAGATATTCCGCATAAAGCGCGTTGAATCGAGAAACGTCACCTTCTGCTTCGTTAATTCGTTTTAACCGATAACCATCGGCTTGCCGGATCTGTTGGTCTTTTTCGCCCAGAGCAAGGGGAATGATTTTGTTGTAATCCCTGCGCGCTTCATTGATTAGCTTTTCTTTTTCTTGCTTAGCCTGATTCACTTCATTAAAAGAAGCCTGAACAGGAACTGGCGGGTTAATGTTTTTCAATTGCACTTGGTCGATACTAAAGCCCATCTCATATTTTCTGGATAGCTCCTGCATTTTGATCAGTGCTTCTGATTCAATGTCCTGTCTACCAACAGTGATGACTTCATCAACCGTTCTATCACCAACGACCTCGCGCATCACCGATTCAGAGACATAACGTAACGTTGCGCTCGGTTGCCGCACTTCAAACAGATACTTAACGGGGTCTGAGATGCGATATTGCACAACCCATTCGACCAAAGCGGCATTCAGATCGCCCGTCACCATTTGCGTTTCTCTCACTTGGTCGAAGAGCCGGGTGCTTTGGTATGGGTCATTCGCCTCTGGCGTTGAAAACCCGAACTCTTGTTTGAGCTGACGTTTGACCGGGACAATTTCGACCGAGTCAATGCCAAGGGGAAGTTTGAAATGCAGACCGGGTAACACAATATGTACGTATTCCCCAAACCGTTGAATGACGCCAACTGAATCGCTGGGCACCGTATATATGGCACTTTTTATTAGTAACGCCACAAGTAAAATAACAATAATAATGAAGAAGTTAGACGGGTTTCCACCCGGCAGTATTTTTTTAAAATCTCGAATGTTTTTAATTATTTCACCGAGATTGGGAGGCGACTTATTACCACCCCAAGGGTTATTGGACAATTGATTATTGTTAGGCATTTTTTGACCCTCCATTCAGTAACTTGAATCAGTGCTGTTAGCCTAAAGACCATATGTTGGTGTGTGTTAAGCGTAAACCTTCGTAATGTAAGGCGATGTCATGGCAGAAAGGAGAGCAGCATAATCCAGAGAAAATGCTACCTCTTCTCCCACGCTCAAGGAATTATCGGCGGTTTCTACAATAAGATGGTCGCTGCTGGCATCTTGTAGCTTGATTCCTTTTGGCGGTGTGAGCCCTTGTGGGTAAACATCTTGTCGGCCAATGGCGAGTATTGCCTGATTGACCTCTCCGCGATCATGATATTTTTTGTATTCGCCAAAGGCATTTTTGCGTATTTCTCCCCAAGGTAGAGAGGGTTTTCGATTCACCTCAATGACTTCGGCATAGAGTGTGAAAACATCCTCATACAAATCCAGTACCCTTGTTTGCGCGAGCGTTTCTCTTCCAAGGAAAATAGCTTCTCCAAGCCTCAAGTGATTAACCCGACTGGCTTTGTGCTCTCCCATTGCCCAGAGAAGATTCGCTGAGTTTCCACCAGAAACGATTGGGAGTGAAACAGAAAAAATGGCTTCCATGGCCTTTGCCAACTCAGAGAGGCGTGACATTTTTGCATTGTCCGGCGAAACACCATGCCGACACGTTAAATTTGCGCCGATCCCTTCAAGCGTAATATTGGGCTGGCTCAGGGTATATCTCATCACCTTTTCCAGCAGATTGGGCATGACCCCTTCGCGTAAGTCCCCCAATTCAACCATGATGATCACGCCATGGGATCGCCTTGTCCTTTCTGCCGCCAGCGACAAGGCATGTATCGCCGCTATCTCCGTATTCACGCTAATTTCACAGTGTTCGACGACCCGCTCGACCTGACTTAACATTGGCGTACGGGTAAGCAGAATGGGCACATGAATATCTGCTTTACGCAGTCTTTCAATGTTCTCGATGCGGGAGTCCGCTAACGTCGTTGCTCCGGCCTCAAGAAAAAGGTTCGCCAAACAAGGGTCCCCTTGAGTCATTTTCATCACTGGCGTGACGGCTATACCAAGCAAAGAGAGCCTTTCAATCAAGCATTGTGCGTTGTGCTTGAGTTTTTTGCAGTCTATTACTAACCGCGGCGAGATCATGGCGTGATAACGGGAAGCTGCTTATTTAGCTCAGGGAAACGATTGAAGACCATCTGGCATAAACGTTCAGGAGGCAGAGAGAGAGCATCTGTCACCGGCAGCTCAAACGCCTTGTTGTACTCTTTGATCGTTTCAGCAATTTCTTGTGAGGTCATTCCTTCATGATTTAGCGTGATACCCAGCACCGGAACGTCAGCAAAAAGTTCAATGAGGTCGATTTCTGATTGAACCGAAGGCATCGGCATGTTTTCAAAATCACTTCGTTGATGCCGTTTCGGAGCATGTTGCAAAATCACACCATTTGGTGCACAGCCCCGCAGAATCGCAGCACTCGTGGTAAAGGCTGGATGACTGAGTGCACCTTGCCCTTCAATAATAATGATGTCAGGTTGCTCCGCGTCATAAGCACTCACAATGAGTGATTCAAGTTCACCAGCACAAAATTGGGAAGGAATGGCATCCATCACAACACCATAGCGTGCACCTTGCATGATGCCGGTTTGTCCTGTCGCAATGAGCACGACATTCAGACCGCGTTCCCGTAAAGCACTGACTAACAGTGTCGCTGTGGTGCGTTTGCCGATCGCACAGTCAGTGCCTGCCACAAGGATTCGAGGGCAGCCAACCCGATGAATGATCCCGCTAAACGTTTGTAAGTCTTTCTTCGCATGAGGTTTTCGAATATCAAGAATGGTGACGTTGAGGGTGTCGGAAGCAGACATAAAAACAGGGTCATCATTTAGAAACTCATGCAAACCGTTCACAATATTCATACCTAGTCGCATTGCATAAAGGATGAGTGATTTCTCAGACTCTGAATACATACCACTTGATGGTGCCAAACCGAAAATGAAGTAATCGGGGATGCCGCCGGCATTGTCAATTGCGTCCTTCAAACTGGCACAAACTGGAATACCGTTGCACTCGCCATCGAGCACATAGCCAGAATCTAATCCCGACTTCTCACTATCGATGACAGAAAGAATACGAAAGTTTGGAGAGTGTCGAATAAGACCATTCGCGGTTTTTCCATCAATTTCTCCAAAGTTCGCTTCGCAGTAAACAATGGCCGTTGGCAATGTTTCGTAACCTGATTGGATCAAGTACAGTTTTGAAAACTGTTTTACCAATTGCACGTCAAGTGTGGGAGTCTCGAAGGAGGATAACGTAGACATAATGAACCTAGCTGGATATAGGCTTAGGGGGCGACGAGTTCAGGCCGATGCGTCATTTCGGGAGGGTACAAGAGGTCCCCACTAAGCAATGGGGGAATAAATAAGATAGCACACATGTTTAACAGTGTGGCTCTTGGCTGAGATAAGTTAACCATATCTCACTAGCAAGACGTAGTCGGAAGTGGCAGGTAACTTATTGCGTTTGGTATTACCCTTGGCTGGGAAATTGGAGGCAATTCAGGCATTGGCTGTTTCGGTGCGAGGAGTATTACTGCAGTAGTTTAGCGAGACAAACAATTTCCATTCATTGTCACTATCGATGTTGGTCAAACAGATGCTTCAATGGATAAACGAAATCTGTCAATAGCCGAAATTGGTAAATCGATTTTTGACCTCTTCTCTGATAGCACGCAGGCATAGGATTTCGGCCTATCAGCCCTACTAATGAAACTCCAAGGTTTCCAAAAATGAAATTTATCCGAAGTCAACAGCTTTGAGCACTCCTCCAACTCACTTTTGTCCAAAACTAAGACTCAGCCAACACCTTTCGCGATAACTTCGATACCACGGGGTAGTCTCTCGCCAGTTCAATAACGAACACCGACGGTTTTTCGGGGTGACAGCAAACCCAGCATGCCTTGCGCGCTCGGGTTAAAGCAACGTAGAACAGTCGACGTTCTTCTGCATGCTCAAAGGTGTCATCACTTGAAAGCAAGGCAGCCTCAAGGCCTTCATCTCTGCGCTTTGCAGGGAATACGCCGTCATTCACGCCCACAATAAAGCAATAATCCGCCTCAAGCCCTTTGCTCGCATGGGCGGTCACATAGGAGAGTTGTAGCGAAGGCCATGCGTTTTGCCACGTTGAAAATGACTCAGGTTTATTAGCATGGTTTCGGCCGATAAACATCACACTCGCTGACTTGTCACCCACCTCTTTCGCGACTTTTTCCAGTTGGGTTTGGATCTCGTCTTCGCTGATAAGCGACACGGCTTTTTTCTTTTGCTGTTTAACGCTGTTTAGCGGTTTCTCTAACTGAGCAGGGTTGGCCTGAATAAAGGCATTAGCAACTGCACCTATTTGGGCGTTAAAACGGTAAGTGGTATCTAAATAGCCAATCACGCCTTTCGGGTATCGCTGGAGAAACTCCGTGGTCAGTCGAATATCTGCGCCCGCAAATTGGTAGATTGCTTGCCAATCATCCCCTACCGCAAACAGCGCAGGCGCGCGGTCGCGTTTACCACCGCACAATGCATCAAGCAATGCCATACGCGACGGTGAGATGTCTTGATATTCATCGACCATAACATGATCGTACGTTGCGCCAAATGTGACTGATTTTTTTGAAAGCAGCTTCGTTGCTTCGCGAATCAACCCTTCAAAGTCATAAGATTTAGAGTCTGATAGCGTATCCTGATAATGTTTCACCAACGGCCAGACGAGTGCCAACTCGCTTTCTGCTTTGGCGTCACCCTTAACTGCCTTTTTAAAATGAGTTAGCGAAGATTTTTGTTGATTCAATAAATCAAGATGTCGCCATAACCCTCTGTGTAATCGTGGCTCGTGGGCTTGTTCTGCCAAAGGTCTGTCTAACGACAGCCCTGAAATTGGCCACTGCTCTAGATGTTTTAACCAGCGTTTTTCGGTCGCGGGGACAGAAAGGTTTTCTGCAAGCCAAAGCGTCATCCAACTCATTTTGGCTTCTTCATCAGTCGCCAGTGGTGAGATCACAGGGTTGTTGCCAGAAACCTCTTTGACGACACGCATTGCGAAGCTGTGGAAGGTCGACACGTCAACACTGCCTAGCTGGGCGCGGGTCAGTCTCGATTTCATTTCTTCGCTGGCTTTTTTACCAAATGCCAGCATGAGAATACGATCAGCTTGGGTGGCCTTGCTCTGCACTAAGTACTGGGCTCTTGCCATGATCACGCTGGTTTTACCGGACCCTGCACCGGCCAACAATAAGTTGTGGTTGTCATCCATTAACACGGCTTCACGCTGCGACGGATTGAGTGGCGAAGACTCTATGCCATCAAACCACGTTGACCAACGCTCCAGCTCCTCGTGTTTCCAGACATCATTCCTTACCGCTTTTTTCGCATCCCCTTGCTGAAGCCATGCATAAAACGATTGGTACAGAGAAGGGTTTGTCGCAGCGATAACCTGTGGTGATACTTCACTCTCTGCGAGCAGCTTTTCCGCTTTCACTTTCCACGCAGACAAATCGTCGTCGCGCAAATAACCGGTGAAGGCATTGAGTTCTTGCGTCAGTTCTTTGAATACGGGTTCTACAAGGAAGAATTTACTCTGCTGTTTGGACAACCAGGCTTGATAAGCGTCCGTCAAATGCTCAGCAAATGCAGACAACTGCCGCCAAGGAAGCCCATGCACAGTGATGGATTTGGCGGGCTGATCAGAAGGAGAAACGATAAAAGTGACTTTACCCCACCATAATCCACGAGTGATCTGGCATTGACCATCCCAAATGGCAAAAGGAACGGTTTCGGTGAAATGCTTTGATTCAAAGACAAGGTTGAATTCTTCGAGTTTTACGCTGAAGCGGTCACCTTGCACCAGCCACTGAGCCAAGCGATTGGCACTGAGTATCATGTCGGTAAACTATTGTTGCGAGTCGAGTTGTCAGCATACCAAGTTCTGGCATTTTTCTCATGCACTACTGGATAAAACCCCAGCATAATCACTCAATTGACCGAATAAATTCAGAAATAGGGAACGATTTTGATCTCGCCCCTTGGAAGCCCCTTCCAATCTGCTATCTTACGGGCATCGGTTATCTCTCTATGCAGTCATGATTTCGAAACGCACTTCTCTCTCTTTTCGTGAATATTGGGCAAACAGCCGCATCAACTACAGTGTTCGTGTTTTTCTCGCATTGGTTGGCGTTGCCATTCCCTGTTGGTGGTTAGGGGCCTCAGAAGCCATTACCCCCCTCGTTCTTGGCGTTATTGCTTCGGCCTTAGCAGAAACAGATGACAACTTCTCAGGGCGCGTATCTGCCCTGCTTACCACTCTGTTCTGTTTTGCGATTGCCACGCTGTCTGTCGAATTGCTCTTCGACTACCCAATACTCTTCGTGCTTGGTTTAACCAGCTCCACATTTGGCTTCATTATGCTGGGAGCAATAGGGCCGCGTTATGCCAGTATTGCCTTCGCGTCATTGCTGATAGCCGTTTACACCATGTTAGGGGCACACCATTCTCCATCGATCTGGTATCAGCCCTCTCTGCTGCTTGCGGGTGCGGTCTGGTACGGTGCAATATCGCTGGTCTGGCTCTTGTTTTGGCCAATGCAGCCAGTTCAACAAAGCTTGGCGAATGTGTTTAAGACACTGTCTGGTTTTCTCGAACAAAAATCGAACATGTTCCACCCGAGCAAAGATTTGACCCCGCAGCCTTTTCGCCTTCGCAACGCAAAAGAGAATGCCGTTGTCGTCAATGCACTGAATGTAGCGAAAGCGACCCTGCTTAACCGCGTTCGTGGTGGCCGACTTAGCAGCGAGGGGCGCCAGTTCCTTAAGATCTATTTCCTCGCCCAGGATATTCATGAACGCGCCAGTTCATCGCACTATCGCTATCAAGAACTCGCGGCGGTCTTCTTCCACAGTGATGTGCTTTTCCGCCTTCAATATTTGATGAGGCTGCAAGCGAAAGCCTGTATGGAAGTCTCTCAATGCCTGACGCTCGCACAGCCCTATAAACACGGCGAAGAGAGCGTGAAGGCTCTGGACGAGCTTAATGAGTCGCTGCAGTTCATCAAAGCACAGGACAACCCCGAGTGGAAACCGCTGCAAGGTCAGTTAGATTATTTGTTCAGAAACCTTGCGACAGTCGAACGACAGTTAGCCAATATCAGCAACCCTGACGCAACGCAGACGGATGAAGACAAAGAGATTGCAGACCCTGATGCGCACGGCTTTCGCGACAAGGTTTCCCGTATTCGCGCGCAGTTGACCACCAAATCGTTGCTTTTCCGCCATGCAGTGCGCCTTAGTATTGCACTTGCGGCAGGTTATGGTGTGATTCAAGGCTTTGATTTGACGCGCGGCTACTGGATTTTGCTTACCATCTTGTTTGTCTGCCAATCAAACTATGCGATGACGCGAAGCAAGCTCACCGAGCGTATTACGGGTACGTTGGCAGGTTTGGTGATTGGCTTGCCCCTTCTCACCTTCTTCCCTGATTTAACAGGCCAATTGGTGTTGATGGTTTTATTTGGGGTGCTTTTCTTTGCCTTCCGAACCACGCACTACGCTACCGCGACGGCCTTTATCACCTTGCTGGTACTGATGTGTTTCAACCAACTGGGTGAAGGCTTCGCCGTGATACTGCCTCGCTTGGGCGACACGCTGGCAGGCTGTTTACTCTCAGTAGTTGCTGTACGCTACATTTTGCCAGATTGGCAGGCGCACCGCCTTCGCGGGATCATGAAGGATTCAGTGGCAGCGAACCGTGATTATTTAGGGCAGATTATTGGTCAGTACCGTATCGGAAAGCGCGATACCGTTGCATACCGTGTTGCCCGACGTGAAGCGCATAACAATGATGCTCAGCTAACTACTGCCATCAGTAACATGCTTGCAGAACCCGGTCGCTACCGCACTGCCATTGATGAGAGCTTCCGTTTCTTGTGCTTAAACCAAGCCATGTTGAGTTACATTTCAACCTTGGGTGCACACCGCATGCAAATGGATGATGACAGTATTCACGAATTGGTGTCGAAAGCGCACCGCGGTATTCATGAAGAATTAGACTGCCTAATTGAAAAGCTGTCAGGCACAAAAGTAGACGCAACGCCTTGCTTGAGCAGTGCGCTAGGCAAACACCTCGAACGATGGCGGGAAGAAGAGAGCAGCTCAGCGCGCATGGTGCTTCAACAACTGCACCTTATTCATCGGATTTTGCCAGAAATGCACTCACTCACAGATGCCTTGGCACAAAAGGCCCTGAAGAGCTCGAAGTCTTAGCTTTTTTGACGTCTTAGCTTTCTTCCTGCAAAAAACGAAAAAAGGGCTGTGTCATACACAGCCCTTTTTAATGAACAGTTTATTTTAGCCGTTTTCGCGCATGGCTCTTAGCATCCACGCGGTTTTCTCATGTTCACGCATTCTGTCAGACACCAAGGACGCCGAAGACTCATCATCCGCTTCTTGCGCCAGCTTCAATACATCTCGTGATGTACGTACCACTTGCTCATGACCACGCGTCAAGATGTCGATCATTTCATCGGCAGAAGGCACACCTTCTACTTCTTCAATCGCACTCAACGCTGCAAATGCTTTATACGTGCCAGGTGCTGCAACGCCCAACGTACGAATACGTTCAGCCACTTCATCAACCGCTAACGCAAGAGCATTGTATTGCTCTTCAAACATGACATGCAGTTCGCGGAATTGCTTGCCCGTCACATTCCAGTGGAAGTTGTGCGTTTGCAGATACAGAGTGTAAGAATCAGCCAGTAAGTGTTTTAGGCCTTCTGCAATGGCCAGTCTGTCTTTCTCAGCAATACCGATGTTTATTGAAGTCATTGTCATATCCCCTGCTATTTGGTTGGTAGGGTGTTTCCCCTTACCTTTTAAATACAGAATACGCAGATGACTCCAACAAGAAAAATCGTCCTACCGCATCATTACCATAGGTAATACCTATCAATTACAGCAAGGGGCGATACCGCGATGGAAATGACTGACCAATGTCGGTAAACACGCCATCAACACCCCAATTAAATAGCTGGTTGGCTCGGGACAGGTTGTTAACGGTGTAAACATTGACCATGAAGCCCTTTTCCTTCATTTCAATGACACGTTCTTTCGTCACGCTGATATCTTCTAAATGGATAGCCTCCGCGCCACACGCTTGAAGAATAGACAGCCAATCAGGGTGCAACGTATCTTTGTCGAATAGACAGGCAACCGCAGTGTCTGGGCTTCGACGCTTAAACTCCGCTAACACTAACGGATTGAAGCTAGAGACTAACAAGTCACAATCATCGTGGAGGTTTTCAAGACCTTTGACAACGCCATCAAGCAGCTTTTCAGTCATCACAAGCCCTGCGGTACAAGACTTAATTTCCACATTGATGTTGAGTTTGTGCTCGTTAACCAACGCGATAAGCTGGTCAAATGTAGGGATACGCTCGCCTATAAACGCATCGCCAAACCAGCTTCCTGCGTCAATATCGTCAAGGTCTTCCATGGTGAGATCGTAGAGGCTACCTGTTCTGTTTGTGCATCTGTCGAGGGTGTCGTCATGGCTGACAACAATGGTGCCGTCCGCAAGAACGTCGACATCACATTCAATCCAATTCAGGCCGTGTTCTTTAACCAGAGAGAAAGCCGCAAGTGTGTTTTCTGGAGCCAGTGAGGACATGCCTCTATGTGCAAATAACGTCTTCATTGTTCTACTTTTCCGCCAACTGAACGTCCAATATACACTGACACTTCCGAAGTGAATGTCTCTTTTCGCAATATTTTGGCACAGCTAATAATTTTATTAACAATGCCCCTTTACTTTGTCAGCAAAAGAAAAAGGCACTGCGATTACAG
>NZ_JAJUBB010000023.1 GCF_028683135.1 Enterovibrio qingdaonensis
CTCCGAATGGAGGCGTTTTTTTGTTTTCTTCTTTCTTACAGGCTTAACGATTATAGAAATGTAATGCAATTACGGCCGTTGGCTTTTGAAGTATAAAGCGCGTCGTCTGCTCGTTTGAAGTAATCTTCTACCCGCAGCGCATTATCGACCATGTCGATTACCGTCGCCCCGAAACTCATCGTAACCTTAATATCCGTATTTTCATGCTTAAAAGGATGGCACTCAATGGCCTGCCTTATGCGTTCGAGAACACGCACTGCATTGTCCTTATCTTCAACAGAAAATAGCAATAAAAACTCCTCACCTCCGACACGTCCCAGTCGGTCATAAGGTCGCAACTGGTGCGTGAGCAGTGCACCCAACTCACTTAAAATGGCATCTCCCGCTGGGTGACCAAAATTGTCATTAACCTGCTTGAACCAATCGATATCACACACAGTGAAACACAAACAAGATTTAGATCGAGCTGCACGTGAAAAGTCTTCATGAATGCATTCAAATACTGCTCGTCGATTCATCAAACCCGTTAGTTCATCGAAACGGGCTAACTTATCTAAACGAGACATTGCATTAATAAGTCGACTTTGAAGCTCTAGCGTTCGCTTACCAACTTCAACTCGAGCACGAAGGACCTGCGTATTAAAAGGCTTAGACACAAAATCATTCGCGCCTTTATTTAGCCCCTCTGCAATATGTTCAGCACTGTCTCTCGCGGTACAAATAATGATGTAAGGTGGGTCGTCAGTATCGATTTCTCGTATTTTCTGACAAAGCTCGATGCCACTATAGCCCGGCATCTCCCAGTCAAATAACAATAGAGTCGGAGGCGTCTCTTGCATCATGACTTCCAGAGCTTGGACACCATCATGTGCCACAATAGCTTCCACTCCCCATTTATTCAGGAGAACTTCTACCAGCTTTGCGGTCGCTTTGTCGTCATCAGCAATGAGTGCGGTAATCGGCACGGTAATCTTTCACTTTGAGCAAACCTCGATGAACAAAAATATAACACTTACTGTTCTACTCTATCGAGGGGAATGCAGTACGCCATTCGAGTTTTGGCTCTGAGTCACAATCAGCACGGCAAAGAAGTACAACTATTCGGCATATAAAACGAATCGCTCTAACCCTAATAACTTGGTTCATACTTACCGTAGAGTTTAACTTATTGAGAGTAAGCACTTTACATGAAAAAAACGCCGCCTCCTTCCCGAAGTCCTGTACAGAAAACTGCTCTATTACTGAGTGGAGGAGGAGCACGAGCGGCATATCAAGTAGGCGTATTGAAAGCCATATCAGAATGGTACCCTCGCGTACATGCCAGTCCATTTACCATATACTGTGGAACGTCAGCAGGGGCATTGAATGCAACATCTCTAGCCTGTCATTCGTCATGTTTTCGTCTTGGTGTCAAAAAACTGACTTGGCTTTGGTCAAACCTCGCGACTCAAGATATCTTTCAAAGCTCGGTTTCTGGCATCTTGTCTCACCTCAGCAGACAGGGGTTTGCCCGAATGCAGGCAAAATACCATGATGCACCGCCTTTTGGCCTTCTTGATAATCGCCCCCTGAGGCATCTTCTAAAGCGAGTTCTAAACTTTAATAAAATTGATCATCAGATATTATCTGGTCACCTTCATGGCCTTGCTGTCACTGCCTCTAACTACCAAACCAGTAAATCTGTCACCTTCTTTCAAGGGCAGTCAGATATTGCCCCCTGGACGCGCTCTAGGGCTTTGGGAATAAAAAGCCAGATCACCACAGAACACCTCCTTGCTTCTTCGGCAATTCCGATTGTTTTTCCAGCGACCCAGATTGGACATGGGTACTATGGCGACGGCTCTGTCCACCAAATTGCTCCATTAAGACCTGCACTCAAATTAGGTGCGGAGAAAGTCCTGATTATCGACCTAGCCCCTAAGCAAGCACCTCCGACTCCCTCCATTATCCATGCACCAGGGTTGGCAACCCTTGGAGGGCATCTTATGGATGCCATTTTTGCCGACACGCTGTCTGCTGATCTTGAGCACCTTGATAGAATGAACATGCTTGTCGAATCCTTGGATAAAAAAGCAGCCGATAAATTGGCACTCCGGCAAGTTGATGCCTTCCAACTTTCCCCTTCTTCCCCCTTTGAGCCCCTTGTAGAACGTTACTACTGCCACATGCCTATCGCCGTTAGAAGTTTGATGAGAATTTTGGGCATAAGTCCCATTGATGATGCTGCGATCACGAGTTATCTGTTGTTTGAACCGAAATATATCAATCACTTAATTGACATGGGATATCAAGACGCTCAAAATCTACGATCCGATTTAATCGGGTTTCTCGGTATCGAAAACTAAGACTAAACACTATCAAGCGGCTATCCATTCCATGATCTGGAACGTTACTTGCTTACTGGTTAAAGCATGGACAATCATGGCTATTGGTTTCTGAGGCAATATCGATGAGTACGCAACTGGAACAATTAAAAAATGCCGCGATTCAATCGCGTCGTGTTCCCTTAGGTGCGGATCAGCGGCTTATGGTGCTGCAGAAACTTCAAGGTCGCTTGGAAATCGACCAGCTGTTTGAAGTTTTTATCCGAGAACTTGAAAAACAAATTGACATTACGCGGTTGATTTGGGATCACGAAGATATATCTCACATTGTCAGACGTGGAGGGACGACTGAGTATCGTCAGACCTTCTCGATCAAGTTCGCCCAAACTGCATTAGGCATGCTGCAGTACAGCACCCCCTACAAACTTGATGACGATGAGATCAGTCTGATCCATACCTACCACCGTCTCTTAGCCGGCCCTTTGCGAAATGCTATTGAATATAACCGTGTTAGAAACCTTGCGCTGCTTGATAACCTGACAAGCCTGAATAACCGAACCAGCTTTGAACAAGACCTTCGTCAATCAATTGCACTGGCTGAGCGCAAAGATCATGGCCTCATTTTGATGATCTTCGACATGGATAACTTTAAGCAAGTCAATGATACCTATGGGCACCTTGACGGCGATAAAGTGCTGCGTAGATTTGCCATGCTTCTGAAGCAAGCTATCCGAGCGTCCGATAGATGCTATCGCCTCGGTGGCGATGAATTTGCAGTCTTGCTAACCCCCGCTACACGAGAGTCTGCACAGTTGGTTAATGACCGCTTAAAAACCCTCGTCTCCGCAGATCAACTGCTGACGTCTCACGCGATTACCAGCTCTGTTGGTTGTTCGGAGCACCGTTCAGGTGATAACGCCACATCACTTTTTGAACGCGCAGACCGTGGTATGTATCGCAACAAACATAAACGTCGATAACGCTGTTCTTCTCTCGCACAAAGCTCCTTTTAAGGAGCTTTTTTGTTATATTGCTACTCGAGTTTTTCAAGGAGTGACTATGAAAGTCTACGATTGTTGTGCGCTGATCCGTCAGCGATACGCGGAAATTGGCAGCGGCGAACAAGGGTATATCCCACAAGCTATTACCTGCGCAATTAAAACACTGAACACTATTGCTTCTGACGAAACCATTTCAGATGACCTGCGTGAACAAGCTGCATTTGCAGCCGCTAACCTTCTGATCAGTGATCATGAGGACGCATAATGAATCTTAAAAACTTCGAGACCATGGACACGATTATGCTAATGAGTATTGTGAACATGAAATTGCGAGATGAATTTGACTCTCTAGTGTCTCTTAGCAAGTTCTTTGACATTGATGCTGATGCTTTAAAGCAGAAACTTGCCACCGCTGGTTTTGAGTATATGCCCGAGCAAAATCAGTTCCGTTAAGACTGGTTCTCCAACAGCAAAAAACGGAAGCCAAAGCTTCCGTTTTTTATCCACACTTCACAATGCCAAGCGCGTTAAATCGACATCCAAATCACAGCGGCAACCAACGCAGGACAAACATACTTCACGTAAGCAGGCCAGATTTTCCAAAATAGCCCTTCGTCAATATCATCGTATCCTTGACGCATCTCTTCCAATTGCTTGCTTCGCTTCCAAACCCAACCGCCATACAGACAGAAAAGCAGCGCAGCGATAGGCTGTACATATTGCGTCGCTACCGTCGCGACCAAGCCAAACAAGTCACCAAAGTTAAAGATAATCACCGCACTGAAGGCGGCAATCGCACCGCCTAGCATCCAGCTTGCTGCTATGCGAGATGTGCCTTTACGTTCGTTCAGCAGAGCTACCGGACATTCCAGCATCGAAATAGATGAGGTTAATGCAGCAATCGTCATCAAAACAAAGAATACCAGTGCCACAAACACACCTGCCAAACCCAGACCATCAAACAACATTGGCAACACATCGAACACCAAGGTAGATGAGCTTAGCAACGCGCCGTTCGCATCATAGATTTCTACGCCTTGTTTCATCGCCGCAAACATGGCTGGCATGATAACCAGACCTGCAATCACGGCCACGGCTGTATCGACCAGCGTGACATTTAACGCCATTTTGGGCAGATTTTCTTTCTTGCTAAGGTATGAGCCATAAATCAGCATGGAACAACCACCAATCGTCAGCGAGAAGAAGCCTTGTCCCATCGCCGCAAGGATCAGGTCACTGTCCATGATTCTCGAGAAATCAGGCACCAAGTAGTGCGCCAAACCCTCTGTCGCCCCTGGCAGGGTCATCACATAGACAAACATCAAGCCAAACAGAACAAATAGTGCAGGCATCAAACGCGTCGACCATTTCTCGATACCGTCTTTAACACCGGCTTGAACAATCAATATGGTCAGAAGGTAGAAAACTGCAGCACCAAAAAGATTACGCTCTACCGAAAAACCTTTCAGCCAATCTGATACTGATGTCATGCCCACCAGATCAGCACCAGCTGCGAGCATGAATGACACCAACCAGCCGCCAACAATGCTGTAAAACGCCAGCACGAGACACGGCACCATCAGACCGATAAAACCAACGCCACCGCCTAGCTTTTTGGTAAGGGGTGAATTGCCGAGCTTTTTCATACTGTCGATAGGGTTTGCTTGTCCATGACGGCCAATTGCCATTTCTACCACCAGCATAGGGTACGCCACGATCAGGATCAGAAGCAGGTACACCAGTAAGAATGCGCCGCCACCATTGCTAGCGGCTTGTGTTGGAAAGCCCCAAATATTGCCTAAACCTACCGCAGCACCTGCCGCAGCGAGTACAAAACCAAGGCGGGAACTAAAATGCTCGCGTCCTGCAGCCATTGCGTTAACCTCTTACAATGTATCAGTGAGCTAGTACATTAGTAAAAACCAAGTTTTTTAGCAATAGCAGACAATCTGTTCGAACAAAAAACGAGCAGGCAATATTTAAAACCTGTGAATAGACTCGATACAAACAAAAAAGCCACAGCTAAACGCTGTGGCTTTTTTGAAACTTGGCAACCTATTTCATTTGCGCAAAGTAAGCAGCAAGATTTTCCATATCAGCATCGCTCAACATCGCGGCTTGGGGCTTCATAACCATCGCTTGCGCGCCGGTTCGTTCGCCATTTTTGTAAGCTTTAAGTGCGGATACGATGTACTGCTCATTTTGACCGGCTAGATTTGGATATCCCGGAATTGCCGCAATACCATTCGCACCATGACACGCTGCGCAGATTGCCGCTTTGGCTTTTCCTGCTTCTGCATCACCCGCTGCAACTGCAGATCCTGAAAACGCCATTAACGCGATTGTTAGAGGTATAAGTACTTTCATTGCTTCCTCGCTCTTTATTTCCCAGTTTTTATCATTGTTGCACGTGATTTTTAATCACGCATCAAGGGCATGGAATTTGTTCCAGAGTAGCTCACATTCCTGACCTTCAAACCCTTCACAGACAAATAAACCCGCAACAGCAACAAGTTGCTTACCATAAAAAACAAGCGGCGTTCTACGTCTCTCCCATGTCGGCACACGATATTCTTGGAACAGCTTTTTGAGCTTCCGCTTTCCTTGCCTTCCAATGGGGTGCGCAAGTAACCCCTCCGGATTAAATTGGACCCTAACCACTTCATCTTTTTCCGGTGCTCGAAGCCGTTGCCCACTTCCCGATATGACTGTTGATAAATATATGATTCCTAGTCCATCAGGTAATTTGCACGTCACATCCAAATCTACCTCTTGCACCCAATAAGTGACATCGCTGGTCGGTTTAACGATATAGATAGCCGCACCATGACGGTGAACCCACCACTGTCCGATTTTGAGCTTTGGATTCGCATCTTCAGCAGCATCAATAACCCCACTGAACACTTCCCTCAGCTGAGCCAGTGAAGGTACCGATGCAGTCTGTCGCTTGAACCATCGACGCACAACAGCGGTTTGAATAGCAGTCTCCAGTTGCGTTAATCTCTCAATCGACAAACTTCCATTTGAATTAACAACATCTTGGTCGAAATCCTTTAGCAAAATATCAAGCAACGCTTCTTGTTCAGCACACAATTGCGCAGTCCGGTTTATCGCCTTTGTGATGCCAGGCCAACGCGCCTTTGCCGAAGGTAACCATTCGTTTCTGATGAAGTTACGGTCAAAACGGTTATCTCGATTACTTTCATCCTCAACCCAAGATAATTCCTTGTCTGACGCGTAACTTTCTATCTGATCTCTGCTGGCACTGAGCAAAGGACGAAGCAATTGCGCATGACCCATTTCTCGAAGGGCGGGCATTGATGCTAACCCCGCAGGGCCACTTCCTCGTTTTAACGCAAGCAAGAAAGTTTCGGCCTGATCGTCGGCATGTTGCGCAGCCAATATCAAAGCACCGGGTTCCACATTACTCACTATGGCTTTGTATCTGGCCTCTCTCGCCACTTTCTCCAAACTTTCACCCTGGCTATCGAGACTGACGCGAATGCCTTTGAAAGGAATTTCCACCGCTTTCGCCCAGCCTTCACATTGTGCTAACCATACATCCGCATTGCCGCTCAACCCATGATGAATATGAATCGCCAAGTAGCGGTGCTGCGGGTGTTTATTGCGATATTGAGCGAGAAGATCGAGCATCACGCGAGAGTCGACACCACCACTGAACGCCAACACGATCTGACGTGGAGAGGCCGTATGGACACAAAGTGATTTTTCAAAAAGTGGGAATAGCATAAATGCCTCAACGAAAATTTATCGCTGCCATGATAGCACCAGACATAAAAAAAGGGCCAAATCGGCCCTTTTTATCAATTACTCTGACTGTTAGCAGTAACCGTAGCTCAGCAGTCGTTGATAACGACGCTCACGCAAGTTTTCTGAGTCCAGTTGTTCTAGTTCGTCGAGTTGCTGAACCAACAATGCTTTGATCGCTTCTGCGGTTTTTGCATAGTTACGGTGCGCACCGCCCATTGGCTCTTCGATGATATTGTCGATCAGGCCAAGCTCTTTCAAGCGAGGAGCCGTCATGCCCATGGCTTCAGCAGCTTGAGGAGCTTTGTCTGAATCACGCCATAGGATTGAAGCACAACCTTCTGGAGAGATTACCGAGTAAGTAGAGTATTGAAGCATGTTGACGTAATCACCAACACCGATAGCCAGAGCACCACCAGAACCGCCTTCACCCACAACGTTAACAATGACAGGTACAGTCAATCCTGACATTTCTTTGAGGTTACGCGCGATAGCTTCAGATTGACCACGCTCTTCTGCACCTACTCCCGGGTAAGCACCAGCTGTATCAATAAAAGTGATGATCGGCATGTTAAAACGCTCAGCCATTTTCATCAAACGCAGTGCCTTACGGTAACCTTCAGGCTTTGGCATACCAAAATTACGCTCAACTTTCTCGCGCGTTTCTCGGCCTTTCTGGTGTCCGATGATCATAACTGGGCGGCCGTCGATGCGTGCCATGCCACCGACCATCGCTTTGTCATCTGCGTATGCACGATCACCAGCCAACTGATCGAACTCGGTAAAGATGAGATCGGCATAATCTAATGTGTATGGACGGCGTGGATGACGAGCAAGTTGAGCGACTTGCCATGCGCCCAAATCGCTGAAGATTTTCTTCGTCAGCTCAACGCTTTTTGTCTCCAGTTGCTCGATTTCTTTATCAAGATTGACAGCCTCAGGACCATCGCCACGCTTTGACACGACGCGTAGGGCTTCAATTTTTGCTTCTAGTTCAGCAATCGGCTGTTCAAATTCAAGGAAATTAAGACTCATAGAGAAAGAATCCTGTTTAGGTAATTAAATTGCCCACCCTTGAGGGTGGGACAAAAGTATCAGTCAAATTCCAGCTCGACCTGTTTCTCGCCAAGCAGGGTTTTTAAGTCATCAATCAGCTTGTCGTCCGGCGTTATACGCCACTCTGCTCCTAAGACCAGTTTCGCGCGCACATCGTCACGCTGATAATAAAGGTTCACTGGGACAGTACCTGCCCGGTGAGGCTCTAGTATCTCGCTGAATTGTTCAAAAAATTTGTTATCAATTTGCCTGTCGGTCACCGAGATAGCAAGACCACGCAGGTACTTTTCACGTGCTTGGGAAAGATCAAGCACTTCTCGTGCCGACATTTTAAGACCGCCGTTAAAGTCATCAAAGCTGACCTGTCCAGAAACAACCAAAATTCGGTCTTTTTCGATGAGATCCAGATACTTTTCTAATGCATCTGAGAACAACATCACTTCCATGCGCCCTGAACGGTCGTCCAATGTCAGTATCCCGATGCGCGTTCCACGCTTGGTGGTCATCACACGTGCGGCAATAACGAGTCCCGCAACTGTTGATACAACATCTCGCTTGGTCGCATGCGCATCTTCTAACCGCCACGTAATATAGTGTTTCAACTCTTTCGCGTAGCTGTTTATTGGGTGGCCTGTTAGATAAAGGCCTAGCGTTTCTCGCTCGCCTTCTAACCACACTTTATCTGGCCACGGCGGCACATTCGCGTACTTGTGTTCCACTTCTTCTGGCGCATCTGTTAATACGCCGAACATATCAGCCTGACCGAACGCTTCTGCTTGGTGATGTTGGCTTGCCGATTTAATGGCATTGTCCAATGACGCCATCATTGCAGCACGATGCGGCCCTAAACGATCCAAAGCGCCAGACTGGATAAGCTTTTCAATCACACGTTTATTGACTTTCTTGGTGTCGATACGTGCACAAAAATCAAAGAGGTCGCGGAAATAACCACCTTCCTCACGCGCTTTGATAATATTTTCAATCGGTGCCTCACCTACCCCTTTGATGGCCCCGATACCATAGACAATCTCACCTTTCTCATTAACGTTGAAGCGGTACAGACCTGCATTCACGTCAGGTGGCAGCATGGTGAGTTTCATCCGGCGACATTCTTCCACCAGACCAACGATCTTGTCGGTGTTGTCCATGTCGGCGGTCATTACCGCAGCCATGAACTCTGCTGGATAGTGTGTTTTCAACCAAAGTGTTTGGTAAGACACCAGTGCGTAAGCAGCAGAGTGAGATTTGTTAAAGCCGTAGCCTGCAAACTTCTCTACAAGGTCGAAGATCTTCATCGACAGCTCGCCGTCGACCCCATTCTCGATCGCACCACTTTCGAAGGTCGCGCGCTGCTTGGCCATTTCTTCCGGCTTTTTCTTACCCATTGCACGACGCAGCATATCTGCGCCACCCAAGGTATAGCCAGACAGCACCTGCGCAATCTGCATGACCTGTTCTTGGTAAAGAATGATGCCGTAGGTTGGGTCCAGAATTTCTTTTAACGACTCATGTTGCCATGTCGCATCCGGGTAGGAAATTTCTTCTCGACCGTGCTTACGGTCAATAAAGTTATCTACCATGCCGGACTGCAGCGGGCCAGGGCGGAACAGTGCCACCAGTGCGATGATATCTTCAAAACAGTCTGGCTGTAGACGTTTGATCAGTTCTTTCATACCGCGCGATTCAAGCTGGAATACCGCGGTAGTTTCTGAATTCTGCAGTACGCGAAACGATGCCGCATCTGCAAGTGGAATCGACTCAATACGCACCGGCTCTTGACCTTCGCGCTCAAGACGAGGGTTTATCAGCCCTAATGCCCAGTCAATAATAGTAAGCGTTCGTAGTCCCAAGAAGTCGAACTTAACCAGACCTGCGGTCTCTACGTCGTTCTTATCGAACTGAGTTACCGGGAAGTGACCTTCAGCATCGGCGTAAATCGGCGCGAAATCGGTAATAGTCGTAGGCGAGATAACCACACCACCCGCGTGCTTACCCGCATTACGAGTACAGCCTTCCAAAATCCGGCAGGTATCAATCAGCTCACGGACTTCTTCATCCGCCTCATAGATTTCACCCAGTTGCGGCTCAGCATCGAATGCTTTTGTCAGTGTCATACCCGGATCAGGCGGCACCAACTTAGAGATGCGGTCAACGAAACCATAAGGGTGGCCCAGCACCCGCCCTACATCGCGAATTACCGCTTTAGCTGCCATGGTACCGAACGTGATAATCTGAGATACCGCGTCACGACCATACATTTCGGCCACGTGATCAATAACCTGATCACGTTTATCCATACAGAAATCGACGTCGAAATCGGGCATGGAAACACGTTCTGGGTTCAAGAAACGTTCGAAGAGCAGATCGTATTCGAGTGGATCCAGATCGGTGATTTTAAGTGCGTAGGCCACCAGCGAGCCGGCACCCGAACCACGGCCCGGACCAACAGGAATGGCGTTGTCTTTTGACCACTGGATAAACTCCATAACGATCAAGAAGTAACCCGGAAAGCCCATGTTATTGATTACTTCAAGTTCGATCTCTAGACGCTCATCGTACTCAGGACGGCGTTTAAGGCGCTCTTCTTCATCTGGGAAAAGAAACTCTAGACGCTCTTCCAACCCTTCTCGTGATTTCAACACCAAGAATTCGGTTTCTTTCATGCCTTCAGTAGGGAAAGCGGGCAGGAAGTATTCATTGAGGCGCACAGTAACATTACAACGCTTGGCAATTTCAACCGTATTTGCCAATGCTTCAGGAATGTCATGAAACAGCTCGCACATTTCCTCTTCACTACGAAGATACTGCTGCGGGCTATAGTTTTTCGGACGTCGCGGATCTTCCAGCGTGAATCCATCGTGAATCGCTACGCGAATTTCATGCGCATCAAACAAATCAGATGTTAAAAAACAAACTTCATTGGTCGCAACGACAGGCAAGTCGTTTTCGACAGCAAAGTCGAGAGCAAAGTGCAGGTACGCTTCTTCATCGGGACGCCCTGTGCGAGTTAATTCGAGGTAATACGCATCAGGGAAATGAGCTTGGTAAAACGCAGCACATTGTTGGGCAAGTGCCATGTTGCCTTTCAGCAACGCTTTACCTAAATCACCCTTTCTTCCGCCAGATAAGATGATTAAGCCTTCTTTAAGCTCAATCAACCATTCCAAGTCAATGACAGGCTGGTGCTGAACATGACCACGAAGATAAGCCTTAGAAATCAGCAAGGTTAGATTCTTGTAGCCCGCATTATTGGCTGCCAGAACAGTGAGTTGACACAAATCATCACCAAACGCATCAGATTGAACCTTAAAGTCGGCTCCGATGACTGGCTTTACACCACACCCTTGCGCTGTGTTGTAGAACTTCACCAGACCACAGAGGTTGGTAAAGTCGGTGAGTGCCATTGCAGGCATGCCCATTTCGGCAACCTTTTTTACCAATGGAGGCACTTTTCCAAGGCCATCAACCATGGAATAATCACTGTGAACACGAAGGTGAATAAAGCGTGGGTCTGACATAGTACTCTTACGTTACTGAATAATTGTTAGATATGGATAGAGGGAGATGACTCTCCCTCTATGGGCATTATGCAATGCCGAGAGCTTTCTTAACAGGTTTAAAACTCTTTCGGTGCTCTGGGATAGCACCGTGGGCTTCGAGTGCTTCGAAATGCACCTTTGTTGGGTAACCTTTGTGCTTGGCAAAGCCGTACTGTGGGTATTGAGCATCCAATACTTCCATTTCACGATCACGTACCACTTTCGCCAAAATTGACGCAGCACTGATCTCCGCCACACGTAAATCGCCTTTTACCACAGCTTGCGCGGGCACATTTAGCCCTTTGGGTACGCGGTTGCCGTCAATCAACACAAAGTCAGGTGTGATGTTTAAACCTGCAACAGCACGCTCCATAGCAAGCATGGTCGCTGACAAGATGTTGATGTCATCAATTTCTTCCGGCTCTGCTCGGCCTAACGACCACGCCAATGCTTTTTCTTTGATTTCTTCAAACAACACTGCGCGTTTTTTATCTGACAATTTTTTCGAATCGGTCAGGCCTTCAATGGGATTATTGGGATCCAAAATAACAGCAGCGGTAACAACGGCACCAACTAGGGGGCCTCGCCCTACTTCATCGACACCAGCAATTAGGCTGGCATTGGGATAAATAAAAGGTTCAAATTCCATCGATTAATGTCCAATCAAGTTCAACACGGCTCGCGCGGAAGATTTATCTGCATCACAACGGATCACTTCATGCAGACGCGTGAATTCATCCATCAGCTGGTCATTGTTTCCATCAAGGTAACGCGATACATCAGCGGCAAGTTGCTCCGGCGTACAAGCTTCTTGCAACCTTTCAGGAACCAACTCTCGACCCGCCAGAATATTTGGCAAAGAAACGAACTCGGTTTTCAACAGACGCTTAGCCAGCCAAGCCGTAATGGCATTGACCTTATAACCGACAACCATTGGGCGTTTCACTAACATGCATTCCAGTGCGACAGTCCCGGACGCAAGTAGCACAGCATCAGAGGCTGTTATCACGTTTCGAGCAGTATCATCGACCAGAGTGAAGTCAAGTTCAGGTGCAGTTTCTTGCCATGCTTGCTCAAATTGAGCACGGCGCTTTTCATTAACCAGAGCAACAGCAAAACCTAAATCTGGATGTGTCTTCTTCAACAGCTTGCAGGTTTCAATAAAGGTCGGAGCCAGCAGTTTCATTTCACCGCCACGGCTACCTGGCAACACCGCCAAGTATCGCTTGTCTTTATCAAGCGCCAGCAATTCGCGCGCCGCCGCTTTGTCGCTGACCAACGGAATATCATCGGCCATCGTGTGCCCTACGAATTCGCAAGGGACAGAAAATTTATCGTAAAATGCTTTTTCAAAAGGCAGTAGAGCAAGAACCAGATTCGTGGCTTTTGCAATGCCAAAGATACGTTTCTGACGCCAAGCCCAGACACTCGGGCTAACGTAATGAACGGTTTTAATACCGTTATCTTTGAGAGACTTTTCTAAGCGAAGATTGAAGTCCGGGGCGTCAATGCCAACAAAAACATCCGGTGGGTTCGCAACAAAGTAATCGACAAGCTCGCGCTTTACTTTCAACAAACGAGGTAAGCGGCCTAGGACTTCGACAATCCCCATCACTGCAAGCTCCTCCATGTCGAAGAGTGCTTCACAGCCTAGTGCTTTCATGCGAGGGCCGCCGATACCCACAAACTCTGCATCTGGGTATTGTGCTTTCACTGCCTGAATAAAACCGGCACCTAAAATATCGCCGGAGATTTCCCCGGCGACAATTCCAATTCGAAGTGGCTTAGCCATTAGCGAATAATGCCTCGCGTTGAGTTTTCAAAAAACTCAACAAACAGGTCTAATGCTGGCTCGTCTTTAGCCGATTCAGCAATGGTTTTCTTGGCTTCTTCCAGTGTTTTACCTGAACGATACAGTTCTTTATAAACCGCACGAATGGCTTTAATTGCACTTTTTTCAAAGCCACGACGCTTCAGGCCTTCCACGTTGATACCAAATGGCGCGCAGTGGTTGCCTTGTGCCATCACATATGGCGGCACGTCTTGAACCACGATTGAACCACCACCCAGCATACTGTGGCTACCGATTACGCAGAATTGGTGAATCGCAGTCATGCCGCCAACAATGGCTTGATTACCCACTTTTACATGGCCAGCAAGCGTTGCGTTGTTAGCAAAGATACAGCGATCGCCAATTACACAGTCATGTGCAACGTGCGCATTCACCATAAACAGGTTGTCATTACCTACTTTGGTGATGCCTTGATCTTGTACCGTGCCACGATGCATGGTTACACTTTCGCGAATGGTATTACGGTCGCCGATGATCAGAGTCGTTGGTTCGTCCGCATACTTCAGATCCTGACATTCTTCGCCAATCGACGCGAATTGGAAGATCTTGTTATCACGACCAATTTTCGTGGGGCCTTTAATCACAACATGGGTCTTTACTTCGGTGCCATCACCGATCTCTACACCCTTGCCGATAAAAGAAAAAGCACCAACTTTTACATTGGCACCTAAAACCACGCCATCTTCTACAACAGCGGTAGGATGAACTTGTGCGGATTCATGGATCACGATTAGAACTCTCTTCTGGCACACTTCAGGTCAGCAGAACACACAACCTTACCATCAACTTTAGCAACACCCGTGAAGGCTGCGATACCGCGGCGCTCTTTAATGAACTCCACTTCCAGTACCATCTGATCGCCTGGTGTCACAGGTGCACGGAATTTTGCGTTATCAATGCTCGCAAAGTAGTACAACTCGTTTTCAGCTGGCTGACCGAACGTTTTAAATGCTAACAAGCCAGTTGCTTGCGCCATCGCTTCAAGGATCAAAACACCAGGGAATACTGGTAGCTGCGGGAAGTGACCCGTGAACTGTGGCTCGTTTACTGATACGTTTTTGATAGCGTGAAGGTATTTACCTTCTTCAAAATCGGTAACACGGTCAATCAACAAAAATGGATAACGGTGTGGCAGCAGGTCTTTAATTTCGTGAATAGTTAAAGTTTTGTTTTCGCGACTCAAGGTAATATTCCCGTATGAAAAGCTTATTATTTTAGTCGTTGATAATGCAAAATGGCCCACGCTGCAGACCACGGTCAAACTGAGGACAACTCAATACGCCGTGTGCCACCAGAGTAGGCCATCAGAAACAGGAAGTTACTCGCTGTCTTCTAGCTGTTTTTCAACGGCTTTCAATCGTTTGTGCATGTCTTCGATCTTCATAACGCGTGCCGCAGTTTTGCGCCACTCTCTATTCGTTTGAAGAGGGATACCCGAAGAATACATACCTGGCTCAGTGATTGGACGCATCACCATTGCCATGCCGGTGATAGTAACACCATCTGTGATTTCCATATGGCCGTTAAAGACACATGCACCACCAATAATACAGTGCTTGCCGACTTTAAGGCTGCCCGCCATAACGGTTGCGCCAGCGATGGCGGTATTTTCACCGATCTGCACATTATGCGCGATTTGGCACTGATTGTCGATTATCACGCCGTCAGAGATGATGGTGTCATCCAATGCGCCACGGTCAATAGTGGTACATGCACCAATTTCCACACGATCACCAATAACAACCGTGCCCACTTGCGGTATTTTCACCCAACGACCTTTGTCATTGGCATAACCGAAACCATCGGAACCAATTACCGTTCCCGATTGAATCAAGCAAGATTCTCCAATGCGAACATTGTGATAAATGCTCACATTTGCCCAAAGGCGAGAATTTGCTCCCAATGAGGCATTCTTACCCACAAAACAACCCGCACCAATTTGTACGTTGTCGCCTAGGATCACACCATCTTCAACTACTGCATTGTGACCAACAGACACACCTTCACCCAGAATCGCAGTCGGCGAAACATAAGCACTCGGCGCAATGTCAGTGGCACATGCAGGGGTAGTGTCCAACAACTGTGCGGTCAATGCGTAACCCAAGTAAGGGTCACGCATCACCAGAGTGTTGCCATTGCAATAAGCGAGGTCGGCTTCCTTGACCATCACTGCGCTCGCCTTGCATTCCGCAAGGTGTTTACGGTATTTGCTGCTAGACAAGAAGGTAATCTGACCCTCAACTGCCTTGTCCATTCCCGCAATTGAACTGATTGTGACGCTACCATCACCGTGCAATTCTGCACCCAGTTTTTCCGCTAAATCAGCGAGAGTAATAGAAGCCATTTTCTACCTTATTTTACTGCTTTAAGTACTTTCTCAGAGATATCGTCTTTCGGGCTAGCATAGTGAACAACCTGACGATCCAACACCATGTTGTAGCCTTCTTTTTTCGCTACAGATTCGATGGCTTTCTGAATTCTTTCCGCCAGTTTGCGCTGCTCTTCTGCGCCACGCTTTTGCTGATCTTCGCGAAGATTGGTTACTTCTAGTTTCAGCTCAGCATCCATCGATTGAAGACCACGTTGCAATTTAACGCGCTCATCATCGCTCATCAGTTCGCCATTGCGCTTGAGCTTATCGAGGTCTTTTTTCATTTTCGCTTCGAGGCGCTCAATTTTAGCGATTCGATCTTTAAACTCAACGCGTAGTTTTTCCTGTACGTTGCTTTGCTTGGCAAGCTGAGCCATCAGAGGCCCGGTCGCTACGTAACCAATTTTTTGCGCCGCTTCAGCCGCGTGAGCAAACATACTTGAGGTGGCGATCACTAGGCTAAGGCCTGCCGCTTTGATAAATGGTTTCAAGTTTTTCTCCTAATATTGAAAATCAGAACGTACGGCCAATGGTAAAGGTGAAGAATTCCTCGTCATCACCTTCAAAGCTCTTAATTGGTTTAGCTACAGAGAATACCAATGGTCCCATCGGCGAACGCCATTGCAGTGCCGCACCATAAGACGCGCGATAGTTTGTTGGGTCGCTGTAGTCATAGATATATTCTTGGCCACTTATGACACGCGCGTCATTTAAATCGTATTCCGTATCCCAAACAGATGCCGCATCAACAAAGACACTGGTTCGAATCGAATTTCTCACGTCAGCAGAAACAAATGGCGTCGGGAAGATCAACTCTACACTCGCCAGAGCCGTTGCGTTACCACCCACGGAATCATTGCTGCCAACCAATCCAGGGTTATTACCTGCGCCCTGATTATAAACTGCTTTTGGACCCGCCGTATTAGAACGGAAACCACGCAATGTGGAAAAACCACCTGCATAGAAGTTCTCATAGAATGGCAACAGATAATCGTCTTCACCATTGCTACCATAACCGTTACCGTAGCCTAAGCGTCCACGGAGCAACACTGAAAAGTCGTGTGATTCAGTCAATGGAATATACTGGCGAGCGTCGTACTGGAGTTTAAAGTACTGCGCATCAGAGCCTGGCACCGTCATACTGAAAGAAGCACGCTGGTAATTACCCGCAGTCGGGAAGAAGCCTCGGTTTAAGTTGTTACGTGTCCAGCTCGCCGACCAATCAAAGTCATCGACTTCTAGGCCCCCGTTATCAGTTACGCTGTCTCCCATAGAATCCAGGAACTTCTCAATTTGGTAGTAACCACCCAAATTTTCGATTTGTCGGTGCGTATAACCTATTGAAAAATCGAAGTAGTTCAATTCATCGAATGGGAAACCCCATGTCAGGCTAGTACCATAGCTTTTATCGGTATAGTCAACGATATTCGCGTCTGATGCTTCAAACTCGTTGTAGAAAATCTTGCCACCCAAGCTGATCCCATCGAGGGTCCAGTATGGGTCACGATAATCCAACGTCAGGTTCTTCTGGTAACTGTTGATCATCGCATTGATACCAAAGCGATTACCCGTACCCGCAAAGTTATCTTGCTGAATACCCGCTTGGAAACTAATGCCAGACTCAGTACCGTAACCTATACCAAAGTTAACGCTACCTGAGTTCGTTTCTTTTACCACGTACTCAACGTCAACCTGATCATCAGTACCCGGCACGCGGGTAGTGCGCACATCTACCGTTTCAAAGTAACCCAGACGGTTAAGACGTTCTTTACTGGTTTCTACCGATTTGGCATTCAACCAAGAGCCTTCCATCTGGCGCATTTCACGGCGCAACACTTCATCTCGGGTTGTTTGGTTGCCAGAAAATCGGATATTTCTAACGTAAACACGCTTACCAGGGTCGATATTAATATTCAATGCGACCGTTTTTGCATCATCATTGAATTCTGGAATTGTCGTAACCTGAGGATAAGCATAGCCTTGCTCACCCAAGGTTTTCTTAATGGCATCTTCAAGTGCTGTTACACGTTGACCGTTGTAAACATCACCGTCTTTAAATGTCACCAGCTTTTCATATTGCGAACTGTCTTTTCCACCTCGGAAAGATACACCGGACACGGTATACGGTTCGCCTTCATCGATATTCAAGGTGATGTAGACACCTTTTTTATCGGGTGAAATCGATACGTTTGTCGACTCGACGCGAAACTTAAGATAACCACGGTTTAGGTAGAAAGAGCGCAGGGCTTCTAGGTCGCCAGCCAACGCTTGTTTCTGGTATTTTTCATTCGCAAGGAAATTCCACCAAGGAACATCTGCACGGAGCTTGAAGTTAGACTTCAACTCGTCATCTGAAAAGACCTTGTTGCCAATAAAGTTGATTTGTTGAATGGTCGCAGAGACACCTTCAGTGAACACAAACTTCACATCGGCACGATTACGAGGAAGTGGCGTAATCACAGTGCTCACTAGCGCATTGTATTTACCTACGCTGTAATAGAAGTCTTCCAGACCCTGCTCAATATTTGACAGTTTGGTGCGATCAAGGGCTTCGCCAACACGCAGTCCGGATGCAGAAAGGTTCTCTTGGAGCATCTCGTCTTTAATGGCACTGTTACCAGAAAATGAAACACTCGCGATGGTAGGACGTTCGATAACTTTGACGACCAGATCGTCACCATCTCGGAATACACGAACGTTCTCGAAGTTACCCGTTGAAAACAGAGATTTGATAATTTCCGCGACATCGCTATCGCTAATGCTGTCGCCGACGCGCACAGGCATAGCCAGAAGTGCCGCACCTAAGCTGACACGCTGTAGGCCCTCAAATTGAATGTCATCCACTACGAACTGGTTAGCCGTAACAGAGCCCGAGAATAAGAGTGAGGCCAGTAAAAGTTTTTTCATCGCCATTGTTGCTCTGACTTTTCCTTGCTAAACGCTGATTTACAGCCGTGCGACGTCATTAAAAATCGCAACGGCCATCAGTACCACGATAATGGCTGAGCCAACTCGGTAACCGATATCCTGGACTTTCTCTGGAACGGGTCTACGCGTCACGGCTTCAATACCGAAAAACAACAGGTGACCACCATCGAGAACAGGTAACGGTAAAAGGTTAATAATACCCAAATTCACGCTGATCAAAGCGAGAAAACCAAGAAAGTATACCAAACCAAAGTCGGCGGTCATCCCTGCCCCTTTGGCAATAGAAATCGGACCGCTCAAGTTTTTCACAGCGACATCGCCAGTGAAAAGCTTTTTAATCATTTGCGCCGTCAGAACCACGACCTGCCAGGTTTTATCCATTGCAGCCGGGATTGCATCTAACGGGCCATATTGCAACGTAAACTGGTAAGAAGCTGGCCAAGGTGCAACTTCCGGAGAGAAGCCCGCATAACCAATTTTAGCTTTACCTTGTTCGCGTGTATCAGGCACTAAATTGACGTTGACGTTTTCGCCTGCCCTTTTAACCCCTAACGCAATATTCTGTCCTGGATGTGCCCGGACAGCCTCAACAATCGAGGCCCAGTCTGTCACTGGTTGACCATTGATACTTTGTAACTCATCCCCAGCTTGAAGTCCCGCCCGTTGTGCTGCACTGCTTTCAACAACTTGCGCTATCGTTGTCGATATTGCAGGGGTAAAAGGTGTAATGCCTAACGTACGTAACGCGGACTGAGACTCTGGGTCATAGGACCAAGTGGTTAAATCTAACGATTTATCTACCGAGTAGGCGGCATTGTCGTCCGGTTTCACTGACAGCGTCATTTCATCATCACCAATATGTGAAATAAGCTGCAGATTTACCGATTCCCAATCCCGAGTTTTGATGCCCGACACCGCAGTAAGTTCCATGCCAGGCTCAATTCCTGCGCTAGCAGCAATAGAATGTTGCGCTACGTCACCAACAACGGGTTTAACGGCAGGCACACCCATGATCATGACAATCCAGTAGGCAAAAATGGCAAACAGGAAATTCGCAATCGGTCCAGCCGCCACAATTGCACTTCGCTGCCACAGCGGACGATTGTTAAAAGCACGAGGCTCTTCGCCAGCTGGAATGTCATCCACGCGACCATCCAGCATTTTTACATAACCGCCAAGTGGGATCATTGCCAGCGTATATTCCGTGCCGTCTTTACCCACTTTTTGCCAAATAGCTTTGCCAAAACCAATGGAAAAGCGCTCGACTTTAACGCCGCATCGACGAGCAACCCAAAAATGGCCATACTCGTGAACTGCAATCAAAACACCTAACGCAACTAAGAAAAATAAAAGGTTCCAAAGAACGCCACTCATGATGCCAACCTCATGACCCAGTTTTTCGCCAACAGACGAGCGTGGTTATCTATCGCCAAAAGGCTATCCAAACAAGAAGGTTCTTTCAGTTCTGCTTCTTGCAACACAGCGTCATTAATTTGTGCGATTTGCATGAAGCCAATATGTCCTTGCAGGAACGCTTCCACTGAAATTTCGTTAGCCGCATTGAGGGTTGTGGTGGCAGCTTGTCCTGCGTAGCAAGCATCGATCGCTAATTTTAAGCACGGGTAACGATTGAAGTCAGGTTTGATAAACGTAAATTCCCCAACCTCACTGAAATCCAGCGGTTTTACACCCGCGTCAATGCGAGACGGATAAGCCATCGCATAAGCGATTGGGGTGCACATATCAGGGTGGCCCATCTGAGCGAGAACTGACCCATCACGATATTGAACCATTGAGTGGATGACTGACTGTGGATGGATAATGACATCCAGTTGCTCTCGCTTAGCATTGAACAACCAACGCGCCTCGATGTACTCAAGGCCTTTATTCATCATAGTCGCTGAGTCGACAGATATTTTAGGCCCCATCGACCAATTTGGATGCGCGATAGCCTGGGCAGGTGTGACGGTGGAAAGTACATCGATATCGGTATAGCGGAAAGGACCACCGGAGCCAGTGAGTAGGATTTTGCTCACGCCTTCAGCATTGAGGTCGCAAATACCGGGTTGTTTCTGAATAGACGTAGGCAGGCATTGGAAAATCGCATTGTGTTCACTGTCTACAGGCAACAATTCTGCGCCATACTGATGAACCGCATCGATAAAGAACTGCCCTGACATCACCAGAGCCTCTTTGTTGGCCAGCAAGACGCGTTTTCCCGCTTTAACAGCAGCCATGGTAGGTATAAGGCCAGCAGCCCCTACAACAGCAGCCATAACCGTATCAACATCCTCATGAGACGCCAATGCACATAAACCCGCTTCACCGCTCAACACTTCTGTCGGGCAGCCTTGATTACTGAGAGCCAAACGCAGTGATTTCGCTGCGCTTTCGTCAGCCATAGCGGCAAACGCTGGCTTCCACTTCAAGCACAGTAGGATCATTTCATTCACATTGGCGTTAGCCGCTAATGCAAACACTTCGTAGGCTTGAGGATTCTTTTCAACCACTGAAAGCGTGCTGCTTCCAATCGAACCAGTCGCACCAAGAATCGTTAACTTACGCATAGAAAACTCAGTTTAAAAATTCGCTGTCACAGATAAACGTCACCGGCAAATTGCCGGTGAGCTCATTATGCTAGCCAGAAATACAACACAGTGAAGACCGGAAATGCAGCGGTTAAGCTATCAATTCGATCTAAAATACCGCCGTGTCCAGGAAGAATGCTGCCACTGTCTTTCACGCCAGCAACGCGCTTAAACATACTTTCTGCTAAATCACCCAGCACTGAAGCAAAAGCGGTGATTAGAGCAACGACGCCAAGCATTGGAAGGGAGGAGAATGGAATTGAAAATCCCTTTGCTGCTACGAGCGTAACACCGACTGAAGCGATTAAGCCGCCAATCAGACCTTCCATTGTTTTGTTTGGGCTTACTGCTGGTGCCATTTTGCGTTTGCCAAATCGTTTACCTGCGAAATACGCGCCAGTGTCAGCAGACCAAACGAGCAAGCAAACAAGGAGAACCATTTTTGCACCAAGAAATGGCGCGTTGTCGTACTCATAGGCCCTAAGAATCGACACACTCCAAAGAAATGGTACGAGCGTGAGCACACCAAACATTTGCTGCAATAACGCGTTATTCGACCACCACGAGGTCGCTTTCGGGTATTTCAGCACCATCGCGGTAGCAACAAGCCACCAAATTGCACCAATTAACGCCAGTAAACTGCCATTAATGCCAGAGAGATTTAACCCTGATTGAGTCACGGGCCAGAGGCCAATGAGTGACGCCAGTAAAATCAGTGAAGGCAAAACAAGCGCTTTGAAGCGCGAAGATGACGCCACAAACTTGGTCCATTCCCAATGACCAAGAAGCGTCACGCCAGCGATGGCGACAATAAAAAAGGGTAACGGCAAAAAGAATATCGCTGCGATAACGATTGGTGCTAGCACAGACGCCGTTAGTACACGTTGTTTCAGCAAAGGAGACCCTCTATTTTTCTACTTGTAACATGGCCTGGATTTGCTCACCGGTGCAACCAAAACGTCGCTCGCGGCTTACATACCAAGCAATGGCTTCAGAGAGGCTGACCTCATCAAAATCCGGCCAAAATTCGTCGGTAAAATACAACTCAGCATATGCAGCCTGCCAAAGCATAAAGTTACTGATTCGACATTCTCCGCTGGTGCGAATCATCAGATCAACATTGGGCATGCTTGCAGTTGTTAAATGTGCGCTTATATCAGCTTCAGTCAATTGCTCAGGTGTCAGTTCGCCACGTTCAATCTGACGGGCCAGCGTTTGAACTGATTGCAGTATATCCCATTGACCACCGTAGTTAGCGGCCACATTCAACACTAAACCTGTATTGTTTGCGGTCAATGCTTCCGCTGAAGCAATCTTATCCTGTAGCGATTTACTGAATCGCGTAGTGTCGCCAATAACTTTGAGCTTCACACCAGTTTTGTGAAGACGTTTCACTTCACGTCCCAAAACGGTGACAAATAACTCCATCAGCAAGCTGACTTCTTCTTCGGGACGACGCCAATTTTCACTACTGAACGCAAAAAGTGTAAGAACTTTAATACCAAGACGGTTCGCAGCGGAAACTGTTTTTCTGACAGCGTCAACGCCGGCTTTGTGCCCAAACATTCGGGCTTTACCGCGCGCTTTCGCCCAACGACCATTACCGTCCATGATGACAGCAATATGTTTAGGGAGAAGGTTGGTGTCTATTTCTAGATAGGAAGACTGGGAGCTCATCATTATCCTTCGCAAATAAAAAGCGCTGTACTGCTAGCACAGCGCTTTGGCAATGGAATCAGAGTGTAGCCGGAATTATACTTCCATCAACTCTTTTTCTTTCGCATCAAGAATCGCGTCAATTTCTTTTACTGCCGCGTCGGTCAGCTTCTGGATATCGTCTTGACCACGACGCTCGTCGTCTTCAGAAATCTCTTTATCTTTCAACAGACCTTTAAGGTCACTGTTCGCGTCACGACGGATGTTACGTACTGCAACACGACCACCTTCAGCTTCACCACGTACGATTTTAACCAAATCGCGACGACGCTCTTCAGTCAACGGTGGCAATGGTACGCGAATAACAGTGCCTGCAGACATAGGGTTCAGACCCAAGCTTGAGGTCATGATCGCTTTTTCAACAGCCTGAGTGATTGACTTGTCGAATACAGTAATCGCCAGTGTACGTGCGTCTTCTGCAACGATTGAAGCCAGTTGCTTAAGCGGAGTCGCTGAGCCGTAGTAGTCTACAGATAGACCATCCAGCAGTGCAGGGTGAGCACGGCCAGTACGGATTTTAGTTAAGGTGTTCTTCAGCGCTTCAACGCTTTTTTGCATGCGATCTTTCGCATCTGCGTTAATTTCATTGATCACGAGAGTATCCTTGAAGATTCTTTTTTCTAACGAGTGGAATTATGCCACTAATTTTGATTAACCGTTATTAATTAGTGTGCCTTCTTGCTCACCCATCACAACTCGGCGCAACGCGCCCGGCTTATTCATGTTGAAAACACGGATAGGCATCTTGTGATCGCGAGCCAGAGTGAAGGCTGCCAAGTCCATCACTTTCAGTTCTTTTTCAAGAACGTCTTGGTAAGTCAGGTGGCTGTATAGCTCTGCTTCTGGGTTCTTCGCTGGGTCATCAGTGAACACACCATCAACTTTCGTTGCTTTAATCACGATATCTGACTCGATTTCGATGCCACGCAGACATGCTGCTGAGTCAGTGGTGAAGAATGGGTTACCTGTACCCGCAGAGAAAATCACCACGCGGCCATTGCGCAGCTGGCTGATTGCTTCAGCCCAGTTATAGCTGTCACACACGCCATTCAAAGGAATTGCCGACATTACCCGCGCGTTCACATAGGCACGATGCAGTGCATCACGCATTGCCAGACCGTTCATCACAGTCGCCAGCATACCCATGTGGTCGCCCACAACCCTGTTCATACCCGCTTCGGCAAGACCTGCACCGCGGAATAGGTTACCACCACCAATTACCAGGCCAACTTGAACACCAAGTTCTACCAGTTCTTTGATTTCTTGCGCCATACGATCAAGTACAGCTGGATCGATACCGAAGCCTTCTTTTCCTTGGAGCGCTTCGCCGCTCAATTTTAACAAAATTCGTTGATAGGCTGGTTTTGGATTTGTAGTCATGCTCACTACCTTTAGGCACTTACTTCTACGGATGGGATTGTAAAAAGACCGCAGGGTTCTGCGGTCTTTTGGGTTCTCAAAGAGGGATTAACCTTTCTGAGCGGCTGCAACTTCTTCAGCGAAGCTCATGCCTGCTGCTTTCTCAATACCTTCACCCACTTCTAGGCGGATGAAAGTAGATACTGACGCGCCTTTTTCTTTCAGGATTTCGCCTACAGTTTTCTTAGGTTCCATGATGAAAGGTTGGCCAGTCAGTGAAACTTCGCCAGTGAACTTCTTCATGCGGCCTTCAACCATCTTTTCAGCGATTTCTTTAGGCTTGCCTTCGTTCATTGCGATTTCAACTTGAACTTCGCGCTCTTTAGCAACTACGTCAGCCGGAACATCAGATGGGTTCACGTACTCTGGACGAGATGCAGCAACGTGCATTGCGATGTGCTTCAGAGTTTCTGCGTCGCCTTCACCAGCAACAACAACACCGATGCGCTCACCGTGACGGTAAGAAGCAATCGCTGTACCTTCAACGTATGCTACGCGACGGATAGAGATGTTTTCACCGATTTTAGCAACCAGAGCAACACGCGCTTCTTCGAATTGCGCTTGCAGTTCTTCAACAGTTGCTTTTGACGCTAGAGCAGCTTCAGCAACTTCGTTTGCGAATGCAGTGAAGTTACCGTCTTTTGCTACGAAGTCAGTTTGGCAGTTAACTTCTACCAGAGCTGCAACACCATCAGTTTCTTTGATGATGATTGCGCCTTCAGCAGCTAGGTTACCTGCTTTCTTAGCAGCTTTAGCAGCACCAGACTTACGCATGTTTTCAATTGCCAGCTCGATGTCGCCGTCAGTTTCTACCAGCGCTTTCTTACATTCCATCATGCCTGCGCCAGTGCGTTCGCGCAGTTCTTTTACCAGGGCAGCGGTAACAGCCATTGTTCATTCCTCGATTCGAAACAATTAGGGTAAAAATCAGGGGCCAATATTGGGCCCCTGCTAACCTACTTAGCTTACAGTGCTGTCTATGACAGTCTGATGGCTAAGAACGCTCATAAGGAGCAGTTGTCTTACTCAGCTACTTCAACCAGCTCGTCTTCTGCTTGAGCAACGATGTCCTGGCTACGGCCTTCTTTGTAAGAAAGAGCAGCAGCGTTCAGGTACAGTTGAACAGCACGGATTGCGTCGTCGTTACCTGGGATAACGAAGTCAACGCCGTCTGGATCAGAGTTAGTATCAACTACTGCGTATACTGGGATACCCAGGTTGTTCGCTTCTTTGATCGCGATGTGCTCGTGATCAGCATCGATTACGAACAATGCGTCTGGCAGACCGCCCATGTTCTTGATACCGCCCAGAGATTTCTCTAGTTTTTCCATCTCACGAGTACGCATCAGAGCTTCTTTCTTAGTCAGCTTCTCGAAAGTACCGTCAGTAGATTGAACTTCTAGATCTTTCAGACGTTTGATTGACTGGCGAACAGTTTTCCAGTTAGTCAGCATACCGCCCAACCAACGGTTGTTCACGTAGTACTGATCACAGCTTTCTGCAGCTGCTTTTACAGATTCGCTAGCGGCACGCTTAGTACCAACGAAAAGTACTTTACCTTTACGCTCACCAACTTTGGTCAGCTCAGCCAGTACGTCGTTGAACATTGGTACAGTTTTTTCTAGGTTGATGATATGAACCTTGTTACGTGCACCGAAGATGAAAGGTTTCATCTTAGGGTTCCAGTAACGAGTTTGGTGACCGAAGTGAACACCAGCTTTAAGCATGTCGCGCATTGAAACAGTAGCCATTTTACATCCTCTTGGGGTTAGGCCTCCACATATCCCATACTGCCGACCCTTAAGGGCACCCCGGCGCATGTGTCGATACGTGTGTGAGTTAATTAAATAGTCTTTAGTGAAACCGTCATCATAGAACCTGTTTTCAAGATTAACCATGAAGGCGTATTTCGGCGCGCTTTATACCATGAAAACCACCTCTGAATCCAGTAGAAAAAAGTAGCCTCTTTCTCTCTCACGGTTCCCACATGGCGATGCGATTGATAATATGTATTAAATGCAGTCATACATTTCCTCGTTGAGATAACTATCAATGACGAGGGAGCTAACCGAGAGAAAGCAATGAGCGCCAAAATAAAAACGGCTGAAGAAATTGAAAAAATGCGTGTAGCCGGTCGCCTTGCAGCCGACGTATTGGAAATGATTGAGCCTCACGTCAAAGCTGGCGTGACCACCAAAGAGCTGGACGACATCTGCCACAAGTACATCACGGAAACCCAAGAAGCGATCCCAGCACCGCTAAATTACCATGGTTTCCCTAAGTCAATTTGTACATCAATCAACCACATTGTATGTCACGGCATTCCATGTGAAGGCGATGTACTGAAAGATGGCGACATCGTGAACATTGATATCACCGTGATTAAAGATGGTTACCACGGCGATACCTCAAAAATGTTCTTGGTAGGTGAAGTGTCAGCAGAAGACAAAGCCCTTTGCCATGTTGCTCAAGAAAGCCTTTACCAAGCACTGAAAAAAGTAAAACCAGGTGCGCGCATTGGTGATTTGGGCACGGAAATCCAAAAATTCATCAAAAACCGCCCTCGCCGCTACTCCATTGTAAAAGACTACTGTGGCCACGGTATCGGTGCAGAGTTTCATGAAGAACCGCAAGTGGTTCACTACAAAAACAGTGACCGCACGGTAATGAAACCGGGTATGTGCTTCACCATTGAACCTATGATCAACGCTGGTAAATTCGGCACTGTTCTAGATGAAGATGATGGCTGGACAGTTTATACCATCGATGGGAAGAAATCGGCGCAGTGGGAACACACCATTGTCGTTACCGACAACGGTTGTGAAATTCTGACCCTGCGAAGCGACGAGTCGCTGCCTCGAATTTTGAACAACGCTTAACACGCTAAAAACAACTAAAGTCGGCCTCGGTGCCGACTTTTTTTAAATTGTACGACAAGGAAGACGATGAACGACGTTTTGCTCTCCCCAGAAGACCTGACTGCAGATCAGTTGGAACTACAAACCCTCAAACACCAGCTGGCACTTTTCGGCGAGCAGCAAAAAGCGGCATTTCTCAACCACGGTTCCGTCAATGATCTCGTTTATGCACGTTCAGACTTTATGGACGCACTGCTCGCGCGACTTTGGCTACATTATGGCTTCGACCATCACCCTAACCTGTCATTGATTGCAGTAGGGGGCTACGGACGTCGTGAGCTGCACCCATTATCTGACATTGACTTATTGATCCTTAGCGAAGGTCGGATCGACAAGCAGTATCAAGAACGCATCAGTGAATTTGTCACACTCTTATGGGATTTAAAGCTAGAAGTCGGGCACAGCGTGCGCACCTTGGCAGAGTGCATGGATGTGGGTCTAGACGATTTAACGGTAGCAACCAACCTTCAAGAAGCACGATTACTCTGTGGTAGTGAGCGCATCTATCACGACTTAAAAAATCGCGTTCATTCCGAACATTTCTGGCCGAGCGAGCGTTTTTTCAAAGCGAAAGTGAAAGAGCAAGTAGACAGGCATGCTCGCTACCATGACACAGCGTACAACCTTGAACCTGACATCAAATCCAGTCCTGGTGGCCTTCGTGACATTCACACATTGAGTTGGATTGCCCGACGCCACTTCGGTGCCACCAGCCTTCGAGAAATGAGCAAATATGGCTTCCTGACAGATGCTGAATTTCGAGAGCTCGACGAATGCCAAACTGTTCTTTGGCGTATCCGCTTTGCCTTGCACTTAGAACTTCGCCGCTACGACAACCGCCTAACATTCTCTCACCAACCGTCAGTGGCTGAAACGCTTGGCTATCACGGAGAAGGAAATCGTGGTATCGAGCTCATGATGAAGGATTTCTACCGTACATTAGGGCGGGTATCTGAACTCAACAAAATGCTCATTCGTTTGTTCGAATTGGAAATCAATGACGAACCGGACAATAAGAAAATAGAAATACTGAGCGATGACTTCCAGCGCAAAGGTCGTCAAATTGAAGCGCGAAAACCAGCCCTATTTCAAGCTCGCCCAGATACGATCATTGATATGTTTTTGCATATCGCCAATGACAAATCGATTGAATCAATCTCTGCGCCTACCTTACGCCAACTTCGCACAGCCCGTCGTAGATTGAGCCGTTTCCTTTGTGACATTCCTGAGGCTAAAGACAAGTTCATAGCACTAGCTCGCCATCCCAATGCCTTACACAAAGCATTCTCGCTCATGCACAAACACGGTGTGCTTTCGGCTTACTTGCCACAGTGGAGCCAAATTGTCGGTCAGATGCAGTTTGATTTATTTCATGCCTATACCGTTGATGAACATACAGTCCGTCTGCTGAAACACATCAACCGTTTTGCGCAGGAAGAAAATCGCGATAAACACCCTATTTGCTGTGACGTATTGCCGCGCCTGGCTAAACCAGAACTTCTTTTACTGGCTGCGATATTCCACGACATAGGTAAAGGTCGCGGCGGTGACCACTCCGAAATTGGTGCCAAAGAGGCGTATGCTTTTTGTATAGATCACGGGTTTTCACGCCCAGAAGCCAACCTTGTCAGTTGGCTGGTAGGTAACCACTTACTGATGTCAGTGACTGCGCAGCGCCGTGATATTTATGACCCCGAAGTCATCACTGAATTTGCCCAAAAAGTTCGAGATGAAGAGCGGTTGGATTACCTCATATGCCTAACCGTCGCTGACATTAACGCCACCAACCCAGAACTTTGGAACAGTTGGAAACGCACCTTGCTCGCTGAGCTTTATTATTCGACCCAAAAAGCGTTGCGCCGCGGTTTAGAGAATCCACCAGATGTTCGAGAACGTATTCGCCACAACCAACACTTAGCCGCTGCTATTCTACGTAAGCATGGCTTTGCACCGCGCGATATTGAGCTGGTATGGCAACGCTTTAAAGCCGACTATTTCCTTCGACATACACACAAGCAAATTGCATGGCACAGCGAACATATACTGAATCATGATGGTGTGGAACCACTTGTCCTTGTGAGTAAAAATGCCACACGAGGTGGCACCGAGATATTTGTCTACAGTGAAGACAAACCTAGCCTTTTCGCTCGCGTGGTTGCAGCTCTGGATAAGAAAAACCTGAGTGTTCACGACGCACAAATCATGACAAGCAAAGACGGCTTTACGCTTGATACCTTTATGGTACTTGATGCCAACAATGAGGCGATTCAATCAGATAGACACGATGCCATTCGAGACGGTGTTCAGCATGCACTTATGCAGGATGGAAAAATCACCATTCCAGTAAGACGCGCACCACGAAAGCTAATGGCATTTAACGTAAAAACACAGGTGACTTTCTTACCCACTCGAACAGGCCGTCGTACCTTGTTGGAACTCGTTGCCCTCGACAAGCCCGGTCTTTTGGCTCGTGTCGGTGCGGCATTCGCCCAGCAAGGCGTCTCTCTTCAAGCGGCAAAGATAACCACCATCGGGGAGCGAGCAGAAGACTTTTTCATTGTGACCGATGGTGAACGCCAAGCATTAAGTGACGAAGCTCAGCAAGCATTAAAAGAAGCACTATTTGATGCCTTGAATGACCCCAATTAGTGGAATATGCAACTAGCCTTGTAATGTAAATTAGGATATCTGTCGATCTCCTCCACAAGTCTCAGACTTTGATCATTCTAGGTATTGGGGGTGAGCGGCTGGTGCTGCTAAAGTGAACAGTAAGTAGTTGAAACCATGGTCTGAGTGGACGAAGAGAGGTAGTTATGTATCAGAATCTGAAAAACATCGGTATCGAAAAACCAGAAAACATTGAGCGCTACACCCTTCGTCAGGAAGCGAATTCAGACACACTGAAAATATACTTTCACAAAGCCAAAGGCGAACTGTTTGCCAAAAGCGTAAAATTCAAATACCCACGTCAACGCAAGAATGTCGTCGTTGACAGCGGCAGTGGCCGCTTCAGAGAAGTCACCGAAATTAATCGTAGTTTATCTCTGGTTGTGGATGAATTGGATAAAATTGTCCGTCGAGACCAATCAGAACAGGATGTGAAGAAAAAGATTCTGCGTGATCTACGACATTTAGAAAAAGTGGTCGCCAGCAAGATCGCCGAGATCGAGACGGATCTGGAAAAACTGTAAATCGTTTCCAAATAAAAAAAACCGCCAATTTGGCGGTTTTTTTATTTGTGATCACTTAAAGCTGATCTTGCCAACCCAAGCCATCCAACACGCGTCGCCATACCGGGTCAACGCTAGCTTCAACTACCACTTTTTCATTGGTCACTGGGTGCGTAAACTCAGTACGTGAGGCATGAAGAAGCAATTGGTGGCAATCAAACTCTTGCCTAAATAGGCGATTATGCCTGCCATCACCATGGTTCACATCACCCACAATATGGTGGCTCAGATGGTGCATATGTCGGCGTAATTGGTGCTTGCGTCCGGTGCGAGGTTTCATTTCCACCAGCGTATAGCGACAGCTTTGGTAACGCCCCATTGCGATTGGCAATTCACCGTGCGCAATAGGCATGTATTCGGTAATCGCTTCTTTCGCTTCCGGTTCTTTCGTCGCTTTTTTATCTGCGATTTTATCGAGCTCTTCCTTCAACGGATAATCAAGCGTCGCCCCATCTTGTATCCATCCCCGCACCACCGCGTGGTAGGTCTTGTGAATGTCACGTCCGGCGAATTTGGGCATCATTTCCGCCGCCATCTCAGACGATAGCGCGAACAACAAGACGCCCGACGTTGGTCGGTCTAAACGATGAAGCGGAAAAACGTGCTGTCCAATCTGATCACGTAATGTCTGCATGACAAAGCGGGTTTCGCCTTTGTCCAGCCATGAACGGTGGACCAACATGCCAGAAGGCTTATTCACCGCAATGAGCCATTCATCGCGGTAGACAATTTCAAGTTCAATTTGCATGGTATTTACTGACTATCACTGCTGAACAAGGCATCAAGGCATCAAGGGTCATTGTTACCTGTGTAATTTCTAAATGGCCGTTTGCGCCTTTCAATGCTTCATCAACATAAGGAGAGATATTGAAAGCGTCAGGCAGAGGGAAATGATGGTCGACTAAAAACTGCATCTTAGGGATGAATATCCATTGCAGCCATTCAGTGCACGACAAGGTATCTACAGCAAAAGGCTCTGAGCTCGCGAGCTTTTCATCAGAAGGTGCCTGACTTTGCCAATGGCCGTGTTGCACTAGCGTCTCTCTAAGCTGAAGCAGCAAAGCACCGACTTTTTGGTGTTGGCTCATGAAATTACTCTCTTCTTTCGCTGTATGGGTTGAAAATCAGATTCCGCGCAAGCATATCAAAAAACAGCGAGGTCAGTGAAAACACTCGTGACCAATATACAAACACACTGAACATGCAGAATTTCAGGTCGTTTGAAAATCCAAGTACACTGACCCACTTTCACTCACTGCCACTTACTGGCAACAACATTAGAAGTAATATGGAAAATTCGCTTTCTCTTCATGCCATCTTCGAGCAAGCCAAGTGTGACTATGTCGTCTACGACCTCAGTCGTCGCGTGACAGAGGTCAATCAAAGGGACTTTGTGGCCATCGAAGAAAACCGAGTGGCATATCCCTACCCTATCCAGCAACATGCGCAGTTTGGCATTGCATTTTGGCCAGAGGGGCAATCGCCTTGGGTATGGTTTTTGAAAATGCCATTGGATGAACGTGGTTTGTTAAAGCAAGCTGCACTTGGTGACTTTATTCAATATGTTGCGCAAGCGATGGGAGCAAGCTTAGATAAAACCCCAACGGATGAAGAAAAAGAAAAGCTGGCAAACAACCCATATACCTACAACCCGCAAGATGACAAAAAGGCGATGTTCCATGCCTTTCTCACCGCAAAACTGGGGCAACCCGCCAGCCAATATTACGACCACACGCAACACTATCTTTCCGGTGAGTTGAATTGGTCCGAGTGGCAAGGGGTTGGGCTGCAAGGCATTGCAGATATCTGCGCACGTATGAATGACCATAACAACACCACACGGGTTCGTAAATCTCTCAAACACATGCCCGAGACACCACGTTACGCACTGCTGGGATGCTTGGAACACTGTGATATTCCGTCTTCCATTGCTGATCGGTTAGAAGACGAAATGAAGGCAATGCTCAGCAGTCAAGACGTTGACCTTTTTATGCTGACTGCCTATCTACGAGCACTGTCTGGAGCTGACTTAGCACGATTACAAAGCATGGTATCGCTTGTGCTCGAAGAGACCGCTTTGCAACATAAAGAAATGCTGATTGCGATTGCTGGACGCTGTTGGACGGCATTGAATGACGATGCCTTACTTGACCGTTTTTTGATTGCGGTTGCAGATCAAAAAGATCAAATGTTCTTTCAGCAGATGGTTGCCGATCTTGTGATGATCCCGAGCTTGCGCCCGCAAGTACTCTCGCTTTTACACGGCAGTGCATCAACAGCATTAATGGATGCTGTTAAACAACTCCAACAATCGGTCAGACAATCATGATCACCGATCTTTTTTGGATTGTCGCCATTACCGCAATCGGAGCCTTATTCTGGCAACAGCGGAGCCAGACAGAGATTGCCAGACAACATATCCAGCGTCGATGTCAGCAAGTTGATGTTCAACTGCTCTCTATTGCACGCGGCAGCCATTCATTTGGTTGGCCAAAAGGACCTCTGAATATTCAGACCCGCTATTACTTTGAGTTTTCAGTTAATGGGTTAGATTGCTACCAAGGCTATGCGGTAATGAAGGGAAAACGCATTCAAGAAGTCTACATGCCAGCGTATCCTGTCCAGGAGCCCTAGCACGAGCATCACCTCGCAGAAGTGTTGGGTGACTATTGCGTTGAAACGTTCTTTTTCTGGGTGCCAGAAAGAAGAACGGGCGCGACTTTCGTCGCGCCCTAAGGTCTTACTTGCAGCTATCCGGCTACGAATGTGCTCCCTGCATCATTCCTTGATCAGTGGCTGATTCCTTCAGCACTATCCTTATCTCTCCTTCCTGGAGGTGTCCTTCGGTCTTGCCTTGACCCATCGAGTCATCCTGTCTCGACTCTCATCCTCTTCCTGAGGGTGTCCGTTACTTCATCCTGAAGTGATTCCTTAAGCCCCCATCCTGGGTTGTCCTAAGTGTCGTCCTGACCAGTAAACATCCTATTTACTGCTACGGTTCCATCCGTATCCCTAATTCCGCATTCCTTGCTGGTAACACATTCCTTGCATTACCTGCTCATCCTGAGCGACCAAAGTCCGTGGTGTTAGTTCCTGTTCCGTTTGTCAGTTCCTTCCGACACCGCAAAGATTACGCGAACCATATTTCAAAACAACCAACCTGCAGGTGATCAACTTCACACTTTGGAATGCATCATTTAGAGAAAACTATAACGCAATGAAAATAAAGCGTTTTTAAATGTAACGCTTCCAAAAATCACTATATAAATCAGAAGAATCCCACGCCCGTGTAAGAGATATCTCACAAAGACGTGAGTCATCGTCACGACACAATATTTTCCATTGGATGACTTAGTATCGAGAGAAAAAGAATATCTGGCTGTAAGTGGGATAACGATAGGATAAAAACACATCAAACTGTTGATGAGTTAGAGTAATTTATAGCGAGGAGTTGTGAACGGTGGAGTAAATGGCTTAAGCCAAAAAAGAACGGGCACGACGTTCGTCGTGCCCTTATGGTCTTACTTGCAGCTGTCCTGCTACGAAATGTGCTCCCTGCATCATTTCCCTGATTAGTGGCTGATTCCGTCAGCGGTGTCCTTAACTCTCCGTCCTGGAGGTGTCCTTTAGTCTTACCTTGACCCGTCGAAGCATCATGTTTCGACTCTTACTCATCCTGAGTACGTCCTGCCTTCTTCCTGAAGGTGTTCCTGCCATCTGTCCTTAGACGAGTCCGTTGTGTCTTCCTGACCAGCAAACATCCCGTTTACTGCAAATTCCTTTCGTCCTTGATACGTCAGTCCTTGATGGTAACGGGTCCGTTGTTACCTGCCATCCTGGCGTTTGGTTTCCTTTCCGTATCCTGTTCCATGTGCCGATATCCTGTCGACAAGAAACAGATTACGTGAAAGAGAGGGTTAAACAACCCACCCACAGTCGATCAAACTCACAGTTTCTCACTGGAACAACACCGAATGTCATAAGTCATTGATTAATAATCAGATTGGTAAATGTAAAAAGACAATTCCCCACGATCAAAGATGGAAATTCCTACCCACTTGTAAGCGATCTCTTACACGCTTTGATGACGAAATTGCCCTGAGTCCATCTATACTGAGAAAACACATCCAGTGAGGTATACCAATGGAAGTATTCAATCACAATCTTGAAAGCCTTTTTCAACAGCTTGGTCTGCCATCGGACAAGTCATCGATCGATACGTTTATCGACACGCATGCGTTAGAAGACGGAGATGATCTAACACAGGCTTCCTTTTGGTCTGTCAGCCAAAAGCAGTTTTTGACAGAAGCGAAGCTACAAGACGCTGATTGGGTTGAGCAAATCGATATGCTGGATACCTTGTTGCGAAAATCCTAAGTCCCGTGTCATCCTTGGCACAAAGAAGAGGCAATACCTCATTACGTTGCATTAAGGAAGAAACGTGAGCACAGATTTCACCCCACAACTTCAAGAGGCCATTAACTCTTTAGTCTCTGACGGTAAAGAACCCAGCATTGCTTTGATTAAAAGCCGCCTGACATCCCCTATTCCTATGCCTCTGATCATCAGCGCACTCCAGCGTTGGAAGAAAAATGGCACCGTACCGAAAGTGGAAAAAGTAGACGCGCCTTTGGATGCAGAAACGCGTATTGCTGAGCTAGAGAAGCAGGTCAGCACCCTAACTGAGCGATTGAATGCGCTTGAAAAACGCCTAAATTGACATGATTGCAGCCGATCGTAGATCGGCTGCAGCACATTATTGAAAGTCCCAGGAAAGATTAGAGACGATTCGGCAATCATCGCATTTGAAATGGAACACATCGTGGATTGGCTCTTCCTGCAACCATTCACCGCCACATTTCGGGCATTTTCTAGCCAACTCTGACGCTAAACCTTCGCCACCTACACGGTATTGGTAGTAATACGTCGGCACCTGCGTCAAATATTCGATGCGACCACGAATATCCCAGCCTTTTCTAAATAACAGGCTGTCAGCATCTTGAATTTCTGCCAAGGCAGCATGTTCAGCTTTGAATGCCCCCGCCATTTGAATCTCATCACACGCTTGCCATTCCGTTTGCCATTTAACTTCGGCCTTGTGATCACCATTGAAGGTCGCTGGTATGCGATACAGTGGTATAGGAAGCAACGTTTCTCCGCATCGGAGCGGCGAACATGTATGTACATACGTGGTGTACAACACTTGCCAAGAGCGCGCTTCATCGGCAGCACTTTCTTCAGAGTTGATGTCTCGACCCAGCACTTTTACTTTTGGTGAGAGCAAACACGCGTCCGACAACTGACGCAGCTTTCCATTGACTTGAGGACTGTTGTACTTGGCACTGAGGCTATCTTTCTCCGGACACACCGCGCGAACATGGAACTGGCCATCTCCCATCACCATTGGGAATTCGCGACCTAACACCTGGCCATTGTAACGCAACGCATCCATCAAACCGTTCACGGCACGATCTACTGCAGAAATTGTCGTGTTATCAAAACATTCAAACGTAAGTTCGACGACGTACATACTGACTTACACCTCTGGGCTCAACTGAGAAAGAAATTGCTCAACGCTATCAGCCAGTACCTGCCGCTGCTTAGTACCTATGCGCTCTTTGAGTACTTCTCCACTCACATTACAAATAGAAACCACATCAAGCTCGTCATAAGTAGACGCAATAAAAACGGTTGGATTTTGCTTCAATCGTTTCTGCATAAGCAGGTGACCCAAGATATTTTCCTGTAGACGAGGTAGATCCTCATCACTCCACACTTGGATTAACTCAATGTTCAATCCCTCGAAGCATGCGGTCATATCACCACAATACTGCCCGGCATAGAACGCTTTAATGTCATCATGTAACTGGATTCCAATGCCGTCTTCAACATTGGAGAAATCCGCGAGTTCGTCGCGCGCCACAGGCTTCCAAATCACCACGTCATCTGTCTCTTGCACAACACAAGGCGATGCGAGCTCTAAATACGCATCACTTTGAGGCATTGAGCCATGTTGTGATTGCCAAGCTTCGACAAAGCGCTCGCTGAACGACCAAAGCGCAGTAGTGACAGAGTGATTCATTAGCAAGATTCCTCAAGATTCAGTAAACTTTGCGCATTCTAATCGATCCGTGGCAAAACCGTATGAGCAAATATCAAGATGCAAAAGAACTTGCTGGCCTAACGTTAGGTCAGAAAACGGACTATCAGGAACACTATGCACCTGAACTGCTGCAACCTGTACCTCGAAGCCTTAACCGTGATGACCTAGACCTAGGAGATTCACTGCCTTTTACAGGGTACGACATTTGGACGCTCTACGAACTGTCATGGCTGAATGCGAAAGGCCTGCCACAAGTTGCGATTGGCGAAGTGCGTTTACCTGCAACCAGTCCAAACCTGATTGAATCTAAATCGTTCAAGCTTTACCTGAACAGTTTCAATCAAACCAAATTTGAAAGCTGGCAAGAAGTGGTTGATACCTTGGCAAAAGATCTGTCTGCATGCGCAGGCGCGGATGTCGATGTCACCATTCTTCCGCTTGAAGAATTCAGCAATGCCTCTGTTGTTGCGTTTGGCGGTGAAAATATTGATGAGCAAGATATCGAAGTCGACAACTATGAGTTCGATGCGTCTTTGCTTCAAGATGCAGCTGATGGCCCCGTGGTCACCGAAACACTTAACAGCAATCTTCTGAAATCAAATTGCCTTATTACTAGCCAACCGGACTGGGGTTCAGTGCGCATTTCCTATAAAGGCAAACGTATTAATCGTGAAAAACTGCTGCGCTACATTGTGTCTTTCCGCCGACACAATGAATTTCATGAGCAATGTGTCGAGCGTATTTTCACTGACCTCATGAAATACTGCCAGCCAGAGCTGCTGACCGTATATGCCCGCTATACCCGCCGTGGCGGTTTGGACATTAACCCATACCGTACAAATATGGGTAAAACACCAAGTGAAAACAATCGTCTGGCTCGCCAGTAAGTTCAATAGCCGGCCAATAGAGCCGGCTTGATTTTTATTTTAACGGGAACCATGCGCTTACTTCCTGCGGCAATCTGCCTTATTTCTTTGTTGCTGACCTCTCAGGCCAGCGCGAAGATTTATTCCACGCCAATACTCTCTGATGCAGAGACGATGATCTCCACCACACCGGAGAAATCAATCGAAATTGCAGAGCGATTTTTAGTCCAACGTCGATTGGCTGACACGACAAACAGGATTCATACGAATAGTGAGGCCGATCGTTCCATTCGCTCGCCAATGAATACCGTGCACGCCTATATCGTCTTAGCAAAGGCAAACAGTGTGATTGGGAATCACGATGCGGCTTGGAATGCGCTTTATAGCGCAAGAGAAATGGTGCAAGAAAATGACCTGTCACACATGTCATTAGAGCTGGCATTCGTTGAGGCTTCCCTGTTTTATCACCTAGATAAAAACGCTGCCGCTGCCGAACAAAAACTCAATATCCTGTTTTCAGAGTTGCCTCCAAAAGGCGAAACGCGTAGCAAGAGTTTGGACTACCTAGCTTTTGAGGCTGCCTTACTAAAAGCGATTATTGTGTCGAAATCAAGCAGCGAAAAAGCAACGCTTGATCAATTCGACCTCGCTTATCGTGAGCTCGGTGATAAACCAGACGTCCAGCAAAAAGTACGCTATCAAATTGCATTGGGTAATTACTTTTTACAAAAGCAATCCTATGAACGCGCGCTCGCTGAACTGTTAAGTGCCTACTGGTTGGCAAGCGAGAATGACCTTACACCTGAAATTGCCAGCTCGAACGTTTCATTGACAAAACTCTACCGTCAGCAAGGCGTGCTGGATAAGGCACTTCAACATGCCAACCAAGCTGCGGAGTTTTACGAGCATTTCGACTTAAGCCGTGGTTTGTCACAAACGCAGACGCTGCTGGCGGATATATACAGCAAGCAAAGTCGATACAATTTTGCGTTGGTGCATTATTTCAACGCATTGGATATCGAGAGCACCCTCGCTCGCGCCCCCAAAATTGCCAATATCAAAATTGCCATTGCCGATACCTATTTAAAATTGCTTCGATTTAACCAAGCAGAACAATATGTCGACAATGCCATCAGTATTTCAAAAAATGCCGAGCTCATTGAGCCCCTCACACGTGCATTAATCCTGAAAGGCGAGCTGGCTTTGCGGACAGACAACAATGAAGTCGCACTGCAATCACTCAAAGCTGCCCTTCAAGGTGCCGAAACCTTGAAGAATCGTGCGCTGATGCTTGAATGCTTGCCTCGATTATCAAAGGCCTATGAACAACAAGGGCTTTTTCAAGAAGCACTTCAGGTTCAACGTCGGTTCGATTTACTCAACCAACGCAATGAAAGCCGACGTCAGATCCAAGAAGCAGAATCTTTCAAGCACCGTCAACGTGTCATCGAAAGGCAGCTGCAAATTGAAGACATGCAGAAAAAACAGGTTTTGGATACCCAAGACATCGTAGAGCAGAAGAAAATCAATCTCTTCCTTCTAGGCAGCCTCTGCATCATTTTACTGATTCTTGTGTTACGTCATCGCACCGCTAACGCACGACAATCTCAGCTTGAAGATTTACGTGAAGAACTCTATACCCATCCAAGAAGTGGCTTACGCAACCTGCGTATGCTCAACGATCGATTATCAAACTCCTTAGCGAAAAGCAGTGCCCAACTCGAACAGTGGTACCTAGGGGAAATGATCCATGAGCCATTAAGTGACAAGCTCAGCTTTGCGATGTTTGAAGTGCCATTTCTTAAAGTCGCCTACTTGCAGCATGGCTATCTGAAAGGTCTCGAACTCGAGCGAGATTTGGGTAATTACCTCAAGGTGCATACGCAAGAGCCTGCGCGCCTTTATCACTTTTCTGATGCCATGTTTATCTATATCGAGCACCACGCCAGCTCCCCAGATACGCCCGATGCAATGGCAACGAAAATTCAGGCCATGGTGGATGGCTTTATCAACGAATATAACCTCTCCGATGTCGACGACCGCCTTCGGATTGGGATGGCAGACTATCCATTCCTACCTCGCGCCTTTACCTCAATTAATGATAAAGAGCTCATCGATATTCTGTTAATGGCCACCAGTGCAGCTAGACAAGCTTGCAAGGCCGAAGAAACAAGCCAATGGGTCTATTTAACCGCGATCGAATCAACACCTGCTGCATGTTTCGCCAACACCAATGTTCGCCAAGCTTGTCTCGATGGAATTAATTCAGGACTGATAAAGGTTAAAACTTCAGCAACAGGCGGAATTAACTGGCAGACGGTTCACGATTCTGATAAAAACTGACGCTAATCAATTGATAAAACTAGTAGTAAACCGTTATAGCTAGACGCTGCGCCTTAGCGTTTGGAATTAGCAGCCCGTTTTACCAGTGAGAATTTTCACTGTTTGGGTTTGGAGATGTAGTCGCGTTTTATGTCCAACTTCTCATCAGATGAAGATGTCATCACACTGACAGAAAAGTTGCAGCATTCTCAGCTGGTCGCCCGTGATTTGGCTTTGAAATCGCGGCGCGAAGCGACGATCCTGAAAAGGCTAATTTCACGTCTTATCGCTGCCTCACAAGCGCAAGATGAACCTCTCATCAACCAAAAGCTGGCTCAGATCCAACGAGACCTTGACGCCCAGGAAGATGTAGGGAGATTGATTCCTCAACTTGCTTTGGTAGAGCGAATGGTCAACAAACATACTCATGCGCAAGAGAAAGCGAAAGACGCTTTAGAACATCAATTTCTGCAAAGTGGTGAAACACTAAAATGTCTGCCGGGTCTGCCTGCTCAATTAAAACGTGACTTACGAAATCTGATCCAACGTCCCGCGACCGAGTCACACGGCAATACAGAAAAAATTGTCGCCTTGCTTCAGCTTTATGAGCGAGCGCTAAAGCTTCTTTCTTTGCCATCAAACGGCTTAACCGCGAAAGAACTGCTGAATATCGATCGCATCAACCAGTTAGCTGGCGAGCTGCAACACCTCGTCACAGAACTCGATTTCGATGGTGAAGTCGGCGATCGATTACTTGATATCCGTAACCGTTTACTGCTTTCCCCTGATGCACAAACACTGTTGGAACTGACGTTAGAATCCGTTCAACTTATCCTTGAAGGGACGCGAAACGAACGCAAAGCTTCACAGACATTTTTGAACCAACTCAATGAAGATCTGTCAGTCCTTCAACGTCACAACGGACGCTCAATTGATGCGACCCATCTTATTGCGGGTCAACGCACTTCATTGAATGAAGAGTTGGCATTGTCTGTCGATGAAATGCAGATCCACCTAAATGAAGCCCAGTCATTAGAAGCATTGCGTCCGAATTTGAGCAAAGTGTCTGACAACCTCGCCTCCATCGTTGCGCGAAACAAAGAGCTGGAAGAGCGAGAGCAGCAGCTTCTCGAACAGCTTCAACATAACGAACAAAAACTCGATGCGCTTTATACCCAAACAATGGATTACCGCCGACGTTTGGGTGATCAAGAACGTAAACTATTGTTAGACCCGTTAACCAAGGTGTATAACCGCGCCGCGCTGGATGACAGGTTAGAACACGAATACCGTTGCTGGTTACGCTATCAATCTCAGTTCTGTTTGGCGATGATAGACATAGATCACTTCAAATCAGTCAATGACCAATACGGTCACCTCGTTGGCGACAAAGTCTTGAAAGTCGTCGCGCGCAGTATTCACCAATGCTTGCGCGATACCGATTTTATCGCACGCTTTGGTGGTGAAGAGTTTGTGGTATTGTTGCCCGACGCAGATGAAAACGTGCGCACTGAGATCCTCGATAATATTCGCGAAACCGTCGCGAAACTGCCGTTTAAGTTTAAGAATAAGCGCCTCACTGTTACCGTCTCAATCGGTGCGAGCATGTTTATGGACAAAGACCACACCGTAGACGTTCTTGAGCGCGCAGACAGTGCGCTCTACAACGCCAAGCACAATGGTAGAAACAAACTCGTTTGGGCTCAATAACCGGCTTGTTCAGTGACGAATTCCAATACCCGAACCCTATGACTGAATGACTAGCCTTCCGTTTCGTTTACCTTACAGCATTCTCTTTTTTGGTTGAATAATTGGCTAAACCCTATCTCAGTGTGTATGTTTAATTAACACACTGTTTTTTCTGGGGATGCCCCAGCCAACAACAAAAACAACCGAAAAACGAAATGGTGTCCTAAGAACGCCTCTCTCTTTCCTTAGTGTGTTTTCCTGCACAGGAGGTGACTATGATCACGCATATCAGCCCAGTCGGGGCCATGGATCTTCTCTCTCAATTGGAAGTCGACAGACTCAAAGATACGGCCAAAAGCGATTTATATCGCCTCTACCGTAATTGTTCACTCGCCGTATTGAACTCTGGCAGCCACACAGACAGCTCAAAAGAACTGCTAGAACAATACAAAACTTTTGATATCCGGGTAATGCGCCGTGAGCGAGGGGTAAAACTCGAATTGATAAACCCGCCCGATCACGCCTTTGTCGACGGGCGCATTATTCGCGGCATACAAGAGCACATGTTCTCCGTGCTTCGAGATATTGTGCATGTCAACGTACAGCTCGAACATGCAAAAGTGTTCAACCTGACCAACTCAAGTCATATCACCAACCTGATTTTCGATATTTTACGTAACGCCAAAGCCTTGGTGCCGGGTAAAGACCCTAACTTGGTAGTTTGTTGGGGTGGGCACTCCATCAATGCCATTGAGTATCAATACACTCGTGAAGTGGGTAATGAACTTGGCTTGCGCGAACTAAATGTTTGTACTGGTTGCGGGCCAGGTGCAATGGAAGGACCAATGAAAGGTGCCGCCATTGGTCATGCAAAACAGCGCGTGAAAGATGGACGTTTTTTGGGGTTAACCGAGCCTTCAATAATTGCCGCCGAACCCCCAAATCCGATCGTGAATGAGTTGGTAATCATGCCGGACATCGAGAAACGTCTTGAGGCGTTCGTACGCATGGGGCACGCAATCATTATCTTCCCTGGCGGCGCAGGTACCGCAGAAGAACTCTTATATCTGTTGGGGATTTTGATGCATCCTGACAATGCCGGACAACCTATGCCTGTTGTGCTTACAGGCCCTAAAGAAAGTGCCAATTACTTCCGCGTCATTGATGAGTTTATTCGTGATGTATTGGGTGAAGAGGCCACAAAATACTACGAGATTGTGATTGGTGACCCCGCGAAAGCTGCGCGCATTATCAAACAAGCGATGCCCGCAGTTAAAGCGCACCGTCAGTCCACGGGCGACGCATACTCGTTCAACTGGTCGCTCAAAATTGCGCCCGAGTTTCAACTTCCTTTCGAACCGACCCATGAGAATATGGCCAACCTCGACTTGCATATGAATCAACGCACTGAACTTCTCGCGTCAGCTCTTCGTCAAGCATTTTCCGGCATTGTGGCTGGTAATGTGAAAGAAGAAGGTATTCGAGAAATTGAGCGTCATGGGCCATTTAAGATAAACGGTGACGCAGTTCTGATGAAGAAAATGGACAAACTCTTACGCGGCTTTGTCGAGCAACAACGCATGAAACTGCCGGGTACCGCGTACGTGCCTTGTTATGAAATCGTACAAGGCTCCAACGGCCGATAACGCTTTCTTTTCTCTTCCAACAAATTAGAATGGCCGTATCCGGCCATTCTTTTTGGGTAACCCATGTCAATCCACCTTGTCATCATCGATGCCATGAACCTCATCCGCCGCGTCCATGCTGCACAACCTAACCCCGATGATATCCCAGGTACCGCCCAAGTCTGTTGCCGTGCACTTAATAAAATAATTAAAGAAGCAGATCCTTCTCACATGGTGGCTGTTTTCGACCATGCAGAGCAAGACAGAGGCTGGCGAGCGGATTTAGTACCAGAGTACAAACAAGGCCGAAAGCCAATGCCTGAGGCTCTACAGCAGGGTCTAGACAAGATTCAAGATGCCTTCTGGAACATGGGAATTGATTCTCTCTTGTCTTCCGGGGATGAAGCTGATGACATGATTGCGACGCTCGCCATGAAAGTCGCCAGTCATAATGGGCAAGTCACGATTATCTCGACCGACAAAGGCTATTGCCAACTACTCCACCCAACGATTCGGATACGCGACTATTTTCAGCAGCGCTGGCTAGACACCCCTTTTATTGAAAAGGAGTTTTCAGTGCTTGCCTCTCAGCTCACTGACTATTGGGGACTGGTCGGTATCAGTTCAAGCGGTGTGTCTGGCGTTCCAGGTATCGGCCCTAAAACTGCAGCCACGTTGTTGCAACGTTATGGCACGTTAGAACAGCTGTTTTCCGCAGAAGACATTGAACCTAAGTGGATGAAAAAATTAGACGGCAACCAAGAACTGGCACTGAAATGTAAACAGGTTGCCACATTGAAAACCGATATCACGTTAGGGTTTAACCTGCAAGACATTCGCTTCACGCCGGATGTCTAACGGGACAAGTGACGAAAAAAAGGCAGCCAGATGGCTGCCTTTTTGTTATTTAATCACGCGAATGTGAACGGTGACTTCTTCACGATCATGGTAGAGATGCTTTGCTTGCATCTCAAAACGAACACCATTCTCAATCAAAAATTTCTTCAGGTTCTGTAGATCATCTCTGACCTGCTCATAGCGACGGTTCATTGGCAGTTTCAAGTTGAAAATGGTCTCTTTTGCCCAACCAGCAATTAGCCACTCACCCATCAATTGCGCCACACGATATGGTTTTTCAATCATGTCACACACTAGCCACGTGATGTTCTTTCTTGGTGGCTCAAACTTGAAGCCATCAACGGCATGGTGTTTAACCTGACCCGTTTCCATCAAGCTTTCTGCCATCGCGCCGTTATCGACCGAGTGCACAAACATAGATCGCTTAACCAGCTGATAGGTCCATCCGCCAGGGCATGCACCCAAGTCCACAGCTTTCATACCTGGAGCTATACGATCATCCCACTCTTCGCGTGGAATGAAGGCATGGAACGCTTCTTCCAGTTTCAGCGTTGAACGGCTTGGTGCTTCAGGTGGAAACTTCAAACGATGAATGCCCATGTAATGCGGTGAGTTGTTGTTACTGAGTGAGAAGCCCACAAAACAACAACCCGGTGCGGTAAAGCACACGTGCAGCACAGGTTGCTTTGCATTCTCTTTTGCCAGCAAAACCCCACGCTTACGCAATGCTTGACGCAACGGCACCGTAAATTTACGGCAGAACTTTAACAGCTCTTTCGCTTGGGCAGTATCAGGCGTTTCAACGCGAATATCGCCACATTTCGGTAACTCGCCGCCCAACGCAAGAATAGGTGAAATGCGATCACCTGGATCTAGATCATTCAGCGAGTCAACAACTGCAATCATCTGACGCGCAAAAATCAGAGACGTTAACGGCAATTTTTGAAGCAGTTTTTCTGCATCGCCTTGCTGGTAACACTCAAACAGCACGTAGCCCGTGTTCTTTTCCACGCGAGGAAAACCATACACTTCGACTTCCGTTGCCTTGTCCTGAATTTCACCCGCACACTCTTTTTCAAAGCCTTGGCGGCAATACAATAAAATCTGGTTCACGCGAGGCCTTATCTACCTGGTAAAAATAACGCGCCATTATCGTCAAGCAGCACCACTAACTCAAGCTTTGCGCCACAAAGACCACGCAGCTGTCCCCCAGCCAATTAAAAAACAGGTTCCACCTAATGGGGTGATTGGCCATAACCATCGCCAATCTGACAGTGCTAAACCGTAAAGACTGCCACTAAAACAGAGAATACCAATTGCGATAAAACAAGATGCTACAACCACACTGCGCTTAGGTACCACGTGATACCAAAGGCCTAAACCAATAAGTGCTAGCGCGTGCCAAAATTGATACTGAACACCTTTCTCTACGATCGAGAGCTCATAGGGTGTTAACTGCGCTTTTAGTCCATGTGCGGCAAAGGCTCCAAGCGCGACGGCGATTCCTGCAACGAGGCACCCTATTGATGCAATTCTCCTTCCCGTCATGCACACACCTTTTGAATGAAAGCCACGATATTTTCTGCTGCCAATTGGCGATTTTCTGATTCTGTATGACCAGACGCTTTACGTGGTTTAAAGCTGTGGTCACCATCAGGTATGAAGGTTAACGTCACTGAATCAGACAGCGGATAAGTTTCGAGTTCACTTCGGTTACCAAAAGTGTCTCGCTCTCCTTGGAGGATCAGTGTAGGTATAGTCAGTGATGCCAAGTGCTCACCCTTGTCTTTTTCAGGCTTACCTGGCGGGTGAAAAGGGAAACCTAGGCAGGCTATTCCTTTTATTGCTGGAGACGCAGACAAATGACTCGCCATACGCCCTCCCATGGATTTTCCGCCAATCACCGTGTTCTTCGACGCATAGTTTTCTATCACCGCCTCAAAGGCTTCAAGGAGCTTTGGAGCGCGGTCAGGCGGTCGCTTCTTACCGTCTTCGGTACGCTTAACCATATACGGGAAATTAAAACGTACAACCCGAACACCATTCGCAGCAATACGTTTGGCAACGTCTTCCATAAAGTCATGCTCCATTCCTGCCCCTGCACCGTGAGCAAAGATAAAGGTATGTTCAGCATGGTCAGGACCATCAATTAACACATGATTCATGCAGAAATACTCTCCTGTTCTGCGGCGGCTTTCGCCAGTACCCATTCACGAAATGCACTGATTCTTCCTGAATCAGCATCTTTTTGCTGGCTAACGAGATAAAAGGCATTTTTACTCATCAAGAAATGATCAAACGGACAAACTAAACGTCCCGACTCCAATTCTGGTTGAGCAAGTACGTTATTACTCAATGCAACACCTTGTCCAAGCGCGGCAGCTTGAAGAACCATCGCTGAATGACTAAAAATCGGACCATAGTTTAAATTAATACCACTAATCTGGTAGAACTTGGCATACGCTTTCCAATCCTTGCGTGAGCGGTCGTGCAACAAAGTGTGATGTTGAAGGTCTTCTAGGCTATTTAGAGGCTTACTGCTGGCAAGCGTTGCGGGGCTGCAAACAGGCAATAAGAATTCAGGATAAAGCTCATCACAACGCAACCCAGGCCAGTTTCCACGCCCGTAATAAATCGCCACATCCACATCGTCAGTTAACGAGCCATCCTCCATATCAACGGCTTTAATCCGTACGTCAATTTCAGGGTGCTGCTGATTAAAATCCGCCAATCGTGGCACTAGCCATTGGATTGCAAAACTCGGAGGCAAACTAATGGTCAGCGCACCTTTTGCACCGCGTTCGAGCACACGATCAGTCGCATCAGCCAATGCAATAAAAATATCTTTTATATCAAGAAAGTAACCTTGCCCCTCTTCAGTCAAGAGCAAAGACCGATTTCTTCGACGAAACAGTTTTAGACCAAGAAATTCTTCTAAGGCTTTAATCTGGTGACTGACTGCTGCTTGTGTTACGAACAATTCTTCAGCTGCACGCGTGAAGCTCAGGTGTCGCGCGGCTGCTTCGAATACGCGTAGTGCATTTAAGGGGGGTAATCGACGGGCCATATCTCACCTTTTAGGATAAGTTTTTCTAATGCAAAACATTATAAAATGTCCATTGTTCTAGTACCAGAGAAACCCTATAGTTTGCTCGCACCACAAAGCCCGCATTTTTCGCGAATCTCTCTTTGTGGTTGCGATGTTGTGTTTGCATATTTTTGGCTAATGCCAGATCTCGGTAGTGATTGCTACCCTAATACTTGCTGTATTTTGAATCCGATCTATCAAATGATTTGTCGTAGCACTGAGTGTAAACTCGGTGCTTTTTTTTTGCCTGCGATACACACATTCTCACATCTTGCACCACAGAAAACATAGAAATAGACTTTCGCTTGAGTTAACGCGTTAGAAAGGTGATCATTCTCTCCCTGTTCCATTCTGTTTTAAGTGATTTTCCCACGATGACAACGCGCCCTTTTCAAGTTGAAGCAATACGAAAGGACTTTCCGTCTCTAACACACAATGGCAGTCAACAGCCTTTGGTATACCTTGACAGTGCAGCCACATCGCAAAAGCCTAAAGCAGTCATTGACGCAATCAGTCAGTATTATTCGGGTGCAACGGCTAACGTCCATCGTGGTTCTCACTCGTTGACAACTGCCGCAACCAACCGTTTTGAAGCAGCCAGAAAAACCGTCGCAAACTTTTTAGGGGCACCAACGAACGGCATCGTTTGGACACGTGGCGCAACTGAAGCGCTAAACCTCATTGCGCAGAGCTACGCAAGACAACACTTAAAACCAGGTGATGAAATCCTTGTCAGTGAAATGGAACACCACGCAAATATAGTCCCTTGGCAAATAGTCTCTCAGCAAACGGGCGCGACCATTGTTAAGTGGCCGATTGATCCATCAACCTGCACCCTAGATCTAGATACCTTTGATTCGCTCCTCAATGAGAAAACCAAGTTAGTCGTACTGGGACATATCAGCAATGTCACAGGTACGCGCAACCCCATCGAGCCCGTCATTGAAAAGGCCCATAACATGGGCGCGGTTGTGGTTATCGACGGCGCACAAGCTGTGGTGCATGAAGGCATTAACGTAACAGACATTGATGCTGACTTTTACGTTTTTTCTGGTCATAAACTCTTCGCACCAGCAGGCATAGGTGCCCTATACGGAAAGCCAACACTTCTTGACGCCATGCCACCTTGGCATGGTGGCGGTAAGATGGTTGAGAAAGTTTCTTTTGACGGTACCCAGTTCGCACAATCGCCAGCAAAATTTGAAGCAGGAACGCCGAATGTGGCTGGTGCCATTGGTTTAGCTGAAGCCATAAACTGGTATAGCACAGTCAACAGAGCCGAGGCTGAAAATCACGTTGGGCAACTGCAATCTCGACTGGTTAACGGCATTAAAGATATTGAAGACATGAAAATCATTGGCCTACAGCCTGGTGCAAGCGTTGTGGCTTTCAACGTAAATGGCGTCCATCACTCAGATATTGCAACCCTTCTCGACCAACAAGGCATCGCCGTTCGTTCTGGGCATCATTGTGCGCACCCCCTCATGGATGCACTGGGTATCAATGGTTGTGTGCGTGTATCCATTGCTTTGTATAATACCGAAGAAGACATTGATCGCTGCATTGCGGCGATCCAAAAAGCATGCGACTTACTTTAATAACGGCATAGCATCATGACATCATTTCCTGCCCACCCATTCGGCACCCAAATCACCACAGACCAAATCTTGTCTCAAATGGCGGATTGCCGCTCTTGGGAAGATAAATACCGTGTTGTCATTCAGCTAGGAAAAAAGCTTCCTGCGCTGTCTGAAGAGCAAAAAACGCAAAGTTTGAATGTACCTGGCTGTGAAAGTAAGGTGTGGCTTTTCGTCACTCAAAAAGAAAATCGATATTATTTTTCTGCAGACTCAGATGCGCGTATTGTTAAAGGGTTGTTATCTATTATTCTCGCAGCGGTAGAAGGAAAAACCCGCAAGGATATTCAAACCTTCCAGTTTGACAATTACTTTCAAACAATGGATCTGATGAATCATTTAAGTGAATCACGAAGCAATGGAATCCACGGCATCATTGAACACATTCGCGCCATCTAAGCACTACTTAAAGTGCGGTTTATTCAGCTTTTTCAGTGCTTTTGATGACTACGTTACCGTACAAACAACACTATAAAGCTGAGACTTTGGTCAATTATTCTGATATTTAGTTTGCCAATTTCTTACTTTATTCCTTAACTAAATATGACTGTTTTTTGCGCAATAATTTTCACCGGAAATACCGTTTTAAAACGGCCCAACTTCTACGCAAAGCAGCAAAAAACACAAGCAAAACCCAAATAGAACACAATATGAACCAGAAATTAACATTGCGTTAACTTCTGGTGCTATATTGTGGATCGAGATCTTGTTTCGATAATTCTCCCTCCTTTCGTTTTGCCTTACTCAAAAGATTGTATATCTTTAATCTCGGTGGTCACAAAATCGCCATAATAATAATTTATCTTATTCTGAGACTAACTGAGTTTCCTTAGTCTCAACCCTTATGCGCTATAAACAAAATATATCGGTGCCTGTATTTTTGGGCTTCCAAATGCAGTTACAGGGGTCATTTAATGCTTGTTGTTAAGAATGGAGTCATCAATGAAGAAACTCGCGCTCATCACCGGTTCGAAAGGTGGTATCGGCTCGGCGATCACAGAAAAACTGGTAAGTCAGGGCTATCGCGTGATTGCAGCCTACTTCACCGGAAACCTGCAATGTGCTGAGCAATGGTTTGAAGAGAAGAATTTCAATTCAGATCAAGTGCGCTTATTCGAATTAGACGTTACTAACACAGAGGAATGTGCAGAGCGTCTACCAAAACTTCTTGAGGAAGAAGGTACCATCGACGTGCTCGTAAACAATGCGGGCATCACACGTGATGGGCTTTTCAAGAAAATGGACGCCGAAAACTGGCGCGTTGTTATCGATACCAACCTCAATAGTCTTTTCAATGTAACCCAACCTCTCTTTGCAGCAATGTGCGAAAAAGGCGGTTGTCGTGTCGTGAATATCTCTTCCGTCAATGGGCTGAAAGGCCAGTTTGGTCAAACCAACTACTCCGCAGCGAAAGCGGGCATGATTGGTTTCACTAAAGCGTTGGCATTTGAAGGCGCGAGATATGGCGTAACGGCAAACGTTGTTGCCCCTGGCTATACAGCAACCCCAATGGTAGAAGCGATGCGCGACGAAGTGCTCGATTCTATTAAGGCAGAAATCCCGATGAAACGCTTAGCGCGTCCGGAAGAAATTGCCGATGCAGTCGCTTACCTTGCTGGTGAGTCTGGCGCATATATCACTGGGGAAACGCTGTCGGTCAACGGCGGCCTGTACATGAACTAAGAAGGGAATAAGTTCACATGGAAAAAGTGTTTATCGTCGCTGCGAAGCGCACGGCGCTTGGCGCATTCACTGGCTCACTGAAAGATACGCCTGCAGGCCAACTGGCTGCTGTAGCAATCAAAGGTGCGTTGGAATCAGGCAACGTTGCACCAGATGCAGTAAACGAAGTCATCTTGGGTAACGTGGTTGCAGCAGGACAAGGTATGGGCATTGGTCGTCAGGCGGCTATTTTCGCTGGCCTTCCTGAACATGTCCCAGCGTACGCCATCAATATGGTTTGCGGTAGCGGCATGAAAGCAGTGATGGATGCGGTATCACACATTCGTTGTGGTGACGCTGAAGTTGTTGTAGCTGCCGGTGTTGAAAACATGTCTCAAATTCCTTTTGCTGCATCTGGCGCGTTGCGCGGTGGGCAAAAGATGGGCGACATCAGCCTCAAAGATCTGTTGATCAATGACGGCCTGACTGACGCGTTCAATCAGTATCACATGGGTGTTACCGCTGAAAACGTTGCTGAACTTGTCGGCCTCAGCCGAGAGCAACAAGATGCGTACGCTCAACAAAGCCAACAAAAAGCAGTTGCTGCTATCGAAGCTGGACGTTTCAAAGATGAAATCGTGCCGGTCGAAGTAACGCAACGTCGCCAAACTGTTGTTTTTGATACCGACGAATACCCTAAAGCCGATTGCACACAAGAAGGCTTGGCAAAACTCCGTCCTGCTTTCAACCGTGAAGGCACAGTGACTGCGGGTAATGCATCAGGCTTGAACGATGGTGCAAGTGCCATTGTCGTCGCATCAGAATCAGCGGTTAAGCGTCTAGGTCTTAAACCGTTGGCTGAAATTACCAGCTATGCACAAGTTGGGTTAGATCCAAAAATTATGGGCCTTGGCCCTGTGGGTGCTGTAACCGAAGCTCTGAAGAAAGCAGAGCTATCGATTTCCGATATGGATCTGTTCGAGCTCAATGAAGCCTTTGCTGCTCAGGCACTGGGTGTTGTCCACCAATTGGCGGATCAGCACAACGTGACCCCTGAGGCCATTTTGGAAAAAGCAAATGTAAATGGTGGCGCAATTGCATTGGGCCACCCACTCGGCGCATCAGGAAACCGCGTTTTGGTCTCCCTGATCCACGAACTGGAAAAACGCGAAGGTACCTACGGTGTAGCTTCGCTATGTATCGGTGGCGGCATGGGAACGGCAGTTGTCGTTAAACGTGCAAATAGCTAACGAACGTTAAACCCCCTTGGATCTAATTACTACTCTCAGGAGAAACACCATGTACACAGATATGTTTAAAGCGTTCTCAGAGCAAACTGAAAAAACTCTGGCACCTTACGTAAAATTCAACAAGTTAGTTGCGAAAAACGTTGAGACTCTGACTGAGCTTCAACTGAACGCTGTGAAAACTTACAGCGAAATGGGTCTGGCACAAGTTAAAGCTGCAAGTGAAGTGACTGACGTAACGTCAATGACTGCATACAGCAGCCAACAACTGGCAGCTCTGACCAAATTGTCTCAGCAAATGATGGATGACAGCACCAAGCTGCAATCTGTTGCTAAAGAGTTCAAAGATGATCTGGAAAAACTGACTGCAGATAACCTGAAAGCGGCTACGCCAGCTTAATCAAGGTTACCCGCCCTCAGCATTGCTGAGGGCGGTGTTGTTTCCGATCAAGAGGGTTTACACATGTATCAGAACTTCTTTTCGGACTACCTTGTAAAACTCCAAGAGAGTAACCAGCAATGGTGGAAGGATCTCGAGCAAGGCAAGGCGGCCGTAGACACACCCTTAAACAAAGCCATTCATGAGCTAAGCGTTGATGACACCGCAAAGCTATTGGAAGGTGCTGCTAATCAACCCGCTGCAATGCTGCAAATTCAAATGCAGTGGTGGGAAAAGCAAATGCAAATCTGGCAAAACGTAACATTAGCTGCGAACCAAGCAGAAATTGTCGCGCCAGAGAAAGATGATAAACGCTTCCAAGACAAAAGCTGGCAGGATGAAGTTTGCTATAACTTTATCAAACAATCCTACCTACTGTTCGGACGCACATACCTTGATACCATCAATGCTGTTGAAGGCTTGGATGACAAGGCTAAAGAACGTCTGACTTTCTTTTCTCGCCAAGCGATCAATGCAATGTCACCAAGCAATTTCGTAGGGACTAACCCTGAGTTGATGAAATTGACGATGGAAAAGAATGGCGAAAACCTGGTAAAAGGCTTGCAAACCCTGCAAGAAGACCTCGAATCCAGTGCCGATATTCTTAAAATCCGCATGACCAACAACAATGCGTTCCGCCTCGGTGAAGACGTGGCGAACACGCGAGGTGACGTTGTTTATAAAAATGAACTGTTTGAGCTGATCCAGTACCGACCGCTTACCGAACAAGTAAACGCGACACCGTTACTGATCGTGCCTCCATTTATCAACAAGTACTACATTTTGGATCTTCGTGAGAAGAACTCCATGGTACGTTGGTTAGTAGAGCAAGGTCACACTGTCTTTATGATGTCATGGCGCAACCCTGGTGCTGACCAAAGAGACACTGAATTTGGTGACTATGTTACCGAAGGTGTGGTGAAAGCAGTCACGGCGATTGAAGACATCACTGGAAAATCTCAAATCAACGCTGCTGGCTACTGTATTGGTGGCACAGTGTTAGCAAGTACCATTGCGTACTATGCAGCCAAGCGTATGAAAGCACGCATCAAGTCAGCGTCATTCTTCACGACTCTGCTTGATTTTGCTCAGCCTGGCGAAGTCGGTGCCTATATCAATGACAATGTGATTAGTGCCATCGAGCTACAAAACAATGCAAAAGGTTACATGGATGGCCGTTCATTGAGCGTGACATTTAGTCTGCTTCGTGAAAATAGCCTCTATTGGAACTACTACATCGACAACTACCTCAAAGGGAATAGTCCTGTCGATTTTGATCTTCTTTATTGGAATAGTGACAGCACGAATGTTGCAGCGACAACGCACAACTTTATGCTTCGCGAACTCTACCTGAACAACAAGCTGGTTCAGGACAAAGGCGTTAAAATTGGTGGCGTGTGGATTGATTTAAATAAAATCAAAGTTCCAAGCTACTTCATTTCAACCAAAGAAGATCATATCGCACTTTGGCAAGGCACATACCGTGGCGCGCTAAATGTTGGTGGAAACAAAACCTTTGTACTGGGAGAGTCTGGTCATATCGCAGGTATTGTTAACCATCCAGCAAAAGAAAAATATGGTTACTGGCTCAATGAAGAATTGAGTGAATCTGCCGATGAATGGTTTGAATCAGCACAGCACAACACAGGTTCTTGGTGGTTACACTGGGACAAATGGCTGTCTGCTTATAGCCCGAAAGAGAAGATTGCACCTTACCAGCAAGGTTCGGAAGCATACCCTGTCCTCGATGTTGCACCAGGTGATTACGTGAAGCAGGTTCTACCTGTACCTCAAGAGGCACCTGCTGCGAAAAAGCCACGCTCAAAAGCAGAAGCTTAATCGATACAGACTCAGACTAAAAAAGGCCGCATAGCGGCCTTTTCTTTTCTAAAACTCGCCAAAACACGGCTTACTTTTTCGCCGTCAGCTTCGCAATAATTCGAGATACCGCAACAAAACCGAACGTTGCCGTCACCATAGTTGCCGCACCGAACCCACTCGCACAATCCATGCGTTTTGGCCCTTCTGCTGTCGCTTTTGTCTCACAAACACTGCCGTCAGGTTGTGGATATTTCAACTGCTCTGTTGAGAACACACAATCAATCCCAAATTTTCGACCCTGTGTTTTGGTGAAGTTGTGGAAGCGACGTAAGTTATTACGAAGCTTCGCCGCCAGCGGGTCTTGAATCGTTTTAGTTAGATCTGCAACCTGAATTTGAGTCGGATCAATCTGACCACCAGCCCCACCAACCGTAATGATTTTAATTTTATTGCGCTTACAATAAGCTAATAGTGCCGTTTTTGGCTTGATGCTATCTATTGCGTCTAACACATAATCAAAGTCTTTGGTGATGTAATCGGGAATGTTACTTTCCGAAATAAAATCATCAATCAAATGCACGGTACAATCTGGATTGATTGCGCGAACACGCTCTGCCATCACGTCAATTTTGCTTTGGCCGATAGTGCCTGACATCGCATGAATTTGACGGTTGATATTCGTGACACAAATGTCATCCATATCAATCAAGGTCAGCGTTCCTACACCGCTACGCGCGAGGGCTTCCACCGCCCAAGAACCAACACCACCAATACCGATCACACACACATGTGACTGGCGCAGTATCTCAAGCTCTGAGGCACCATATAAGCGGCGAGTGCCACCAAAACGTTGCTGGTAGCTTTCCGATGCTGGAGAAGGTGTTGTCATACTAATTCGCTCTGATTATGAAAAAGACCATTGGACTGCGGTTTATACTCGTTTGACATAAAAATGTCCATGTCAGACCCGCGTCATTTAGGTAAGTAGATCCCCCGAATAACTTCTCGTCGCAACCAATCTATCACTTGTTTTACTGGTCCTAATCGACGTTTATAACCATGACTAAATAGGAAATACCCATAAGGACTATCAAAGATCATGGATGCCGGGTTTACCACGACTGCATTTTTTACATACTGCTGCACTAAAAATTCAGGGATAAGTGCGATACCTTCACTGTGTCTTACCGCCTCTAGAGCCATATAAAAGTGTTCAAAGCCAACACCATATTGGGGAGTATCGGGCGACACGCCTTGCTTATGCCAGAACTGATTCCAAATTTGAGGGCGCGTGATATGGCTAATTGCCTTGAGCGTAAGTAGTGCGTCTATATTGTCCAAGCCTTGCATCAACTCAGGAGAACCCACCAGCAAGAGTCGTTCACGTATAATAAGCTCTGCATCTTCTTCATGCGTTGAAAGTGGCAGGCAATGAATCGCGATATCGCTTTGATATCGATTTTGCCCGTCTGCCGTCACACTTGCTCGAACGACAAGATCTATCTTGGGGTGCTGACGCCTGAAATCACCTAACCGCGGTATTAGCCACATGCTCGCCATCGACGGCGGCACTGAAAGTTCGACGCGACTTTTCGTTTCTGATGACTGCATAACAGACGACGTGGCATGCTGTAAATTCTCCAATGCTTCAACCACAGAGGGTAAATACCGTCGCCCTGCATCTGTTAGTTCAACCTTTCCCCCATTGCGTTCAAATAGCGAGCACCCCATCAACTCCTCGAGCTGGGCGACCTGCTTACTGATGGCACTTTGCGTCAAATTAAGCAGTGCTGCCGCTTTTGAGAAGCTCAACGTTTGAGCGACCACACTAAATGTTCGCAGTGTCTTAATCGGAGGTATTGGCATACTCATACAGCGCACACTCCCGTCGGTATGAATTTTTGGAATACCCACTGAATTTATATCGTTTGCTGTTCAATTTCCAACCCGTTAATACTTAAGTATCCAAGCGATCAAAAAGTTTCATCCGCTTGGGGGCAAACACAATAATTCAATATTCTTGTTTAGGGATGGCGCAAGAAAACGATGACCCACATATTGCAACGACACTGCCACACAAAACCTCCTGTTGTGGAAGGAGGCCAAGGTGTTTACATTTCTGATAACGAAGGAAAAACCTATTTAGACGGATGTGGCGGAGCCGCCGTGTCATGCCTCGGGCACAACCACCAAGGCGTTCTCGCAGCAATTCAAACGCAACTGCACACTATTCCATATGCTCATACTGGGTTTTTCACATCTCCCGTCGCTGAAGAGCTCGCTGACAGGTTAGCTGACAAAGCCCCCGGCCCACTCAATCACGTCTACCTCGTCAGTGGCGGTTCAGAAGCTGTCGAATCGGCTCTTAAAATGGCACGACAGTACTTCATTGAAACGGGTCAGCCCCAACGAACCCGTTACATTGGACGCCGCCAGAGTTATCACGGTAATACGTTGGGAGCACTGGGTGTCGGTGGGAACATGTGGCGAAAAGAGCCTTTCTCTCCACTACTCATCAATAGCGAACTGATTGCACCTTGCTACGCCTACCGCGATAAAAAAGAAGACGAAACGCACTATGAATATGGCCAACGTGTTGCCAATGAGCTTGAAGATCGTCTACTTGCTGTTGGTCCAGAGACTGTCATCGCCTTTGTTGCTGAGCCCGTCGTAGGTGCAACGGCCGGCGCACTGGTTGCTGAAAACGGATACTTCAAACGTATTCGAGAAATCTGTGACAAATACGGTGTGCTGCTGATTCTCGATGAAGTGATGTGCGGGAGCGGCCGCACGGGGACTTACTACGCGTATGAGCAAGAAAGCATTACGCCAGATTTAGTAACCATGGCAAAAGGTCTTGCCGCGGGTTATCAACCCATTGGGGCAGTCATGGTTCACGATAAGATCTATGACGCCATATCGCAGGGTTCTGGCTATTTCCAACACGGTCACACCTTTATGGCACACCCTTTGGCATGCGCTGCAGCCTGTGCCACGCTTGATGCATTAGATTCGGGCATTTTGAACCAAGTGACAGAACGCGGTAGCTATCTGGTCAAACAATTGCGTTCTGAATTCGCCGGACACCCATTTGTTGGTGATATTCGTGGGCGAGGCTTGTTTCTAGGCCTTGAACTGGTCGAAAACAAGCAGAGCAAACAGCCGTTCTCGCCAACACGTGCTCTTCACACACAGGTGAAGAAAACAGCGATGCAAGAAGGCCTGATGTGTTACCCCATGGGCGGAACCATAGATGGGAAGCAAGGGCATCATATTCTTCTCGCCCCCCCATTCATTATTTCTGAAAACGAAATAGACGAACTGGTGCTTAAGCTCAGTCGCACGTTGGACAACGTATTTAAATAGGGACCTGCCGTGCAGAAAGGAAGAAACATTATCGTCGCGCCAAATGGCGCACGACGAGGAAAAGAAGCTCATGAGGAGCTTCCCCTCACACTCGATGAAATGAGCCAGTGTCTGACGCTGTGTGCGGACGCGGGCGCAGCAATGGCACATATGCATGTGCGAGACAAAGAAGGCAAGCATACGCTAGATGTGGCACTCAACAATGAGTGGCTTACCGAAATACGAAAACAGCACGATCACGACCTTGTTATCCAACTCACCACCGAAGCCGTTGGCCAATTCAAACCCCATGAACAGATGGAACTCGTTAGAGGGACACAGCCCGAAGCTGTTTCTCTTGCCCTCAGAGAACTGCGCCCTAACGCCAGTTTCGAACGTGATGCGAGCAGATTCTTTTACGAGTTGTTAGAACGAAAAATCTACACCCAATACATTTTGTATGATGCCGCTGACTTGTCTTTGTATTTTCAGATGCTTAACGATGAAAAGTTGCCGAATAGAGGTCATCACCTACTATTGGTACTAGGCAAGTATAAAAAGGGCATGTTGTCTGCCCCCACAGACTTACTCAATTTTGACATTAAACGTATAAGTTGTGAGGGGATTTCATGGGCTACATGCGCGTTTGGTGAGGATGAGCATCAATGTCTAGCGGCGGCGATGTCACTCGGTGGCGATGTACGTGTTGGATTCGAAAATAACCTAGTAAATTTAATGGGCCAGCATGCGATAAACAATGCGGAACTCGTTCAGCAACTCGCGCTCTTGTCTCAAAAAATGGGTTTAAATATCAATTCTGCGGAAGATTTAAGAAAAAATATCTCTCGTAGCTTTGAATCGTGAGGTATCTCTCTTGCGATCGAAATTGCTCCTATCACATAATTTCGATGCGACATTGACTCACATTTTTGTAACGGTGGATTATCACCCCGTTAGCAATCACATCATCGACAAGGACATAAAGCATGAAAGCGTTAAAACCAACTCTGGCCGCAATGAGCTTTGCAGCTGCTTTAACTGCCGTACCTGCTCAGGCGAATCAGTTTGTAACTATTGGTACTGGCGGAGTCACTGGTGTGTACTACCCTACTGGTGGTGCAATTTGCCGTCTGGTTAACAAGTCGAAAAAAGACCATGGCATTCGTTGCTCAGTAGAATCAACTGGCGGTTCTATCTACAACATCAACACTATCCGCGCTGGCGAGCTAGACATGGGTATCGCTCAGTCTGACTGGCAGTACCATGCTTACAACGGCACCAGCAAATTCAAAGACCAAGGGGCTTACAAAGACCTCCGTGCGGTTTTCTCAGTTCACCCAGAACCGTTTACTGTTGTTGCGCGCGCTGATGCAGGCATCACAACGTTTGATGACTTGAAAGGCAAACGTGTCAATGTGGGTAACCCAGGCTCAGGCCAACGCGGCACCATTGAAGTACTGATGGACGAAATGGGCTGGACCATGGACGACTTTAAACAAGTTTCGGAGCTGAAAGCTGCTGAGCAATCTAAAGCACTGTGTGACAACAAAATCGATGCAATGGTTTACACAGTTGGCCACCCAAGCGGTGCAATTCAAGAGGCAACCACAGCATGTGATAGCGTGATTGTGGAAGTTAACAACCAAGCAGCTCAAAAACTGGTAGATGCGAACGACTATTACCGTTCAGCAACTATTCCTGGCGGTATGTATCGCGGCAATGCTGACGACACCACCACGTTTGGTGTTGGTGCGACATTCGTGTCTTCTACCGAAGTACCGGATGACGTAATTTACAACATCACCAAAGCAGTCTTCGAGAACTTTGATGACTTCCGTCGTCTGCACCCTGCTTTCTCTAACCTGAAGAAAGAAGAAATGGTAGCTGACGGTTTGTCTGCACCACTTCACCCAGGCGCAGAAAAATACTACCGTGAAGTGGGTCTGATCAAATAAGACACACTGATACGTAAAATTAAAAAGGCGGGACTTTGTCCCGCCTTTTTCTATTCTGCTTTCGCTACAGGCTCGCTCACCTCAGCGTCCGGATTTGGTTTGCTCAACTTCCAAACTCGTCCAAAATGCTTGTGGTGGCCGGCCTTGATACCCGCATCTTCACCCATGCCATGATAGAGATCTAGGTGGTTCTTTTTCACTGCCCCACCGGTATCTAGTGCCATCAGCAATTTTAATACATGCTGGCCATTCCAATTTCCTTCAGTATCGAGTTGAGGCACTTCTGCCAGCAATACGCTACCCATAGGCAAATATTCGCGGTCAGCCGCCACCGATGCGCCCGCCAGCAATGGAATGCCTGCCGTACCCGTGACTGGATGAGCCGATTTAGGTGAGAAGAAGACATAAGACGGATTCTGATTCAGCAACTCAATAACGGTTTGCTCATCATGTGCAGCAACCCAATCTTTGATTGCTTTCAGGGACATTTTTTCACGGGACACTTCATCACGCTCGATAAGCACCTTACCAATGCTGACATAAGGGTGTCCGTTCTTACCACCATAGGCGAAATACTCAAGTTTGTTATCGTCACCAAAATGGATAAAGCCACTTCCTTGCACTTCCATGATGAAGTTATCGATTAGCGATGCGCTGTAGCCAAGCTCAAGTCCGAGACCATCCAATGCTCCATTGTATATTTCTTCACGTGTTGGGCATTTTTCATCACATTTAGGCATTGCATAAACGGGATAGCGATACTGAGCGTCAGGCTCGTGCCTCATCTCAATCACTGGGGAAAAGTAGCCTGTAAATAGCACATTCCCATAACTGTCCCCGCCGCCCATCTGTTCGATGTTAATACCGTAATCAGTCAACGCTGTTGGCTCACCACTTTCAGATAACCAGCGTTTAACGCTGTCATACAGTGCTTGATGAGAAGCCGTCATTGAAGGAGAGCGCGTTTCCACCTGTTCTAGTTGCGCAGGAAAAAGGGAGTAGTCTTTTGGCTTTTCAGAAGTAACCAACTCGACAGGGTTTAAAACGCCATCAAAGCTACCATCAACGTATTGCTGTCCACGGTCAGTTGGACGAGCACAAGCGGTCATAAGTAGGGAAAGACCGACAACATAAAGTGCGCGTTTCACAGGAATTCCAGATTAATCGTACATGCATTCGAGGGTGACAGAAGCACGCTCATACTGCAACGAAAACGGAATAAACCCACGTATTTACTGATGATTATAATGCGATCGAGAGCATATCGTTCATAGTGTGAAATGTTTTGTCACATTTCTGTCACAGTAATTCGTTTAAATTCAGTGAAAAGAAAATGTCTTAAAAGTTAAACATTACCTGTAAAGGAGTACGGGATGGATTTCAAAGTGGGCCGCAAAACATTACTCAATCCTGATGCTATTGAGTATCAGTGGATAAGAACACTGGCCAGCGATGGCAGCAGCGACGAGATGATCAATAACAGTATTCGCCGATGCCTCGGTGGCACCGACGATGTGGCAGATAGAATGCGCCGAGTCGCTCTGGGTATGTGCCCACTGACAGAGTTGTTACGCGCACTGCCATCCAGTTATTAACATTTCTGGCTAGGGCCGCTTTTCAAATGGAGTGCTGTAGTGGTAAGGTTTTTCTCGCTGTAAAGTATCAACACCTTCTACAACATAGAGGTAGGTTTTGTTACCCACAGTGTAAATCAGCTTCGACCCAGTAAACTCGTAGTGACTCGTGGCTCTCGCCCCTTTCACATATATGCCGTCTTTACGGACTTCAAATCTGTCTGCGGCATATGGCGCGACTCCTTGCTCTATCCATTCTCCGTAGATAGCAGACTGATCAACTTTTGAAAATATGGGGATATCATTGGCAACAAGAAATCCTATCGTTCCCCCAACAAGAACGACAAATAGCGCGACAGATTGCCCGACAATGCTCACGTAAGCGACTCACCTTTATAAAAAACTAATTTATCACACAATGATATTATAGAAACGCCAATACTGCCGTTAAAGTCGGGCACATAGACTCTGAAGCAAGCTCACACCCCTTGCAAAATGCAGAATAATTAGTCAGTATTCAAGCATAAACAATCACAAAACATGGAGTAAGGTGTTGAAACTTCGTAGTACAGCACTGGTAAAAGGATTTAGGCAATCAGCACCGTATGTGAATGCCCATCACAACAAAACCATTGTAATTATGCTGGGTGGGGAAGCCATTGCTGATGCCAACTTCGGTAATATCGTCAATGATATAGCCCTGCTAAATAGCCTTGGTCTTCGCTTAGTCGTTGTCTATGGTGCCCGTCCTCAAATCAGCCAAAACCTAGAGAAACAAGGGTTAGAAACCCCCTACCACAAAGGTGTTCGCATTACCGATGCCGCGTCGCTTGAGATAGTCAAACAGGCCGCAGGACAACTTCAACTCGACATTACTGCGCGGCTATCCATGAGTTTAAATAACACGCCCATGGCAGGTGCTCAGATCAACGTCGTTAGTGGGAACTTTGTGATAGCACAACCGCTTGGCGTCGATGATGGCATTGATTACTGTCACAGCGGACGGATCAGACGGATCGATATTGATGGCATCCACCGACAACTCGATCAACACTCAATCGTACTCTTGGGCCCCGTCGCCAGCTCCGTGACTGGTGAGTGCTTTAATCTAACCTCGGAAGAAGTCGCTACACAGTTAGCTATTCGCCTCAAAGCCGACAAGCTGATTGGCTTTTGCTCACTACAAGGCGTGATTGGCCCTAAAGGCAACGTAATGTCGGAGCTTTTCCCGCATCAGGCCGATAAAATTCTAACCCAACGCGAAGCCGCTGGAGACACAAACTCAGGCACAGTGAGGTTCTTAAGAGGGGCTGTCGCAGCCTGCCGCTCAGGCGTACCAAGAAGCCACTTACTCAGTTATAAAGTAGACGGCTCACTGATACAGGAACTGTTCTCCGTTGAAGGTATCGGCACACAAATCGTGACGGAAAGTGCTGAGAGGGTGAGAAAAGCAACCATTGATGATATCGGCGGAATTTTGGAACTCATTCGCCCGCTTGAAGAGCAAGGTATTCTGGTGCGACGCTCACGTGAACAGCTCGAACAAGAAATCCCTCGCTTTACTGTTATTGACCGTGACGACAGAATCATAGGCTGTGCTGCACTTTATCCTTACCATGACTCACAAAGTGGTGAAATGGCGTGCGTTGCCGTGCACCCTGAATATCGCGACAGCGATAGAGGCTCACATCTACTGCAGTATATTCAGCAACAAGCACTGCAAGATGGCTTAAAAACTATCTTTGTACTTACAACTCGCAGTATCCATTGGTTCCGAGAGCAAGGGTTTATCGAAGCAGATATATCAGCGTTGCCGGATGCAAAGCAGCAGCTTTACAACCTGCAACGCCGTTCAAAAGTCCTGACACTCTCGCTTAACGGACACCCAATGCGTCTGCCAGCCCGCTAAATCGTGATGTTTTTCGTCGAACCGCCCGTTCCAAACTGGAGCGGGTGGCAAACACATCTAAACGTTCTTTGGCTCTTGTTACACCTGTATACACTAACTCTCTGGTCATCACGGGTGAGTGAGTGGGTGAAAGCACCAAGATGGTATGACTAAACTCTGACCCTTGGGATTTGTGTACCGTCATCGCATATGCGGTTTGATGCTCAGGCAATCTGCTTGGCAGAAATGCTTTTACCGAGCCATCAGACAATTCAAACACCACCCGCAAACCGTCATCTTGTTTCACAACGATGCCTATATCACCATTGTATAACCCAAGCCCGTGGTCATTTTGAGTCACCATGATGGGACGCCCGGGATAGAAGGTCTCCTCCCCTGGCGCTATGAGGTGGTTATCAGCCAGTGCTTTTTCAATGGCACTATTTAGCCCTTTCACACCAAACGGCCCCTCCGTTAACGCACAAAGTACTCGAACATCGGAAAAGTACTCCAACACATGACGATGGTCGGTTCCTGCTTTTAACGCACCCAAATATCGACGATAGCCTTCCACAGCCAGCACGATAGCTTGCTCATACACATCACCGTTTAAATCATGAAGCAAGATGTCTGAATAGCCATGGCGAAGCACTCTGTCCAATAATCGTGTATCACCCGCATTAATCGCAAAGGCAAGTTGGCCAACACCAGATTGGGCGTGGAATCGATAGCTCTTGCGTAATAAACACACACCATCTGCTACGGCGGGCACTGCCGCAGAGCCTGACAGGTTAAAACCAGTTAGTGACATCAACTGCGCGGCTCTTTCTTCGCTGTACCCTTTATCAACGCCCAAGCAAATATCACCCAGTACCGCACCCGCTTCCACGGAAGCCAACTGGTCTCGGTCCCCCAGCAAGATGACACGCGCATGATCGGGTAAGGCCGCCAGCAATCTTGCCATCAAGGGTAAATCCACCATCGACGCTTCATCCACCACAAGGATATCTAAATGAAGGCGATTATTTTGATGATGGCGAAAGTCCACACGGTTCGGAATCGCACCTAGTAATCGGTGAATGGTTGACGCCTGCACCGGGATCTTTCCTCTGACTTCTTCACTGACCGGCAGCGCATCCACGGCCTTACCAATAGATTCCATCAAACGGTTCGCCGCCTTTCCGGTTGGCGCAACCAATTTAATCTCAGGGCCGTTAGGCTTATCACTGCTTATCACCAGTGCCGCCAATAGCTTCGCGACGGTGGTTGTTTTACCTGTTCCTGGGCCACCAGATATAACAGAGAACCGATAACTGAGTGCTGCTGCCGCCGCTACTTTTTGCCAATTGAGACGGGTAACTTCTGGTACGTGGGCGAGAATATCAACGGCAGACGCATCCGCATCTAATGCATGTTGAAGCGCGTTCATATCAATGTTTTCAGGCTGCACCACATCAAAAAAGTCCAGCAACCGCTGCGCTTTTTCTTGTTCGCTCCATTCCGCATACAGCCTTTTCAGCAACGCAATATCTGGTTCGAACAATGCATCCAGTGTAGCCCTTGCACCGTCTGGTAGCAGAACGGGTTTACAACGAGAAACAATGCCCTCTGCCACGCGTTGCTCTGCTTGCCAATAACGATTTAAATAAAGACGCGTGCCATGAAGAATAAGAGGTGTTGCTGCTTTCCCTTCACCAACCACATTCGATTGCCCCATGCGAACCAACGCACTTTCCGGTTCGAGTTGCGCGGCAATCAACAACGCCTCCGCCGGTGATAAATCAAACAAAGAAGCTGCTTCAAGAGAGGACAGATCGACACAAACGTTTCCTTTCCCCAATTCAAAACTCACCAAGGTCGCCCAACCAACCATTGGGTCATTCTTGTCACCAAGTTGCTCTCCAATGAACTGACCAAACTGACGATCGATAGCTCGGATACTCTTACGCTGATAAAGATCTTCTAACAGATCACTGATCGCCATCTTGGTCGTCTCCATTTTCAAATTGCGCATCAAGACCAGCAATCAGTTCAAGGCTTGGCTTAGTGTAAAAAATGCCGTGTTGTGTATTGGCCTCTACCCCGCGAACAAAGAGGTAGTAAACACCGCCAAAATGTCGGTCAAAATCATAATTAGGAATGCGCTGACGCAAAAAGCGATGAAGTGCTAATGAATAGATTTGGTATTGAAAATCATAACGATGCTCAATCATCGCTTGGCCCAACGCTTCTTGTGTATAGTCTGACGGCGCGCCCCCCAGGTAGTTGGATTTCCAGTCAAGGACGTAATATTTCCCTTCCCAACAAAATACCAAGTCAATAAAGCCCTTTAACATGCCTTTGGCGGTATCAAATCCCAAATCACCCGCTTGGGCGGATAACGGATCGTGGGCTTTAATAAGCCGGTTTACCGCAGAGCTGCTTAAGTGCACAACTGGCATCACGAACTCCATTTCGGTCAGGCGGTTTTGCTCACCGATTTGAGAAAGTGTCATGCCGTCTTCATTCAAAGTCTGAGCAAGCACATCTGACATCATTTTCTGCAAAACAGGCAACCAAGCCTCATCATAGTTTTCGATGGCCAAGGTATGGCGAATCATTTCCATCACCTCGTCACTGTAGATGTCTTGTGTAAAGTCGACGTTTTCAAACAAGGTATGCAAAAAGGTACCGGGCCTTGCTCCGCGAGGAAATTGGAAGATTGAACTGAACGGGAGGTCTTCCAATTCTGTTTCGTCATCGCTTTCATTTGCCGCATCCAAGTCAAACGCAGGTAATGCGGGTAAAGCCGAACCGTGTCCTTGTTTCACAAGACCTGAATAGCTAGTGAGACGCCAGTTTCGTTGGATGTAACGCCCAAAGACTTTCGCTTCAAGACCATCAACCGATTGAAGGTTTGCAACCAACTTACCATCGGTACTCTCTGGAGGCGCACTGACTGTCATCGAGGTTTGACCATCCACCAGCGTGGCAAGATCGCTTCTCAGCCCATCACCGTCTTGCACTTCACCTCGTTGGATTAAATAGCCCAACGCAGACTTATGTACACCCGTTACGCCATCTTTTGTTTTTCGACCATCTTGTAACGGAGCCAACCCAATAAAACAGCCATACACCGCACGAGTCAGCGCAACATAAATCAGACGCAAATCTTCAGCGAGACGCTCTTTGTCTGCCGCTTCAATGGCCGCTTCAGGGTTATTTAACTCTAACGTCGGTGCATGGTTTTCATCGTGAAAGAAAGGCTCGCTTGCTTCACGAACACTGCACACGAAGGGCAAGTAAACGAGGTCGTATTCCAAGCCTTTTGATTTGTGAATAGTGACGATTTGAACAAGATCTCGCTCAGACTCTAGGCGAACCTGCTGCTCATCACTGCTGCCATTTGGACTGTCGATATGATCGGCTAGCCAACGGATCAATGCATGGTGACTTTCCAGTGTTTGGCTGGCTTGTTGAAGCAATTCGCCCAAATGTAACAAGTCAGTGAGTGAACGCTCACCATCATCCTCACACAGCAGCCTTTCTGCAATCGAACGTCGCTGAATAACCTGACGCAGCATGGGCAACACACCACGAGAGAACCATACGTTCTGGTAAGTCGAAAATTCGATAACCGCGCGTTCCCACTCTTTCTCATCTTGGTTTAACGTATCTATTTCTTGTGCTGTCAGCGCGAAGAGTCCACTCGCCAATGCCGTGCGAAGTGTTCGCTCACTATCTGGGCTTAGCACAGCAGAAAGAAGACGCTGAACATCCGCCGCTAAGCTGCTCGAAAATACACTGTCTCGATTCGACAGGTAGACCGAAGCAATCCCTTTTTTAACCAGTGCGCGTTTTACCTTTGCAGCTTCATGGCCCGTTCGGACCAACACCGCAATATCACCCGCTTGAATCGCTGTTTTTTCTTCATTTTTGGCAAAGTTAGCCTGTTTGGTTTCGGACTGATTCAACACATCTCGGATGCTGATGGCTGTCGCTTCTGCCATCTCATTTTCATAATCAGACTTACTCTTCAAATCCGAGTCATCAACCAGCCAAAACGTGAGTGCAGGTTGTTTGTGACCTTGAATTTCCCAATAGCGGGAATCCGCACCTGGCGCAGAGTTTACTGCCTGAAAGGGAATGTCATCTTCATAGATAAACGGGGCAGTAGCATGTTCGAATATACGATTTACCGCAGAAACCATGTCAGCGGTTGAGCGCCAATTCGTGCCAAGGTTATAGTGATCTTCTACCTGCCTGCGTGCATCAATATACGTAAATATGTCCGCGCCACGGAATGCGTAAATAGCCTGCTTAGGGTCACCGATCATAAACAAGCCGCATTCTTTTTCATCACCATAGACATCGCTAAAGATCTGATACTGCTGTGGGTCGGTATCTTGAAATTCATCAATCATGGCAATGGGATACAAAGCGCGAATACGCTCGGCCAAAATCCCAGAGGTGTCATTTTTTAACGCTTCAGATAACTGAGATAGCAAGTCATCAAACGAGAGCCATCCAAATCGCTTTTTCTCCCTAGAAAGCAGAGTGCGCACTTCTTTGATTGCATGTGCCTGCAATGCTTCTTTAAGTCCCGGCGGGTGCGCAACCAATCTATCGATGTCATCAAATACCGGATGAGATGGCACCTCGCCTTTTTTGGTTTTCTCACTCAGTGTGCTTGCTGAAAACCGCTCCAGATTGGTTGGCAAATCGTAATTGTTGGTCGGGCGGTTCGCCCATTCACTGACCTCTGCAATCCAATTTGGCAAGGTGCGTTTGCTGTAACTGCGTTTATCAACGCCCGACGCGGTAATGATGGCTTCAATATCTGCAACAGACGCTTTCCAGACGCCCTTCACGTCATCAATTTTTTGGAGGTTATCAAGATGCAGCTGAACGAGATCATCGGGCATGACAGGCGCATTGATGGTGACAAGTGGCCCAGCCAAATACGTGCCGATATCTTTAAGCAGTGCCTTTGGCGAAGACCAATAGCTTCTCACAACACCCGCCAACGATTTGGGGAGAGGATAAAACTGGCTTCGCCAAAAGTCAGCCACGGCACGCTCACGAAGCATGGACTCATCAGTAATGAATTCGTTGGTAAACAAGCTGCCTGATTCAAAGGCATTTTGAGTCAGCATGCGTTGGCAAAAACCGTGAATGGTATAAATGGCCGCCTCATCCATTTGACGCTCAGCCTGAAGCAGTAACTGCTCCGCCTGCTTGTGATCTGGTGTTTCCGTCAGTAGTGGAGCTATCACCGGATCGCCGCTTTCTCCTCGACTGAACGCCAATCTCGCATCATGAATACGCGCCCGAATACGGTCTCTAAGTTCTTGCGTTGCGGCCTCAGTAAAGGTTACTACCAAGATTTTCTCAACACTAAGGGGCGTGGCATGAGCCGTGCTTTCTGACCCATGTCCGAGCAAAAGGCGTAAATACAAACCCGCGATGGTAAAGGTTTTTCCGGTACCCGCGGACGCTTCAATAAGTCGAAGGCCATGCAGTGGAAATGTCATGGGTTGAAGAGATTGTGTTGGCATGCAGTATCAGCTCGGTATTGTCAGAAAGTTAATATTTATGTGTGCTGGCACGTCGAAAGACTGACTGATGTCAGTCTTCTTTTTTCTCACCATTTAATGCTGGGAGCAATACGTTGCATCCCAATTGGAACACATCGTTCAAGAGTTCTTCGCTCGCGGCTGGCCAAACTCGCGCGATATAGGCGTTGTCGCCTTCACCCGGCATAAAGCCGCTTTCAAACGCGGCGCGCATTTTCTGCCTAGCTTTCATCAACGTGTCTTCGTCATCATGCCACTCTCCCTTTCTATCGAAACAGGCTTCAATACCCGCCAGTGCTGTTTTGGGCAAATAGACACTGGGTGTCGACATGCCGTCAATGTATAGATCAAGATAAGTGGTTAGTGCTTGCAAGGCGGCTTCTTTCGTTTGCACCGCATAAACGAATTGCCCATCCAAACCAAAGTAGTGTGTTTCTAAATTGTCTCCTGCAGCACATTGGCACAAATGGTCAATCCATGCTGACAGACGATCTTGCGCGCGAATCTTTCCGCTGCGATAGAGTATGCGACCACCTCGGTAGCGATCATCCAGCCAACCTTGTACCTGCACAGGACCACGCTTGCTCTGCACCGTGATATTGATTTCCAGCGGTTGTCTAGGCTCTCTGATGAAGGGCTCTAACACACGATATTGTGCCAAGATACCATTAAGCTCGCTTTCCAACTCCAACTCGCCGAAATGGTTTACGGGTAAGGTTCCGCTGGCTTTTTGTCGCTGGTAGAAGGCCTCTAATGACGGAAGATCACTACCGTGCTCTAGAAGGTGCGAAAGTAACTCATCCCGAAGGCGATACGTTTCTAGGTTGTCGAGTGAAAACGGTTCTACATCTTCTAACCCACCAGCTACATTTTCGAAAAACACTTTAAGGCGTCGGTTGAAAAAGTGCTGCACCGGCAAACGCCAGAATCGCTGTAATTCAGCCAATTCGATGTGACTCGAGTCAGCCTCCAATTCAAGCGATAACGCGGCATTCAAAAAAGATTCAGCAGCGCGCCCTTCGCCTTTTGCAGCAGGCAGCCATTCATTGGCATAACTTGCCTTACCACCTTGAAACGACGCGCGACTAAAGGGAACCAATGGATTCTCGTGGCAGAGATATCTTTGCAACTTTTCGCCCGAGTCATGCTCTGGCAACGTACTGTCCCCTTCCAAGCAATACCCTTGACGACAATAGTCTAAAAGCTCTGTAACCAACACTGACGGTACTTTTACACTGTTATCCTGAACTGAGCGGCCCACATAGCTGATATACAGTTTGTTTTGTGCTGATTGTAATGCTTCAAGGAACAAGTAGCGGTCATCGTCACGTCTTGAGCGGTCGCCTGCACGGGTGCGTCCTGCCATCAGATCAAACCCGACTGGCGCGATGGTTCGAGGATAATCGCCGTCATTCATGCCTAACAAGCAAACGACTTTAAACGGGATAGAACGCATTGGCATCAAGGTACAGAAGTTAACCTGCCCTGCAAGGAAGCGTTGGCTGATACGCTCCCCGCCGAGCTTTTCTTTCAAGTAATCACGAACAATCGACAAAGAAATGTCTTGGCTAAAGCCAGCATCAGAGAGTTGTACCAGCCAGTTATCTAGCTGGGTACGAAGCATCTGTCCTGCAGGCTCTTCATCCGTATCCAGTGCGAAGATGTCATCAAACATCGCCGATAAAATCTTTGCCCACGCTTCACCAGATTGAACTTGGATTAACTGATGCTGAATTTGGCTAAGTACACGGAAAAACTCGCCAAGTTTACCCGCCAGATCGGCCTCTAGCCCCTGAACTTCATCATACGCCAGTACGCCGTTATACAGCCCACTGTCACTTGGCATCGCGTAACCCAGCATCATACGGTCCAAGCCAAACTGCCACGTATTCTGTTTTTGCCCAGGCAAAGAAAAGTGCTTCGCCGTGCTTTCATCAAGCCCCCAGCGAATACCAGACTCTTCGACCCAGACTTTTACTTTTTCAAACTGGCGGTTATCAAAACCGAACTTACGCAGCACAGCGGGTACTTCCAGAATCTCCAGCAATTCTGCTGCACTGCAACGGCTGCCCGGCAGACCCAGCAAGCTTAGGAAGGTCGTCAGAATAGGGCTTTCTTGATCGGCCGTTCGGTCAGAAATGGAGAAAGGAATAAATCTCTCACCTGGCGCATTACCAAAGACGGCTTGTATCGCGGGACTGTAGGCGTTGATATCGGCCACCATGACAATGACATCTCGCGGTGTAAGCGAAGGATCGTCTGCCAGCATATCGAGCAATCGGTCGTGCAGGACTTCGACTTCTCGCATTGGACTGTGACAAACCTCGATCATCAAGGAGCTATCATCAACCGAGATTGGCAGCTTACTCTCACTGGTCAAGGTTTCTAGAATGTTTCCTGGCTCTTGCAGATCCAGAATGTCCGCCTGAATATGCTGCAGCAACGACTGGCGCGGTACATCAACAAACCCCTGATCGACCTCGTTACATTGAAGTTCGGAGAGCAGCAGCAGGTTATCCCGTCCCAACTTGCCCATTGATGCTAAAAGGCTGTTGCCTATCTCTGCTGTTTCCTCTTCGAGTAATGGCAATGCAAATTGAGCAGGCTCATTGCTCTCCGTCGCTCGGCTAATACGGCTATCCAAGGAAGCTGCGCGGCGGGCTAAATAGCGTTTGTCACGAATATCGCCCCAATAGAAACGACATGGATTCGTAAACATGTAATGCACATCAATATGCTCACCAAGGGCTTTCAACGCATCCAGATAACGAGGAGGCAATGCCGAGATGCCAAATACAAACACACGCTCTATGCCTTTTAAGCCTTCAGGCTTGGTAGACTTAGACACCAACGCATCAATGAACTCTTCGTACAAATTGGCGCGGTGAAACGGGGACTGGTCTAGTTGAAGGGTATAATCATAAAGAGCTTGCCAGAGCTTAGGCTGCCAAGTTTTTTCACCTTCTAGCTCCATGACCGCGTGTTCATTTTCCCACGCTTTAATCCACTCCGGGCGATATACCAAATATTGGTCAAAAATATCCGCGACTTTGCCAGCAAGCTGATAGAGTTTTTGTTGGTCCGTATCATCACTCAGATACTGCTTTAACTCGTCAAAATCAGGATCGTCTAGCATGGACGGTAACACCGTCATCAACTTCCACGTCATGGCTTCTTTATTGAAGAAGCTTCGTTGAGGTACATCGTCCAATATCTGAGTAAACATCTGCCAGATGAAGGTCGCAGGCAGCGGAAATTCCACGTTTGCCACGATGCCCTGCTCTTTTGCCATTTCCAGCTTGAGCCACTGCGCCATACCTGGGCTTTGTACCAAGATAAGCTCTTTTTGGAACGGGTCACTTAACGGACTTTGCTCAACGATCGCTACCAAAAGGCTTTTAAGCAGATCCAGTTGATTGGAATGATAGACAGTAAACACAGATGAAACTCATGATACGAACATTGGAGAGATTGTGGCGGAATGGTTCCAAGAGTGCAATTTCAATACATTAGAAATCAAAAAGCCCGCGAGTAGCGGGCTTCGATATTACATATTTGCAGCAGGTAATTTCCACTGAACCGAGATAAAACGCCTGTAGTGCATAGCGACATATCCCACCACAACAGTAGCAACAACCAGCTCAATCAATGCCATGATGGACACTTGATGGACGTACTCAGGTGCGATACCTACTGATTGCATCCACACTGCGGTTTTATATAGTGCAGTCGAACCTATCACCATCGGGAAGGTGAAAGCGGCATAGCCAGGAGAAAAAGGCAAACGCATCAAATAAGCAAACGACACATAAATAACCAAGGTCATTAGCAGCGCGATACCCAGTAATACTGCCACAATTAGAGGCGATGGATTTTGGCTCACTGTCAGGTAACCCGCCAGTGACAGGCTCGCAGGGGCTGCCATGATGGCAATCGTTGGTTTCGCCGCATCTGGCACTTCACCACAGAAAATCAGGCGATAGAGCATCAAAGGTAGCAACACTGCATAAGCAAACAAACCGAATATCAATACTGCATCCGCGACAGGGCGCAACGCAGGATTCCCTGAAAACGCCACATCAGCCACAATGAGTCCAACAGGTGGTACAAACCAACTTGGTACCATATGGCTTAGCGAAAAGTCTTTTGCTCGGTGGTATACGAATGAGCCAAGGAAAGCCACGTGGGCCGCTACAGCTGCCAACCACAAGGCGTCGCCCGCCCAAGGTACGGCTTTGCCAATCGCGTTTGATACGATCATCACACCCATTGCAAATGTTGGAACTACACTGCCCACAACAGGATGCTGCAAGTCAGTCCATAGGCCTTTGGGGCTCATCATGAACTTAAGTGCAATCATCAGCAGCATAATGCCACCAATCACAGCACCCACAATTTGTGCCGAACCATGAAAAGATCCAGCGTTTTCCCAGCACCAGCCTAAACTGGCAATGGCCAGTGCTAAACCAGCCATGGGGGTCGGAAGAAGATTGAGACGTCTACGCATCGCACCATCACGTCATAAGAAAGGGAACACAGGTAATATTTTAGAACGCGATTATGTTTTAATATATCTGAATATATTTAAACCACCTTTAAGTTTTACTTAACACTATGTCTATTTCACTTCGCCAGCTACACGTTTTCGTAACCGTCGCACAGGAAAAGACGATCACAGCGGCATCCTCTCTGCTTTTTCTGTCAAAGCCTGCTGTCAGCATGGCGCTGAGTGAGCTCGAAAATCAGATAGGGCATAAGCTTTTTGAACGCGCGAACAACCGGCTTATTATCAACGAACATGGAAAGCGATTGCTGCCACTGGCCGATGAATTGCTCACTCGTAGCAAAGAAATCACGAAGGTTCTGGATAACACGGGAGCTCTGACTGGGTCTTTAAGGATTGGAGCCAGTGACACGATCGGCAACCAATTGATCCCTTTTCTGCTTCGCGATTTTCGGGCGGCGTTCCAGCACAACGAGCAATCACTGAACATTTCCAACAGCCAATCTATCATCGATCAGTTAATTGCTTTTGAACTTGATGTGGGCTTTATCGAGGGGCAAGGTGAAAGCAAACATCACCACGGCAACTCAGAACTGCTAATGATGCCGTGGCTCTCGGATGAAATGTGTATCGCGTGCGCCATCGACCACCCCTTACGAGAAAAAGAAAAGCTCACACTTTTTGATTTGGAAAACCAGTCTTGGATTGTGCGCGAGACAGGCTCGGGCACACGAGAACACTTTCTTTCTCGCATTGCTCCGCGTTTGGAGCTATGGGATATCGCTTTTGAGCTTAGAAACACAGAAGCGATTATCAACTGTGCGGCGGCTGGGCTCGGGCTGGCATATCTATCCCGCCTGACCGCGCGTCATGTGGTCGCTAACAACCGGCTGCATTTACTTGAGCTGCCACTAGATTTGAGGCGACAGTATTGGCTGGTTCACCATAAAGACAAACACTTGTCGCCCCTGTTAGAAAGTTTTATTCAGTTCAGCACGGCTTGGCAACTCGAAGACTAAGTCAGTAACTGTTATCACCAACACTGTACGCGATAATCTGGCTAATTTGACAAAGAGGACGACCACTTTCCTCTTGCCACTGGTTAAAGGCATTCTGTGCCGCCAGCAGCGATTTTCTTGTGTCCCTGCCACCGTCAATGATTTTATGAGCACGTAGGTAGCTTTCCACATCATTGGATAAAATAAAGGTATCTTTACCCATCAGTCTCAGCGAGTAAGGCCCGGTATTGCCACCTAAACGGCTGCCATGCTTTTTCAGATAAGCCCAAAGGCCAATAATGTCTGACTCTGGCCAGTCAGCGATGAATGCTGCAAAACTGCCGTGCTCACGGGCTGCACGTTGGATCATCAGCGCATTGTGCGGAATCGTCATCACTTTCCCTAAATGGCGGATGATGGCGGGATTTGTCGCCTTTTGCTCCCACATCTCTGGCGGCGTCAGACACATCTTCTCAATGTCAAAACCCCAAAACACGTCTTCGAAGCCGGGCCACTTGTTTCTCACCACTTGCCAATTCATTCCTGACTGGAAAATTTTTTGGCTCATGACCGCCAGCCAGCGATCGTCGGTAATGCTTTTAAGCTCTTCAACTGACTTCGGATGCGCCAACCTTTGCTCCAATGCACTATTGCTACCTTTCCTTGTCGCCGCTCGAAGATAAATTTCTGAGAATTTTTCCAATGCCATCACACTAATCACGGTTAAACTAGACACGTACAATTACTCTACTGTATAAACAGACAGTAAACAAATAGAGAGAGGTTAACCATGGCCGTTATCGTCAAATATGTGGTTGAGCGCAACGGAGAAGAGAAGATGACTTTTACCTCTAAAGCGGACGCAGATGCTTACGACAAAATGCTTGATATGGCAGACGAATTGTTCGATCTGCTGAGTAAGAGTGAGGTTGTTGGCGACGAAGCGCAACGTGAAGAGTTGTCTCTTTTCCTCGCACAAAACCGCGAAGAAGTCCTTTATGCGCTGGGCGCGAAACGCAAGCCAACGCCTAAAGCAACAAAGAAAAAAGCTGAAGCACCTAAAGAAGACGACGCAGAAGCTGCTTAATTTTAAAATGCGCCCTTTTTTAAGGGCGTTTTTTATATCGCATTCGTCTGATTGCTCGGTCTATTTGTCGAAGAATTACCTAAAGACGCGTTAATCTGTGGGAATCTGTTTTTCCACCCTTCAAACTTTCCCGCCTTCACTTTAAGATGTCCTCAACATTTATTCGTATTAACCAGCCTCTGCCTCTGCAGTTTTCTGGAAAAGAGACAAGGAGATAATCTCATCATGGCAAGTTTTGCTCTAGCATTTGGCACCGCGACCAAAAACAAAGACGGAAAAATCATCGAAGCATTTTTCCCAACCCCTGTACTGAATCCAACAGACTCTCTGGTCGCAGCTCTTGCTGACATCGTCTCTTATAAAGAAGGCAACGACGTCTTTGAAATTGAAGCAGCACAATGCGAAGCTATTTCTGCCGCGTTTGCTCAAGCTGATCTGGAAGCGGCGGCAACATTTGCTTCAAAAGCAGCCGCCTCAGCGCAACCTCTAGTACTGGTCATCCTTGCAACTGACGAAAAACCAGCAAGTGTTGCAGAAGGCTTCATGAAGCTACAACTGATCTCTCACCGTCTGGTGAAACCACACGGCACTGTGCTTGATGGTATCTTTGGCCTACTGCATAACATCGCATGGACCAACAAAGGCCCTATCGATCTGCCTGAGCTTGCAGAGCGTCAAATGGAAGCGCGCCTAAACGGTGAAACGATTACCGTAGACTGTGTAGACAAATTTCCTAAGATGGTGGACTACGTGGTACCAGCAGGCGTGCGTATCGCTGACACGTCACGTGTACGTCTGGGTGCCCACGTTGGCGAAGGCACCACAGTGATGCACGAAGGCTTCATCAACTTCAACGCAGGTACTGTAGGCGTGAGCATGGTTGAAGGCCGCATCTCTGCAGGTGTTGTTGTGGGTAACGGCAGTGACATCGGCGGTGGCGCATCGATCATGGGTACGCTGAGCGGCGGTGGTCAGCTTGTTATCTCAATCGGTGAGAACAGCTTGCTGGGTGCAAACGCTGGTCTTGGCTTCCCTCTGGGCGACCGCTGTACTATCGAATCGGGTCTTTACGTAACAGCTGGCACCAAAGTGACCATGCTGGACTCATCAGGCAAAGAAGTAGAAACCGTAAAAGCACGCGATCTAGCAGGTAAAGCTGACCTACTGTTCCGTCGTAACTCTGTGACGGGTAAGATTGAGTGTCTTACAAACAAATCAGCAGTAGAGTTGAACGCTGAGCTTCACGCCAACAACTAAGTGCGATGTATATTTGAAGAAAGGACCAGCATTATGCTGGTCTTTTTTTGTTTGGTTAAAAGCTATTTGCTTCCAATCCTTGAAGCCAGTTTTGCTTGTACTCCCAACCTCTTGGTGTCTGGTCAATGCACACCGCATTATAAGGTTTGCCAAGGATCCCCGCTCGAATAGCATTTTTCGGATCACAGTAAACACTGACATGGTCTTTGTAGGCGGATAAGTAATCCTCCTGAGCTTGCTGACTCGTCGCGCCCAGCTTATCAAGATCTTCAGATGAGCGAGCCTTTTGCCCATGCTCTACATCGTAATATGCCAGCCCAACCCAATTATCTGCTGTTGCGTACTTATTAACATACGGATTTGCGCACCCTGCGAGACCAATGATCATAAACACTGCTATTAGGATATTTCTCATGACGTCCTCCTCACATGAATGCCTAAAGTATATGGAATAAATCTGAATGCGGGGCATACAGATATGCAACTAATGGTTCAGAAAAAAGAGGCCTCAAAAGAATTGTGAGTAAGCAGACAATTGCAAAGGGACAACGACATGTTCGTTCGTACCAATGCAAAAAGGCAATCAGAGATGAGTGTTTTAACCTGTAATGTTTCTAAATCCTAC
>NZ_JAJUBB010000024.1 GCF_028683135.1 Enterovibrio qingdaonensis
TTGTCTATCAAGTACGAGTGCCCACACAGATTGCATTGGTCAAATTGTTAAAGAACGTTGACTCCGTTGCTGGCTTAACTCGCCGTGCCCCGTGTCGATGTGGCGCAGTATAGGAACTTCAGAAAATGTCGCAAGTGCTTTTTTGAAAAAAGTCACACTTTCACGTTTGAACGCTCAAATATCGAACGAAAACCCCATTTTCGCACAAAAACCGTACGGACATTACAAGGATCAAGGCCGATCAAGATCCGGCCTATCGATCTTCTTTGCAGTCACATGTCACTTTCATTTCATCTGTCTTACCGCAAGACTATTCAGTAAAGCACAATCTGAGGATTCCGCACGGCTATTTTCAACGAGTCTCAATCATGGAAATCAGCTCTATAGGCCAATAAAAATGGGGATCTTTGCTAACTGCTTCTTTAAGGTACAAAAAAGCCCGCTTTCGCGGGCTTTTTCTATTTCCGATGGGAAACGGTAGATTACATCATGCCGCCCATGCCACCCATGCCGCCCATATCAGGCATTGCTGGGCCATCTTGTTTTGGCATTTCAGTTACCATCGCTTCAGTCGTGATCATTAGACCCGCTACTGATGCTGCGAACTGAAGTGCTGAACGAGTAACTTTGGTAGGATCCAAGATACCCATTGCGATCATGTCGCCGTATTCACTCGTCGCTGCGTTGTAACCGTAGTTACCTTCGCCTGCTTTAACGTTGTTCGCAACAACAGAGTCTTCATCACCCGCATTCAATGCGATTTGACGGATAGGTGCTTCCATCGCACGCAGTGCAACACGGATACCTACATTTTGCTCTTCGTTGTCACCTTGCAGGTCAACAACTTTGCTTGCTGCACGGATAAGTGCAACACCGCCACCTGCAACCACGCCTTCTTCAACTGCTGCGCGTGTTGCGTGCAGTGCGTCTTCTACGCGGTCTTTTTTCTCTTTCATTTCTACTTCAGTCGCTGCACCAACTTTGATTACCGCAACACCGCCTGCCAGTTTAGCAACGCGCTCTTGCAGTTTCTCTTTGTCGTAGTCTGAAGTTGCATCTTCGATTTGTTGACGGATTTGAGCAACGCGACCTTGGATAGACACTTCATCACCCGCGCCATCAATAATGGTGGTGTTTTCTTTGGTGATAGAGATGCGCTTCGCTTGACCCAGATCTTCCAGCGTCACTTTCTCCAGTTCCATACCGATCTCTTCAGAGATAACAGTACCTGCAGTCAGTGTCGCGATGTCTTGCAGCATTGCTTTACGACGGTCGCCGAAACCAGGTGCTTTAACAGCAGCCACTTTCACGATGCCACGCATGTTATTCACAACCAGTGTCGCCAGTGCTTCACCTTCTACGTCTTCTGCGATGATAAGCAGTGGACGTGAAGATTTTGCTACTGCTTCCAGAGTAGGCAGCAGTTCACGGATGTTTGACACTTTCTTGTCAACTAGCAGGATGAACGGGCTTTCCAGATCAACAGAACCAGACTCTTGGTTGTTGATGAAGTAAGGAGACAGGTAGCCACGATCAAACTGCATACCTTCTACTACATCCAGCTCATCTTGCAGAGACTGACCTTCTTCAACAGTGATAACACCGTCACGGCCAACTTTTTCCATTGCTTCAGCAATGATATTACCGACAGTCTCATCAGAGTTTGCAGAGATAGTACCAACCTGTGCGATTGCTTTGGTGTCAGCACAAGGAACAGAAAGTGCCTTCAGCTCTTCAACAGCAGCAATAACTGCTTTGTCAATGCCGCGCTTCAGATCCATTGGGTTCATGCCCGCAGCAACAGCTTTCAGACCTTCAGCAATGATTGCCTGTGCTAGTACAGTTGCGGTAGTGGTACCGTCACCCGCTGCGTCGTTCGCTTGAGACGCAACTTCTTTAACCATTTGTGCGCCCATGTTCTGGAATTTGTCTTCCAGTTCAATTTCACGCGCTACAGATACACCATCTTTAGTGATAGTTGGTGCACCGAAAGATTTGTCCAGTACAACGTTACGGCCTTTAGGACCCAGAGTAACTTTTACTGCATTTGCCAGAACGTTTACGCCTTCCAGCATTTTTGTGCGTGCATCATTGCCAAACTTAACGTCTTTAGCTGCCATTTCTCTCTTCCTTTTTAAATCTGTTCTTCAGTGATGAAATAGTAATTACTCAACGATAGCCATGATGTCATTTTCAGACAGGATCAGGACTTCCTTACCATCGATTTTCTCGGTCTTGGTGCCGTAGCCTTCAGAGAAGATAACGGTGTCGCCAACTTTAACGTCCAGCGGTAGCACGTTGCCGTTTTCAAGTACACGGCCTTTACCAACTGCTAGCACAACGCCGCGAGTAGATTTCTCAGCAGCTGAACCGGTTAGAACGATGCCACCAGCAGATTTTGATTCAACTTCTTGGCGTTCAACGATTACTCGATCGTGTAGTGGACGAATGTTCATTGGTCGTCTCCTGAATAAATGTAGTGATCCATGTGAAAAATAGAAAAGGAAACTGCCACACTTTGCAGGTTCCGAAATCTGTATAACCCTCTCGGCCATTTGCCGATGGGTTTAAAGCAATTTGGGTATAAGGTGGGGATGGGTTATCTCAATCCCAAGGGGCATAAAGCAAATTTTTTCCTTTTTTTTGGCCAATACCTTTTGCTCCATCACATTCTATGGATTAGGGTAGCCGTGCCTTGGTTTTTCAAGGATCTACTCTGCAATATATTGAACCACCCGTTTATATTCATTTCCTTTCATAGAAGCCAATGCTGAGAGTGGTATGAAAGACAAGCACGGCCTGCTGTCAGGCTCAATAGATCAGACGCTTAAAAACATGACGATCCCAATGGTATTTGGGCTCGTCGCTATTCTTGCCTTTAATCTGGTCGACACCTTCTTTATTTCTCTATTGGGTACGGACGCACTGGCCGCGGTCAGCTTTACCTTCCCGATCACCTTTGCGGTTAACTGCATCACCATGGGGATCGGTGTTGGCCTGTCGACAGGCGTGGCCCGGCTACTCGGCCAAAACGCACAACGAGAAGCGGCTCGCGTATCAGGTCATGGTGTCATATTGGCGATCATCCTTGTTGTTATCGCCAGTATGATTGGGCTTGCCACGATTGATCCTCTCTTCACACTCCTTGGCGCACACGAACGGTTACTGCCACTGATCCACGAATACATGAACGTGTGGTACTTAACGATTCCACTTCTTGTTATTCCTATGGCGGGTAACTCCGCCATTCGCGCAACGGGTGATACCAAAACCCCCGCAAAGATCATGGTACTCGCTGGTTTGATCAATGGGCTTCTTGATCCTTTACTCATTTTTGGACTGGGTCCATTTCCTGAGTTGGGTGTTCAGGGTGCAGCCATCGCCAGCGCAATCAGTTGGGCCGGCGCACTTGTAGGTTCACTGTATGTGCTTATCAAGCGAGATAAGTTACTCGCTTGGCCTTCACCTCGCACTCTATTGCAGGATTGGAAAAATATATTGTCGATTGGTACACCCGCGGCGATGTCGAATGCACTGAACCCAATATCTGGTGCCATTTTAATGGCACTCCTCGCGAGCCAAGGCACAGCAAGTGTTGCGGCCTATGGTGCGGCGCAGCGAGTTGAGTCTTTACTGTTGATTGTGATGATGGCCCTGACCTCGGCGTTAACCCCCATCATGGCGCAGAACTTTGGTGCAGGAAATCCAACCCGTGCGTTTGCTGCTCTTTTTCGAGCAATGCGCTTTTCCATTGTATTCCAGTTCATTATCTTTATCGCGATGGTGCCACTTAGTGTGCCGATTGCCTCCATGTTCAGCCAAGAGCCTGCTGTACAGAATAAACTCTGGCACTACCTGATTGTTGTACCCGCTAGTTACGGCATGCAGGGTGTCATGATGATGTTAGTCAGCGCACTCAATGCAATGAAAAAACCCGTCACCGCTTTTGTCATAAACCTGATGCGCCTTTTTATCCTGCTTTTGCCGATGGCGTGGCTAGGCAGTTTAGTCGATGGCACCGAAGGTATGTTTGTTGGTATCGCTATCGCTAATGCCATTGCCGGCATTGTTGCTTATACGGTCGCCGTATCACTAAGACGTCAGCTACTTATTGATAAAACAATCGCAAAAGAGATCTAGGCTAACTCTTGGGAGCGAACTTGCAGCGCATCTAGAGCTTGATACAGCACTTGATATTGCGCATCGGACAATCCGTCCAGCATGGCGCGCTCCCACTCCAACACTTTTGGAACCACCAGTTGATACAGTGTGCTTCCAGCATCTGACAACCGGACGATCGCCGCACGCTGGTCTCCTTCATGCACCACTCTTTCTACCAGCCCCTTTTCTTCTAATCGGGACAATATTCTCGACACCTTCACTTTATCTAGTCGCGTCTCCTTCGCTAAGTCTCGAGATATAACACCGTCACGAGCACCTAACGATGCAATCACGCGCCATTCCGGACGCGAAATGCCAAACTCCGACTCATAGCGAGAGGCTAGACTATCCGCCACCAACTCTGCGGTTTGCACCAGTTTGTATGGTAGGAAATCATCTAGCGACAGTAGTTGTTCGTTCATGGCTTTCCTTATCTTTCCTTCAAATTTGCATTCTGCCCAATCTGACCAATACTCAAAATATAGTTTCATTTGAAACTATTTGCTGAATTCTTCGTTTGGTCTGTGCAGGAGAGCATCATGAGAAAGTGGTTTTCATTCCCAATCGTTGAGGGAGAAGCCTCCCGACAAGCCCACTGTGACTTGCCAAAGGGCACATTTGAAAGAGAGTGTGGTAAGGAAGGATTCTTTGGCCCCGCCACTCACATGTATCACCTGCATGCACCAACAGGATGGAAGGATTGGGAGGGCGATTTGCGCCCTCATGCGTTTGACACCAACAGGGTCGATGACACCACGGATAATCCCATGACGGCACCAGTTTTACTTTCCAACGCCAATGTCCGTGTCAGGATATGGCGGTGCGAAGCAGAAATGGACTATCTGGTGCGAAACGGCGACGGTGACGACTGCCTGTTTGTGCACCAAGGAGAAGGATCGCTGTACTGCGACTATGGACACCTTCACTTTTCCGAAGGTGATTACCTCATTATTCCTCGCTCAACCAATTGGCGCATTGAGCCGAGCTCTCCAGTCACGCTATTGATGATTGAAGCCACTCATGGATCGTATCTGGCAGCTGAGAAAGGAATTGTCGGCGATCATGCTGTATTTGACCCCGCCGTACTAGAACACCCAAGGATCGATGATGAATTCGTGGCACAACGGGCAGAACCCAAAGAGTGGCAGGTTTATCTAAAATCACGACAAGCCCTAAACCGCATCACCTATCCGTTTAACCCGCTTGACGCGGTTGGTTGGAAAGGCAATCTCACCGTGTTCAAACTCAACTGGCGTGATATCCGCCCACTCATGAGCCATCGATACCATTTGCCACCTTCCGCACATACGACATTCGTCGCGCAAGGCTTTGTAATTTGTACCTTCGTTCCTCGCCCAATCGAATCAGATCCCGGCGCACTCAAGGTGCCCTTCTATCACAACAACGACGACTATGATGAAGTCATCTTCTACCACAAAGGGGAGTTCTTTAGTCGCGACAACATTCATCCCGGCATGGTGACGCACCACCCCTGCGGTTTCCCTCACGGCCCACATCCCAAAGCCTTCGCAGCTGGTGCCCGAGCCACCAAAACAGAAACCGATGAAGTCGCAGTGATGATCGATACCCGCATGCCATTGGACATGGGCGAGGCAGCGAAACACACAGAGTTAACGGATTACGTCCAATCTTGGCGCACACCCCCAACTGCCTGACAGACCTGAACGAGACAAGGAGAGAACAATGAAACTGGCCTCATTAAAACACCGCCGCGATGGAAAATTGATTCTGGTCTCCCGCGATCTGAGCCAAGCCGTCGATGCCTCCGACATTGCCTATACACTGCAAGATGCGCTCGACGAATGGGACACTCTCTCCCCTTTGCTGCAAGCGCGTTATGACGCATTGAATGACAACAAAGTAGCCGGACGATTTCCGTTTAACCCGAAAGAGTGTGCTTCCCCCTTGCCACGCGCATTCCAATGGGCCGACGGAAGTGCGTACGTTAACCATGTCGAACTGGTTCGAAAAGCCCGTGGCGCAGAGATGCCAAAAAGCTTCTGGACAGATCCACTGATGTACCAAGGCATGTCAGACCGTTTCCTTGCCCCTTATGATGACATCGAACTTTGCGATGAAGCGTGGGGATGTGACTTTGAAGCCGAGGTGGCTGTGATCACTGACGATGTCCCGATGGCTACCAAACCGCTAGATGCAGGCAAGCACATCAAACTGGTGATGCTGGTTAACGACGTGTCGCTTCGAAACCTCATTCCCAGCGAGCTGGCAAAAGGGTTTGGCTTTTTCCAATCTAAACCCGCATCTGCATTCTCGCCTGTTGCGATTACACCGGATGAGCTTTTCGATGTGTGGGAGTCCCACAAAGTGCACCTTCCCCTTAACGTGCATCTTAACAATGAGCAGTTTGGTGCGCCCGATGCAGGCGTTGATATGACGTTCGATTTTTCCGAGCTCGTAGCGCATGCAGCAAAGACTAGACACTTGTCTGCAGGCACCATTATTGGATCCGGCACCGTCTCCAATTTGGATCGCTCAAAAGGGTCTTGTTGCATAGCAGAGAGACGAATGTTGGAAATTCTGGAAGACGGCTCGCCTAACACCCCCTTCTTACACTACGGTGATAGGGTCAGCATCGAAATGTTTGACTCGCAAGGACGTTCGATTTTCGGACGCATTGAGCAGGAAGTTGTCCCGTTCGAGTAATGATGGAGAGACAATATGAAGCTCTTTGACTATAAGAACTCGTCCGCGTCCTATCGTGTTCGTATCGCCCTAAACCTGAAAGGACTGAGCTATCAAGCCCAGTCCATTTCATTGCTGGATAACGAACAAGGTAAAGACAACTACCGCGCGCTTAATCCTTCCGGATTGGTGCCAACCTTGGTCGACAACGGACAAGTGTTGACGCAATCTCTGGCGATTATTGAGTATCTGGAAGAGGCCTATCCTTCTCCTTCAATTTTGCCTGCCGATCGTGTCGCACGAACTAAATGCCGCGCCATTGCATTGGATATCGCATGTGATATTCATCCGCTCAACAACCTTCGAGTCCTTCAGCACCTAACCGGCGCAATGCACCACAGCGATGAAGAAAAACTGCAGTGGTATCGGCACTGGGTATCTATCGGCTTAGACGCTTTGGAAAAGAAACTGGAAAGCAACCAAAACACCTATTGTTGTGATTCTGTCCCAACGCTCGCTGATATTTGCCTCGTCCCTCAACTGTTTAATGCACGTCGTTTTTCTGTCGATCTGACTCCTTACCCTACCCTGAGAGAAATAGAGCAGCGCTGCCAAAATCTGCCGGAATTTGCAAAAGCGCACCCAGACAATGTTTAGGAGAAAGCATGTCACAAGAGCCACTTTGGCGACCGAGCTCAACACGACTCGCCAATGCAAACCTCACGGACTTCATGGATGGAATAAACCGTCAACATAACGAAAAGCTCGTTAACTTCGCCCAGTTGTACGATTGGTCAATCACACACAACGATCTCTTTTGGACCGAGTTGTGGGAGTTCGGCAACGTGGTCGGCGAGCGCGGTGCGCGAATTGTCGATATTCCAGAAAAAGCCCCTCACCAGCACAGTCGCTGGTTTCCCGATGCAGAACTGAACTTTGCAGAAAACTTACTGCAATGGGCAGCCGATATGCCGGACAAAGACGCCATTGTTTTTTCTGGCGAAGATGAAATTGCCACCTCTATTACTTGGCAAGAATTGGCACGTCAAGTTAGCTGCGTCACCCATTACCTGCGCTCATGTGGCGTGGAACAAGGCGACGTGGTGGCAGGTTATTTGCCAAATATCGCAGAAACCGTTGTTGCCATGCTGGCAACCGCATCTCTGGGTGCTATCTGGACGTCAACCTCTCCAGACTTTGGCATCGACAGTGTGTTAGACCGCTTTGGCCAAACACAACCCAAAGTACTGTTCACCACGGATGCCTACCTCTATAACGGTAAGTCTCACGACAACCTCATCAAAGCGCGCTCAGTCAGGCAAGGCGTGGAGAATCTGACCCACATGGTGGTCATTCCTTATGTCGATACCATCGAACTCAACGATGATGAAGACGACTGGCTTGAGATCCTCGAAGAAGACGCGCCGCCCCTTCGTTACACTCGCGTAGGATTTAACGCGCCGTTGTATGTGCTTTATTCATCAGGCACCACAGGCAAGCCCAAGTGCATCATCCACAGTGTCGGCGGAATGCTGCTCAACCACCTAAAAGAACACCAACTTCACTCAGACGTGAAAGTGGGCGACCGCGTCTTCTATTTCACTACTTGCGGCTGGATGATGTGGAACTGGCTTGCGAGTGCGTTGGCAAGTGGCGCAACCTTGGTACTGTTTGATGGCTCGCCGTTTTATCCTGATGCGGGCGTGCTGTGGCGACTGACCGATACCCAAAAAGTCACTTTGTTTGGCACCTCAGCCAAATACCTTGAAGCCCTCGAAAAGCATCACTATTCCCCAGAGAAAGAGCACTCGCTTGCTACACTTCGTACCTTGTGCTCAACCGGCTCTGTGCTGGCTCCCGAGCAGTTTGATTATGTTTACATCAACATCAAGCAAGATTTGCAGCTCAGCTCGATTGCCGGAGGCACCGACATTTGCGGCTGCTTCGTATTAGGTAGTCCTATTTCTCCGGTATATCGTGGACAAAGTCAGGTGCGCGGCCTTGGTCTGGCAGTAAACGTTTTTAACGGTGAAGGCCAAGCTGTTGTGGATGAAAAAGGTGAACTGGTGTGTTGCAACAGCTTTCCGAACCAGCCCGTCGGCTTTTGGAACGATGACAGCGGAGAGCGATACCACAACGCTTACTGGGCGAAGATGGAAGACATCTGGTTCCACGGCGATTATGTCGAGCTGACTAACGAAGGTGGCATGGTGTTCTTTGGACGCTCAGACGCCATTTTGAATCCAGGCGGCGTTCGCATAGGTACTGCAGAAATCTATCGTCATGTAAATCAACTCGACGAGATCATGGACTCTGTGGTGATTGGGCAAGACTGGAACAATGATGTGCGCGTGGTGCTGTTTGTGAAACTGCGCGAAGGCGTCACTTTGGATGATGAGTTGGAGAGAAAAATTCGCTCCACCATCAAAATCAGCTGCACGCCAAGACATGTGCCAGCAAAGATAGTGTCTGTCACTGATATCCCAAGAACCAAATCAGGCAAACTGGCAGAACTCGCTGTGCGAGATGTGGTACACGGACGGGAAGTGGCGCAACTGAGTGCGCTGGATAATCCTGAATCGCTGGAGCAATACAAACACAGACCAGAGCTTCAAACTTAAAACCGGTCCACAATAAAAAAAGCCAACCTATCGGTTGGCTTTTTTTGATCACATTTGTTACTTCAAGCGATTGTTTTCATCGTCATTTTTACGTTCAAACTCGCCTTCAAACGTGCTTCCGCTCTTGTCATTGTCACGGAATGAACCTTGTTGGTTAAACGGGTCATTACCAAACGGGTCTTGCTGCTGAAAGCCAGTCTGAAAGTTTGCCACTTTGACTTTACTCATCAACTGCTTTGCCAACCACGCACGAGGCCAAGGCAACAGTACTGCCATACCCATGGCATCAGTCATAAACCCAGGTGTTAATAGCAGTACACCCGCTACCGCCAGCATAACCCCTTCCACAATTTGTTGTGCTGGCAATTCGCCTTGCTGAAGGCGTTGTTGGACGGTCAACAGCGTTTGCAAGCCTTGGCTACGAACCAACGACGCCCCGACAATCGCAGTGAGCAAGATCAACGCAACAGTAGGCCATAGTCCCAGCACACCACCGACTTGAATGAACAACGCTATTTCGATGACAGGGACAGTGATGAACATCAAGAGCAAAATAGGAAACACAGAAAAAACCTCTTTATAGATACCCCTTCATCATATCATCGGATTTGAAAATATAGAGGGCTCTTTGGTGTGAATATGTGTCAGAGCGTGAAAGGATAAGTGTATGAATATTATTAGACAGTTAACAATGCGTGAGCTGAATCAGTAAGATAAAGATCGTGATCACAGATCCTTGCAAATCGTGCTCATTAATCCCAAATGGTGATCTCACTCATGTTTTTGCTGAAACGTACGAGTAAAATCGCCTTCATTACGTCGGGTACAAAAAACTGGATACCCAGGCCAAACTCTCTGATGAATGGACTCTACAGCGAATTTGTTGGCTAACAAAATAACCAATATAAGATTCATTTTAGGGCCATATCATGTCACAAACGATTGATTTCGAAAAAAATCTGACAACCCCTCATATTGCAACGCGCATTGAAGAAGACCTACTTGGCGAACGCCATGTACCAGCTGATGCGTATTACGGTATCCATACTCTTCGCGCTGTTGAAAACTTCAATATTTCAAGCACCACCATTTCAGATGTGCCAGAGTTCGTTCGCGGTATGGTCTTCACGAAGAAAGCGGCGGCAATGGCGAACAAAGAGCTGGGTGTCATTCCTACGGATGTGGGCGATTACATCATCAAAGCATGTGACCTGATTCTGGAAACAGGCAAATGCATGGATCAGTTCCCATCTGACGTTTACCAAGGCGGTGCAGGCACCTCCGTAAACATGAACGCGAACGAAGTAATTGCCAACCTTGCACTTGAGCTAATGGGCAAAGAAAAAGGTGACTACGACGTTGTTAACCCTAACGATCACGTCAACAAGAGCCAATCTACCAACTGTGCATACCCAACAGGTTTCCGTGTTGCCGTTTACAACAGCATCTTGAAACTGGTTGACTCTATTACTTACCTGCAAAGTGAGTTTGCAGCAAAAGGCACAGAGTTTGGTGGCATCCTGAAAATGGGCCGTACTCAGCTTCAAGACGCTGTACCTATGACAGTGGGTCAAGAGTTCAATGCATTCGCCGTACTTCTGAAAGAAGAAGTGAAGAACCTAAAATACACCGCTGAACTGCTGCTGGAAGTTAACTTGGGTGCGACCGCAATCGGTACAGGTCTGAACGCTGCAGCAGGCTACCAGCAACTGGCCGTTCAACGTCTGGCTGAAGTGACCGGCCTGAACTGCACGCCAGCTGAAGATCTGATTGAAGCGACCTCTGACTGTGGTGCGTACGTAATGGTTCATGGCGCGCTTAAGCGTCTGGCAGTGAAACTGTCTAAGATCTGTAACGACCTTCGTCTGCTATCTTCTGGCCCTCGCGCAGGCTTCAACGAAATCAACCTGCCAGAAATGCAGGCAGGTTCTTCAATCATGCCAGCAAAAGTAAACCCTGTTATCCCAGAAGTGGTTAACCAAGTTTGCTTTAAAGTTATCGGCAACGACACCACAGTGACCTTCGCAGCAGAAGCGGGTCAGCTTCAGTTGAATGTAATGGAGCCTGTGATTGGCCAAGCTCTGTTCGAGTCTATTGAGATTCTGGCTAATGCCTGTGTGAACCTAGGTGAGAAGTGTGTGAACGGCATCACTGTGAACAAAGAAATCTGTGAAGCCTTTGTTTTCAACTCAATCGGTATCGTGACTTACCTAAACCCGTTCATCGGTCACCACGAGGGCGATATCGTTGGTAAGATCTGCGCAGAAACTGGCAAAAACGTACGTGACGTAGTGCTAGAGCGCGGTCTGCTCACCGAAGAGCAACTGGATGACATCTTCTCGATAGATAACCTGATGCACCCGCAGTACAAAGCGAAACGCTACAACTAATTCAAATCAAGATGGGTACTCAACGAGTACCCATTTTTTCACCTCTGTGCAACGCTCAAATCGTGTTACATTACGCGCGCTTTTTTTTGACAACGCATTCCTAATTACGAAAGTCCAAACGAAGAGACTTTTTTCGACGTTTTTGCGCTCTAAAATCCACACCAACCCCATGGTGATAATGGCCGTTTGACCTCGAAGACAGTGGCTCCGTTTGTTTTTTTGATTTTTATAGCTTTAACAGGAGTATTCCATGATTGTATTGGAGTTATTCGTCGTACTCGCCTTTATCTATCTTGGCGCACGTATTGGCGGGATTGGTATCGGGCTTGCCGGCGGTGCAGGTGTCATTGTCCTTTCGTTATTGCTGGGCATGCCGACCAGCCAAACCTTTATCCCTATCGACGTTATCCTGATCATCATGTCGGTGATCACCGCCATCGCAGCGATGCAAGTCGCAGGTGGTCTTGACTGGTTGGTTGAAAAAGCGGAAAACTTCCTGCGCAAAAATCCAAAACACATTACGTTTTACGCTCCTATTGTTACCTATTTGATGACCTTGATGGCAGGTACCGGCCACACAGCATTTTCAACACTACCTGTTATTGCTGAAGTCGCCAAAGAGCAAGGCATTCGCCCATCTCGTCCGCTATCAATCGCCGTTGTAGCCTCGCAGATAGCAATCACAGCATCACCCATTTCGGCGGCGGTTGTGTTCTTCTCCGGCATTCTTGACCCTGTAGGCGTGGATTACCTAACCCTACTGGCCATTTGTATTCCCACTACCTTTATCGCTTGTATGGCGGGGGCATTTGTCGCGAACTTCATGGGTTGCGAGCTAAAAGATGACCCTATCTATCAAGAGCGTCTGGAAAAAGGCCTGATCAAGCTGCAAGGCGAAACCAAACGTGAAATCGCGCCAACCGCGAAAAAAGCAACGTACATTTTTCTGGCAGCCATTGTGCTGGTTGTCGCATACGCTGCGGCAATTTCTGACTCGATCGGCCTCATTGAAAACCCAACGCTTGGCCGTAACGAAGCCATCATGACCTTTATGTTGGCTGCAGCGACCCTGATTGTCGGTATGACAGGTATAGATGCATCGAAAATCCCTTCAGCACCGACTTTCCGTTCAGGCATGACCGCCTGTGTGTGTGTTCTGGGTGTGGCATGGCTTGGTTCGACTTTCGTCAACGGCCACGTTGATGGTATCAAAGAAGTCGCTGGCACCTTGCTGCAAGACTACCCTTGGATGCTGGCACTGGTGCTGTTCTTTGCCTCTATGTTGCTTTACTCACAAGGCGCAACCACCGTCGCGTTGATGCCAGCTGCATTGGCAATTGGCGTCGCTCCAGTTACCGCCATCGCCTCATTTGCGGCGGTGAGTGCACTGTTTGTTCTGCCAACTTACCCAACCCTATTGGCGGCCGTAGAAATGGATGACACGGGGTCGACCCGTATCGGTAATCTGGTGTTCAACCACCCATTCTTTGTACCAGGTGTCGTGACTATCACCACGTCGGTGGCACTAGGCTTTGTGGTTGGAGGCATCGTCCTGTAATCAGGCAATATTCTCTTAAAGGGCTCTTCGGAGCCCTTTTCTTTTTCCTCAAATTTGCATTCTTCTGGAAACGATTTCGGGCTTATCCGGTCTCAGTGATATAGTTCCTTTAACGCTTATTCTTAAACCATTTTGATGAAGGCCATGTCGACAATAGGCTCCCGATTATTCGCAATTTTTGCGCTGGCACTCTTTAGTGCCCTCCCAGCGAAAGCAGAATTTTCGCTGTTTAACAGCCCGACTTCACAGGCTGGCAATGCCCCCGCATTTGTCCCTGTTGATCAGGCGTTTCCATTTAATTTCACTCAACAAGGTGATCAGGTTTACCTCGATTGGCAAGTCTTGCCAGGTTACTACTTGTACCAAGACAAAATCGAAGTAACACCAAGTACCGATGCTAAAATCGGGCCATTGGACATGCGCCAAGGCCAGCCGTATCACGATGAATTCTTTGGCGAAGTATCGATTTACAAGCAACCTCTAACGGTCACCGTGCCTTTGCTATCATCGACGGACAATGCGTCGCTAAAAGTGACCTATCAAGGCTGTGCGGAAGCCGGTTTTTGTTATCCACCCGAATCCATCACCATCCCACTTTATGCGGTATCTGGTGCTGCGTCTGAATATAGCAATACACCAAGCAGCACTGCTTCTGCAGGTCAAAAGCCAAGCCAAGTTGCACCCGCTGCGGCTAGCAATGCAGCACCTGCAACAAATGACTCGCAAACCCAAGTCGGTAGCCTCAGTGATAATTGGTGGCAACCGCTGCTATTTTTGGGATTGGGTATTGGCCTAGCCTTCACACCTTGCGTATTACCGATGTATCCCATTCTGACAGGCATTGTGCTGGGTGGCGGCAAGAAATCACACGGTCAGACCTTCCGTCTTTCCATGCTTTACGTACAAGGCATGGCACTGACCTACACCCTGCTGGGCTTGGTCGTGGCGTCTGCCGGATTGCAGTTTCAGGCAGCATTCCAGCACCCGTATGTACTGATGGGTTTGAGCAGTCTGTTTATCCTGTTAGCACTGTCGATGTTTGGCGTGTTTAACCTGCAATTACCTGCCAGTCTGCAAACCAAACTCAGCGAGATGAGCAATCAACAACAAGGCGGCAGCAATCTGGGTGTGTTCTCCATGGGCGCAATTTCCGGTTTGATTTGCTCGCCGTGCACCACCGCACCACTGTCAGGTGCGCTCTTGTATGTTGCCCAAAGCGGCGATTTACTGACAGGTGCCGTGACTTTGTATGCGCTGGCTTTAGGCATGGGCATTCCGCTTATCCTTGCAGCCATGTTTGGCAACAAGCTGCTGCCAAAAGCAGGTGCATGGATGGATCGCGTCAAGACCTTCTTCGGTCTGGTCTTGCTTGCCGCGCCAATCTTCTTGCTCGAGCGTTTGTTGCCTGAAACTGTCAGCGTGTGGTTGTGGGCGGTGTGGATGCTGGTCTCACTCGGCTGGCTGTATCATATCAGTCGCACACTTCAGCCGGGCAAACTGGCAAGTGCCTTGGGCATTGTTGCCATTTTAGGATTGAGCGGCGGAGCCGTGTATACCTACAACACCATGTTCACCCCCAGTGCCAAGGCGGAAGTGCCGTCGGTGGAGTTCATCCAAATCTCGACCATTGATGATCTGAACCGCGAACTGGCATCTGCCAAAGCGGCGGGCAAACCTGTGATGTTGGACTTCTATGCCGATTGGTGTGTGGCATGTAAGAAATTTGAAAAGTACACCTTCCACAACGCCGAGGTTGCGCCTGAGCTGCAAAACTTTGTGCTGCTGCAAGCAGATGTCACCGCCAACCGTCCACAGGACATCAAATTGCTGATGTCTCTGAATGTCTTGGGACTACCAACCTTGGACTTTTGGGATGCGAACGGTGAACCAATGCCTGCAGCCAGATTGACAGGTTTTATGGAGGCAACGCCTTTTCTCTCGCATCTTGAGCAAAATCAGCTGATTAAATCTGAAGGCTGATTGCAAACAAACTTGATCCCCCCGACATTGCCCACAAATGACGGGGGATCAAGTTCTTACTTCCCGCTTATGCAAATTGATCAATTCATCGCTGAGTGTTAGCGTTTTTGTTAAAGAGGTATTAACGAATTCGCCATGGACGCTCACTACACCATCGTAATCGCTGACGATCATCCACTGTTTCGTAATGCACTGTTTCAATCAGTGCATATGGCGATCAGTGGTGCGAATTTATTAGAAGCAGACTCTCTCGATAGCCTAACTGCCTTGCTTGAGAAAGAAGCAGACATCGATTTGCTGTTACTTGATCTAAAGATGCCTGGTGCTAACGGTATGTCTGGTCTGATTCAATTGCGCGCTCGCTACCCGGAGCTTCCCATCGTGGTCGTTTCAGCGAGTGAAGAACCCTCTGTCGTTCGTCAGGTTAAAGCTAATGGTGCCGTTGGATTCATTCCAAAATCTAGTGACATGCGCGAGCTAGTGAGCTCCCTCAATACCGTCCTTGAAGGCGAACCTTGCTTTCCAGACGGCATTGATTTCAGTGAAGCAAGCGAAGAAGAAACCTTATTGGAAAAAATTGCCTCACTGACACCACAACAAAACAAAGTCCTCAACATGCTGTCTGATGGTCTGCTTAATAAGCAAATTGCTTATGAGTTGGATGTATCTGAAGCCACTATCAAAGCGCACATGACGGCTATTTTCAGAAAGCTGGGTGTAAAGAACCGTACCCAAGCAGTGATTTTATTGCAGCAAATTGATACTGACACCTAACTCAGTCAGGCACTATTCAACTTTCTTACCTATAATCTCGCCTCAAGGCTCGATCTCATTTCGAGTCAACTGACCTTCTCTTATCACGTATCAGGAGGCCAACCTTGTTAAGCGTGTTATTCACTCAATTTGTCGTACTTTGGGCTGTTATCGATCCGATTGGCTCTATTCCCGTCTATCTGTCTCAAACCAACCATATGAGCAAAAAGCAGCAACGTATTGTGGCATTAAAAGCGGTCATGATTGCCACGTTGATCTTGTTGTTTTTCCTTGTTGCTGGGCAGCTTCTTCTTGAAGCAATGCAAATACCTTTACCCGCATTTCAAGCTGCTGGCGGACTTGTACTCTTGCTGTTTGCGTTAACGATGATTTTTGGGGAAAGCAAACCCGACCAAGAAACGCGAATGTGCAGTGAATCGCTGACTCATTCCGATCTTTCTCAAACGGCAGTGTTCCCTCTTGCCGTCCCGTCCATCGCATCTCCAGGTGCGATGATGGCGATTGTTTTACTCACCGATAACCACCGCTTTGCCATTGCTGAACAAGCGATTACCGCAGGGATCATGCTCCTTGTATTAGCCATCACCTTACTGCTTCTTCTTGGTGCCAATGTTATCCATCGATTTATCGGCCATGTCGGTGCTTCGATCATAAGTCGCGTTATGGGTTTAATACTTGCATCAGTTGCAACCAGTAATTTGCTACAGGGTATTCTCGATTTTTACACCTTAGCCTAAAGGCTATTAGACCTTTGGGTAAGTTAACATGTTGTTAACTTACCCGATAACGGTTAGGTGTCACATAAAACCCTGAGTTCGAACACTTTATGGCAAATACCCAGTCGACTAAAGTTGCAGTGTTTCCGATAAATAAGGCTGCTATTGTCAGAACGTAACAATCCGTTAACGTGTCTGATAAGGAGATGGCAATGGCGTTCGAAACAAAGGAACAGTCACAGGCCTACTGGAACAAAAATCTCAAACTGATGGTCATCCTGATGTCTATTTGGTTTGTGGTGTCGTTCGGTTGTGGAATCTTGTTTGTTGACGCTCTGAATACGATTCAGATCGGTGGCTACAAACTTGGTTTTTGGTTTGCCCAGCAAGGCTCAATCTATGTCTTCCTCGGCATTATTTTCGTTTACGCGCGTCAAATGCGAAAGCTTGACCGCGAATTCGGCGTAGACGACGAATAAGGGGAAAAGGAAGATGGATCTTAAAACAATTACCTACCTCGTTGTAGGTGCCACATTTGTCCTGTACATCGGTATCGCTATCTGGGCGAGAGCAGGATCAACAAAAGAATTCTATGTTGCGGGCGGTGGGGTAAACCCTATTGCAAACGGCATGGCGACCGCGGCGGACTGGATGTCTGCAGCATCGTTCATCTCCATGGCTGGTCTTATCGCGTTCATGGGCTACGGCGGTTCCGTATTCCTGATGGGCTGGACCGGCGGCTACGTGCTGCTCGCACTGCTGCTTGCGCCTTACCTGCGTAAATTTGGTAAGTTCACAGTGCCAGAGTTCGTCGGCGAACGTTTCTACTCCAATACCGCACGTGTTGTTGCTGTAATTTGTCTGATCATCGCTTCTATTACCTACGTTATCGGTCAGATGAAAGGTGTTGGCGTTGCCTTCGGTCGCTTCCTTGAAGTGGACTACGACACGGGTCTGTACATTGGTATGACGATCGTATTCCTTTACGCGGTAATGGGCGGCATGAAAGGGATTACCTATACCCAGATCGCACAGTACTGTGTACTGATCTTGGCATACACCATTCCAGCCGTATTTATCTCACTGCAGTTAACAGGTAACCCACTGCCGCAACTAGGCCTTGGCGGAACCATGACTGGTACAGATCAATACCTGCTAGACAGACTTGATCAGGTGGTCACTGAGCTCGGCTTTACCGAGTACACGACATCCGTTCGTGGTGACACACTCAACATGTTCGTTTACACCATGTCACTGATGATCGGTACCGCAGGTCTGCCACACGTAATTATCCGTTTCTTTACCGTGCCGAAAGTGCGTGATGCGCGTACATCTGCGGGTTGGGCTCTGTTCTTCATTGCAATCTTGTACACCACGGCACCTGCTGTTGCAGCAATGGCTCGCTTGAACCTTATGGATACAGTAAATCCAGCGTCAGGTCAGAACCTCGCCTATGACGAGCGTCCTGATTGGTTTAAGAACTGGGAAAAAACCGGCCTGCTTGGCTTCGATGACAAGAACAATGACGGCAAGATCCAGTACACCTCAAACTCAGCAACCAATGAGTTAAAAGTTGACCGTGACATCATGGTTCTCGCGAACCCTGAGATTGCGAAACTGCCTAACTGGGTAATTGCATTGGTTGCAGCAGGTGGCTTAGCGGCCGCGCTTTCAACCGCAGCAGGTCTGCTATTGGCGATATCTTCGGCGGTATCTCATGACTTGCTCAAAGGGGTACTTCGACCGAGTATTTCTGAGAAAAACGAGCTCCTTGCTAGCCGAATAGCAATGGCTGTCGCAATCGGACTTGCTGGTTATCTCGGCCTCAATCCACCTGGGTTTGCGGCAGGTACAGTGGCCCTCGCCTTCGGCTTGGCAGCCTCGTCAATCTTCCCTGCACTGATGATGGGTATCTTCTCGAAGACCATCAACAAAGAAGGTGCAATTGCCGGTATGATTGCGGGTATCAGTGTTACCTTGTTCTATGTATTCCAACACAAAGGCATCCTGTTTGTTGCTGATTGGAAATTCTTGCAAGACTGGGGCAGCAACTGGTTCTTTGGCATCGAGCCAAATGCCTTTGGCGCAATCGGTGCACTGTTCAACTTTGGTGTTGCTTACCTGGTTTCTCGTGTAACGGAAGAAACGCCGCAGGAAGTGAAAGACCTTGTTGAGCACGTACGTGTACCAACAGGCGCAGGTGATGCTCAGTCGCACTAATCAGATAATGGCTTTGCTAAGCGTCACGTAACCGCTAAAAAGCCCCGTCTCGGGGCTTTTTTTATCTCTCAGCTAGGGTATTGTTTAGCCGTAAGCCCAAGGATGGAAGCGTACTACGCCTATTATTATGTTTAAAAACAAGCACGTAATTTTAGCGATGATCGTTGCGCCAATATTGGCCATCATCGCCTATTTTGGCATTGACCTTGCGGTCAGTGAAAAGCCTTTAGCCGCCAAGGAAGGAGAAACATACAAGCTCGCTGCACGCTCAAACTGTCGCTACACCAGCGGGTTATGCTCGATGGTGAATGGTGATTTCAAAATTGAGCTTCGTTCAGAAACGCTGACGGAAAATGCCGTCATCCTCAAACTGACTTCAGACTTCCCTCTTGAAGGTGCAAAGATTGGTCTGATTCAGCATAAAGAACAAGCTGGCTCTCCGGTAGATATGGAGAAGAACAACAAGTCAGGCAAAGAGTGGATGGTGGACCTTCCGGCCCCTGCAAACGAAGAGAGCGAACTGCATCTTGTCGTGAAATCTCAAGGAACACTCTACTACGGAGAAGCACCAACCACCTTTGTGGAATACAAAACGTTTTTCACGGAAGAGCAAAAAAGTCAGTAGCTAAAACCAATGCGGTTATGTCTTCACACGAGATAGAGTTTGGCAGCTTTGAGTACTGCTGCCACTCTCGCTTCGTGCTCTTGCTCAGTTAACCAAAAACTGACGTCCATCCAACCATCAGTTCCCATCATCGCGAGCTCTGTGATTTGAATCTCTGCCGTTAGGGGATCCCAAATACCTTCAGCTCGAATCAATCCAGCTTCGGTATCTAATCGCGGTATTGAAAAAGCTTCCATGGTCAGTTTTCTCCCTGCTGAAGCAGTGCTCTGAGTTTTATAGGTTTGACAGGTTTCGCAATGTAACTAAACCCTTTATCTCGGATCATCAAACGCGTTTCAGGTGTTCTGTCGGCGGTAATAATGGTCCCGATAAATCCATCACCGAGTAATTCTCGGCAACGTTGCAAAATGTCCAATCCCGTGAGAGATGGGGCCAAATGATAGTCACTGAGAATGACATTGGGCTGCCACCCCTCATCAATAATACTAACGACTTGTTCCAAATCTTCCGCAACTTTCACCTTACATCCCCAGCGGGTCAAAAGGCTTTCCATTCCTGTCAAAATGTCTTTTTCATTATCCACACAAAGTACACGCACCCCAGCCAAAGGCTCGGCATTTTTTGTTGGTGCGTCATCTTCAATGCGAGTGTCTCCCTGCAGAGGCATCATCGTCGAACGATGAGCAGTGATGGAGAATACCGTCCCCTCATCCGGCCACGAACGAAGATCAAGAGGTTGGGCAAGGATACGGCTAATACCTCGTGCGATCGCAAGTCCAAGGCCAAGTCCTAATTCAGCCCCTTTACGATCAATGCGGGTGAATTCATTAAAGATATCCTGCTGACGATCTTCTGGGATCCCAGGGCCATTGTCCCATACCTCGATGCGTACTTTATTGCCCTTGCGACGCGCACCTAATAACACGCGTCCATTTGGGTTGTAGCGAAATGCATTAGTGAGGAAGTTTTGCAGCACACGGCGAAGAAGCCGCTTATCAGATCGAATGCGAATACCTGTTGGCTGTACGCGAAAATCGACCCCTTGCTCTTTCGCAATCATGCCAAATTCTGCAGCCAGCGTTGAAAACACCTCATCCAGCGAAAAGTCTGCAACTTTGGCCTTCATCTTCCCTGACTCAAGGCGCGAAATATCCAGTAAATCACCGATCAAATCTTCCGCGGCACCCAATGCACTTTCAATGTGCGAAGACATCTTCTGCACGTCTTTTTCTTGCGCCATTTCACTGAGTGATGATGCAAATAAGCGCGCTGCATTCATAGGCTGCATTAGATCATGACTCACCGCAGCCAACAGTCGGCTTTTCGATTGCGATGCTTGCTCGGCTTTCGCTGTCGCAGAAAACAAGCGACGGTTCAGTGTTTCAAGCTCTTGGGTACGCTCAATAACACGCGCTTCCAAGGTTTCATTGGATTGTTTAAGTGCCTCTTCTGCATCACGGAAAGCGGTAATATCCGTAAAACTCATGACGAATCCGCCCCCTGGCATCGGGTTCCCCTGCACTTCAATCACTCGCCCGTCTGGATGAACACGTGACGATGTGTGGGACGACCCTTGCCGTAAAAAAGACACACGTTTTTCTACGTGATCATCGATATTTCCAGGTCCGCAAAGCCCACGTTCGGCGTTGTAACGCACCACATCGGCAATCGGTCTGCCAACCTGAATTAAATCTGGTGGGAATTTAAAAAGCTCGACGTAACGTTGGTTCCACGCCACCAGCCGAAGTTGTTTATCGACCACGGAAATCCCTTGGCTGATATGCTCAATCGCGCCTTGCAGCAGGCCGCGGCTAAAATCGAACAATTCGGAGGCTTCATCAACGATGGTGGCAATTTCTTCCAATTGCATATTTCGCCCTTGCAGGGCAGAGGTAAGTACCAGTTTGGCCGAAGACGCACCAAACACGCCAGCGAGTACACGCTCTGTATGGCGGATAAGTGCAGCACTTGCTTGCTGCTGCGGTAGCAAGGTTTCCCCACGCTGCTCGGCAAACATCCGAAAAGTCTGGCGCATACGTGTACGTCCCACAAAGCGTGCAGCCAGCATTTCGAGCTCTGCAACCGTTACTCTGCTTTGGTAGAGGCTTGAGTCGTCGCCTTCGGGTAGCGGCGTACCAACAAAACTCGCCGCCTGTAAACGTTCACTCAACGAAGGCCGCGTTGCCATTGACACCACCACAAAGCAGGCAGTATTCACCATCACGCTAAGTGCCATCCCCCAGTCAACCGCACTCAGTGAACGGAAGAAAGGCAAGTCAGGCGGCGTGAGCATCCAGAGCACCACGTTGCTGCTCGCATCTCCTGCGAGCATCCCCGTCTGCATCATCAGTGTCATCAGCCAGACAACGAAACCTGAAAACAGCCCAGCATATACCCCTTTTTTATTTGCCTGGCGCCAGTAAATTCCCGCCACCAACGGGGGGGCAAACTGTGCAATAGCCGCAAAAGACAAAAAGCCAATTGCAGATAACGAAGGCACCTCGAGGATCAGTTGGTAGAAACCCCATGCAGCAATCAACAGGAGAAAAATGAGCGCACGACGCACATTGAGCAGTAAACCGGAGAACTGAGTGAAATTGCGATTGGAAATGCGCATACGGCGAAGAAGTTGCGGCAGCACCAAATCGTTTGACACCATGATAGCCAACGCGATGGTAGAGACGATAACCATGCCACTTGCCGCGGATGCGCCGCCCAAAAACGCAAGTAGCGCGATGCCTTCGCTCCCCATCGCAAGCGGTAGCTGGATCACGTGGGTATCTGCGGATGCACTCGGCAAAAATACCTGTCCTGCATACGCCAAAGGAAGCACGAATATGCCCATTAATAGCAAATACAGAGGAAACACCCAGCGTGCCGTATGCAAATCCTGCGCACGGGCATTTTCTACCACCATGGTATGAAACTGACGCGGTAAGCAAATAATCGCCGCCATGGTTAAGATGGTATGCACTAACAAAGACCCCCATTGTGGCGTCCCCACCACATTGGTTTCCTTGAGTGACGGGAGCGGAACGGGCGCATTCCAAAGCAAGGTAACAGCAAAGATGCCTACCACCAAAAACGCCACGAGTTTGACGATAGACTCAAAGGCCACCGCCATCATCATCCCTCGGTGGTGTTCGGTCGAATCGATGTGGCGTGTCCCAAATAAGACGGTAAACATGGCAAGTGATACACACACTAACCAAGCAATCTGTCCCTGATTCAGTCCTGCCTCTTTACCGATGTTCGGGGCGATCACATCCAGCCCCATGGTGATACCACGAAGTTGCAGAGCGATGTACGGCAGAATGCCGAGCACGGCAATGATGGTGACCATTACCGCCAACCCTTGCGACTTTCCATATCGCGCAGCAATAAAGTCAGCAATCGAGGTAATGTGCTCGCGTTTGGCGATCAGAATGATGCGGGCGAGAAATCGCCAGCCAATAGTGAAAACAAGAATGGGAGCGAGGTAGATGGGAAGAAACGACCAGGGTTGGCTCGATGCCTGCCCGACGGTGCCGAAAAATGTCCAGGACGTGCAGTAAACAGCAATCGATAAGCTGTAGATCCAGGGGCGCCATCCTCGAAGCCATCGCGGGCGGTTATCGCCATACCAAGCAATGAGAAACAGAATTCCCAGATACGCCAATGCCACCGGCACCACTATCCATCCTACCGACATAAATCCTTCCCTGACATACACCTAACGCGAGGTACGTTGACGCTTCAAGTGCTTGTTTACCACGTCACTCAAATGACAACAACGCCACGCCCTCGCGTCGTGATGAACCTCTCTACTCGCGTTGCGCTGTTTCCTCAGATTTCGCGCTCACACCTAAGTTCTGCTCCTGATTTTTGGGTAATGTCAGGAACAACGCTGGCACACCCAATGCGGCCATTACATAGAAGGCATCCCCTTGCATCCAGCCGTAAAGAGCACCACTTACCATGGTCAGCAGTGCCATTGCGGCCCCCAAAGGAATCGCATTGTAAAGTGCCTGCATAGCCATCAACTTGTCCGAGGGCTGATGCTGGATGTAGCGCATCGCAGCAATATGCGCGAGACCAAACGTCACGCCATGTAGTGATTGTGCGAAGACCAATATACTCACGTCCGTCGACCATCCTGTCAGGCCCCAGCGAACGATGACGGCCAAAGCCGCAAGACGAAAAAGTGACTGCACCTCCCAGTGACCAAACAAACGACGGCTAACGGCAAACATCGTCACTTCCACCACGACACCGATGCTCCATAGGTAACCGACTGTGGAATCAGAAATACCTGATGCTATCCAATGCACCGAACTAAACGCGTAATAGGCCGCATGGCTTCCTTGAATCAATGACACCAGCAACACAAACGTCATCACTTCTTTCGATTTAATGACCGTTGAGAGTTTTGGCCGGATCGGTGGGCTCGCCGAGTCATTTAACGGCAACACACTTGGTGAGAGCAATGTCCAAAAGCCCGTAGCCAGCAATCCGATTGCCGCAAGTACAATGATTGATTGAGGACCAAAGTGCTCCACCACTCGACCCGTCACTGTCGAGCCTAAAACAAACGCCAACGACCCCCACAAACGTGTTTTGCCATAATCGAGCAAATTCCGCTGATTGTAGTGATTCGCCAATGCATCAGAAACCGGCACAGACGGGCCAATCGCACAGTTAATTAACACTGACAACACGGTTAACCATAAGAGGTTTGGTGTTGCCGCTAAGTGTAAGAACCCGAACATAGCACCGATAAAAGAAATGGCACGAAGTGCGGGCAACAAATGGGTTGGCAAATGAAAGCGAGGAGTGACAGTCAAATTCATCACAAAGCGCGTCATAACACCGGCTCCAATAACAAGCCCTATGTCATCTGCGGACAGTCCCATATACGCGAGCCAAACTGACCAAAAGGGTAAGTAAACGCCGTAAGCAAAGAAAAATGTCCCGAAATAGATCGATAACCACGAAAAGGGAGAGGGACGAAACATGTTCAACGAATTGCATCCTAGAGAAGGCTTTTAAAGTGACGGCTATTTTGACAGCGAAACGCGCAAACTTACAGCAAGATATCGTGAGGCTGCCTCTTATCACTGTCTATTTTCATAGACTAAAGTCGGCTGGCGCAGTTTGATGTGCTAAGACAAACTGGGTAGAGACATTGACGTTTAACTGCGTGCTTCTGCAAAGGAATTACCAATGCCTGAACCGTTTGATCTTTCATCGCCACCTTTTGACCGACTGAGCCAGCAGCAAGCAAAGTTGCTGACTTCATCGTTGGATGTAGCTTACTTTCGCCGAGGTGATGCAATCATCGAAAAAGGCGAAACCAATGATGCATTGTATGTGGTTATTAAAGGTCGAGTGCAGGAGATCCAACCTGAAACCAAAGAGGTACAGGCGCAATACATAAAGGACGACTTGTTCGATGCCAGAGCCTTGATCAAAGGGCTTGCACATCATCGTTATCGTGCGGTCGAAGACACATTGTGTTACGTCCTCCCCAAGCGAGTTTTCATGACACTCTATCAAGAGAACCCTGCATTTTCTGACTACTTCAGTACCAGCTTCAGTCAACGAAAGCGGCTGATGGAAAAAGCGCAACAGCAACAAAATCTCGCTGAATTTATACTGACAGAAGTCGACGATACGAATATTCAACCTATTCAGACGCTCCCTCATCACACCTCTATTCACGATGCGACGCATTTATTGAGAAAGCAGCGGCAAGACTGCGCCTTGGTCAATCTGGAAAGCGGCGATCATCGGGTTGGTATCATCACTCGCACCAACCTTCTGCACGCATTGGTGGAAAATGGGAAGGCACTGATTGATCCCGTTGGCGATATCGCGACGGCACCTGTTATTAGCGTCGAAATTGGCGAATACCTCTTCAATGTTATGATTTTGATGACACGAGATCGGGTAAAACGCGTGAGAGTAACGAAAGACGGGGAAACGGTCGGCATGCTCGACATGACTCAGGTACTTAGCTTGTTCTCTACCCACTCTCACGTACTGACGCTTCAGATCAATCGCGCCCATACCATTGAAGAGCTTGCGCTTGCCGCCAATAACCAACAGCAACTTGTGGCAACGCTCACCAACAATGGCATTCACACTCCGTTCGTCATGGAACTCATTTCTGCCGTTAACGAACAGATCATAGAGAAAGCATTCCAACTGACCATGCCAGAAACGTTTCAGTCCAAATGCTGCTTATTTGTAATGGGCTCTGAGGGCCGCGGCGAACAAATACTAAAGACCGACCAAGATAACGGCTTGGTGATCGCCGATGGTGTGCACTGGCCAGATATCGAACACTACATGAACCGCTTCAGTGAAGTGCTAAACCGCTTGGGTTATCCGCCCTGTAAAGGCGGTGTCATGGTCAATAATCCTCGCTGGGTAAAGTCGCAGTCAGAATGGAAAACAACAGTCCATTCGCTTTGCCAGATTGCCGACGAGCGCAGCCTGATGGATCTTGCCATCATTGCAGATAGCAAAGCTGTAGCCGGAAACAAAGGGTTGCTCGATCCTGTGACGCAAAACCTGAGGAACATACTCAGTGGCAACATGCTTGCGCTAAACACTTTCGTCCGTCCGTGTCTCGCATTTCGGGTACCACTTACCTTATTTGGCAGCCTAAAAACGGATAAAGAGGGATTGGATGTCAAAAAGGGGGGCATTTTTCCATTGGTGCATGGCGTAAGGACTTTAGCGTTAGAAAACGGACTAAAAGAGACCAATACCTTTGACCGACTGTCTGCCCTCACTCGTTGTAATGCGTTAGACGAAGAAACCGCGAACAACTTAGCAGAGGCATTGAAACTGTTTGTGAAAACGCGTCTTCAGCAGCAGCTGGACAGTGAAACGCATGACAGTAACCAGTTAGATGTCTCTCGCTTGCCGCGCAGTGAACGTGATTTGTTACGAGACTGTCTATCGGTGGTCAAACGGTTCAAAGAACGCCTCGCCGCTCACTATCAGGTGAGGGATTAATATGAACACATTGACTCGTTACTGGTATCGCTACAAATATCGACAGACGCCTTACGCGCCGCTTTTTAGCAAACCATCAGATGACGAGCTTATTGCTCTGGATTGCGAAACCACCAGCCTCGACCCAAACAAAGCTGAGCTTGTCAGTATTGCCGCAATCAAGATTCGCGGAAACACGCTGATCACCAGCGAGCCATTGTTATTATCACTCCGCGCACCGACGTCACTAAACGAGCAGTCAATTAAAGTGCACGGCATTCGCCATCAAGATTTAGAAAATGGCATGGACACAAAAGAGGCCATGCTGCGCCTTATCGATTACATTGGAAATCGCCCTATCGTTGGCTACTACATTCACTACGACAAAACCATTCTCGACCGCTATGCCAAGCGAGAACTGGGATTCAAACTGCCTAATCGCGAAATTGAAGTCAGCGACATGTATCGTAAACGTTTAGAGCAAGCCCTGCCAAATGCCTACTATGATTTGAGTATGGAGGCGATAGGACACCACTTAGAACTGCCACTGTCTGGACGTCATGATGCACTGCAAGACTCCATCAGTGCGGCATTGATTTACGTCCGCTTGAAATACGGGGATGTGCCAATCCCCACTTATTACTAAATCATGCGCAACAGCTTTCATTGAATTGCGAGCCAAACCACGACTTACGTCGTGTAAGTTCACATATTCCAGAGAAATCGTAAGTGTCATCCTAAAGTCTAATTGTCGAGAAACCCCAACTGACCGACCTTAGTAAGACAAGATCGGAATACCGTACCCCGTATAAAGTACTGCTGTCAGAAAAAAGGATGTGCTCAAAAGCACAACGCAGGAACACAAGGAGAAAGAGAATGAGTGAGGTTCACCTGCACCCGGTCATGCCGGAAATTGAAGCAAAAGCCCATATCAACAACGACAACTACCGCGAGATGTACCAACAGTCTGTTGTTAACCCTGAGGGTTTTTGGCGCGAACACGGCAAGATCGTAGATTGGATCAAACCTTTTACCAAGGTGAAGAACACCTCTTTTGACACTGGTCACGTTGACATCAGATGGTTTGAAGATGGCACACTGAACGTGTCAGCTAACTGTATTGACCGTCATCTTGATACCAAAGGCGATCAGGTTGCTCTGATTTGGGAAGGCGATAACCCTGCCGAAGATAAGACACTGACCTATAACGAACTGCACATCGAAGTATGTAAGTTTGCCAACGCATTAAAAGGCCAAGGCGTCCGTAAAGGTGATGTCGTTTGTCTTTATATGCCAATGGTTATGGAAGCCGCTATCGCAATGCTGGCTTGTACTCGCATCGGGGCAGTTCACACCATCGTATTTGGTGGCTTTTCTCCAGAAGCACTGGCAGGTCGTATTGTCGACTCAAATGCCAAAGTGGTTGTGACAGCAGACGAAGGTGTACGTGGCGGCCGCGCCGTTCCACTGAAACAAAACGTCGATGCAGCACTGACTAACCCTGCTGTTTCTTCCGTAGAGAAAGTGGTTGTATACCAGCGCACTGGCAACAATATTGAGTGGGTATCAGGCCGAGATGTCTGGTGGCACGAAGCGACAGCCGTTGTATCGGACAACTGTGAGCCTGAAGAGATGAACGCGGAAGACCCACTGTTCATCCTATACACCTCCGGTTCTACCGGCACGCCAAAAGGTGTTCTGCACACCACAGGCGGTTACCTTGTTTACGCAACCATGACCTTCAAGTACGTCTTCGACTATCAAGAAGGTGAAGTCTTCTGGTGTACTGCGGATGTAGGTTGGATCACTGGCCACAGTTACCTGATTTACGGGCCACTGGCGAACGGTGCAAAAACCATTTTGTTCGAAGGTGTACCAAACTATCCATCCACTGCGCGCATGAGTGAAGTGGTCGACAAACACCAAGTCAATATCCTTTACACCGCACCGACAGCTATTCGTGCTCTGATGGCAAAAGGTAACGAAGCGATTGAAGGTACCAAGCGTGACTCTTTGCGCATCATGGGTTCTGTGGGTGAGCCAATTAACCCAGAAGCATGGGAGTGGTACTACAAGACGATTGGCGACAGCAAGTGCCCAATCGTAGATACTTGGTGGCAAACAGAAACGGGTGGCATTTTGATCACTCCGCTACCTGGCGCTACCGCTCTGAAGCCAGGCTCCGCAACCCGTCCATTCTTCGGTGTGCAGCCTGCTTTGGTTGATAACATGGGCAACATTATCGACGGCGCAACCGAAGGTAACTTGGTAATGCTGGACTCCTGGCCAGGCCAAATGCGTACCGTTAACGGTGACCATGAGCGCTTCGAGCAAACCTACTTCTCTACCTTCAAAGGCATGTACTTCACTGGTGACGGTGCACGTCGTGACGAAGACGGTTACTACTGGATCACAGGACGTGTGGATGACGTACTGAACGTTTCCGGTCACCGTATGGGTACTGCGGAAATTGAATCTGCGCTGGTCGCGTTCGACAAAATCGCGGAAGCAGCAATCGTCGGTGTTCCCCACGATATCAAAGGCCAAGCAATTTATGCGTATATCACGCTTAATGCTGGTGAAGTACCAAGCGCAGAGCTAACCAAAGAAGTGAAGAATTGGGTACGTAAGGAGATTGGTCCTATCGCGACGCCGGACTTCATCCACTGGACAGATGCCTTGCCGAAGACCCGTTCAGGTAAAATCATGCGCCGTATCCTGCGTAAGATTGCAACTGGCGATACTGGTAGCTTGGGGGATACCTCAACACTGGCAGATCCAAGCGTGGTAGACAAACTCATCGCAGAGAAATCTAGCGTGGTTTAACCCTATTCGACGCAACAAAAAAGGCCGCTATGCGGCCTTTTTTATTGCCCGTTTTTCGTGTTAATTACTGGTCAATATGCACTCGATTTCTTAAATACTGCGCGTAATTTCGGTGATAACGCCAAATGTGGGATTGAATTAACACTTTCATCGACAAGGCTGCTTAAATTATGAACTCTTCACGCGAACGCTTTGTCATAACACGGTAATGTATATCCGGATTTGGCAAAATATGTCTGATAAGACCAGTATTTTGCTGCCATTTGCCGTGATTTCTCTATAATTGCGTTTCAGTACATGGCTGGAGTGCCATTTTTTAGGTTCTCAAACCATTTGGTGCCAGAAAGCAGAAATTAGGGACTTTTCGCAACAAGAACAGGAACAAAGCGGTCAAGATGACAGAAAATCGCAACGTTTTACTTCTCAACGGCCCAAACCTAAACATGCTGGGTGTTAGAGAACCAGGACATTACGGACAGAAGACGCTAGATCAGATTGTTACCGATCTGACCGCCCTTGCTACACAGCTCAATATTACCCTTGAGCATGTACAGTCAAACGCGGAACATGTCTTGATTGAAACCATCCATCAAGCAATGGGTAATGTTGACTACATCATCATTAATCCCGCCGCCTTCACGCATACAAGTGTAGCACTCAGAGACGCGATTTTGTCTGTCGGCATCCCTTTCATTGAGGTGCATTTGTCCAACGTTCACGCTCGTGAACCTTTCCGCCATCACTCTTATTTCTCCGATAAAGCCGAAGGCGTCATCGTGGGGTTGGGAGCACAAGGCTACGAATTTGCTTTGAGGGCAGCGGCAAGTCGCCTGCAATCAAAGACCAACTGAACAACATATTAAAGAGATAAGACACCATGGATATTCGCAAGATCAAAAAACTGATTGAACTGGTTGAAGAATCAGGTATCGCTGAGCTAGAAATCTCTGAAGGTGAAGAATCAGTGCGCATCAGTCGTGCCACTGCGCCTATCGCTGCACCTGTTTATGCTGCACCCGCTCAAGCAGTAGCTCCTGCACCCGCGCCTGTAGCAGCAGTAGAAGCCCCAGCTGCGGCACCAGCAGCACCTGCGGAAGTAGCGGGTCACAAAGTACTGTCTCCAATGGTAGGTACTTTCTACCGCTCACCGAGCCCAGAATCAAAAGCATTTATCGAAGTCGGTCAGTCAGTCAACGTTGGCGATACCCTGTGTATCGTTGAAGCGATGAAAATGATGAACCAAATCCAATCAGACAAAGCAGGCGTTGTTAAAGCAATCCTGTGTGAAGACGGCCAGACCGTTGAGTTTGACGAAGCTCTGATCATCATCGAGTAATCGAGGACAGATATGTTAGATAAAATTGTCATCGCTAACCGCGGTGAAATCGCACTTCGTATCCTGCGTGCATGTAAAGAGTTGGGCATCAAAACCGTTGCTGTACACTCAACTGCCGACCGCGATCTGAAGCACGTACTGCTTGCCGATGAGTCAATCTGTATTGGCCCTGCATCAAGCGTAGAAAGCTACCTGAATATCCCTCGCATCATCAGTGCTGCGGAAGTGACTGGGGCGGTAGCTATCCACCCAGGCTACGGTTTCCTATCAGAAAACGCGGATTTTGCAGAACAAGTTGAACAATCAGGCTTCATTTTTGTTGGCCCTCGCGCTGACACCATTCGTCTGATGGGTGACAAAGTCTCTGCAATCAACGCCATGAAAAAGGCGGGCGTGCCTTGTGTACCTGGTTCTGATGGCCCTCTGGATGACGATGCAGCGAAGAACAAAGCCTTTGCAAAACGTATCGGTTACCCAGTAATCATCAAAGCGTCAGGTGGTGGCGGTGGCCGTGGCATGCGTGTTGTTCGTTCTGAAGCAGAATTGACAGACGCTATCGCGATGACCCGCGCCGAAGCCAAAGCTGCATTCAACAACGACGTGGTTTACATGGAGAAATTCCTAGAAAACCCACGTCACGTTGAAGTACAGGTTTTGGCTGATGGCCAAGGCGGCGCAATTCACTTGGGTGAGCGCGACTGTTCAATGCAACGTCGTCACCAGAAAGTGGTGGAAGAAGCACCTGCACCGGGTATTACCGCAGAAATGCGTAAGTACATCGGTGAGCGTTGCTGCCGTGCATGTATCGAAATCGGTTACCGCGGCGCGGGTACCTTCGAATTCCTGTACGAAAACGGTGAGTTCTACTTCATTGAAATGAACACCCGTATTCAGGTTGAACACCCAGTGACTGAAATGGTTACCGGCGTTGACCTGATCAAAGAGCAGCTTCGCATTGCCGCTGGTCAACCACTGTCATTCACTCAAGATGACATCCAAATCCGTGGCCATGCTATCGAATGTCGTATCAACGCAGAAGATCCGGTTCGCTTCCTGCCAAGCCCAGGTAAGATTGACCGTTTCCATGCACCAGGTGGTATGGGCGTTCGTTGGGAATCACATGTGTACTCTGGCTATACCGTGCCACCACACTACGATTCAATGATCGGTAAGCTGATCTGTTTCGGTGAGAACCGTGACGTTGCGATTGCACGTATGCGTAACGCACTGCAAGAGACCATCATCGACGGCATCAAAACCAATATTCCTCTTCAGCTGGAAATCATGAAAGATGAAAACTTCCAGCATGGTGGTGCGAACATCCACTACCTAGAGAAGAAGCTGGGTCTACAAAAATAAGCCCTTCGCTTGGTTCAAAAAGGCTGCGCTTGCGCAGCCTTTTCTTTTTCCCATTCAGCATCACTGTCACATTTCCCTGACTTTTGCGAAAATAGGCGACCCATTTTTCCTGTATGAAAGAAACAGTCACGCCAATGCGCGTCACACTGTTTGGAGGCTTCTAATGAAAACGCTTAGCAGCCGTTACCGCCAGGCTCATAAAGAAGCGAAGTGGGCAATTGCCCTTGCGCTTGCCTATTTCCTTTGGTGGTACGGATTTGCCTACGGCTTGGCCCCAGAAGGCATTGAACAAGCGATGCCAGAGCTTTACTTTGGCTTGCCGCTTTGGTTTTTGCTTGCCTGTGTTGTCGGCCCGATTTTATTCACTGTTTTGTGTGCACTGATGGTGAAATTCCTTTTCAAAGACATGTCGCTAGATATCGAGCAGGACACAGAAAATGAATAGTCAGCTTCTTATTCCAATGGCTCTCTATCTGGTTGCCGTGTTTGCCGTGGCATTCTACTCGCGCAACAAGGGTGACCGCAGCGGTGGTTTTCTGAATGAATATCTGCTCGGTAGTCGCAGCATGGGCGGTTTTGTTCTTGCGATGACCTTAGCGGCAACCTACGCCAGTGCCAGTTCGTTTATCGGTGGCCCAGGTGCTGCCTATCAAATGGGGTTGGGTTGGGTATTGCTAGCAATGATCCAGCTTCCAGCGGCATGGCTGACGCTGGGGGTGTTGGGCAAAAAGTTTGCCATTGAATCTCGTCGTCACAATGCGCTAACGCTCAATGACATGCTTTATGCCCGCTACAAGAACCGTGGCGTCGTCATCTTCGCCTCTCTCGCGTTGCTTTTGGCTTTCTTCGGTACCATGGTCGTGCAATTTGTCGGTGGCGCGCGCCTACTACAAACTGTCACAGGACTTTCATACACCCATGGATTGATGCTGTTTGCGCTAACCGTTGGCATCTATACCACCATTGGCGGGTTCCGTGCCGTTGTGATGACGGATACGGTTCAAGGCATCATGATGATCGTCGGTACCATTGCGCTTTTGATTGGTATCGTTCACGCAGGTGGCAGTTTGGGCGATATGATCACCAAGCTTCATGACATCGATCCTGCACTCGTCACGCCATACGGCCCGAATGAGTTCCTCACCGAACCGTTCATGCTGAGTTTCTGGGTATTGGTCTGTTTTGGTGTGATTGGTCTACCTCACGCAGCCGTTCGTTGCATGTCTTACAAATCCAGCGGTTCGCTGCATAAAGGCATGGTGATCAGTACCGCCATGGTCGCCTTTTTGATGCTGGGCATGCACCTCGCAGGTGCACTAGGTCGCGCTATCGTGCCGGAAATCGACAACCCTGACCAAATCATGCCAACCTTGATGATGACCGTATTGCCCCCCGTGGTCGCGGGTATCTTTCTAGCGGGCCCAATGGCCGCAATCATGTCGACGATTGATTCTCAGTTGATTCAAGCTTCTGCAACCTTGCTGAAAGACTTGTACCTTAACTACATCAACCCTAAGGCTGCAGATGCGCCAGAAACAGAGAGCAAGTTGCCGACCTTATCTTTGTGGGTAACAGGCATCTTCTCGTTGTTGGTGTTTGTCGCTGCGACCAATCCACCTGACATGATCATCTGGCTAAATCTGTTAGCGTTTGGCGGCATGCAGGCAGTCTTCCTGTGGCCACTCATTCTTGGTCTTTACTGGGAAAAAGCCACAGCAGCTGGTGCACTCACTTCGATGATAACGGGCTTAGGTTTCTATGCAGCGTTGTCCACGTTCAAGCCTGACATGGGCGGCATCCATGCGATTGTGCCTTCACTCGCGATAAGTCTGATTGCGTTTTTGCTAGTAAGTTCGGTACAACATTACACCGCTAAGCCGGCTCAAGCGTAATGCACTGAAGGGCAGAACTATCGAAGGGCAGCGAAAGCTGCCCTTTTTTTCACGCTTTCTTACCAATGACGTTACGCATACCTATGCGACCTGACTACTTTTTATGCTAGACTCCGCCCCCTAAAAACGTAGTTAGACGAATAAGTGAAGAAACCATGCCTTGGATTCAAATCAAACTGAATGCGACTGCAGCAACAGCTGAAGCGATTGGTGATGTGCTAATGGATGACGCTGGCGCATTGTCAGTAACCTTCCTTGATGCCAAAGATACCCCGGTATTCGAGCCTATGCCTGGTGAAACCCGCCTATGGGGTGAAACCGATGTTGTTGCGCTTTATGACGCTGAAACTGATATGGACGCCGTTGTTGCGATTCTGAAGTCTAATCCACTGTTGGGCGAAGCGTTCACCCACAAGATCGAACAGCTGGAAGACAAAGACTGGGAACGTGCATGGATGGACAACTTCAAACCAATGCGCTTTGGTGAGCGTCTTTGGGTATGTCCAAGTTGGTGTGATGCGCCAGATCCAGATGCCGTTAACATCATGCTAGACCCTGGTCTCGCATTTGGCACAGGTACGCACCCAACCACATCACTTTGTCTTGAGTGGTTAGACGGCTTAGATTTAAGCGGCAAAACCGTTATCGACTTCGGTTGTGGCTCGGGCATCCTGTCTCTCGCAGCTTTGCTGTTAGGTGCGGAAAAAGTGATCGGTATCGATATCGACCCTCAAGCTCTGCAAGCATCTAAAGATAACGCAGAACGTAACGGCGTTGCCGACCGCCTTGAGCTTTACTTGCCAAAAGATCAGCCACAAGATCTGCAAGCTGAAGTGGTTGTCGCAAACATCCTGGCTGGCCCACTGCGTGAACTGTCTCCAATCATTAAAAGCCTAATCGCCACTAACGGTAAACTGGCTATGTCTGGCGTGCTTGACTCGCAAGCAGAGTCTGTCGCTGACTGTTATCGCGATGAATTGACGGTTGATGAAATCGTTATCAAGGAAGAATGGTGCAGAATCACTGCACACAGAGCGTAAAGAACATAATAACTGAGCGTTTTTTGTACTAAAAAACTGAATTATTTGGCTTTTTAGAAAATCAAGATAAAACGCTCAAATATTGGCCTTTTCAGACTGGCAAAAAATGCGTAAAATGCGCGCCCTTGCTGACATAGAAGATATTCCCTTGCAGATCGGACCTTATAAACTGGAAAACACGCTTATCGTTGCACCCATGGCTGGTGTAACCGATAGACCATTTCGCGAACTTTGTTTGCGTCATGGCGCAGGTATGGCGGTGAGCGAAATGATGTCTTCCAACCCGGCGATGTGGCACACAGCCAAATCAAAAAACCGGATGGTACATCTGGATGAGAAGGGAGTACGCTCTGTACAGATCGCTGGTGCAGAACCAGCACTGATGGCAGATGCCGCGCGTTATTGTGTTGAGAACGGTGCGCAAATCATCGATATCAACATGGGTTGCCCGGTAAAAAAGGTCAATAAGAAATTGGCTGGTTCAGCATTGCTGACCCGACCAGACATCATCGAGCAAATCCTAAAAACAGTTGTTGCAGCTGTCGACGTTCCCGTCACGCTGAAAACACGGACAGGTTGGGATACGGACAATAAAAATTGCGTCCAGATCGCCAAAATGGCCGAAGACTGTGGCATTCAGGCATTGGCCCTTCATGGCCGTACACGTGCCTGTATGTATAAAGGAGAAGCCGAGTACGACAGCATCAGAGCGGTAAAAGAGGCGATATCTATTCCTGTTATTGCTAACGGGGACATTGATTCACCTCAGAAAGCCAAGTATGTGCTCGACTACACCGGTGTGGATGCATTGATGATTGGCCGCCCAGCACAGGGGCGACCTTGGATTTTTCGCGAAATCCAACACTACCTAGCCACCGGCGAAGAACTAGCGGCTCCGTCGATGGAAGAGGTCCAAACAATTTTGTTGGGTCATGTTCAAGAGCTTCATCAGTTCTATGGTGAGCTCAAAGGTCTCCGTATTGCACGTAAACACGTGGGATGGTACCTGAAAGAACATGATCAAATTGGCGATTTTCGCCAGGCTTTCAACGCAATCGAAGATGCCCACCAGCAAATCGATGCGCTGCAAGATTACTTCGAAAACGTTGCATAAATACGAGAAGAGCTGACAGAGTATGTTCGAACAAAACCTGACTTCAGAAGCATTGACAGTGACTACTGTGACTTCACAAGATCAAATCACCCAGAAGCCACTGCGTGACTCAGTAAAAGCCTCCCTGAAAAACTACCTAGCGCAGTTGAATGGCCAGGAAGTCAACGACCTGTACGAGCTGGTACTGGCAGAAGTTGAGCAACCACTGCTGGACACCATCATGCAGTACACTCGCGGTAACCAAACTCGCGCTGCAACCATGATGGGTATCAACCGTGGTACTCTGCGTAAGAAACTGAAAAAATACGGCATGAACTAAGTTCAGTCTTATTTAGTGTTTCAAAACAAAGGCCAAGTTTTTCACAGCTTGGCCTTTGTTGTTTCTGACGATCTGCGCTCGCCTTCCCTCTTTGAACACAATGACAAATTGCACCCCCTACCTACTGAACTTATACTCTCTCCTTCAATTCGCTACGCCACACTGCAATACACCGGAGAGACAAAATGGGGCACAAAAACGCCACCAGCGACACCGTCAAGATGCGCAATGATGACAAACCTGCCATCTTACACATTTGCCTTTCAACAGGCTGGGGTGGGCTCGAAATGTACCCTTCTCGCATGGGCAAAGAGTTTGTCGCGCACGGTTATCGTGTTTTCGGTCTAGCAACAGAAAACTCTCGTGTGGCGAATGCGATGACTGATGCAGGTATGGAAGTATTCACTGTATCCAAGAAGTCCGCGCTTTTTGGCACTACTCTGATAGCACTCAATCGCTGGCTGAAAGCACGTAATGTTCAGATAGTTCACTGCCATAAGTCTGGCGACATTCTGATTTCAGCACTGCTGAACTTGCTGCAACCTCGCTTTACCGTATTCACCGAGCACATGGGTGTGAAACGCCCAAAGAAAGATATCTATCACCGCTGGGTGTACCGTCATGTCGATCAAGTTTTGTCTATCAGTAACGAAACTTATCAGCGCAACATCAAAGCATTGCCTGTACCGACGGATAAAATCGAACGCCTATGGCTTGGTACTTACATCGAAAATAAAACCTTCAGCGAAGCGACACGTCCTCACATTCTGGCGGATGAATATGGCCTTGCCCATGACACCCGTTTCATCGGCTCGGTAGGTCGTATTTGTGACGGTAAAGGGCAGGCGGATTTACTGGCAGGTTTTGAGCTTATTGCTGATGCATATCCAGACACTCACTTGGTACTGATTGGCGGTCTAAATGGCGATGAAGGTGCTGATATAGCGTTTTCAGAAGCATTACAAACGCAGGCTAATGCCTCCCCATTTGCAAGTCGTATCCATCTTGCCGGTTATCGCAGTAATGTCAGTACGTTGTTGGAAGAGATGCAGATTGTCTGCCTGCCGTATTGGAACGAAGCGTTTGGTTTGACCGCCATCGAAGCCATGGCTCAAAATTGTGCCATTGTGGTATCAGACACTGGCGCGTTGCCAGAGATCCTTGAGGACACAGGGGTCTACTGTAAACCCCAAGATCCTGCATCCATCGCGGAAGCATTAAAGCAGTATCTGGATGACTCGACCCTGCTAGCAACAAACGCCAAGAACGCGTATCAGCGCGCACTGACGCATTTCTCAATGCTGGGTCATGCCGACAATCTAGAGCAAATTTATCTGCGTGGTGTAGCGGCGAAAAACGCCTAAACGAATCGGTAAAAACAAAAAAAGCGCCCATCGGCGCTTTTTTCATGTCTGGCGAAATTAAAGGTATTCGCAGAGGTATGCCGTCGTTTGCTCAACCTTCACTTGGAAAGATGATTCGCCCGGAACTTCAAAGTCGTCGCCCGCGCCAAAGGTTTGCCAGTCAATGTTGCCTGGCAGCTTCACCGTCAGTTCGCCTTTGATGACTTTCATGCGCTCTGGTGCTGCAGTGCCGAAAGTGTACTCTCCCGCTTCCATCACACCAACGCTTACTGGGCCTTTGTTTTCAAAGCCAATCGACTTTACGTTACCGTCGAAATACTCGTTAACTTTTAACATCACTGTCCTTAATTACTGAATTTTTTGATCCTTTCGGTTTCCCTGACGCTATCACACTCTCTGTAGGTTCCCAACTACTATTTTTGAGGTCATGGCTCCATCTCTGTTATTGCAAGAATCTGACAGCAACTAGGCTATGCATGTACAAAACTTCAACAACGGAATGCTAACAATATGTGCCAGACTTACTGTCTGCTTTTACTCAATAGCTAAGGAGATAGCCCCATGTCAGAAACCTTTTTCCAAGGAAACGCCATTCCACTTTCAGGTACGCTGCCAAGCGTCGGTTCTTCCGCGCCAGACTTCACGTTAGCAGCTGCTGACCTGTCAGATCTCACCCTCGCAAGCCTCAGAGGGAACAAAGTTGTCCTCAATATTTTCCCCAGTATCGATACACCAACCTGTGCATCGAGTGTTCGAGCGTTCAATGAAAAAGCGGGCTCTATGAACAATACCAAGGTAGTGTGTATCTCTGCGGACCTGCCGTTTGCCGCTAGCCGTTTCTGTGAATTAGAAGGGCTTAAGAACGTTCAGCATGCGTCGACGCTGAGAAGCCCTGACTTTATGAAAGACTACGGTGTCGCTATTGCGGCTGGGCCAATGGTCGGTCTATCAGCACGTGCAGTCGTTGTACTGAATGAAGGTGGCGTGGTGAAACACGTTGAGCTGGTCAAAGAGCTGGGTGATGAACCTAACTACGATGCGGCATTGGCGGCACTTAGCAGCTAAACAGACATTGATTGCTTTGCCATGGGAGGTTGATACTCAACAACGCGATTTCGACCTCCCCGTTTGGCCTCGTAAAGCGCGATATCCGCCAAGTCCAACATGTTCTCGACGCTTTTTACTGACGGGGAATTGGCGCACACACCAATACTGACTGTAAATTGCACTTTGCGCACGTCACACTCAACATCCATTTGCGACAGTCCTTCTCGGATGCGCTCTGCAATGGCAATCGACTCTAAGCTACTGGTGTCTGGCAAGAGCACGGCAAATTCCTCTCCCCCGACACGCCCCAATGAATCTTGCTTTCGTAACATGCTTTCAATCTTGTCGACCAAGCGAATCAGTACGGTGTCTCCCACACTGTGTCCATAGTTATCATTTATGCCTTTGAAGTGATCAACATCCAAGGCAAGGATGCTAACGTGGCGATGGTGGCGCTGGGCCGCAGCAAATGCTTGATTGGCATTGTTCATAAATTGGCGGCGGTTAAGTGCTCCCGTCAGTGGATCCGTGGAGGCGAGAACACGCAGTTCGGCCTCCAACCGCTTGCGTTTTGTGATATCAGAAAAGGTATGCGCCACCCAATGCTTATCATCATATTGAAGACTAGACATGCCAATGTCCGCCAATAGCTTACTGCCATTAGAGGTGATCACTTCAAAATCGCCACGCACAAACTTCTGTGTCGGATCATTCAAAACACCCTCACTCATCGCTTTGTATCGCTCTCGCTGACTCAAGGCGATCAACTGCTGGCTGTTTTGACCGATCAACTGATCAGACTGAAAATCAAAGTAACGCTGAGCAAACGCGTTCACCAGAAAGATATCCCCTTTGTGATCACTCAGGACCATGCCAACCGGCGCACCTTCGATGATTTTCCGTAGTTGCTTTTCAGTTTTATTAATACGATCGAACGCCTCTCGACGCAGACGCTCAAGCATCCGATGTTCGGTGATGTCTCTAAAAACCACCAATAGCTTGTTTTCATCAAAAGGAGAGATGCGTGCCTCAATAAACTTTGGATCAGTAATATGTTGAGTTAGCTGATATTCATAGTGACACGGCACTTTGGTTTCTTGGACTTGTTTCAGTTTCTCCTCAAAACACGCTGGATTGGAAATAAAAGGCAAGTCAGATACGGTTGCGCGCCGCGCGACTAGACTTTCGTAACGCTCCAATCCCTGCCCCACCCTGAACTCCAGCAGTCGCAATTTCCGATTAAACGTCGCTGTAGAATCCGGGAAAGCATCCAGAAGGCCTGACAGGGCTCCATTTCTTTGATTCAGCTCGTTAGAGCTGATGTCCAGAGCTCGCTGTAGTTGCAGATCGTTGATTTCAAAGCCCTCATAGGCCTCATCAATCAATGCCACCAACGCACGCCATTTATCATCGTCAGGGCGATCATTGGCGTAGATTTTTTCCAATTGCCGTTTCAGCAATCGATGCATCGGGCTCAATCCTCTTTCAAAGTGGTGATCGTCATGGTCTGGTTATGCAAGCCACAATTGAACGCCTGACCATAAGGTGCCAACTCGCCATAACTGTAGAAGCCACATAATAAGGCGTCTTTCCCGAGCACCTCTCGCACCGCGTCGACCTCATCATCCGCCATTTGATTAAACAAAAGTCGCCGTCCCACACAGCTAATCAAGATGGCAGCATCCGGCGATGACTTACCCTCACAGTTCTTCGCCGCATCCTCCGCGCCTTTTACCAATGACGGAATATCAGCACTCATTAGCTGGACTTTCGCGCCTTCAGGTACGTCACCCGCAAACGTTACGCTTTCCTCTTCTTCATCAATAGCAAGCAATGTCCGAATCACCGACGTGCCCGCTTCTTCCACGTACAAGTTCAGCGGATAGCGCAGACCGCTCCCCGGCAGTTCGTTCGCTTGTTCACCCAAATAAGTCCGATAGAGAGAAAGCGCTGGCTCATAATCGATTTCGTACACCACGTTGGATTCAGAGTGCGTGACCGTTCTATCAGGACCGAACTCTCGCCAACCACCGCCAGACCCAAACCCAACGTGCAGCCTGTGTCCGTAAAAGCCAATGGCAACAATGCGTCCTGACTTGGCATGATTTTGGTACCACACCAACGTCTTCTCAAATCGGCCATGGTCTCCGGCTAAGCCCCCCGTCACGGGGATCGAGGCGGGAAGTATGCTGTTGAAGCCACTGGCTAACTCACTGCCATTGACCATCAAGCCATCACTCAAGACAAACACCCAAGTCAGGCTGTCTTGATACAAGGATTTTCCAAGCACCTTTCCGGCTTCAAAGGAACGCTCTGGTTCTATATCAATGTGTTCAATACGTATTTGGGTGTGATCGAATTGATAAATTGTCGCCACAATCTGCGCTTCACTCACGCTGATGACGCTGTTATTGATTTCGCCAGAGCTCGAGCAGCCAGCCACATGGCTATTGGGGAAAAATGCCAATAAGCGGTGGACGGCATCGGTATATTCTGGTGAGTCAGTGACCCCAAACAAAAGCACGAGGGTCTGGGGGGAGTCCATCACTCCCAGCGTTTCGAGAGAGTGCCAGTCAGAATCTTTTGACCACGTACATTGAGCACTTCGAATCACATCTACCTCCACGAGATTGAGACAATGTCTTTCTTTCTAGAATAGGTAAGATTCCACGGGTTGACCAAAAGGAGCACAAGGGAGGTGCAAGACGAACGCTGACACCTTCCCTCTGATTTTAATCTTCAGATGCCAAAGCTTCGAGAATTGAACAATGACTCGCATTGTCTTCAACGTGCCCACAGCAGGCATCATTGAGCTTTTTTAATGCATTACGGATCTCGGTCAACTCTGTAATTTTCTGGTCGATTTCATCGAGTTTTTTCTGGGTGATACCTTTAACTTCTGCGCAGCTATGCAGGCTAGCTTCAAGACGAATTTCCAACATCTCCTGAATGTCTTCCAGCGTCAGTCCGATGCGCTTTGCTTTTAAAATAAAATGCACGCGAGAAATCGCATCTTCTTGGTAAAGACGATAGCCACTCTCACTTCTGGACGACGGCGTAATCAGTCCTACCTTCTCATAGAAACGCAACGTATCCCCCGACACACCAGCCAGCTTGGCAAGCTGCCCTATTTGCAACATCTTCATTTCTTCACCTTTGTTGGCTACACCATGGTCAGAATTGTGACAAAACCATAAAAGCAATCGATTGCGTCAGTAATTTAGGTTAGAATATGCGCCGAATCAATCAAGGCTCTGCCGTAACGGGTATTTGGCAAAGCGGCTCCCCTGACAGCCAGCGGTTTTGCCAAATATCTTATCCCCACAGTTGAAGAGATGGTAGCAATGGAAAACGCTCGTCCTATTCGTCGCGCATTGATTAGCGTATCTGATAAAACCGGTATTGTTGAGTTTGCGAAAGCACTGGCAGAGAAAGGCGTTGATATCCTTTCGACTGGCGGTACGGCTCGCCTGCTCGCAGAGCAAGGTCTGAACGTCACGGAAGTATCTGACTACACGGGCTTCCCAGAAATGATGGACGGACGCGTTAAGACCCTGCACCCGAAAGTTCACGGTGGCATCCTTGGTCGTCGCGATACGGACGATGCAGTGATGGATAAGCACAACATTTCCCCAATCGATATGGTTGTCGTTAACCTGTATCCCTTCGCTGAAACTGTCGCGAAAGAAGGCTGTACGCTGGAAGATGCAGTGGAAAACATCGATATCGGTGGCCCAACCATGGTTCGCTCAGCGGCGAAAAATCACAAAGATGTGGCTATTGTGGTAAATGCTTCAGATTACGATCGCGTATTGACAGAGCTGGACACAAACAAGGGTTCACTGACGCTGAAAACCCGCTTCGATTTAGCAATTTCTGCATTCGAGCACACTGCCGCTTACGACGGCATGATTGCCAACTACTTCGGTACCATGGTGCCATCCTACGGTGATAATAAAGAAGGTGACGACGAGTCGAAATTCCCTCGCACTTTCAATCAGCAGTTCATCAAAAAGCAAGACATGCGCTACGGCGAAAACAGCCATCAAGCTGCGGCTTTCTACACCGAAGCCAAGCCAGAAGAAGCATCTGTATCAACCGCCACACAGCTTCAAGGTAAGGCACTGTCTTACAACAACATCGCTGACACCGATGCGGCACTTGAATGTGTGAAAGAGTTCATCGAGCCAGCATGTGTCATCGTTAAACACGCAAATCCTTGTGGTGTTGCGCTGGGTGACAACCTTCTTGAAGCTTACGACCGCGCTTACAAGACTGACCCTACGTCAGCGTTTGGCGGCATCATCGCCTTTAACCGTGAACTGGATGCAGAAACCGCGCAGGCTATCGTTGACCGTCAGTTCGTAGAAGTCATCATTGCGCCAAGCGTGTCTGATGCTGCGGTTGAAGTGGTTAGCGCGAAGAAAAACGTTCGCTTGCTGGTTTGCGGCGAGTGGAGCACCCAAACCACAGGCTTTGACGTGAAACGCGTTAACGGCGGCCTGCTGGTTCAAGACCGCGACCAAGGCATGGTGTCGATAGACGACCTGAAAGTGGTGTCTAAGCGTCAGCCATCTGAAGACGAGCTGCGCGATGCACTGTTCTGCTGGAAAGTGGCGAAATACGTGAAATCCAACGCGATTGTATATGCAAAAGGCAACATGACTATCGGTGTGGGTGCAGGCCAAATGAGCCGCGTCTATTCAGCGAAAATCGCGGGTATCAAAGCCGCTGATGAAAACCTAGAAGTCGCAGGCAGCGTGATGGCGTCTGATGCGTTCTTCCCATTCCGTGATGGCATTGATGCCGCGGCAGAAGCTGGCATCACCTGCGTTATCCAGCCAGGCGGTTCAATGCGTGATGACGAAGTGATTGCTGCCGCAGATGAACACGGCATGTCCATGGTATTTACCGGTATGCGCCACTTCCGCCACTAAGTGCTTTTTCAGCCTGATGCCATTTCCCGCATAAGGCTGCTTTGATTTAAGGATTGAATATGGACGTATTGGTTATTGGTGGTGGCGGTCGTGAACACGCACTCGCGTGGAAAGTGGCACAATCTGCAAAAGTGAACACAGTCTATGTCGCGCCAGGCAACGCAGGTACCGCACTTGAGCCAAAACTCGAGAACGTAGCAATTGACGTGGAAGACATTCCAGCATTGGTTGCGTTCGCAAAAGATAAAGACATCGGTCTGACCATTGTCGGCCCAGAAGCACCGCTAGTCATTGGTGTGGTTGACGCATTCCGAGAAGCGGACCTACCGATTTTTGGTCCGACAGAAGCGGCTGCGCAGCTGGAAGGCTCTAAAGCATTCACCAAAGACTTCTTGGCTCGCCATCAAATCCCAACCGCTGAATACCAAAACTTCACCGAGATTGAGCCAGCCTTGGCGTATGTGCGTGAGAAAGGCGCACCAATCGTGGTGAAAGCCGACGGTCTTGCGGCAGGTAAAGGCGTGATTGTCGCCATGACGCTGGAAGAAGCAGAGAATGCCATCCAAGACATGCTGGCAGGCAATGCCTTTGGTGAAGCCGGCCACCGCGTGGTGGTTGAAGAGTTTCTCGATGGCGAAGAAGCCAGCTTCATCGTGATGGTCGATGGCAAAAACGTATTACCGATGGCCACCAGCCAAGACCACAAGCGCGTAGGCAATGGTGATACAGGGCCAAACACGGGTGGCATGGGCGCATATAGCCCGGCACCGGTTGTTACACCTGAAATCCACGACCGTGTAATGAACGAAGTCATCTTCCCAACCGTGCGCGGTATGGAGGCAGAAGGCCATCCATACACAGGCTTCCTGTACGCAGGTTTGATGGTGATGGCTGACGGCACGCCTAAAGTTATCGAATACAACTGCCGATTTGGTGATCCAGAGACACAACCTATCATGTTGCGTCTTCAATCTGACTTGGTGGATCTGTGTGAAGCGGCGGTCGCTGGCAAGCTGGATACGGTTGAGTCTCAATGGGATCCGCGCGCCTCTATCGGTGTCGTTCTGGCTGCAGGCGGTTACCCTGCATCATACGACAAAGGCGATGTTATCTCTGGGCTGGAAAACGCAGCAATGGACGCTGCAAAAGTCTTCCATGCAGGTACGGCAGAGAAAGACGGCCGTGTTGTCACCGCTGGCGGTCGAGTCCTGTGTGCAACAGCCATGGGCGATAGCGTTTCTGACGCCCAGAAACGCGCCTACGAGCTTGCAGCGAAAATTAGCTGGAAAGGTATGTTCCACCGTGATGACATTGGCTACCGTGCGATTGAGCGCGAAAACAACCAATAAGAACAACGGTTTCTAAAGAAAAGCCCCTTACCTCGAAGAGATAAGGGGCTTTTTCATGTTTGCGTCTTCGCTTTTAAGCCTTAGCTTTTAAAGACAGGCCTGACAAGACAAGGCGTATCGCCTGCTCCCAGCATGATCACTTCATTCACTGTGTTAGACCTTCTACCCACTTCACCAACAGCGGCAAGAAAGTTACGCTGCGGATTAAGACGCTGCAAAAGGTAATCAGGAAGCACTGTATCAAACGTCAGGGTTTTCTCTGATGAGGAGCCACATTCTTCAAAAGTGCCCGCTTTCCAATACCCTTGGAAAAAATCCTGACTTTCCTTTCCAAGGGTCTTCGCGTTTGCCAACGATTGTTCGGCTTGTCGGTAGTACTTCACCAACTCAGTACTTCTGATTGGTAGCAGATCGCCATCCAAACGGTACTGTTGGTATACAGCCTGACCTTCAGAGTCATAACGTATCAGTATCGATTGCTCTTTAAGCTTTCCACCATCAAGCACTGTACCTTTACGGTGAATTTCGCGCACTACACCTTTGCGCCAACGATATTCTGATTGATATTGCCCATGGTCACCCATCAACACGATTTCGGAGAGGGTTTCTGGAAAGGTCTGTTTTTCGTCGAGCCAATAAATGCTGGTTGCATCACCTTGTACGGCGGCAGTTTGCGTGGTTTTTACAGGAACGATTGCTTCTGTCGAGCTACAGCCCGCCAGTGCGAGTACGAGAAGTGAAAAGAGAGGTGCTGCGATTACGCGCATAAAAATCCGCCAAAACATAAGGATGCTTTGGCGGAGTATAACTTACTTCACTGCGTCTTTAAGCGCTTTGCCCGCAACAAACGCTGGAACGTTTGCAGCTGCAATTTGAATTTCCTGACCAGTTTGTGGGTTACGGCCAGTGCGCGCAGCACGTTGGTTAACTTTAAACGTACCGAAACCGATCAGTTGAACCTGATCACCGTCTTTCAGCGCACCTTCGATACCAGCCAGAGTTGCTTCCAGTGCTGCTTTCGCTTGTGCTTTAGACAGGTCTGCTTTCTCTGCAATCAGGTCGATCAAGTTGGTCTTGTTCATTAGGTCTTCCCTTCTTTAGGTTTTCTTGAGACAAGGCAACTCTAATTCAAAAGAAGCCCGACTGGCAAAGGTTTGTGGCACTACAAGTGACTGTATGCAGAGTCTTTAACCATAAACTGAGCGCATCCTCACAAAATATTGGGTATATTTCCGCTGCAACACTTGTATTTACTGCGCTGAGACCCGATTCTTGCCGCTACTATTATTACTGTTAATTACTTAAACGCTGGAAAACGATGATCCTGCTAATCATGTTTGTGGCACTGTCTATCGGTGTCTCATTTATCTGCTCGGTGCTTGAAGCCATTCTGCTGAGTATTACCCCAAGCTATTTAGCTCAGATGCGACAGGAGGGTCACCCGGCGGCAGCCCGTCTTCAAGAATTAAAAGATGATATTGACCGTCCGCTGGCTTCCATTTTAACCCTGAATACCATTGCACACACTGTGGGTGCTGCAGCTTCTGGCGCACAAGCCACCAAAGTGTTTGGTGATGCATGGTTAGGTGTGTTTTCCGCGGTATTAACGCTGGCCATTTTGCTACTGTCTGAAATCGTACCAAAAACTATTGGTGCAACTTACTGGCGTCAAATGGCACCAGGTGCGGCTTCTATCCTGCGTTGGATGGTATGGGCACTCACCCCAATCGTTTGGGCGTCAGAGCAGCTCACCCGTCGCCTATCGCGTGGTAAAGAACAACCTAAGCTACGCGATGAAATCTCTGCAATGGCCCTGCTGGCAAAAGAAAATGGCGAGCTAGCAGACGACGAATCGACCATGCTGACCAACTTGCTGAGCTTGCGTGATGTCCCTGTGACGAAGTTGATGACGCCACGTCCGGTATTGTTCCGTGTGGATGCGTCGATGAGCATTGAAGGCTTCTTGAAAGAGCACCACGATACACCGTTTTCACGCCCACTGGTTTACGCTGAGCAACGTGACAACATCTTAGGCTTTGTGCACCGTCTGGAGCTATTCTCAGCCAATCAACACGGCAAGGGCCAGCAACCACTGAGCAGCATCATGCGCCCAATCCCTGTGGTACATGACTCAACACACGTGCCAAAGGCGTTTGACCGCCTGATGGCGCAGCGTTCTCAATTGGCACTGATTGTAGATGAATACGGCGATGTCCAAGGGATCATTACCATCGAAGACATCTTCGAGCACTTAATGGGCAAAGAGATCGTCGACGAAGCTGACAAGACGTCCAATATGCAAGCTTTGGCTCATGAACGCTGGGAAGACTGGAAAGAAACTCACGGCGTGATTCAAAGTAATGATGATGACGACGATGAAAGTCCGCAAAAAGCAGAGCCTGACACCACTGCAGAGATCGCCGGAGAGGACAAGGTCGCTGACGACAACGGGAATACACCACAAGAACCGGTGACAGATACCAAAGATCTTGCCGAGAAAAACGCAAAATAACAAAACAAAAAAACGGGCCAATGGCCCGTTTTTTTCATGCGATAACAACCGTTAGATTGATAAACCCAGATTGCTTACGCCGTCTTCGCGAAGCTCATTGCGAATACCACGGATCATCTCGACATCGCGTTCAGTTGCTTCTTTCAGTGCACGGAAAATCGCCCACTGAACATCCCACTCCGCACACACTGACTCAATCTCTTTCTGATTCTCGTCAGTGACTTCCACACCTGTTTGCGCTTCTTCAAGTTGCGCCACGCTCGCCACTGACTGCTGGCTGATCTTCAGCACAGATTCCATCACTAGGTCACGGTCCAACAAGGTGTGGATAAGGGTCGACATCGCCACACAGGCATCAATCGCAGGGTAAACCAGATAGATATCGAACTCCTCAGTTGTCGGGATGATATCTTCTAGTTTTTCTAGCTGATTTTCGAAGTCGATTTTGGCACTTTTAACTGTCAGAATCTCCCACACGCAATCAAGCAATTGGCGATATGCTTGAGGCTCGGCGAAGTCAGTTTGCTGACAGAACGCGGCATAGTTTGGATACATACGCTCCACCAGTGCCGCCATAAAGGTGATGTGCTGCCATTGCTCTAGTTTTTCGAGTCGCAGCTGGATCGGATTTTTTAACATGGTCTGCCGTCTACACTGATTACCGACGTATAATGCCGGAAAGGATTTCCGCGCAAGTGTACTTTATATACTGCGTCAGCAAAAGGAACAGATATGAACCAACTCTATCTTTGCTCTATCAACGAAGCGCGATACAGAGCACTGCTAGAAGCGGCCGCGTTGCCAGATCTGGTGCTCACTGATTCCGTCCAAGACGCGACAATAATACTAGCTGACCCACCCAAGCTTGCACCACGAATTGAAAAAGCGACGCAACTGCAGTGGCTACAATCAACATTCGCAGGGGCTGATGCATTGCTAAGCAAGCCACGAACAGACTACACACTGACGAATGTGCGCGGTATTTTTGGTCCTTTAATGTCTGAGTATGTCTTTGGACAACTTCTAACACTGAGCCGCCACTTGCCTCACTATCGTGATATGCAGGAAGGCGCGCGCTGGTCACCTATCTCTTATCGGGGCCTGACGGGAAAAACGATGGTGATATTGGGAACAGGGTCTATCGGCGCGCATGTCGCTTCCACAGCTCGCCACTTTGGCATGAAGACAATTGGCGTCAGCCGCTCAGGAAAATCCGTTACGGCGTTCGACAAGGTGTTGCCCACCCATCACATCACCACGGCACTGTCTGACGCGGATGTGATTGTTTCTATCTTGCCGTCAACGACAGAAACAAAAGGCATCATAAACTTGGAAACCCTATCTGTATGCCAAGGCGCGATTTTGTTTAACGTTGGACGCGGCCCTGCAGTGGAAGAGCAAGGACTATTGGACGCACTTGATGCTGGGTATATTCAGCACGCAGTACTGGATGTTTTTTGCCACGAGCCATTAGCGTCTTCACACCCGTTCTGGCAACACCCGTCAATTACGGTTACGCCGCATATCTCAGCAGAAAGCTTTCCCGAGCAAGTGTTTGAGATTTTCGCTGACAACTACCGTCGCTGGTGCAACGGCGAGCCACTAAACTATGTGATGGACTTTTCGCTGGGGTATTAATGGCCGACATTACACTGACCGCACTGCTGGATGACATTAGACGCTGTAATCACTGCGAGGCGCAGTTACCGCTTGGGCCACGACCTGTTGTCCAAGCCAGCAGTACCGCAAAATTGCTGATCATCGGACAGGCACCCGGTACGCGCGTGCATGAAACGGGGATCCCGTGGAATGACCCAAGTGGCGATCGCCTGCGCGAATGGCTACAAATGGACAAAGAAAGATTCTACGATCCCGAGCAAGTGGCCATAATGCCGATGGGCTTTTGCTACCCGGGTCGCGGTAAGTCTGGCGATCTTCCGCCAAGACCTGAATGCGCACCGAAATGGCATCAGTTGATTTCCGCGCATCTAGCCGATGTGCAACTGACGTTGCTAATTGGCGATTATGCGCAGCGATACTACCTCGAAGGGAGGCCAAAAACGCTCACAGACACCGTCAAAGCGAACACACAATGGGCACCCAGTTTTATCGCGCTCCCTCACCCATCACCGCGTAATAACCTGTGGCTGAGAAAGAATCCGTGGTTTGAAGCTAAAACCCTTCCTTTTTTACGATGCCGTATTGATCAGCTTTTTTCCTGACATTCAGCTTTTTCCTGAACGCAATTTCTCACACCCAAACCATCAACACTTAAGAAACTGAAATATAAACAACTAATGTTTACGTACAGCTTTCTCTGCATTTTCCACAGTGAACCTAATCAGCCCAATTTTGGTTTGAAATCACAAAAATCACACACATTCCTAAAACGTTCAGCTTTTGTTGTGTCACACAGCTTTTTCCTGAACACATGTTTATATATAGCAAAGAAAAAACCGTAACACACTGTATTTAGATAGATTTAGTGCAATGTGCAGCTTTTCGAGGAATTTTCCCGCCTAACCCTGTACAAACCGCAGAAATAAAAAAGGCCGACAACTTGTCGGCCTCGAAATCTTGTGCTGGATTACTTATGGTACGGCTTTGACAGCTCGTGTACCGCTTCTACAAACACGCCTGCATTTTCTGGTGGCACGTCCAAGTGGATACCATGACCCAGATTGAATACATGGCCAGTGCCATGGCCGAACCCTTCCAGAATGGTTGCCACTTCTTCACGGATACGCTCAGGCGATGCATACAACATAGACGGGTCCATGTTGCCTTGCAGTGCCACTTTATCGCCAATACGGCGTTTCGCTTCCGCCATATCGATAGTCCAATCCAGACCGACGCCATCACAGCCAGTGGCAGCGATTTTCTCTAGCCACATACCACCGTTTTTGGTGAACAGGGTTACAGGTACGCGACGACCTTCGTTTTCACGGATCAGGCCATCAACAATCTTGTGCATGTATTGCAGAGAGAAGTCGTTGTAATCACGTGGCGTCAATACACCGCCCCAAGTATCAAACACCATCACAGACTGAGCACCCGCTTTGATTTGCGCGTTCAAGTATTCGATCACACTGTCCGCAAGCTTATCCAACAACAGGTGCAGGGTTTGTGGCTCTGCGTACATCATCTTTTTGATCTTGGTGAACGCCTTTGAACTGCCGCCTTCAACCATGTAAGTCGCAAGCGTCCATGGACTGCCTGAGAAGCCAATCAATGGAACCTGACCATCCAAACCTTTACGGATCGTGCGAACGGCGTTCATTACGTACTGCAGTTCGCCTTCTGGATCCGGCAGACCGATTTTCTCAACATCCGCTTTACACGTAATTGGACGCTCGAATTTAGGCCCTTCTCCGGTTTCAAAATACAGACCTAGACCCATTGCATCCGGGATAGTCAAAATATCAGAGAAGAGAATCGCGGCATCAAGATCATAGCGGCGTAGCGGTTGAAGGGTCACTTCACACGCGAGCTCGGCATTTTTGCACAATGACATAAAGTCGCCAGCTTGCGCACGGGTCGCCTTATATTCTGGTAAGTAACGGCCAGCCTGACGCATCATCCATACTGGTGTGTAATCAACAGGCTCTTTGAGCAAAGCACGCAAATAGCGATCATTCTTTAGTTCTGTCATTGTCTACATCCTGAAATTTATTCGGCGTTATTGTAACACCCTCAGAACGCAACAAAAGCAGTCCTTTGTGGAGATGATCATAAATATGGGTATGTAATGCATCCTTAAATTGCTGATAGATTAATCACATGTTAAAAAATGAAACAAATAACAATATGTCTATTTAGACACTACCCATAATCGCATCTTACCCCCGCCTCCCTACGGCGGGTTTTTTTTGCCTGTTTTCCATCCCCTGTTGCGACACCTGAAGCGCGACACCTGTTGCATCCTGCTTCAGCATCCTTACCAACGAACCAATTAAGTGTCTGATTTCAAACAAAACCAACATTGGCACTCAACTTGCGATAGGCGAGCATACCCATTGCAAAGGATGCGACGTGATGACAAAGAATGCTACTTACTCATATTGGCTTGCTATCCCGCTACTTTTCCTACTTGCCATTTATTTCATTCCACCAGCTCACGCTACAGCATCAGACAGCGACTGGCCCAAATACCATCGACTGGATAATGGCTGGCGATACAGCCCTTTGTCAGACATAAATAAAGCCAATGTGGACAAACTCAAAGTGGCATGGATTCACCAACCCGGGGACATTCAACATGGCTTACAGGCCACCCCTATCGTCCTTGATGGTGTGATTTATTACGTGGCAGCCAACAACAATGTCTATGCCGTGGATGGCGAAACAGGCGAAACACTGTGGCACTACCAACCTGAGCTCGACCCTATTGTGACCAGAGTGTTTTATCAAGCAGCAAGCCGCGGCGTGACGGTAGGCCATGGCATGGTTTATCTCGGCACTCTGGATGGACGCTTTATCGCCCTCAACCAGAAAACGGGTAAGCCAGTCTGGAAGCGTAAAATTACGGACCTGAAATCCTGCTACGGTTGCCTGTTTTCATCACCACCACAACTGGCGGGTGAGGTGCTGTATGGCGGCACAACAGGCGGCGACCAGCCTCAGCGGGGAAAAATTTATGCGGTCAATGCCCTGAACGGCCAACCACTTTGGGAATTTGACACCATCAGTGATGATCCTGAAAGCTGGCCAGGCGACACGGGTAACGTCGGAGGTGGCGGAGCGTGGATGCCGGGTGTATATGACAAAAAAACCGACCTGATCCACATCGGAACCTCCAATGCTGCCCCGGATTTTTTTGGTGAAGTGCGAAAAGGCGACAACAAATACACGGCCTCCTTACTGGCGATTGAAGCCAAGACTGGAAAGTTGAAATGGTACTTTCAGGAGGTCCCCCATGATGTCTGGGACTATGACTCGGCGTATGAAATTGTCACGATTGAACACGAAAACCGTGATGTCATTTTCCATCTGAACAAAGGCGGATTCGTATACGTTCTGGATAAAAAGACTGGCAAGCCAATTAATATTTGGCCCCTTTCACAAACTTACAACTGGGTGAAATCAGTCAATCCAAAAACCGGAGAGCTGATAGGTCGCAACGAGCCTAAACTGGGTGAGGAAAAAGTCCTCTGCCCTTACCTTCTCGGTGCGCGCAGTTGGAACCACGGTGCCTATAGTCCGAAAACAGGGCTCTGGTATACCAATGCAATGGAAGTCTGTAACAAGATCATCGCTGCAGAGCAAAATCCCGAAAAAATCGGTATCTCAGGTCTTTACCTAGGTGTATCCCTGCTGGAAGCCGTTGCTCCACCAAATCAAAAAGCCAGTGCCCGACTGGATGCCCGCGACCCCATCACGGGTGAAGTCCGTTGGAGTGTTGATTATCCCATTCCTGGTTTAGGCAGTGTTTTAGCCACCGCAGGCGGGTTGGTATTTAACGGAGATGTGTTTGGCAAGGTGTTCGCTTATGACGCGGATACCGGCAAAGAACTTTGGTCGTTTAATACCGGCTCTGGTATCCGCTCAGGGCTTATCAGCTATGGAAAAGACAGCAAGCAATATTTGCTGGTTCCCAGTGGCTTTGGCTCCCATGCTCCAGGGTTTATGGCAAGTGCATTTCCTGAGGTTTCCGGCCTACCCGGCGGAGCGGCCCTCATCGCATTCAGCATAGAAAAATAAGGAGAATTTGTGATGATTAGGCCATGCATTTCCAACGCTCTAGGCCAATGCTTTGCAGTGATCGTTCTGGTCTTGATGCTGCTTCTATCCAATGAAGCGATTGCTGTCGCCGTACCAATCACACAGGAAGCACCACTAAACATCCCTACCTCTCCTGCCGAAATAAAGGAGGGAGAAATCCGCTTCTACCAAAATTGCGCTTACTGCCACGGTGCAAAGGGGATTGGCGGGAAATCTAAAAAGCTACAATGCCGCGACTTTGAGGGGGGGTACCTGTTTGACACCATTTCAAATGGGCTACGCAGGGGCAGTCAATTTATGCCCCCTTGGGGCGATACCTTTTCAGAATCGGAAAGACTGGAATTGGTGGCTTATATTCTGTCACTTGGCACGCTTGAGACCTGCCTGTGAGTCCTGAATCTAGAAAGTGCCTTGTTTGGCTGATAATGATCGGGCTATGGACGATATCGCCCACTGCCCGCCCTTTTTCCCTTCAGGAGTCGGTACAACAAAGAGGGCACCTTACCGTCTGCGCTTCCCGTGATGCTCTCCCCCTTTCAGGTGAAGACAGTCCCAAAGGCGCATTCATTGAGATTGCCGAAGCGGTGGCAGAAGCATGGCATGTATCCCTGACCGTTGAATGGGTCTGGGCAAGGTATCAGATACGAAAGTCCGACTGCCAATTGATACTCGGCGTTGCGCGGGCGAAAAGCCCAGAAACCCATGCCCGCTATGCCCCGGCTTTGCTTGAGCACAATCTTGTTTGGGTGCAGGCGGTGCAGAACTCTTTTGAAATCGGCTTCCTGCCAGACAATCTGCAAGTCGCTGTCGCTTCAGGATCAGCGGCCCATAGGAAAATGCTGGAGCATCTAACAAACAGTCAACTCAGGGTTGGATTTGGCAATGAGCAGGATATGCTAAGCGCAGTGATGGCTGGTGACGTGGATATGGCTATCGTCTCAAACCTCTCTTTTGCATGGTTTATCCATCAATTCGTCAACAATAAGAAGCGGTTACGCGCTTCGCCATTCCCTGATGCTAAGCAGGCCATTTCCTATCCCATGACAATAGGTATCCGCCGCGCTGACTCACTGGACGAATCAGATGTTCGAGAGGTACTCAAGGCGTTGGAAGAAAATGGCGTACTCACCAAGATCTTGAGCGAGTATGGTCTGACACTAAGCTCAAGGTTCTCAGACCCCGATGCCAGCCTCGACCGCCAATATCAGGAACCTGTCGGGACGTCACCTCGATATAACATCATTACTGGCCAATAATGCTGGATTAGCGTTTCCCTTGCGGTTGGTAATGACGTTCAATTCTCTCTTTTTTCATCCTGCGGTGAATGGTTGAACGATCCACCCCCAAAGCGCGGGCAGTTTCTGAAATATTCCAGTTACACGCTTCCAAGGTTGCCAACAACTCCTGCGTCGCCGAGGAAACACACAGGGGTCGTCCAAACCCTGTTTTTATCTCTTCGGGCAAATGCTCAGGCTGGATTTCACCCTCAATACAAAATGCCAACGCGAAACGGAGCGTATTCTCCAGTTCCCTGATATTGCCTGGCCACGGATAATTTTCGAGCAGCTCTCCTGCTAACTTGGAAACATAAACAGGTTTATCTGTCAGCCCAGACAAAATCTGCCCGGCCAGCCACAAGATATCCGAGCGCTCACGCAGCGCAGGAATCGTGAGGGTTGCACCATTGATGCGATAAAAGAGGTCTTCGCGGAAGCTGCCGTTTTTTACCAGCTCAGGCAGTGATTTGTGAGTAGCAGCAAGCACCCGGAAGGAAACAGGGATTGCCTTGGTTGCACCCACTGGAAGCAGCTCTCTTTCCGCCAGCACCCTGAGTAATCTCGCCTGCAGCGACAGCGGCATATCCCCAATTTCATCCAAGAACAGGGTGCCGTTGTTGGCCTGTTCAATCAGCCCTTTTTTGCCTTTGCTACGTGCCCCAGTAAACGCGCCGTCAGCGTAACCAAACAATTCACTTTCTATCAGGCTTTCTGGAATGGCTGCGCAGTTAATCGCAATAAAAGGCCCTGATTTTCGAGAAGAGCTCTCATGGATTGCCTTGGCCAGATACTCCTTGCCGGTGCCAGTTTCCCCATTCAATAACAAAGGCAAGTCCGAGATGGAAAGCGTGGTTGCTTTAGTGGCCAGACTCGCCATTTTGGCATCATCACCATAAATCGCAGAAAGACTGCCGCTGACCACCTTCTTGCGCCGCTGTACCGAAGAAGGTTGAGGGGCTATTGCATGGGCAAACCACAAATCTCCATGAATGGTCGCGAGCAATCGCTCTTCGGTAGGCAAGGCACGACTAAGTGCTGGAAGCTCGTTGATATCAATATTAAAGAATTCGGAGAAACGCGCACCAAGCACGCGGTCTGGATTGCGCCAGTCGCTATTGCCAATTCCAGATAACAACCGCTGGGCACTATGTGTCATACCTATAATGCGCCCTTCGCCGTCTACCGCCAAAGCGCACTCGGGATCGACGTCTAAAAACGCCGGAGATTGGCTCAGCCTGACAATCCATTCCTTTCGAAAGCTATTCATCAGTGCCGCCATTTCGATACGACGCGTGCAGGAGGTGACAAGTTGCAGTGTCAAAGCCTGACTGGCTTTGGGGTGCGGGCTTTGTAAAGCAGAGATATCGAGCACAGCAGCCAGCGTGCCATCGACATCGTAAATGGGGGCTGCGGTGCAAGAAAGCGGTGAGTGGGTGGCATCAAAATGATCGCTCTGGTGTACAGTCAACGCTTCCCCGGTGTAAATGCAAGAACCAACGCCGCAGGTGCCAGCACGCGCTTCCGACCATTCTGCCCCAAGGTAAAGCCCAGCCTTTTTAAGCTCCCAAGTTAGCGAGGCATCACCCTGATAATCGACCGTTACCCCCTCTGCATCGGTCAGCATCAACACATAGCCGTGATCCGCCACCTGATGATACAGGGCATCCAGTCCGTATTTTGCCGTGCGAATAAGCTTATCGAGCCGCTCCCGGTGCTCCTTGAGCTGGGTATGGGGAACAATATATGCTTCCTGCATCACCACAGGATCAAGGTGATAATCGTCGATACACCGTGCCCAAGACGTGGCAATAACATCATCACGGGATGTTTGACTCCCTTCAATAACGCTTTGCACTTCCTTTATGTGCTCACTGACTCGCATAGTGACTGCCATATGCTACCGCTCCTGTCATTTGATTAATTATTAACCAACAACAAAACGATCATACAACTCTGTCCAACAATAAAGCTCACTTTCCTGCCCCGATTTCTCACTCACAACACAGAGTTTATTTCCCTGTGACACCGTCCACCGGATAACGCCACACCTGTTGCACGCCGAAGCATCAGTGCCACACTCCCCCGCAATAACAAAAACAATAACACCTTGAAATTTATATATATCTAAACAAATCACTGCTTGGCACGCATCTTGTTCTGTTCCTCCCACCAGCAAAGAATGAGGAGTGACAGTGACTGGATTGACGGTAGGGATCATTGCCAATCCCATTTCAGCCCGAGATATTCGCAGGGTGATTGCCAAAGGTGCCAACCTTCAACTCACGGATCGGGCCAACATGGTGCTTCGTATTCTTGCGGGGCTTGCGCAGGGGGGTGTTGAACATGTGGTAATGATGCCAGAACGTGCAGGCCTTCGAACGCACATCGCACGCGGATTACATCAGGCTTCGCTGGATAGCTTTAACATGCCCAGCGTCAGTTGGCTCGACATGTCTGTAACCTCCACCGCGCAAGATACACTCGAAGCCAGCCGCGCCATGAAGGCGTTAGGTGTTGCCGCAATTGTTGTGCTTGGCGGCGATGGCACCCACCGGTTGGTCGTCAAAGCCTGCGGCAACATTCCAATTTCAGGAGTGTCCAGTGGTACCAACAATGCCTTTCCACCACTGACAGAACCCACCATTACGGGCATCGCCACAGGCCTTGCCGTTTCTGGAAAAATTCCTCCTTCACAGGCATTCGAAGCAAATAAATTGCTGGAAGTGAGAGTGAATGACACTCCTGACATCGCGCTTGTCGATGTCGCTGTCGTTCAGGAACGTTTTATCGGTGCCCGAGCAGTCTGGCGTCCAGAGAGCCTTCGCGAACTGTTTGTCACTTTTGCTGATCCAACACTCATCGGGCTTTCTTCCATTGCAGGGTTAATTCAGCCCATCACGCGAAAAGCCCCTGTGGGCATGCATCTGACCTTCACCAATCCACCATATGCCCTGTTTTCAGTGAATGCCCCACTCGCCCCGGGACTGATGACCCCTGTTCATATCGAGCGCAGTCAGCTTTTTGAATCAGATTTACTTATTACACCAGTAAGCCAACAGGGCTCTTTCGCCCTCGATGGCGAGCGGGAACTGCCATTTGGCCCAAACGACAAGGTTTCGGTCACCCTCAAACATGACGCTTTCAATACGGTCGATATACCGCGCTGCATGGCCTACGCCGCCGAGCACGGTCTGCTTCGCCTTCCATCGACACACACAACGACAACATCAAGGAGAAACTCATGAGTGACAATCCATTTCCACTCTCTCGTGAACAGTTGCTGGACGCATATCGGATGATGAAAACCATCCGTGATTTCGAAGAGCGCCTTCACGTCGACTTTTCCCGCGGCGATATCCCAGGCTTCGTTCATCTCTATGCCGGTGAAGAAGCCACGGCTGTGGGCATCATGATGCACCTGAACGACAACGACCGTATCGCGTCCACCCACCGCGGACACGGTCACTGCATCGCCAAAGGCGTGGACGTGCATGGCATGATGGCGGAAATCTATGGCAAAGAAACCGGCTCCTGTCGAGGCAAAGGTGGCTCAATGCACATTGCCGATTTGTCCAAAGGCATGATGGGTGCCAACGGTATCCTAGGGGCTGGCTCCCCACTGGTGTGTGGCGCAGCCCTTGCGGCCAAACATCTTGGCCATGGCGGTGTGGGCATCAGCTTTACCGGTGATGGCGCATCGAACCAAGGAACCTTTCTTGAAAGCCTGAACCTTGCTGCCGTCTGGCAACTCCCCACCATCTTTGTGATTGAAAACAACGGCTATGCCGAGTCAACCTCCGTCGATTGGGCGGTGGCCTGTGACTCCTATGTCGACCGCGCAACAGGGTTTGGTCTACCGGGCGTCACCGTCGATGGCACCGACTTCTTTGCGGTATATGAAGCGGCAGGCGAAGTCATCAAACGCGCCAGAAACGGCGGTGGCCCTTCGATGCTGGAGTGCAAAATGGTGCGCTTCTTTGGTCACTTTGAAGGGGATGCCCAGACCTATCGCGCTGACGGCGAAGTGGAAGATATCCGCACCAACCGCTGCTGCCTGAAACTCTTCCGTCAACGAGTGGAAGAAACTGGCCTTATCAATGCAGATGAATTCAATGCCATTGATGGTGAAGTGTCGGCACTTATCGAAGATGCCGTTCGCGCTGCGATTGATGCACCACAACCACCAGCCAATGCCCTGCTGACCGACGTTTACGTCAGCTATTCAGAATAACAAGGAGAGTGATGATGGCCAGAACACTATCAATCAAGGATGCGATTAACGAAGCAATCGATCAGGAAATGTCCCGCGATCCCAACGTCATTATGATGGGCGAAGACATTGTCGGTGGTACCGGTGCGCCGGGTGAAGACGATGCATGGGGTGGCGTACTAGGGGTAACAAAGGGGCTGTATGCTAAACACCCCAACCAAATGATGGACACACCACTGTCAGAAAGTGCCTATGTGGGTGCCGCCATAGGTGCCGCTACTTGCGGGCTTCGCCCAATTGCCGAGTTAATGTTTATCGACTTTATTGGCGTCTGTTTCGATCAGGTTTTCAATCAAGCCGCCAAGTTCCGTTATATGTTTGGTGGGAAGGCTGAAACACCCGTGGTGATCCGTGCAATGTGCGGCGCAGGTTTCAGGGCAGCCGCGCAACATAGCCAAATGCTCACCCCTCTATTCACCCACATTCCGGGGTTGAAGGTTGTGTGTCCGTCGAATGCCTATGATGCCAAGGGGCTGCTTATCCAGTCTATCCGTGACAATGACCCTGTTATCTTCTTGGAGCATAAAAATCTCTATGCCACCGAGTCAGACGTACCAGAGGCACCTTATTCCATTCCTTTTGGCGAAGCGAATGTGCTGCGTGAAGGTAAAGACGTCACTCTGGTGTCTTATGGCCTGACCGTAACACGTGCAATGGAAGCGGCTGAACAACTGGAGAAACAAGGCGTGCAATGTGAGGTGATTGACCTCCGCACCCTCTCCCCGCTGGATATTGATACGGTCGTGGAAAGCGTGGAAGAAACCGGACGCTTGGTGTGTATCGACGAAGCCAGCCCACGCTGCTCAATCGCTGCGGATGTGTCCGCACAGGTGGCAGAACTTGCCTTCGCGTCTTTGAAAGCACCGATTGCCATGGTCACCCCGCCTCATACGCCAGTACCTTTCTCCCCATTTCTGGAGGATATCTATGTGCCGACGGTTGAAGACATTGTGAATGCAGTCAACCGAACGGTGGGAGTAAATGCATGAGTGAGAAAATCATACCTGTGGTGATGCCCAAATGGGGGCTTTCCATGAAAGAAGGCACCCTCACCGAGTGGCATGTTGACGAAGGGGATACCATTGAAGTGGGTCAGGTGATCATGGATGTGGAAACCGACAAAATTGCCAGCGAGGTGGAAGCGCCGGATGCCGGACTGTTAAGACGCAAGGTCGCTCAGGAAGGTGACGTCTATTCGGTTCAGGCACTACTCGGTGTACTTGCACCACCAGAGGTGACAGACGAAGAAATCGATGCTTATGTCGCCGCATTTGTTCAGCCCTCCTCCGAAGAAGGAGACGAGGAAGAAGCGGCCTCAGCCTATGCTTTTATCGACACCGATGCAGGACGCATTCGCTACAGTCATATGAATGCCGAAGCCCCAGGAACACCTTATGTGCTGATACATGGTTTTGGCGGTGACTTGGACAACTGGCTGTTTAACCTAGATGCCCTTGCTGAAAACGCACCTGTATTGGCCCTTGATCTTCCATGTCATGGGCAGTCGGAGATCTCAGAAAATATTCGCTTTACCGATCTCATCAATACTGTCGTGACTGTGATGGATAAGCTAGATATTGGGAAAGCCCATTTGGTCGGTCATTCGATGGGCGGGCTTATCAGTGGTGAACTGGCAAAGCTTCATCCCGACAAGGTCGCTTCGCTGACCTTGATTGGCAGTGCCGGTCTTGGTCAAGACATCAACAGCGACTATATCCGGGGGTTTGTTGACTCAGAAAGCCGTAAAAATCTGAAACCTGTATTGCAGCTGCTTTTTGCAGACAGCAGCTTGGTTACGCGTAATCTGGTCGATGACGTGCTCAAATATAAACGGCTCGATGGCGTGAAGACCTCACTGAACGCGCTGGCCAACCAGCTTTTTGTCGATGGCACCCAACACATTGCGCTGGATTTAGATTCCAGTCCCTCACCACTGGTGATTTGGGGTGAAGTAGATGCAGTCATCCCTGCCTCGCACGCCACGAACATCAGGAACGCGGAGATACATGTCCTAGCAGAAGCTGGGCATATGGTTCAAATGGAGCAAGCTAATAACGTGAATACCCTGATTCTGGCCCACACGCGCTAACGTAAAGGGATGCTTTGGCATCCCTATCTTTTGATGGTGACAGCATCAATGAGGCGTTTGGCGATGGTACCTTCTGGAGCCACCAGCGGTAAGTCATTGACATCAAACCAGCGCGCATCCGTCAATTCCTCATAGTCGGGACTTAACTCCCCACCCGCATAATCAGCGATAAACCCCATCATAAGATTGGATGGGAAGGCCCAAGGCTGGCTGTCAAAGTAACGGATGTTTGTCACGTCTACCCCCGTTTCTTCTTTTACTTCACGCGCAACACACGCTTCCAACGTTTCACCCGCTTCGACGAAACCGGCCAGCACTGTGAACATCCCGTTCTTATGACGCGGATGCTGCGCAAGAAGAATTTGCTCATCCCGCTTTACTGCCACAATGATGCACGGCGATATACGTGGATAGGAAACGGTATTGCATGACCCACAAATCATCGCAGAGTGGTCAGCATCAAAGGCGTTTTTGCCGCCGCAATAACTGCAAAAACCTTGAGTTCTCTGCATATGGTCGAGCTGTACTGCCTTGCCAGCAAGGTTGAACAACGCAGGAGGTAGTGCCAGCAACGCTCGCAAACTCTCAAACTGACTCGAATCACATGTTTCACTGAAATTGGTGTAATACACAACTTTCCCGTCATAGTGGCCAATGACATAGTGTGTTGGGAAAGTTTTATCCAATTGATATTTAGAGATTATCGGTAAGCTGTGATCCGGCAGCCACATCTTGCCATGGCTTACGCAACATAAGTACACAAGATCATTTCGATCAGACATAACGCAGTTTCGATCCTTGATAACCGCTGCAATTTGCGGCAATCTAAATTTAGTAACCTGATGTTAGACAATTGATGGCCTGATTGATATGGCCAATATCCTATAAAAAGCGCTCAGGTGCGCTGATCATGAGGACGTGGTCATGCTTAACAAACTCGAAAAAGCACAACAGCAGTGGGGTGGCTACAGCGAAGTCATCGACTACTGGTTAACTCTTAGACAAGAATTACTCGTCGAGTACTCCAAAGTGGCTGGTCTGTCTGGTAGCAACAAAAACTGCCTTCCTACAGAACAAGCTCTAAACCGCTTCTGTGAGTCTCTTGTCGACTATATTTCAGCTGGCCATTTTAAGATTTATGACATGGTCATGGCGCGTTGGAAATCGACCGGATTTTCAAGCAATTCTGAAATCGACGCCTTGTATGCACGTATCGTTGAAACGACTGAGCCTTTACTGACGTTTAATGATAAGTACAGTGACTTTACGCTAAACGAAGACAATTTTACTGGCTTCGATAATGACATATCTCGCGTCGGTGAGATCATGGAATTACGTTTCGAGCAGGAAGACATGCTCATTCAGCTCATCGCTGACAGTCTAGCAATTCCGCCAGGAGCTTAAACTTTTCTTCAAATTATCCGGTTGGTGTTTTGTATCAGCCGGCTTCTTCGACGCCGCTATCCCGCTATCCCGCTATCCCGCTATCCCGCTATCCCGCTATCCAAAATGTACGTACTACTATCTCGTAGGCAATAAAAAAGGCACCCCGAGGGGTGCCTTTTTTCATTCAGTCTTGAGGCGACAAATTAATTATCGTCGCTCAGGCCTGCATTTAGCAGCGCAGCCAGATCATGTGATGCCTGTTCAGCATCAATCTGTGGAGTAGCTGGCTCTTCTACCACATTACGACGCGCTTGACGTGCTTTGTGGTAAGCAAAACCTGTACCCGCAGGGATCAGACGACCAACGATAACGTTCTCTTTCAGACCACGTAGCTCATCACGCTTACCAGATACTGCCGCTTCGGTCAGTACGCGGGTCGTTTCTTGGAACGACGCAGCAGAGATGAACGACTCAGTTGCCAGAGACGCTTTGGTGATACCCAGCAGATCGCGCTCGTATCCAGCAGCTTGCTTGCCTTCGGCTTCAAGCTGACGGTTAGCGATGGTTACGCGAGAGTATTCTACCTGCTCGCCTTCTAGGAACTCAGAGTCGCCTGAAGACGTGATAGTTACTTTGCGTAGCATCTGACGAACGATAGTTTCGATGTGCTTATCGTTAATCTTAACGCCTTGCAGACGGTAAACGTCTTGTACTTCGTTAGTGATGTACTCAGTTACCGCACGCACGCCACGTAGACGTAGGATGTCATGTGGAGATTCTGGGCCGTCAGCAATAACGTCACCCTTCTCAACTTTCTCACCTTCGAATACGTTCAGCTGACGCCACTTAGGAATCATTTCCTCGTATGGCTGGCCGTCAGTTGGCGTGATGATCAGACGACGTTTACCTTTGGTTTCTTTACCGAAGGAAACAGCACCCGTGATCTCAGCCAGAATTGCAGGCTCTTTAGGCTTACGTGCTTCGAACAGGTCTGCTACGCGTGGCAGACCACCGGTGATATCTTTCGTACCGCCAGATTCCTGAGGAATACGAGAAAGCGTGTCACCCACACCAACGTTTGCACCATCTTCCAACTGGATAATAGCTTTACCCGGCAGGAAGTATTGTGCTGGCATGTCAGTACCAGGGATCATCACAGCGTTACCAGATGCATCAAGCAGCTTAACGGTAGGACGCATGTCTTTACCCGCAGAAGTACGCTCAGCCGCATCCAGAACAACCATTGAAGACAGACCGGTCAGTTCATCAGTTTGACGCTGAACAGTTACACCGTCCACCATGTCTGCGAACTCAATACGACCTTCTACTTCAGTGATGATCGGCATTGTGTGCGGATCCCAGTTAGCCACGATATCGCCAGCTTTAACTAGGTCGCCATCCAATTTGCTCAAGATACAACCGTAAGGTAGCTTGTAGCTTTCCTTCGTACGGCCGAACTCATCAACGATAGTCAGCTCAGATGCACGCGAGGTGATAACCAGCTTGCCTGCATTGTTGATAACGAACTTCGCGTTATGCAAGTGCAGAGAACCGTTGTTCTTCACTTGGATGCTGCTTTCTGCTGCCGCACGTGATGCCGCACCACCGATGTGGAACGTACGCATCGTCAGCTGTGTACCCGGCTCACCGATTGACTGAGCTGCGATAACACCCACTGATTCACCGTGGTTAACAATGTGACCACGTGCTAGGTCGCGACCGTAACAGTTTGCACAACAACCGAAGTCAGTTTCACAGCTTACAACAGAGCGCACTTTGATCTGGTCAACAGAGTTCTGCTCCAGAATGTCACACCACTTCTCATCAAGAAGGGTGTTACGCGGCGCAAGCACTTCTTCAGTACCTGGCTTGAGAACATCTTCTGCAACCACACGGCCCAGAACACGCTCACGCAGTGCTTCTTTAACGTCGCCGCCTTCGATAACTGCCATCATGTTGATACCTTCTGAGGTACCACAGTCAGTTTCGGTAACAACCACGTCTTGTGCTACGTCTACCAGACGACGAGTCAGGTAACCGGAGTTCGCTGTCTTCAGTGCCGTATCCGCCAGACCCTTACGAGCACCGTGCGTCGAGATGAAGTACTGGAGTACGTTCAGACCTTCACGGAAGTTCGCGGTGATTGGCGTTTCGATGATAGAACCATCTGGTTTCGCCATCAGACCACGCATACCCGCCAACTGACGAATCTGAGCAGCCGAACCACGAGCACCTGAGTCGGCCATCATGTATACGCTGTTGAAAGACTTCTGTTCTTCTTCTTCGCCGTCACGGTTAATAACGGTATCGAAAGACAAGTTATCCATCATCGCTTTTGCTACTTGTTCGTTAGCAGCTGCCCAGATATCGATAACTTTGTTGTAACGTTCGCCCGCGGTAACCAGACCAGACTGGAACTGTTCCTGGATTTCAGCAACTTCAGCTTCTGCTGCTTCGATCAGGTCGTATTTCGCCTGTGGGATCACCATATCGTCGATACCAACAGATACACCAGACAGTGCCGCGTATGCGAAACCGGTGTACATGATTTGGTCAGCGAAAATTACAGTGTCTTTCAGACCCAGTTTACGGTAACAGGTGTTCAGCAATGCAGAGATCTGCTTCTTGCCAAGAGCTTGGTTAACAATGCTGTACGGCAGGCCTTCAGGCACGATTTGCCACAACATTGCACGACCAACTGTGGTGTCAACCAGACCAATGTTTTCTTGGCGGTTACCCAGCTCGTCAACCAATACTTCGCGAACACGAACTTTTACGCGTGCGTGTAGTTCTGCGCTGCCAGTACGGTATGCTTTTTCAGCTTCCGCAGGACCAGACAGGTACAGGCCTTCACCCTTCGCATTAATCTTTTCACGGGTCATGTAGTACAGACCCAATACAACGTCCTGAGAAGGTACGATGATAGGATCACCGGACGCAGGAGACAGGATGTTGTTGGTCGACATCATCAGAGCACGTGCTTCAAGCTGTGCTTCCAGTGTCAGAGGTACGTGAACAGCCATCTGGTCACCATCGAAGTCGGCGTTGTATGCCGCACAAACGAGTGGGTGCAGTTGGATTGCTTTACCTTCGATCAACACTGGTTCAAACGCCTGAATACCCAGACGGTGAAGTGTCGGTGCACGGTTCAGCAGTACTGGGTGTTCACGGATAACTTCATCCAGAATATCCCAAACTACCGCTTCTTCGCGCTCTACCATTTTCTTCGCAGCTTTAATGGTAGTCGCAAGACCACGCGCTTCTAGCTTGCCGTAGATAAATGGTTTGAACAGCTCAAGTGCCATCTTCTTAGGAAGACCACACTGGTGCAGACGCAGGTATGGACCAACGGTGATAACCGAACGGCCAGAGTAGTCTACACGCTTACCAAGCAGGTTCTGACGGAAACGACCTTGCTTACCTTTGATCATGTCAGCCAGAGACTTCAGAGGACGCTTGTTCGAGCCAGTAATAGCGCGACCACGGCGACCGTTGTCCAGCAGGGCGTCAACTGATTCTTGCAGCATACGTTTTTCGTTACGTACGATGATGTCAGGTGCAGCCAGATCCAGCAGGCGTTTCAGACGGTTGTTACGGTTGATTACACGACGGTACAGATCGTTCAGATCTGATGTCGCGAAACGACCGCCATCCAGTGGTACCAGCGGACGTAGATCCGGTGGAAGAACTGGAAGAACAGTCAGGATCATCCACTCAGGGTTGTTTCCAGACTGCAGGAATGCTTCAACAAGCTTCAAGCGCTTGGTGAGTTTCTTACGCTTGGTTTCAGAGTTGGTTTCTTCCAGCTCTTCACGCATAAGTTCAGTTTCAGCTTTCAGGTCCATGTTGCCCAGCAAAGCTTTAACTGCTTCGGCACCCATACGAGCGTCGAATTCATCACCCCATTGCTCCAGCGCGTCAAGATACTGCTCTTCAGACAGCATTTGGCTACGCTCAAGATCGGTCATGCCTGGCTCGATCACAACATATGATTCGAAGTACAGAACACGCTCGATGTCACGCAGAGGCATGTCCATCAGCAAACCGATACGGCTAGGCAGTGATTTCAGGAACCAGATGTGGGCAACAGGTGAAGCCAACTCGATGTGACCCATACGCTCACGACGTACTTTGGTCTGAGTAACTTCAACACCACATTTTTCACAGATCACGCCACGGTGCTTCAGGCGCTTGTATTTACCACAAAGACATTCGTAGTCTTTTACCGGGCCAAAGATACGTGCACAGAACAGACCGTCACGCTCAGGCTTAAAGGTACGGTAGTTAATGGTTTCTGGCTTTTTAACTTCACCAAATGACCATGAACGAATCATGTCAGGTGAAGCTAGACCGATTTTGATTGCATCAAATTCTTCGGTCTTATGCTGTGCTTTCAGAAACTTAAGTAAGTCTTTCACATTCGGCTCCTGTGAGGAGTTGACCCATAAAAGCGCAGGCTACCTGCGCCTTCATATTGATACCGGAACTTCCCTTCGCGGCTTGCGCGAAGGGAGTCACGATTAAGCGTTGGCTTATTCGTCTTCCAGCTCGATGTTGATACCCAACGAGCGGATTTCTTTCAGCAATACGTTGAAAGATTCCGGCATACCCGGTTCCATGCGGTGATCGCCGTCGACGATGTTCTTATACATCTTCGTACGACCGTTCACGTCATCCGACTTAACAGTCAGCATTTCCTGTAGGGTGTATGCTGCGCCATATGCTTCTAGCGCCCACACTTCCATCTCACCGAAACGCTGACCACCGAACTGAGCCTTACCACCCAGCGGCTGCTGAGTAACTAGGCTGTAAGAACCGGTTGAACGGGCGTGCATCTTGTCATCAACCAAGTGGTTCAGTTTCAGCATGTACATGTAACCAACAGTTACAGGACGCTCAAACTTGTCACCGGTACGGCCATCGAACAGGTTCAACTGACCAGACTCTGGCAGATCACCCAGTTTCAATAGCTCTTTGATCGCAGGCTCTGGGGCACCGTCGAACACTGGCGTTGCGATTGGAAGACCGCCACGCAGGTTTTCGATCAGTGTGCGAACTTCTTCGTCGCTCAGAGTGCTGATATCGATCTTCTGACGCGTTTCACCCAGGTCGTAAACCTTCTGCAGGAACTCACGGAATTTCGCCAGTTCTTGCTGCTCTTTGAGCATCTTGTTGATCTTGTTACCGATACCTTTTGCCGCAAGGCCAAGGTGGGTTTCAAGGATCTGACCGATGTTCATACGAGACGGTACACCCAATGGGTTCAGTACGATATCTACTGGCTCACCGGTTTCATCGTACGGCATGTCTTCAACAGGGTTAATCTTAGAGATAACACCCTTGTTACCGTGACGACCTGCCATCTTATCACCAGGTTGGATACGACGCTTAACAGCCAGGTATACCTTAACAATCTTAAGGACGCCCGGTGCCAGATCGTCACCTTGGGTGATCTTACGGCGTTTGGTGTCAAACTTCTTATCGAAGTCAGCTTTCAGTTCGTCATACTGCTCAGCCAGTTGTTCCAGCTGAGTTTGCAGTGCTTCGTCGTCAAGAGTCTGAGACAGCATGCTCTGACGATCCATGTTCGCCAGTTTCTCTTGGCTGTAACCAGCATTTGCTAGTACGCCACGAACACGTGCTACCAGACCACCTTCCAGAATAGAGAACTCTTCTGTCAGGTCTTTCTTGGCTTCTTTCAGCTGCATTTCTTCGATTTCAAGCGCACGCTTGTCTTTCTCTACACCGTCACGGGTAAATACTTGTACGTCAATGACCGTACCAGATACGCCGTTAGGAACACGTAGAGAAGAGTCTTTAACGTCAGACGCTTTCTCACCAAAGATTGCACGTAGCAGTTTTTCTTCTGGCGTCAGTTGGGTCTCGCCTTTAGGCGTTACTTTACCTACCAGAATGTCGCCACCTTTCACTTCCGCACCGATGTATACAACACCAGATTCGTCAAGCTTAGACAGCGCAGCTTCACCCACGTTAGGGATGTCAGCAGTGATTTCTTCGCTACCCAGTTTAGTATCACGCGCCACACAAGACAGTTCTTGGATGTGGATGGTAGTCAGGCGGTCTTCCTGTACTACACGCTCAGATACAAGGATGGAGTCCTCGAAGTTGTAACCGTTCCAAGGCATGAACGCGATACGCATGTTCTGGCCAAGTGCCAGCTCACCTAGGTCAGTTGAAGGACCGTCAGCCAGTACATCGCCGCGCAGCACAGGTTCACCTGGCATTACACATGGACGCTGGTTGATACAGGTGTTCTGGTTAGAACGGGTGTACTTCGTCAGGTTGTAGATGTCGATACCAGCTTCGCCAGGTACCAGCTCATCTTCATTAACCTTAATAACGATACGAGATGCATCGACTGACTGAACCATACCGCCGCGTTTCGCAACAGCAGTTACACCCGAGTCAACCGCTACTGCACGTTCAATACCTGTACCTACCAGCGGCTTATCAGCGCGCAGAGTTGGAACGGCCTGACGTTGCATGTTCGCACCCATAAGTGCACGGTTAGCATCATCGTGCTCTAGGAATGGGATCAGTGATGCTGCCACCGATACAACCTGGTTGGTTGCAACGTCCATGTACTGAACATGGTCACGTGGGTGCAGACCTGATTCACCTTTCTGACGAGCAGTGATCAATTCATCTGTGAAAGAACCGTCTTCGTTCAGCGCGGCGTTAGCCTGCGCGATAACGAATTGACCTTCTTCGATCGCAGATAGGTAGTCGATATCATCGCTCACTTTACCGTCAACAACTTTGCGGTAAGGTGTTTCCAGGAAGCCGTACGGGTTGGTACGCGCAAACGCTGAAAGCGAGTTGATCAGACCGATGTTTGGACCTTCAGGTGTTTCGATAGGACATAGGCGACCGTAGTGGGTTGCGTGTACGTCTCGAACTTCAAAGCCTGCGCGTTCACGCGTCAGACCACCTGGACCCAAAGCAGAAATACGACGCTTATGCGTAACTTCTGACAACGGGTTGTTCTGATCCATAAACTGAGACAGCTGAGAAGAGCCAAAGAACTCTTTCACTGCCGCAGAAATAGGCTTAGCGTTGATCAAATCCTGTGGCATCACGTTGTCGAGATCGCCAAGGCTCAGACGCTCTTTAACCGCACGTTCAACACGTACCAGACCTACACGGAACTGGTTCTCAGCCATTTCACCAACAGAACGAATACGACGGTTGCCCAGGTGGTCAATATCATCCACCTCACCGATACCGTTACGGATATCGATTAGCTTACGCATTACTTCGATGATGTCTTCATGGCTCAGTACGCCTTCACCGGTCATCTCTTCACGGTTTAGCGAGCTGTTGAACTTCATGCGACCTACCGCAGACAGATCGTAACGATCTTCTGAGAAGAACAGGCTTTCGAACAGTTGTTCTGCTGCTTCGCGCGTTGGTGGCTCACCAGGGCGCATCATGCGGTAGATTTCTACCAACGCAGTCAGACGGTCAGTCGTGCTGTCGATACGCAGGGTATCAGACATGTACGGGCCGTTATCCAAGTCGTTGGTGAACAGGGTTTCGATCTTCTTGTGGCCAGCCTGAGACAGTAGCGCCAGAGATTCCAGGCTCAGCTCTTGGTTAGCACCAGCGATGATCTCACCGGTTTCCTCGTTGATGTAATCGCGTGCAGCAACTTTGCCAACGATGTATTCAACAGGGACTTCAATTTGTGCAACGTCGTCTTTTTCAAGCTGACGAATGTGGCGCGCAGTGATGCGACGGCCTTTTTCGATGTATACCTTACCGTTCGCTTCGATATCAAAGCTTGCGGTTTCGCCACGTAGACGATCTGGTACCAGCTCCATAACCAGAGACTTGCCTTGTACTTCGAAAACAATTTTCGAGAAGAACAGGTCTAGGATTTGCTCGGTAGTGTACTCAAGTGCACGCAGAATGATCGATGCAGGCAGCTTACGACGACGGTCAATACGTACGTACAGCAGATCCTTAGGATCGAATTCAAAGTCCAACCATGAACCACGGTATGGAATGATGCGCGCGTTATACAGCACTTTACCTGAGGAATGGGTTTTACCCTTATCGCTGTCGAAGAAGACGCCCGGGCTACGATGCAGCTGGGATACGATAACCCTCTCAGTACCGTTAATAACAAAGGTACCATTGTCAGTCATGAGTGGAATTTCACCCATGTAGACTTCTTGCTCTTTGATGTCTTTTACGGTGCCAGCAGGTGCATCTCGATCAAACATCACTAGACGCAGTTTAACGCGCAGTGGTGCTGAATAAGTTACGCCACGGATCTGACATTCTTTAACATCGAAAACTGGCTCACCGAGACGATAGCTAACGTATTGCAACTCGGAGTTGCCGTTGTAGCTCTGAATCGGAAAGACAGAGCGAAAAGCAGCTTCAAGTCCGTATTGCCCTTCTGGATCCTGTTCGATGAATTTCTCGAAGGAATCAAGCTGGATAGACAGCAAGTATGGCACGTCCAGAACTTGAGGACGCTTACCAAAATCCTTACGGATACGCTTTTTCTCGGTATAAGAGTAAACCATAGGGTTCCTCAGCTCGCTGATAAGTGACCCAAACTGTCCAGACTGATGGGACAGTAACTATAAACCGCCGTTTACTGTAGGTACATCAAAGGGTTAGTTCTGATGTTTTTTGCATGGAGAGTAGTGACTAAACGGGGTGCAAAATTCACTACTGCCCTACAGCGCAAAAAGGCCGGTGGCTAAAAAGCCACCAGCCAGTAGCCCTTTCAGGCTAGGAAGCTAAGCAATAATTACTTAACTTCAACAGAAGCACCAGCTTCTTCCAGATCTTTCTTCAGAGCTTCTGCTTCTTCTTTAGAAACAGCTTCTTTCAGAGGTGCTGGAGCGCCGTCAACAACTGCTTTCGCTTCTTTCAGGCCTAGACCAGTTGCGCCGCGAACTGCTTTGATAACAGCTACTTTGTTAGGACCAGCAGCAGTCAGAATTACGTCGAATTCAGTTTGCTCTTCAGCAGCTTCAGCAGCAACGCCGCCAGCTACAACTGCAGCAGCTGCAGTTACGCCGAACTTCTCTTCCATAGCTTCGATCAGTTCAACAACTTGCATTACAGACATTTCTGCAACTGCGTCTAGGATTTGCTCGTTAGTGATAGACATAACAATTCTCTTTAAAGTCAACAATTAGTTTAATTTGCAACCAGTAAAAAGCAATGCGAATTACGCAGCTTCTTTCTGATCGCGGATAGCCGCGATAGTGCGAACCAGCTTGCCAGCAGACGCTTCTTTCATGCACATCATCAGACGTGCGATAGCTTCGTCGTAAGTTGGCAGCGTTGCTAGTACGTCAGCGTCAGTGATTGAGCCTTCGAATGCAGCAGCTTTGATCTCGAAATTTTTGTTCTCTTTAGCGAAGTCTTTGAAAAGACGCGCTGCAGCACCTGGGTGCTCATTAGAGAACGCAATCAGTGTAGGACCAACAAAAATGTCTTTCAGACATTCGTAGTCAGTACCGTCTACTGCGCGACGAGCCAGTGTGTTACGAACGACTTTCATGTAAACGCCCGCTTCACGCGCTTGTTTACGTAGATTAGTCATCGCGCCAACTGTAACGCCACGAGAATCAGCTACAACTGCAGACAGGGCACCACTGGCAGCTTCGTTGACTTCAGCAACAATTGCTTTTTTGTCTTGAAGATTTAATGCCATTTGGATTTGCTCCTGGATTATATTTACACCACTCGCTGCTTCACAGCAGGAGAGTAATTACGGCGCAGATCCAAGAAAGAATATATCTATCATGTTCCTGGCACCGTCTACGTAGGTATCTATTAAGTTTCTATGAAAATCACGAAACGCCTACGGTCTTGGACGAAGTTCGGCAAGCCGAACTTAGCCATAAATTTGAAGCGACGAATTGTACAGCAACTCGCCGCCTCAATCAATTAGTTTGCTTGTGCATCCAGAGTATTCTGGTCAACAGCAACACCTGCACCCATAGTGGTAGAGATAGTTACTTTCTTAACGAAAGTACCTTTCGCTGAAGAAGGCTTAGCTTTCTTCAGAGCTACCAGCAGAGCTTCCAAGTTACCTTTCAGCTTGTCAGCGTCAAAGTCAACTTTACCGATGGTGGTGTGGATGATACCGTTCTTGTCGTTACGGTAACGAACCTGGCCTGCTTTTGCGTTTTGAACCGCTTCAGCAACGTTAGGAGTTACAGTACCAACTTTCGGGTTTGGCATCAGACCGCGAGGACCCAGGATAGTACCCAGTTGACCTACAACGCGCATTGCATCTGGAGATGCGATAACTACGTCGAAGTTCATCTCGCCTTTCTTAACTTGCTCAGCCAGATCTTCCATACCAACGATGTCAGCACCAGCAGCTTTAGCAGCTTCAGCGTTCGCACCTTGAGTGAATACCGCTACGCGGATGTCACGGCCAGTACCGTGTGGCAGTACAGTTGCGCCACGAACGTTTTGGTCTGATTTACGTGCATCGATGCCCAGGTTTACAGCAACGTCTACACTTTCAACGAATTTAGCAGTAGCCAATTCTTTCAGCAGAGCAACAGCTTCGTTGATGTCATACTCACGAGTTACATCAACTTTCTCGCGGATTACGCGCATGCGCTTAGTCAGTTTTGCCATTGTCTTAACCCTCTACTACCAGACCCATTGAACGAGCGGTACCAGCGATTGAGCGTTTCATCGCTTCAATGTCTGCACCAGTCATGTCTTTCGCTTTAGTTTCCGCGATTTCCTGGATCTGAGCGTCGGTAACAGTACCAACTTTCTCAGTGTTAGGACGGCCTGAACCAGACTTGATGCCAGCTGCTTTCTTCAGCAGAACTGCTGCAGGTGGAGTCTTAAGTTCGAACGTGAAAGAACGGTCGCTGTATACAGAGATAACTACTGGAGTTGGCAGGCCTTTCTCAAGAGATTCTGTACGTGCGTTGAACGCTTTACAGAATTCCATGATGTTAACGCCGTGCTGACCCAGTGCTGGACCAACCGGTGGACTTGGGTTAGCCATACCAGCTGCAACTTGCAGCTTGATGTAAGCTTCTACTTTTTTAGCCATTACTAAATACCTAAATTTGGGTTCAAACGTCTGTTTTATGAAAACAGACTCCCCGTTTAACAAAAGGGCGCGAAATTGTATTCAAATTTCGCGCCCCTCGCAATACTTTCCGAGCAAAAAACGATCAGCTTTTTTCTACTTGGCTGAACTCTAGCTCTACTGGAGTAGCTCGTCCGAAAATAGAGACAGAGACTTTCACGCGACTCTTCTCATAATCGACTTCTTCAACTACACCGTTGAAGTCCGCAAATGGGCCTTCAGTAACACGAACAACTTCACCCGCTTCGTACACAGTTTTGTGAACTGGAGATTCGCTCGCTTTTTCCAGACGGTTCAGGATAGCGTCCGCTTCTTTATCAGAAATCGGTGCTGGACGATCTGGCGTTCCGCCAATGAAGCCCATCACACGTGGAACACTGCGAACCAAGTGCCATGATTCATCATTCATGATCATCTGAACCAAAACGTAGCCTGGGAAGAACTTACGTTCACTTTTGCGGCGCTGTCCCGCGCGCATTTCGACAACTTCCTCAGTAGGTACCAGTACCTCACCAAAGTAGTCTTCCATCTCATGCATCTTGATATGTTCTTTCAGAGACTTAGACACTCGGCCTTCAAAGCCAGAGAATGCCTGAACAACATACCAACGTTTTTTCGGAGCTTCGCTCATGTAGTTAACCTCACACGCCAGTGATTAGGCGGACCAGACGGACCATAATACCGTCGATGCCCCACAGGATGAGCGCCATGACGACAGTGACAGCCAGAACGATGAGAGTGGTCTGTAATGTTTCTTGGCGAGTAGGCCAAACAACTTTACGCACTTCCATACGCGATTCACGTGCAAAGGTGATCGCTGCTTTGCCTTTTGCTGTCAGGGCAGCAACACCACCCGCGGCAGCAACAAGTACGACGACCGCAGCAGCTCGGAGCACGACAGACATATCACTGTACAGGCTATTTCCCACTACCGCAGTTGCCACTAAGGCAAAGACCACAACCCATTTTAGGGTGTCCATTGACCCGGTTGGGGCTTCAGCATTCGCTTTCATACATTCTACCTGTAACTAATCTATTTCATAGACGACAACAACCTCGCGTCAGCGAGGTAATAGATAAAGAAAATAATAACGGTTGTCCGTTTACGCGTATTTTCCTATCCCAAAACAGTTATCACTGCACCAATTGGCGAAAAAAAGTCCAATCCCAATATTTGGTGCAGAAAAAGGGCATCAAATGATGCCCTTTTTGCTAGTGTGTCGTCAAATCTTATTCGATGATTTTAGCAACAACACCCGCGCCTACGGTACGA
>NZ_JAJUBB010000025.1 GCF_028683135.1 Enterovibrio qingdaonensis
CCCTCGTTGGGCGGCTTTTTTGATTGCTAACCGAAAAGGTATCAATGAGATGCCACTGTTGTCTGCTGGATAGGGAACAGCTTGTCGTACGCTAAGTTATAGATGTACGCATAAACCAGATAAAATGCCACTAAGCCAATATCCATCACCAGTGCTTGCCATAGGCTGATATTCAGCCACCAAGCGATTGCAGGCAAGGTTACCCAAAGCAGGCCTAACTCAAACAAAACGGCATGCAAAATACGGTGTTTTTGTTTTTTCTCTGTTGTACCCGTCCATTTCACCATACCTCTGTCAAACCACACGTTGTAGATGTAGTTCCAACCTGTTGCGAGCAGTGAAAAAGCGATACCCAAAACGCCAGTATGAGTTGGGTTGAATCCAAACAGGGACAGAATGCTCACGATGAAGATAAGACCTATTACCTCGAAGGCAATCGCGTGTCTGATCCTGTCTTTTACGGTTCTCATTGTTCATATCCTCCAAAAGATATGCCCATGATATTCAAAATTGAGATTGGTTTAAGTTAGGAACAATCCGATATTCGGATAGTTGACCGATATGCATGGATTTTATGTGCTCGGAATACTTGAGAATCTTGTCGAAAAGATAGTGAAAACCAAATGAAAAACATGATGTTAAGTGATGTTTGTGTGAGCTGATGCAATATTTTATTGTGCAAAACACCAGCATTGGGTGGTGAAATTTTATTCAAAATGACTAAGAAAGTAGATGACTCCAAACTTAGAGATCTGTCAAATAACCTGTTGATATAATGATCTAGGTCATTAATATTAACAATGAATTTACAAGAGCGGTTTTGCTTAGGTTTTCAGACGAAAGGGGAGCAGTGATGACATTTCAGCGTATTACTTCATCGATGCTATGCACCTTTGCGCCAATGATGGCGTGTCGAAAACCAGTACAGTAGTTTCCGCTTCCGTGAAAAACGGGCCGCGGAAATGTTCGCGGCATGTTTCAGTCACGGTGATCCCGTAATGTTACCCCGCAACATTTCCTGGCCTCCAGTTATCTCTAAATGGAGTGCATCATGAACCAATCAATTTACCTACGCCTTGCTACTTTTTTTGTTCGACTAGATATCAAGCGAGAAGAAGCCGCTTGGAGAAAAGCACATCGACGTGTTCGTTACTTAGGTGAGCCGCTTTCCGAGCATCTGCTAAAAGATATCGGTTTTGAGAGGGATGGTTTCTCAATGGGCCACACAGTGGCACCGGAATATAAGGCACAGCGAGAAGTGGCACGTATTCGTCGTCGGTTGCGGTTGAAACTCACGACGTAGACAGACGGGAGCTTCTCGTCAGAAGCTCCCAATCAAGAAACTATCAGCGAGGGACGACCCTCGCTGTATCACCGTCAACATTCACTTGAACTTGTTGGCCGACTTGAAAAATCATCTCTGGGTTTGCTTCTTGAACGATAGAAATAACTTGCCCGTCTTCCAGTCGAATCGTCAAGTTTACGCCATTGCGCCCGCCGACTTCACCGGCTGCTGCGCTACCTGCATACCCGCCAAGTAGTCCACCACCAATCGCGGCAATATCAGAGCCTGTGCCGCCGCCTACTTTAGACCCAAGAATTCCGCCAATCGCAGCCCCTGCAATGGTACCTATCAGGTTTGTTTGATCGGATGCATCGATGGTGACGGGCTCCGCTTTTACCACGGTACCGTAGTAGACCTCTTGTATCGTCCGCGTTTCAGCTGAACCATATGCGTCGCCATAGGGGTTTGGGGAGGTGCACCCAACAAGCAGGGAGAATGAGAGTAAAGACGCGATACCCAAATGCGTTGTCAATGTCATACGACCTCCTAGTTATCTAACAACTCAGGAAGTATAGGGTTGGGCAATGTGTTCGGATTGGTGAGAGAAAACAAAAAAGCACCTGTTGGTGCTTTTTCTTAAGATGAAGACATTTTGGGTGAGTAAATGGTCTGGTGTGATGACTTACACTGACCCCAAAAAACGTTACGGACACGGATTTGAGTATGTCGCGCCAATTTCTTCGATACGTTTGAGCAACTCGTCAGGTAGCTCCACATTGATCGATTCAATGTTGGATTTGAGCTGTCCCAACGTCGTGGCACCAATGATGTTGCTTGCAAGGAAAGGGCGAGTATTTACATATGCCAAGGCCATCTGAGCGGGGTCAATGGCAAAGTCTTTAGCAAGTTGAACATAAGCTTTTGTCGCGGCTTGCCCTTGTGGGGTGAAATAACGACTAAAGCGCTCCCAACGAGTGCAGCGCGCCCCTTCAGGACGCACACCATCAAGATACTTTCCGGACAGTACACCAAAGGCTAGCGGCGAATAGGCAAGTAATTCGATACCTTCCTGATGGCTAATCTCTGACAAGCCGACCTCGAAACTCCGGTTGAGCAGGTTGTAGGGGTTTTGAATGGAAACGATGCGGCTCAGGCTATGTTTTTCGGCGAGTCGCAGGTATTCCATTACACCCCAAGGGGTCTCGTTGGACACGCCGATATAACGAATCTTACCTTCACGCACCAGCTCAGTCAGTGCGTCGAGGGTGTCAAGAATCGACACACCCGAATTCTCATCTTGGTGGCTGTAATTCAGTTGACCAAAACTGTTTACGTGGCGTTGCGGCCAATGCACCTGATACAGGTCGATATAGTCGGTCTGAAGGCGGATCAAACTGTCTTCCACCGCTTGACGGACGTTTCTGCGATCAAGCGACATGTTCTCTCGGATATAAGGAACACCGCGCGGACCTGCAACTTTAGTTGCAATGATCACCTTATCCCGTTTGCCTGACTTATTGAGCCAACTACCGATATACTTCTCTGTCAGACCTTGCGTCTCAGGGGTTGGTGGTACTGCATACATTTCAGCAGTATCTATAAAATTCACACCCAAATCGAGCGCACAGGAGAGTTGCTCATGGGCATCTGCTTCTGTGTTTTGCTGGCCATAAGTCATCGTGCCCAAACAAATCTTACTGACGTCAAGGCTGGTATGGGGCAGAGTATGGTATTGCATCCTATCTCCTCGCTTGCGCTTATCTAAATCTGTCGCAGCAAATTGTCTCATTCATGACATGTACTCTCGCTTTCCATCTTAAAAGATTTGTGTTCGGGTACAAGCAAGAAATGGATAAGGGCTTTGTTCCAATCTCGCAGAACAGTTTTTCACCGCATACCATATTTTCAGACCTATACTTGAGTTAACAAACATTTAACATCAATGGCGTGACAGATGAAATTAAAGCAATTGAAGAACTGGATCCAATCTCACCCTGACAACGTGCCCCACTGTTTTGTCATGGCACATGCGGGAGGGGCGCAATATGTCGTTGAAGTGGAAGTGCGACATCAGCTTGAGCCGTTGAAAGATGATAAAACGAATGAAGTGATGCATTTCGATAGCGTAGAACAGGTTAGCGATAAATTGCGTGGTGTAGGGGTGAAAAAGGCCACATTAAGGTTGCTGGATCCGTATGACGAATTTGGTCCTGCCGATCCTTCTTGCAAAGAAGACATGGTGATAACGCTATAAAGCGGAAATAGAGCCGAAGCGCGAATTACCCTTCTTCAGGCAGCATAAAATGCCTAGCAAGGAGCTTGGCTGTAAACTGGGTACGCAAATAGAAACCACGAGGTAGGGTTTTAATCGGCTGGCCTTTTGCGCCGTATGCTTCTGTTTTAACTTTGCTGTTGGCTGCCTTGGGGCGAAGTTGGAGATACTCGCCATGTTTTGCCGAGATCTCGTGGACTTTACCCAGCACAATAAACTCCATCAATTCTTCCCAATCTGCTTTGAGTTGTGCCTCTTCCTCTTCATTGGCTTGCCAAAGCATCGGCATGCCGACACGTCGTTCACAAACGGGAATTTCGCGTTCACCTTCAACGGGGATCCAGAGCACCTTGGATAGCTTGTTGCGGATATGACTGGTTTCCCAAGTCAGACCTTGTACGCCTGTGAGTGGTGCAACACAAACGAACGTCGTCTCAAGAGGCTTTCCCAAATGGCTGATAGGAATAGACTTGAGCTCTATCCCCAGCTCTTGGAAATCTTGTTCGGGTTTGCTGCCCGCTGTTGCACCGAGACAGGTCTCTAACAGCATGCCCACCCATCCTTTCTCGCGACGAAGATCGGCAGGGCAGTGCAACCCATGTTGAGCGGCAAGCTCCCCCAACGAATATCCAGCAAGGCTGTATGCTCGCTCCAGTAATTCATTCTCTGTTTTTGGGGATGGGATCATGGGGTTTCCGGTAAGTAGTAGTCACGCAGTGCACGCTACCAGCACCTGAGTGAAAACGCCAGCAGTTCGCTTTGAGGTCAATTTTTGGCTTAGATGATCGGAAGAGTACGATGATCCGGCTAGTTATCCACAAGGCAAAATGGAAATACAGCGCAAAATACGTCACTGTGTGTATATACAGGCATTGTAATCCAATAATTTGCTTATGGTTTACCTGTTAAGCTTGTTTTTTAACCTGATTCTGTGGGTAACTCATTCTTTGGTGGATCTTTGACCAATTTAAGATCCGAAACATTTGTCTCTTTCTTTTTTACAATAACAATGCATGCTTATCAATTTAATGCCATGAATTAAAAGATCTTTTTTTTGTTGCCATTTAAGTTGGCTAGTCGCGTTAATACTATTATTTTTCGCGCGGAGACGATTAGGAAGTGGTTCTGCACAAATCTATCCACAGAAAGCGTGAATAAATGTGCGCTTTGTCTCACTGGTCTGTTTATAACTCCTGAAGAGAGGGTCTATTATCCCAGAAGGCGGTTGAAGCCCCCAAAAAATGCGTTTCAAATGCAATCTTTGTTTACCACTGTGCACATAGTGTGAAAAAATCACTGTTAATAGAGAATTTTTTGAGGTCGTCCAGTGATAGATGGCGATGGCTACCGTCCCAATGTAGGGATAGTGATATGTAATAGCCACGGTCAGGTTCTCTGGGCTCGTCGATATGGACAACATTCTTGGCAATTTCCTCAAGGCGGCATTGATGAAGGGGAGACCCCTGAACAAGCGATGTTCCGTGAATTGTATGAGGAAGTTGGTCTCACGAAAAAAGACGTAAAAATTCTGGCAACAAGCCGCCATTGGCTGCGTTATAAGTTGCCGAAGCGTTTGGTTCGTTGGGACTCCAAGCCTGTATGCATCGGGCAGAAGCAAAAATGGTTTTTGCTGAAGCTTGAGTGTGACGAGTCGAAAGTGAACATGCAGCGCGGAGGTACTCCCGAATTTGATGGCTGGCGTTGGGTCAGCTATTGGTATCCTGTGCGGCAAGTGGTTTCATTTAAACGCGATGTTTACCGACGTGCGATGAAGGAGTTCGCGCCGATGGCTATGCCCTTTCGAGAGAGGAAGGCAAAGCGCAAAGGTAAACGAGGGACCGCAAAAACATAGCGAAATAGCAATAACAGAGTGTATCGAGGGTACTGATGCTGACGAAACTGCGAGACATCGTTCATAACGTTGCTTCTTCAAGCGATGTGAAGCAGGCTCTCAATACTCTGGTGCGTGAGACCTGTATGGCGATGGAAACAGAGTGCTGCTCTGTCTATATCGCCGACCACGATCGTGAGATGTACGATCTTATGGCCACGCAAGGGCTGAACAAACGGGCCCGACGCATCTCTCTTAAATTCAACGAAGGTTTGGTTGGGTTAGTTGGGCGTCGTGCTGAACCCATCAACTTGGCGCATGCCAGTACTCACGCAGACTTCAAACATTTTCCCGGTATCGGCGAAGATATCTTTCACTCCTTTCTTGGCACCCCCATTATTTATCGGCGTAAAGTGTTGGGTGTACTCGTTGTACAGCAACATGAATCTCGCCAATTTGATGAAAGTGAAGAGTCCTTCCTTGTCACGCTCGCTGCGCAACTTGCGGTGGTCTTTGCGCATGCGAAAGCCCAAGGCTTTTGGCCCAACAATGCAAAAGGCGCATTGTTATTACAAGGGGCTGCCGCGTCACCGGGTGTGGCGATTGCGCAGGCATGGTGTGATGTTTCTCAACCACGCTTAGATCTTGTTTCTCCGGCATCCTGTTTGGATGTGGAAAAAGAGCGTGACCGTCTTGACGGTGCCATGAGTGCAGCCATTTCAGATTTTCGCCGCCTTAGGAAACGGTTTGATTCCGAGCTGAATCAGGAAACGTTGGCGATCTTCGATCTGTTTATCCACCTTCTCAATGATCCTATGTTGCGTAAGTCGATGAATAAATGCATCGAAAGTGGCGATCTGGCGGAATGGGCAGTTAGGCAGACAATCGATTCATTTGCGGAACGTTTTCAAAAAATGTCGGACCCTTACCTTCGTGAGCGTTCGAGCGATGTGAAAGAGTTAGGGCAGCGTCTTCTCTATTTCCTTGAAAATCAGGAAATCAAACAGTGGCAGTTTGATAAACCCATTATTTTGTTTGCGCGTGAACTCACCGCGGCGATGTTGGCGGCAATCCCTAGAGATCTGCTTGCCGGGGTTGTTGCAGAGGAAGGGGCAGTGAATGCGCATGCTGCAATTCTTGCTCGTGCGTTGGGTATCCCAGCAGTCATGGGGGTAGAGTTCAGCCCACAACTTGTTCATCGCAAGCCGCTTATTCTTGATGGCTTCAAAGGGAAGGTATTAGTTGAACCTGCCGATCATGTTCGTGCCGAGTATGAACGGCTAAGAGATGAAGAGCTTGAGCTTCAACAGGAAGTTGAAAGTGCGTTTACCAAGCACACGAAAACCGCTGATGGGGTGCGTATTGAAATTCATCTCAATGCAGGTTTAAGTGCGGATACCAGTATTGCCATCAACCGTGGCGTCGATGGCGTCGGTCTGTATCGCACTGAAGTTCCATTTTTAATGCAGCGCAGTTTTCCGTCCGAAGAAGAGCAAGTCAATCAATACAGGTCGATACTGGATAGCTATCCGAAGCAACCCGTTGTGATGCGTACCTTGGACATTGGCGGCGATAAGCCACTGCCTTATCTGAAGATAGAGGAAGACAATCCGTTTTTAGGGTGGCGAGGCATTCGCTTTACGCTGGATCATCCCGACATTTTCCTTATTCAAGTCCGTGCCATGCTGCGTGCGAGTATCGGCAGAGAGAACTTGTCTATTTTACTGCCTATGATTTCTGGCGTTTCAGAGCTTTTAGATGCGAAGAGCTTGATAGACAGAGCCTTTGAAGAGGTCTCAGAGTTGGCAGAACAAAGCAATCAAACGCTAAAAATGCCACGTATTGGGATCATGGTTGAAGTCCCATCTGTGTTATATCAGTTTGATGCGATTGCACCGCACATCGATTTTCTTTCCGTCGGAACCAACGATCTTACTCAGTATTTGCTGGCGGTCGATCGAAACAACGCCCGCGTTGCAGATGTCTATGATACATTTCACCCGTCTGTACTCGCAGTTTTACAGATGATTTTGGCAGCCAGTCAGCGGTTAAAGCTTCCCGTCAGTGTCTGTGGTGAGTTCGCGGGTGATCCTATTGGTGCTTTGCTGCTGGTGGGGATGGGATATCGACATTTGAGTATGAACACCCGTAGTGTTGCCAAAATTAAGTATGTGCTGCGCCATATTCCTTCTGATGCGCTTAAAACACACGTAGAAAAGATGCAATCCTTTGCAATAGCGGGTGACATAAGAAAAGCCTCCGAAGACTTTCTCGAACATTACAATCTTGGCGGGCTCATCCGAGTCGGCAAATAGGAATACTTTCATGATAGACGCCACCTTGTGGCTTTTTGCTGCCTGCTTAGTGCTGGGGAGCTTAGTCGGTTTGTTGGCGGGCCTTTTGGGGATCGGTGGCGGCTTATTGATTGTGCCGGCACTTTCTGTCCTTCTGCCTTGGGCTGACATTCCTCCGTCGTTAGTGATGCCAATGGCTTTGGCGACATCTCTCGCCAGTATTGTTGTGACTTCCTCTTCCTCCGCGTATACGCATTTTCGATTAGGAAATGTGCAACCTGCGGTGATTAAAACCCTACTGCCGGGCATCTTGATGGGCGGGCTGATCGGAAGTGGCGTCGCCGATTACTTACCGACGGAATACCTTCCAAAGGTGTTTGGTTCCATCGTTTTGTTTCTTGCGTTGCAAATGGCGTTGTCAATGCGCATCAAAGCAGCGAAACCTTTTCCCGCTCCGATAGTCGGAGTAATGAGTGGTGGGTTGATTGGTATGGTTTCTAGCCTCGCCGGTATCGGCGGTGGCTCGTTGACCGTGCCGTATCTCAACTATCACGGTGTTGAAATGCGAAAAGCCATTGGAAGTGCTTCGTTATGTGGTGTCTTTCTTGCGGTGGCTGGCATGAGTGGTTTTATCTTTTTTGGTCTCAAACAATCGGTCACTTTACCCTCGTATAGTATTGGCTATGTTTACATACCCGCACTGCTTGGTATTGTAGTGACCTCAGTGAACACAACGCGCTTTGGTGCACGCTTGGCGTCGAAATTGCCAACACACATTATTAAACGTGTTTTTGCTCTATTTTTACTCGTGGTTGGGGCGAGTATGTTTTTTTAATAAAGGATGACAATCGATGTCTCTGACATTTCCACAAATTGATCCGATTCTTATCGAAATAGGACCAGTCGCAGTTCGTTGGTATGGACTGATGTATCTGGCAGGCTTTGCTTTCGCGCTGTGGTTGGCTAACAGACGAGCGGATAAGCCAGGAAGTGGCTGGACACGCGACGAGGTCAGTGACCTATTATTCGCTGGCTTCTTGGGGGTTGTTCTCGGTGGGCGAATTGGCTATGTGCTGTTTTATCAGTTCGATGCGTTCCTCGCCGACCCGTTGTTTTTGTTTAAAGTCTGGACCGGCGGCATGTCCTTCCATGGAGGGTTGCTCGGTGTGATCACTGCCATGGCATGGTTTGCTCGCAAAACGAATCGTACCTTTTTTGCCGTGTCTGACTTTATTGCGCCATTGGTTCCTTTTGGTCTTGGTGCGGGGCGCTTAGGGAACTTCATCAACGGTGAACTTTGGGGACGAGCGACCGATGTCTCTTGGGGAATGATTTTCCCAACAGGCGGGCCTATCGCGCGCCATCCTTCGCAGCTTTATGAGTTCGCATTGGAAGGCGTCGTGCTATTTCTTATCCTTAACTGGTTTATTCGCAAGCCAAGACCAGCAGGCACGGTGTCAGGCCTATTCCTCATCGGTTACGGTACGTTCCGATTTATCGTGGAGTTTTTCCGTGAGCCGGATGCGCATCTAGGATTGTTTGGTAATTGGATCAGTATGGGCCAGATTTTGTCGACGCCAATGATTATTGTCGGTGTTCTGATGATGGTTTGGGCATATAAGAAAGACCAAAGCGCAGCCCGTCCTGCATAAGTTTCTATTTAGCCGCAGTCTTCTGCGGCTTTTGTTTTGAGTAACCCCTCGGTTTCCCGTCAGGGCTAAGTAAGGAAAAATCATGAAGCAATATCTTGATTTGATGCAGGATATCATCGACAACGGTAGTGACCGTGGCGATCGTACAGGCGTGGGTACTCGCTCTGTATTTGGTCGTCAATTGCGTTTTGACCTCAGCGAAGGTTTCCCGATGCTGACCACGAAGAAACTTTATACGCGTGCAATTATTCACGAGTTGCTTTGGTTTCTAAATGGCGATACCAACATCAAATACTTGCAAGATAACAACGTCAGTATTTGGGATGAATGGGCGACAGAAGCAGGCGACTTAGGCCCAGTTTATGGTGCGCAATGGCGTTCTTGGGCATGTCCTGACGGTTCGACGGTTGATCAGATTGCTGAGCTAGTCGAACAAATTAAAGCGAAGCCAAATTCACGTCGTCACATTATTACGGCTTGGAACCCAGCTGATTTGCCAAATGAAAGCATCAGCCCTCAAGCAAACGTGGATGAAGGAAAAATGGCACTGGCACCTTGTCATTGTTTGTTCCAATTCTATGTGGCTGACGGCAAACTTTCTTGTCAGCTGTATCAGCGCAGTGCTGACTACTTCTTGGGTGTACCGTTTAACATTGCGAGCTACGCGTTGTTGACACATATGATTGCGCAGCAATGTGATTTAGACGTAGGTGATTTCGTACATACCTTTGGTGATGTGCACTTGTATCACAACCATCTGACTGACGATATTGTCTATGAGCAGCTTAAACGTGAGCCGGGACCGCGACCAACCTTAAAAATTACGCGTAAGCCAGCGTCGATCTTTGACTACACGTTGGAAGACTTCGTGATTGAAGGGTATGAAGCGCAACCTTCGATTAAAGCACCTATCGCAATCTAACGTTTTAGAGTTCGTGCGAAGAAGCTGTACAAACCGGGTCATGCCCGGTTTTTTTGTACCTATCGTTCACGATAGGCATGAATTTGCACCTAGAAAGGCCGGTATAAAGAGTTGAGGTTGTTCTGTGTATGGATTCTAAAATACACGCCACGTCGCGTTAGGAGAGTTTGAGGGCGTTTTAAGAGGGGTTTAGAGACAGTTAAGAGTGAGTGCAAGTGATAGAAACAAAAACGCCCGCAGAATGCGGGCGTTTTTTAAATTCGCGTCGGCGAGATGCTTATTGCGTTGCCAGCATCACAATTGAAGGGATTGCGATGAAGACTAGGCCCAGGTATGCCACAACAGCCAGTTTGCTCTTCGCTGCAGCATCACCCAGCATCTCTGCGCACTTCAGTGGAATCTCACGCAGGAACGGCGTACCGAAGATTAGCAGTGTTGCCATGACGTTGAACACGAGGTGTACCAATGCGATTTGCAGTGCGAATACCGCGTTAGGGCCAGTAACCGCTGTTGCTGCAAGTAGTGCAGTGATACACGTACCGATGTTCGCACCCAAAGTGAACGGGTATACATCACGCACTTTCAGTACGTTTGTACCTACCAATGGAACCATCAGGCTTGTCGTTGTAGACGAAGACTGAACCAAGATAGTTACTAGGGTACCAGATACAATACCGTGGATTGGACCGCGACCGATTGCGCTGTGCAGCATGTCTTTTGCACGGCCAACCATCAAAGAGCGCATCAGTTTGCCCATCATTGTGATAGAGGCAAAAATCAGAGCAATACCAATCACTGCCAGTGCTACGCCACCCCAGCTACCTGGCAGGCCAGACAGCATGTCTTTGGTGCCACTTACAAGAGGTTTGGTGATTGGACCCATGAAGTCCAGACCTTTCATGCTCAGGCTACCGTCAAACATCAACGGAGCAACTAACCAGCTCGAGATTTTGTCCAGCAGACCGAACATCATTTCCAGAGGTAGGAAGATAGCAACAGCAATCAGGTTAAAAAAGTCGTGTACGGTTGCACAGGTAAATGCGCGGCGGAATTCTTCTTTACAGCGCGCGTGGCCTAAGCTAACCAAAGTGTTAGTTACAGTAGTACCGATGTTGGCACCCATAACCATAGGAATCGCTGTTTCTACTGGCAAGCCACCGGCTACCAGACCAACAATAATAGAAGTAACAGTACTAGAAGATTGGATCAGTGCAGTTGCAACGATACCGATCATCAGACCTGCTACAGGGTGAGATGCGAATTCGAAGAGTGTTTTTGCTTCGTCGCCAGCCGCCCATTTAAAACCACTACCAACCATTGATACCGCAAGAAGCAGTACATAAAGCATCAGCGCCAGGTTGGCCCAACGTACCCAATTCTTAGAGCTGTTAATCGGTGCAGCAGTAGAAGCTTGGGATGTCATAAAGAAATCTCCGTGACAGTTATATGTCAGATTTGTGTCAATGAATGAATCTGGCGCGGATATTAGGCATGAAATATTTCACTAATATTACAGTTTCGCGTTGAGGTGATATCCAATGAGGGGGAGGTGGCTAAAGTGAGTGTGGATTCTCATGTTTTTATCAAATAATTCATAAATTTATAGGCTATATTTGTAGTGATGTTTTTGTGGTTAATATTTGTCCGATCGCACCAATTAAGTAGAAATAGGCGTAAAATCATGGACTGATTGATGACAAACAAAAAATTCACATTGCGAAAAAAGTGATGTTTATGGTTGTATTATTCGGATATTCCGAGGTTTAATCTCAGAACAACCGATTTTTAATAAGTTAGCATCGGTGGCTAGACTATTATGGATAACTATTTATATATGGAGTGCTTTAAATGACTGATGCAATTCGTCAGTTTATGAAGATGGAATCAGCCGGTGGTTTGGTGCTGATTGTTGCTGCAATTTTGGCGATCATTATCGCTAATTCGCCATTGCAGCCACTGTACGACAGTGCGCTTCATACATACATCGCTGGCTTGTCTGTTAGCCACTGGATTAATGACGGCCTGATGGCCATCTTCTTTCTACTGATCGGACTTGAAGTAAAGCGAGAGCTTATTGAAGGTGCTCTCAACACGAAAGAAAAAGCGATTTTTCCTGCTATCGCAGCAGTCGGCGGTATGCTGGCACCTGCGTTGGTTTATTTAGCATTCAATGCTAACGATCCAGTAACGGCGAATGGTTGGGCGATTCCAGCTGCAACGGATATTGCCTTTGCACTCGGCGTCATGGCACTGCTGGGTAAGCGTGTTCCGCTAGCACTTAAAGTGTTCTTGTTGGCATTGGCGATTATTGATGATCTGGGTGTTATCGTCATCATTGCGTTGTTCTACAGCAGTGATCTGTCCGTGATGGCATTGACAGTCGCCTTTATTTCAACGGCGGTGCTGTTCCTCATGAACGTGAAGAACGTAACAGCAACGCGATGGTATCTCCTTGTGGGTGCGGTACTGTGGTTTAGTGTACTTAAATCTGGCGTTCATGCGACGCTAGCGGGCGTTGTGCTTGGTTTCGTGATTCCGCTCGATGGCGGTAAAGATGGAAAGTCGCCGCTCAAAGAACTTGAGCATGCAATTCACCCTTACGCCGCGTTCTTGATTCTGCCTATCTTTGCGTTTGCAAATGCAGGTGTGTCGTTGGATGGCGTGTCGTTTGATAGTTTGACCAATGTGCTGCCTATGGGTATTGCACTGGGTCTGTTGATTGGTAAGCCGCTGGGTATTTTTACCTTCAGCTGGGTTGCTGTGAAAATGGGCGTTGCGCGCCTACCTGAAAGCGTAAACTTTAAGCAAATCTTTGCTGTGTCCCTGTTGTGCGGGATTGGCTTTACGATGTCTATCTTTATTTCGTCACTGGCGTTTGTAGGCGTCGATCAAAGCTATATTACGTTATCACGACTGGGTATCTTGATTGGTTCAACAGTCTCGGCTCTGGCAGGTTATGCCCTGCTAAATGCTGTATTGCCGAAATCGAGTGAGGTGGAGGAAGATAGCGATGAGAAGAACGTTAGCATTGATTATTAGCGGTGTTGTACTGGCCGCTCCAGTCATGGCAATGGACAAATACGCGCATTGCTTCGACGATAACTCTACTGAAATCTGTAAGGCCTTTATGGCAGGAATGGAAGTAGAAAAGTCTGGTGAGTTTGTGACAGAAAAAGCGAGTCTGTCATCAACCAGCTTTGATAAAGACAGCCTTTTAGGTCGCGCTCTGGAGCAAAGAGCAGGAGAACGGGTGAGAACCTCTGTTCTGTCAACGAAAGGCTAGTACTACAAAACGAAAAGCGTCAGAATTACCTTTGCGTGATTCTGACGCTTTTTTGTTGGATTAATATGTCACACCTAAATTACAACCACCTTTATTACTTCTGGATGGTCTGCAAGCAAGGCTCTGTCACTAAAGCGGCGGAAGCATTGTTTCTTACGCCACAAACCGTGACAGGGCAGATACGCACCTTAGAGGAACGCCTGAATGGCAGGCTGACTAAGCGCGCGGGTCGTAATGTCGAGCCCACAGAGCTTGGACAGCTTGTTTTTAAGTACGCAGATAAGATGTTTGGCTTGAGCTATGAAATGCTTGATATCGTCAATTACAGCCAGCGAGAGAATCAACTCTTTGATGTTGGCGTTGCCGATGCATTGTCAAAGAACTTGGTAAGCCGAGTGTTGCTTAAAGCGATACCTGAAGATGACGGTATTCACTTGCGTTGTTTTGAATCCACCCACGAGCTGCTGCTTGAACAACTCAGTCAACACAAACTGGATATGATCTTGTCGGATTGCCCCGTCGACTCGGCGCAAAGCCCTGGACTATTCAGCGTGAAAATTGGCGAGAGTGTCATGAGCTTTTTTTGTTCAGGCAGCACGGCAAAAACGTCCTTTCCCGCCATCATCGAAGATTACAAACTCCTCATTCCTGGAAGCCGCACGGCGATGGGAAGAAAGCTGATGCATTGGTTTGATAGCCAAGGGATAACGCCAAATATCCTCGGTGAATTTGACGATGCGGCATTGATGAAAGCGTTTGGTGCCAATCATCAAGCGATGTTTGTGGCTCCAACATTCTATTCAGCAGATGTTCTAGACCTTCCTAATATACGAGAAATCGCAAAGGTGAAAGAGCTAAAGGAAGAGTACTATGTGATATTTGCTGAAAGGATGATTCAACACCCTGCGGTTAAGCGGATCTGTGAAGCGGACTTTGGGAAGCTTTTTCACTAGTCTGAAACTTTTGCAATTCCATTCTTAAACGCTGGGCATTGTCACCTTTTTGATCAGTGTTACACTTAAAATTAAAGCAAACAGTCTGTTAGGTGAGTAACGTTAGGCAGTAAGTATGGACTTAAAACAGATGCAAGAAAATGGGCCTAAGGCTGTGCAGTTGCTAAAAGCAATGGCGAACGAGCGCAGGCTCTTCATACTCTGCTATTTGCTAGAGGGTGAAATGTCAGTGGGAACGCTCAGCGAGAAGCTACAGCTTAGCCAGTCAGCCCTGTCTCAGCACTTGGCATGGCTTCGTCGCGATGGCTTAGTGGCGACGCGAAAAGAGGCGCAGACGGTCTACTACTCGCTGAAAAGCGTGGAAGTGCAGACGGTGATGTCGACGTTACACCAGCTTTATTGCAAATGAAAATTCGACACCAATAAAAAAACCGGCCAGAAGCCGGTTTTTTTATTTCAAATCGGAGCGCTATTACAGAGCTTTGATTTGAGCAGCCAGAGCAGCTTTATGACGAGCAGCTTTGTTCTTGTGGATCAGGCCTTTAGTAGCCATACGGTCAAGAATAGGCTGAGCTTCACCAAATGCTTTGGTTGCTGCTTCTTTATCGCCTGCTGCAATAGCTGCGATAGTTTTTTTCAGGTAAGTGCGCATCATTGAGCGACGGCTTGCGTTGTGCTGGCGACGCTTCTCAGACTGGATTGCACGCTTCTTAGCAGATTTGATATTCGCCAAGGGTCTAACTCCCAAATCTTATATTCGGTGACAATTTAAGGCCGAGGAATATGCCTCGTTTTACCCGAGTTGTCAATTCATTTGTGCAAATATCCGCCGCATAAACCATAGGAATGGCATGTGGTGGACATCGCGGTTAATATGGCGGCAGATTCTACCAGCATTCTTTGTATGAAGTAAGCCTTTTATCTGTGCTTTTCGCTGTGTCTGACCCGCTTTTGGTTCATTTGTAATGAGCTTGGGAGCGTTAATAAGAATTAATGTAATTACTTCATATCTTTTTTAAGGGGTTTATAAGTGTCAAAGCGATTACTTCGCTCAGGACTGATCGTGAGCTTTATGACCATGGTATCTCGTGTCATGGGGCTTGTTCGTGATGTGGTGATTGCGAATTTGATGGGGGCAGGAGCCGCCGCTGATGTGTTCTTTTTTGCAAACAAGATCCCTAACTTTCTGCGACGCTTATTCGCTGAAGGGGCTTTCTCTCAAGCCTTTGTGCCTGTGTTGGCTGAATACCAGGCCAGTGACGATAAATCGAAAACCCGTGAGTTGATTGCTTACACCTCTGGCACGTTAGGTGTATTGGTCACCATTGTAACCTTGGTGGGTGTTATCGCATCGCCCGTTATCACAGCCTTGTTTGGTATGGGCTGGTTTGTAGACTGGCTAAATGATGGGCCATCCGCTCATAAATTTGAATTGGCGTCAGTGATCCTGAAAATCACGTTCCCGTACCTCTGGTTCATTACCTTTGTCGCGTTAGCAGGATCTGTTCTCAATACATTGGGGCGATTTGCTGTCTCCTCTTTCACGCCCGTATTTTTAAACATTGCGATGATATCGGCTGCGCTTTTCATCGCGCCGGGGATGGAACAGCCAGAGATCGGTTTAGGTATCGGGGTGTTCCTTGGTGGATTGATTCAATTCGCATTTCAAATACCATTTCTATACCGTGAAGGGATGCTGGTTCGTCCTAAGTGGGGATGGTCTCACCCTGGCGTAACGAAAATCCGAACCCTGATGATACCTGCTTTGTTTGGTGTTTCGGTCAGCCAAATCAATTTGCTTCTTGATACGTTTATTGCGAGTTTCCTTGCGACAGGATCAATCAGCTGGCTGTATTACTCCGACCGTTTGTTAGAGTTCCCATTAGGGCTTTTTGGTATTGCTATCGCAACGGTGATTTTGCCTGCGTTGTCTAAAAAACACGTTGAGCAGTCTTCAGGTCAGTTTGCCAGCACCATGGATTGGGGCGTGCGCATGGTTCTTCTTCTGGGTGCACCAGCCATGATTGGCATGATTGTACTCGCCAAACCTATGCTGATGGTTTTGTTTATGCGCGGCGAATTTGGTGCATCAGATGTGGATGCCGCCTCGTTATCATTGGTCGCCTATTCATCAGGCTTACTGAATTTCATGCTGATCAAAGTGCTTGCCCCAGGGTATTTCGCACGTCAAGACACGAAAACGCCAGTGCGTTACGGGATTGTCGCCATGGTGAGCAATATGGTGTTTAACCTGATTTTTGCGTATTTCTATGGTTATGTCGGTTTGGCAATGGCGACCGCGCTATCGGCATTCGTGAATGCGGGTCTTCTTTATCGCGGCCTTCACAAGCAAGGCGTGTATCGCATCAGCAAAGAAACCGCGTTGTTTGCGCTACGTTTGGTGGTTGGCGTAGTGATAATGGGAAGCCTAATCGTGGCGTTGATGCCTGAAAATGCGCAATGGCTGGCGATGAACCTTTGGGAAAGAACATATAATTTAAGCGGGCTAATTGTTGCGGGAGCAGGGGCTTACCTTGTGACTTTGGTGATTTTAGGCCTGAGACCACGTCATCTTCGAGCAGAAAGCTGATTGCGGCCTTTGAATAGTATATAATCCGTCGGTTTTTTTATGGGGACAGCAGTTTTACCAGTATGGAATTGATCCGAGGTATCCATAACATTCGTGAAAAACATCACGGGTGCGTTTTGACCATTGGCAACTTTGATGGTGTGCATTTAGGGCATCAGAAAGTGCTTCGCCGTGTGGTGGAGAAAGCGCGTGAATTGGGTTTGCCTGCAATGGTAATGCTGTTTGAACCTCAGCCTCGAGAGCTTTTCACGTCAGAAAGTGCGCCTGCGCGACTGACGCGTTTACGTGATAAGTACGTGCAATTGACCGAGCTAGGTGTGGATAGACTGATTGTGGTCAATTTCAACGCCAAATTCGCGGCGATGACGCCTTATGACTTCGTTCATCGCTTGTTGGTTGAACAATTGGGTGTTAAGTTTCTCGTTGTTGGTGATGATTTTCGCTTTGGTGCTCAGCGTCAGGGCGATTTTTGTTATCTGCAACAACAGGCCACTGATGCCGGTTTTGACGTGGTGAGTACACAAAGCTTCACGCTCTCTGAGCAGCGTGTCAGCAGTACGGCCATTCGAGATGAACTCGCCGCTGGGCATCAGGACGCGGCAGAAGAGATGTTAGGTCGCCCATACAGTATCAGTGGTCGTGTTTCTCACGGCAAGAAACTGGGTAGAACGATCGGATTCCCGACTGCCAATGTCCCCCTTAAACGACGTGTTTCGCCGGTTTCTGGCGTTTATGTTGTTAAAGTTGGCGGCATAAGAGAAGAACAATGGTTAGGGGGTGTTGCGAACGTTGGCACACGACCTACCGTCAACGGTGTACGCCAACAATTGGAAGTGCACCTTTTCGACCTTAAAGAAGATCTTTATGGTCGACACATCGAAGTCCAGCTTCTTCATAAGCTGCGCGACGAGATGAAATTCGGCTCAATTGATGAATTGAAAGCCCAAATTGAACTTGATGCTCAGACAGCGCGTGCGTGGCTGTCTGCGTTGACCGAAGAATAATGTCCATATACGGAATGAACAATCAATGAGTGACTTTAAAGATACCTTAAACCTGCCGGAAACCGCGTTTCCGATGCGAGGTAATCTTGCTCAGCGCGAGCCACAGATGCTTAAGCGCTGGTATGACGAAGATCTTTACGGCGAAATCCGTAAAGCGAAGAAAGGCAAAAAATCTTTCATCCTGCATGACGGCCCTCCGTATGCAAACGGCAATATTCATATTGGTCACTCAGTAAACAAGATCCTTAAAGACATTATTATTAAGTCCAAAACATTGTCGGACTTTGACGCACCGTACGTACCTGGTTGGGACTGTCACGGTCTGCCAATCGAACTGATGGTAGAAAAGAAAGTCGGTAAGCCAGGCCAAAAAGTGTCTGCGGCTGAGTTTCGTCAAAAATGTCGTGAGTATGCTGCTCAGCAAGTTGAAGGCCAAAAAGCGGACTTCAAACGTCTGGGTGTGTTGGGTGAGTGGGACAAACCCTACCTGACAATGGACTTTGGTACAGAAGCAAACATCATTCGTGCACTGGGTAAAATCGCAGGCAATGGTCACCTTCACAAAGGTTTCAAACCTGTTCACTGGTGTACAGACTGTGGTTCTGCGCTAGCAGAAGCGGAAGTGGAATACGAGAACAAGGTTTCTCCGTCTATCGACGTTATGTTCCGTGCTGTAGACGAAGCAGCTGTGCTGTCTAAGTTTAAGATGACCGAAGGCCATGAAGGTCAAGGTGACGTGTCTATCGTTATCTGGACTACCACGCCTTGGACGTTGCCTGCTAACCGTGCAGTCGCTGTTTCAGACAAACTGGAATATGTGCTGGTTCAAGTGGAAGGTGATACACCGCGTCGCTTGATCGTTGCATCTGAGCTGGCGAAAGACGTGATGGATCGTGCCGGTATCGAGCACTTCCATAATCTGGGCTTCTGTAAAGGTGACGAGCTGGAGCTGCTGCGCTTCAACCACCCATTCTATAGCTTTGACGTACCAGTAATCTGTGGTGACCACGTGACGACTGAATCTGGTACGGGTGTTGTTCACACCGCACCAGGTCACGGTCAAGAAGACTTCGTGGTAGGCCAGAAATATGGTCTGGAAGTGGCAAACCCTGTTGGTAGCAACGGCGTTTACCTGCCAGATACTGAGTTGTTTGCCGGCCAACACGTGCTGAAAGCGAACAACAGTGTATTGGACGTGCTGAAAGAGCATGGTGCGCTTTTGCATCACCACGCATACGAGCATAGCTACCCGCATTGCTGGCGTCACAAAACACCGATTATCTTCCGCGCGACTCCGCAGTGGTTTATCTCTATGGAGAAAGCCGGTCTGCGTGCAAAAGCACTGGAAGAGATCAAAAACGTTCAGTGGATCCCTGAGTGGGGCCAAAACCGCATCGAAGCGATGGTTGAAGGTCGTCCAGACTGGTGTATCTCACGTCAACGTACGTGGGGCGTGCCAATCGCACTGTTTGTTCATAAAGAAACAGCAGAATTGCACCCGAATACCGTTGAGCTAATTGAAAAAGTGGCTCAAAAAGTTGAGCAAACTGGCATTCAAGCGTGGTGGGATCTGGACGCAGAAGAGATTCTGGGTGCAGATGCTGCAAACTACGAGAAAGTGCTGGATACGCTGGACGTATGGTTTGACTCTGGTGCGACGCACTACGCGGTTGTGAATCAGCGCGAAGAGTTCAATGGCCACGAAGCAGACATGTACTTGGAAGGCTCTGACCAACACCGTGGTTGGTTCCAGTCATCGCTGATGACATCTGTTGCCATTAAAAATGCAGCACCTTACAAGCAAGTTCTGACGCACGGTTTCACCGTTGATGGTCAAGGCCGTAAGATGTCTAAATCTATCGGTAACGTTGTATCGCCTCAAGAAGTGATGAACAAGCTAGGTGGTGACATCCTGCGTCTGTGGGTTGCATCGACTGACTACACTGGCGAAATGACGGTGTCAGATCAAATCTTGAACCGCAGTGCTGATGCGTATCGCCGTATTCGTAACACCGCGCGTTTCTTGCTGGCTAACCTGAATGGTTTCAACCCAGAAACTGACATGGTTGCACCAGAAGACATGGTAGTTGCGGACCGTTGGGCGGTTGGCAAAGCGTTGGAAGCTCAGGAAGAAATCCTGAAAGCATTTGAAGAATGTAACTTCCACGCAGTGACTCAACGTCTGATGCAGTTCTGTTCTGTAGAAATGGGTTCATTCTACCTAGACATCATCAAAGACCGTCAGTACACCGCGAAAGCAGGTGGTCATGCGCACCGTAGTTGTCAAACGGCACTGTTCCACATCGTGGAAGCGTTAGTTCGCTGGATGGCACCAATCATGTCGTTCACTGCTGATGAAATTTGGAACGAAATGCCAGGCAACCGTACCAAGTTCGTATTCACTGAAGTGTGGTACGACGGCCTGTTCGGTCTGGGTGATGACGAGCAACTAAATAACGCGTTCTGGGCAGAGCTTCTGCGTGTACGTGGTGCTGTGAACAAAGTGCTAGAACAAGCGCGTAGCGAGAAAGTGCTCGGCGGTTCTTTGGAAGCAGAGATTACTTTGTACGCGAAGCCAGAATTTGCAGCGAAACTGCAAGCAATGGGTGACGAACTGCGTTTTGTATTACTGACATCAAAAGCAGACGTTGTTGCAGCGGAAACGGCACCTGAATCAGCTGTGGCTACTGAAATTGAAGGTCTGGCTGTTGCGGTTGCGAAGTCTGAAGCAGAGAAGTGTGAGCGTTGCTGGCACCATGTTGCAGATGTTGGCACCATTGCGACTCACGAAACGATTTGTGGCCGCTGTGTGAGCAACATCGACGGTGAAGGCGAAACGCGCCAGTTCGCGTAACCTAGCCTGTAACGATAGGATAGCTGGATGAAAGATCTGACAGCGAAACAATCAGGACTGCGCTGGCTATGGCTAGCGCTTCTGGTCTTCGTGCTGGATATCGGTAGCAAGCTACTGGTGATGAATACGATGGGGTATGGTTGGTCGAATCGCATTGAGATCCTGCCATTTTTTAACCTGCTCTATGTTCACAACTATGGCGCAGCATTTAGTTTTCTAAGTGATGCTGGTGGTTGGCAACGTTGGTTCTTTGCCGCCATTGCTTTGGGTGTGTCGGGTATGCTTGCATACTGGATGCGTTGTACGCCAAGCAGCAATAAGATTTTAAACATTGCGTATGCGCTGGTCATTGGTGGCGCGATTGGTAATCTGTTTGATCGATTGGTGCATGGTTTTGTGGTCGACTTCCTCGATTTTTATGTCGGAAATAGCCACTGGCCAGCCTTCAATCTTGCTGACACCGCCATTTGTATCGGTGCCGGATTGATCATTTTAGATAGCTTCCTCGCTTCCAAGAAGCCGCAGGCCGAAGCCAAGTAAGTGGGTTCGGTTCGCAACGAGTAAAAATATTGGCGCTGGCTGCATCTGTAGTCGGCGCCAAATCGTATTAAAACAATGATAACCCGTCAGATCTTAAGGATTTGTCAGGAATGGCCCCTAGGCCTTTTTACGTTAACCAATGCTGGTTCATTGTGGCATTGGGAATGGCACCAAGGATGAGTCAATGACAAAAATTAGCGCGAATAGCGAAGTGCTGATGCACTTTACGATCAAACTGGAAGATGGCTCGGTGGCAGACAGCACCAAAACCAGTGGAAAGCCAGCCAAACTGGTAATGGGTGACGGTAGTCTGACTGAGAACTTCGAAAAGTGCTTAGTTGGTTTGTCAGAGGGAGAAGCGGCAAGTTTTACCCTTGAGCCCGATGACGCGTTTGGTCAGCCAAATCCAGATAATATCCAGCATATGGATCGAACGCTGTTTGTCGGTGATGCACCTGCCGAAGAGGGAACGATCATCGCTTTTGCGGGTCCAGGTGGACAGGAAATCCCCGGCGTGATTACGGAAGTTGCGGGAGAGTCTGTCACGGTGGATTTTAATCACCCACTCGCCGGACATCGCGTTATCTTTGACGTGGAAATCGTAAAGGTCAGTTAAGACCAGAGAACAAAAAGGCAAGCAAATGAAAGTCATGCTAGCTAACCCGCGTGGGTTTTGTGCCGGTGTTGATCGTGCTATCAGCATCGTTGAACGCGCATTGGAACTTTATCAGCCACCAATTTACGTGCGTCATGAAGTGGTGCACAACCGTTTTGTGGTTGAAGGTCTGAAAGCGCGAGGTGCTGTGTTCGTTGAAGAACTGAATGAAGTGCCCGATGACAGCATCGTTATCTTTTCTGCACATGGCGTCTCCCAAGCTGTTCGCAATGAGGCAAAGTCACGTCAGTTGACGGTATTTGATGCCACTTGCCCCTTGGTGACCAAAGTGCATATGGAGGTGGCTCGCGCGAGTCGTCGTGATATGGAAGTGGTCTTGATCGGTCATGCTGGACACCCTGAGGTCGTCGGCACAATGGGACAATATGCGAGCGAAGACGGTGGTATGTACCTGGTTGAAACACCAGACGATGTGTACACGCTCAATGTGAAAGACCCATCGAATCTTCACTACGTGAGTCAGACCACGTTATCAGTGGACGAAACGGCAGACGTGATCGATACCCTTCGCAAGGTGTTTCCTGACATTCAGGGACCACGCAAAGATGATATTTGCTATGCCACCCAGAATCGCCAAGATGCTGTGCGTGATTTAGCAGCCCAATGTGATGTGATGATCGTGGTGGGCTCTAAAAATAGCTCTAATTCAAATCGACTTCGAGAGCTAAGTGAGAAACTTGGCACACCCGCTTATCTGACCGATTGTGCGGAAGATGTTCAATTACAATGGTTTGACGGTAAAAAGAAAGTGGGTGTTACCGCAGGAGCTTCTGCGCCTGAAGAGTTGGTAAATCTCATTATCTCGCAAATAGAAGCCTTTGGCGGATTGGCGGTTGAAGAGCTGAAAGGGCGAGAAGAAAATATGTTCTTTGAAGTGCCTCGTGAGCTGCAAGTAAAACAGATTCAGTGATCTTCATCGAATGAAAAAAGGGAGCTTGTTGCTCCCTTTTTTACGCCCAGGTAGGTGATATACATCACCCTACGAAAAGAGTAGAGTTGAACGATAGTTAATGAAACAGTGTGAGATTAAGGCACTGAAACAGGAAGTTAAAAGAGGTAAACATGGTTCGCATAGCAATTGCGGGAGCTGCTGGCCGTATGGGTCGACAGCTGATTCAAGCTACTGATGCAATGGATGGCGCGGTAGTGGCGGCAGCGAGTGAGCGCCCAGAGTCCAGCCTTATAGGGACAGATGCCGGCGAGCTTGCGGGCATTGGCAAGCGAGATGTCACCATCGTCGATGATTTGGCGAAAGTGGCGGATGACTTTGATGTCATTATCGACTTTACGGCTCCTGTCCCAACACTTAAGAATCTCGAATTGTGCCGTGAATATGGCAAAAAGCTGATCATCGGCACAACGGGCTTCACGGACGAGCAGCGCGCCCAAATCGATGCGGCAATAGATGTCGGTATTGTGATGGCACCCAACTATAGTGTTGGTGTTAACCTGGTATTTAAACTGCTTGAAAAAGCGGCGAAAGTGATGGGCGACTATTGTGATATTGAAATCGTCGAGGCACACCACCGCCATAAGGTAGATGCACCCTCAGGTACAGCTATCGGTATGGGAGAAGCTATTGCGGGTGCCATGGGTAACAAACTTAGCGACGTCGCGGTATATGCACGCGAAGGTATTACTGGCGAAAGGACGCGTGACGAAATTGGTTTTGCGACCATCCGTGCAGGAGACATTGTTGGAGAGCATACTGCGATGTTTGTTGATATCGGTGAGCGCGTGGAAATTACTCACAAAGCGTCCAATCGTATGACGTTTGCCAATGGTGCAGTGCGCGCTGCTATCTGGTTAGCGGGTAAGGAAGCCGGCTTCTACACGATGCAAGATGTGCTTGAACTCGATACGCTCTAATGCCTAACTATGCATTGAGCTTCGGCTGTATGCATGGTGTTTTCATCGAGTAAACGCAAAACTCATGTCGTGCCTAAAGGGGGCGTTTAAGTAACTTAAGTTGTTTAAATGGCCCTTTGGTTGCTCTATTCTATAAATCGCGCCAAAACCATGATCAAACTGTGATTAGCGAAACGGTTGCGTGATGAGCTTATTGTTTTTTGTCTCCATTTCTTCTCCTTCCATCGAAACTGCTACGTGTTCCCACGAAAAACCTGCTGACAATGCAAGATAACCCTGACTTTTATGTGTTTGATTGGTAAAGATGACATTGCAGGCTATAAGTTGCATTCTTTTTTGGTAGACTAGTTGACAGATTTTGGTTCGATCTCTAGAATGCGCGCAATTTGTCTAAAATCGCCTTTTGACGGTTTAGGCATTTATATGGAATGACTTAATGCGAATTTATTTACTTTTTTTGCATTTTTATTGATTTGGAGGTTGTCTTGAGCAAGTCTGCGCTCTTAGTCCTGGAAGATGGGACTGTATTCCGCGGTGAATCCATTGGTGCTGATGGAACTGCCGTTGGTGAAGTTGTTTTTAATACCTCGATGACGGGGTACCAAGAAATTCTCACCGACCCTTCCTATTCCCAGCAAATTGTTACTCTTACTTATCCTCACATTGGCAACACCGGTACTAATACCGAAGACGAAGAATCCTCAAAAATCCACGCTCAAGGCTTGGTAATTCGCGACCTCCCTCTTATTGCTTCTAATTTCCGTAATCAACAAACGCTTTCTGATTACTTGAAATCTCAAAACATCGTCGGCATCGCTGATATCGATACGCGCAAATTGACCCGTCTGCTTCGTGAAAAAGGTGCACAAAATGGCTGTATCGTAGCCGGTGACAACCTCGATGAAGCTCTGGCTCTTGCTAAAGCGAAAGACTTCCCGGGTTTGAAGGGCATGGATCTCGCAAAAGAAGTGACAACTGCAGAAGCGTATCAGTGGAAGCAAGGTTCATGGACATTGGAAGGTGGCCTGCCAGAAGCGAAAGATGACAGCGAACTGCCTTACCACGTTGTGGCTTACGACTTCGGCGCAAAACGCAACATCCTGCGTATGCTGGTTGACCGCGGTTGTCGTTTAACGGTTGTTCCTGCACAGACATCAGCTGAAGAGGTTCTGGCGATGAACCCAGACGGTGTCTTCCTGTCAAACGGCCCTGGCGACCCAGCTCCATGTACTTACGCGATTGAAGCGACCAAAGTATTCTTGGACAAAGGCTTGCCAATTTTCGGTATCTGTCTTGGTCACCAAATTCTGGCGCTGGCAAGCGGCGCACAAACAGTGAAAATGAAGTTTGGTCACCACGGTGCTAACCACCCGGTTAAAGACCTAGATCGCAACGTCGTCATGATCACTAGCCAGAACCACGGTTTTGCTGCGGATGAAGAAACGCTGCCAGAAAACCTGCGCGCAACACATAAATCTCTGTTCGACGGCTCACTACAAGGCATCCACCGCACGGATAAGCCTGCATTCAGCTTCCAAGGTCACCCTGAAGCGAGCCCAGGTCCGCATGATGCGGCACCACTATTCGACCACTTTATTGAACTGATCAAGCAACACAGCGCGTAACCGGAGTAGCAGAGAATGCCAAAACGTACAGATATTCAAAGTATTCTTATTCTAGGCGCAGGTCCGATTGTTATCGGTCAGGCGTGTGAGTTCGACTATTCAGGTGCACAGGCGTGTAAAGCACTGCGCGAAGAAGGCTACCGTGTCATTCTGGTGAATTCTAACCCAGCGACCATCATGACTGACCCTGAAATGGCGGATGCGACTTACATCGAGCCGATTCAGTGGGAAGTTGTTCGTAACATCATTGCCAAAGAGCGCCCAGATGCAGTTCTGCCGACCATGGGTGGCCAAACAGCACTTAACTGTGCGTTAGAGCTTGAAAAGCATGGCGTTCTAGCTGAATTTGGCGTGGAAATGATTGGTGCAACGGCCGATGCGATTGATAAAGCAGAAGACCGTTCACGCTTCGACAAAGCGATGAAGTCAATTGGCCTTGAGTGTCCGCGTGCGGATACGGCAAAAACCATGGAAGAAGCTTACGGCGTTCTGGATATGGTTGGCTTCCCTTGTATCATTCGTCCTTCTTTCACCATGGGTGGTACCGGTGGTGGTATCGCTTATAACAAAGAAGAATTCGAAGAAATTTGTCGCCGTGGTTTGGATCTCTCTCCGACCAACGAGCTGCTAATTGACGAATCATTGATTGGCTGGAAAGAATACGAGATGGAAGTGGTTCGCGACAAAGCGGACAACTGTATCATCGTGTGTTCAATTGAAAACTTCGATGCGATGGGCATCCACACGGGTGACTCGATCACCGTGGCACCTGCGCAAACGCTGACAGATAAAGAGTATCAATTGATGCGTAATGCATCATTGGCTGTTCTGCGCGAAATCGGCGTTGAAACGGGCGGTTCAAACGTACAGTTTGGTATCAACCCGAAAGATGGCCGTATGGTTATCATTGAGATGAACCCGCGTGTATCTCGCTCTTCTGCACTGGCATCAAAAGCAACTGGCTTCCCAATTGCCAAAGTGGCAGCGAAACTGGCTGTTGGCTTCACGCTGGATGAGTTGATGAACGATATCACTGGCGGCGCAACCCCAGCATCGTTTGAACCAACCATCGACTACGTTGTTACTAAAATTCCTCGCTTCAACTTCGAAAAATTTGCAGGCGCGAATGACCGTCTGACCACACAGATGAAGTCTGTGGGGGAAGTAATGGCAATAGGCCGTAACCAACAAGAATCGCTACAAAAAGCACTGCGTGGCCTGGAAGTCGGCGCGATGGGCTTTGACGAAATGGTTGATTTGGATGCGCCAGACGCATTGACCAAAATCCGCCATGAACTGAAAGATGCAGGCGCGGAGCGTATTTGGTACATCGCTGACGCATTCCGTGCAGGCATGTCAGTTGACGGTGTGTTCAAGTTGACTAACGTTGACCGCTGGTTCCTGGTTCAGATTGAAGAAATCGTGAAACTTGAAGCAGAAGTGAAAGAGAACGGCTTTGCAGGTCTGAACCAAGATGTTCTTCGTAAGCTGAAACGTAAAGGTTTTGCTGATGCGCGTCTGAGCAAACTGTTGGGTGTGGGCGAAGGCGAAATTCGTAAACTTCGCGACCAGTTCGATATTCACCCTGTCTACAAGCGTGTAGATACCTGTGCGGCTGAGTTCTCGTCTGATACAGCATACATGTACTCATCATACGATGAAGAGTGTGAAGCGAATCCAACCGACAAAGACAAAATCATGGTGTTGGGCGGTGGTCCAAACCGTATCGGTCAAGGTATCGAGTTCGACTACTGTTGTGTACATGCATCACTGGCACTGCGTGAAGACGGTTACGAAACCATCATGGTTAACTGTAACCCTGAAACGGTTTCTACAGACTACGATACGTCTGACCGCCTGTACTTTGAGCCTGTCACTCTGGAAGACGTACTGGCTATCGCACGTGTTGAAAAACCAAAAGGCGTTATCGTTCAATACGGTGGTCAAACACCACTGAAATTGGCGCGCGCACTGGAAGCTGCGGGTGTGCCAATTATTGGTACTAGCCCAGATGCAATTGACCGTGCAGAAGACCGCGAACGTTTCCAAGCGGCAGTAGAGCGTCTAGGTTTGAAACAGCCAGAAAACGCAACAGTAACTGCCCTTGAGCAAGCCGTAGAAAAAGCGCGTGATATTGGTTATCCGCTGGTGGTTCGTCCTTCTTATGTTCTGGGCGGCCGTGCGATGGAAATCGTTTACGACGAAAGCGACCTTCGCCGCTACTTCAATGAAGCAGTGAGCGTGTCAAATGAATCTCCAGTTCTGCTGGACCGTTTCCTTGACGACGCAACCGAAGTGGACGTAGATGCAATTTGTGACGGCGAGCGTGTCGTTATCGGTGGCATCATGGAGCACATTGAGCAAGCGGGCGTTCACTCAGGTGACTCTGCATGTTCACTGCCTGCTTATACGCTGAGCCAAGACATTCAAGATGAGATGCGTCGCCAAGTAGAGAAACTGGCATTTGAATTGGGCGTTCGCGGCCTGATGAACACCCAGTTTGCAGTAAAAGACGGCGAAGTGTATCTGATTGAAGTGAACCCACGTGCGGCACGTACGGTACCGTTTGTTTCTAAAGCGACAGGCGCACCACTGGCGAAAATCGCTGCACGTGTGATGGCTGGCCAGTCTCTTGAGTCTCAAGGCTTTACGCAAGAAATCATTCCACCTTACTACTCTGTGAAAGAAGTGGTACTGCCATTCAACAAGTTCCCAGGTGTTGACCCACTGTTGGGCCCTGAAATGCGCTCTACGGGTGAAGTGATGGGTGTTGGCGATACCTTCGCAGAAGCGTTTGCAAAAGCAGACCTTGGCTGTGGTAAGACGTACACCGAAAAAGGTCGTGCTCTGCTGTCTGTTCGTAATAACGACAAACAACGTGTTGTTGATTTGGCGGCGAAACTGATCAAGCTTGGATTTGAGCTAGATGCGACACACGGTACAGCGGTTGTTCTGGGCGAAGCGGGTATTAACCCTCGTCTGGTCAATAAAGTACACGAAGGTCGCCCTCACATTCTTGACCGCATCAAGAACGGCGAGTACAGCTACATCATCAACACCACTGAAGGTCGTCAAGCGATTGAAGATTCTAAAGTGTTGCGTCGCGGTGCATTGGCAGAAAAAGTGAACTACACCACTACGCTTAATGCGGCATTTGCGACCTGTATGGCGCATGCAGCGGTTGATATGTCTAAAGTAACGTCAGTTCAAGAGCTGCATGCTCGTGTTGCTGAGAAATACAGTAAATAGAAACACTCTTCAAACGAGTTGGAGTCGCAGCCAAGTGGTAAGTGAGTAAATCCCCATGAGCATAGTCAGCTATGTGATTGGAGTGAACGAATACAGCCAACGAAGCAGCGACTTCAATGAGAAAGAGAAAAACTAATGAGTCGGCAGGAAGCCGGCCGTTTAGATAACCTCCTTGCCCGCCAGATTGGCGGGCTTTTTTGTCTCTATTATTCAAGGGTTGAGATAGATTTAAGACGCATTATTTATCAGGAGTATGCATTCGAAATCGAATCGCCAGTTCGTCAGTCTGATGTCATAAAAGCTTAATGTGATAGCAAGATGCTGGTCTTGTTATTCCTAATAAGAAGCGTACACTTACCCCCGTCGCGACATCGCGACTTTTTGGAGCTTAATATGAACACTATCGACCATCCTCCGAGTTGTAAGGGAAGCCTGTAGTCCCGACGGTCGTGTTCGTGTTTTATCCACGTTCCAACCGTCCGGTTGGAATGCCATTTCTCAATGCTTTTCCCTGTGCTTCCCGACACTTTGAGTTGCAATACATACACACGCTTTAGTCGATAAAGTGTGGATTAGCATCGATCATTTTTGTCTTGTTAGCCTGTTTTAAATGGCTATAGGGCGCATTATCTCTGCGCTTATCCGTTGTATTGCTCGGTCGTTACCCGCCAGTTTTTCTGGCACTAGCCAATCGGGAGGTTCGCTATGACGGTAATGAATACCATTGCGCTGGGAAACCAGACTCAAAAATTCGAAACTAAAGAAATCCAAGCAGCGAAGAGTGCGTTTTTACTTCATGACGAGACAGACCGTATTCGCTTACTTTCGGTAATGCCAATCCATGAAGCGACCGCTGTTCTAAATGCATGTCCGTTAGCCTTGGTCAGAACGTTGCTTGATGCGTTGTCAGAAGCTGGCGAAACGGTACGCAGTCGTCATTTGGCAACCGGATTAGGGTTGATCAGTTCAGAAGTAGAGCCTGACGGGAATTATCTGACAAATTCGGTATTTACGCATGTCCGCCAGCGGATAGGGTGGATTGTTGGGCTCGCATTGTTGGGCATCGTGTCGGGTATGATCATTTCACACTACGAAGATGCTATCGCCCAGCTAGTCTTGCTGGCAATTTACTTGCCCGTGGTTGCTGCCGCTGGTGGTAATGCTGGATCGCAAGCTGCAACGCTGGTCGTGCGGGCATTGGCAATGAATGAAATCCGACCCAAACAGTGGCTCGCTGTTATGTGGAAAGAGATGCGCATTGCCGCGATCATTGCTCTCGCATTGGCTTGCGTGGTGATGGCGAGGGTAGTGCTGTTCAGTGACGCCGCTATTCTGCCTGCGGGGATCAGTGTTTATGATGTTGCGATGGCAATCGGGTTAGCCTTGGCGATTCAAGTAACGCTCTCAACGACGTTAGGCGGCCTGTTACCTTTGATCGCCCGAAAAATGAAATTAGATCCCGCTGTACTTGTCAGCCCAGTCTTGGCGTCTGTCGTCGATATCAGCGGGATGACAATTTACTTTATCACGATCAATGCATGGTTAGGCTTGATGTAAAGAGGGCTTGATAAAGCTCTCTTTCAAACTGAGTGATCGGGCTGGCAACCTTGCTGGGCCGGTCCTCTGATTCTGCAATGTGATAGTTAGTCACTAACTGTACAACCAGTACGTCTTTGCCCTGTTGGTTCTTCAAAATACCCGCCAGATTGTAACTGCCATACAGTGAGCCAGTTTTTGCGGCCAGACGTGTTTTGAGCGGTGAATAGCGTACGCTGTTACGGTACTTCAACGTGCCATCAATGCCAGAGATGGGCAACATGGCCTGTATTCCTGATGCCGGGTGTTGATACACATACGCGATAACATCCATGATTTGTTGTGCAGTCATTCGGTTATTTCTCGAAAGACCAGAGCCATCAACAAGCACTGCATTATGTAAGTTGATGCCTGCATTCTCTTTCAAAATGCTTTTTATCGCTGCCGCACCATTAGAAAACGACCCTGGTTGCTGGTAGTAACGGTGGCCGATAGTCTTTAAAAGGTTATCAGCGATAAGGTTGTCTGAACGTTTTAGCATGATCTTCAGTAAGTCATCTCTAGGTGCAGACGTATGTTTGGCAATGAAAACTTCAGTGCCCGCTGGCGAACCAATGCGAATCTTTCCTTTAACGACAATTGCTGCACGTTTTAGCTCTTCTTCCAATACATCCGCAACGTACAATTCCGGGTTCTGAACGGCAAACTTTAATGGGAGCGGATTTTTTCTATAGGGCAAGCAACCGCTAAGTTGGTAGTGGTTGTTATTGTCATAATGAAGCTCCAAATCGCAATGTAGACTCTTTTGCGTTTCTTTGTTCACTGCAAGGGCATCAGTGCTGACTGAGACCGGCTGGTGTTCAGGGACAAAGACGCGCGTTAGTCGCTTACCTTCTTCGCTGTATATTGAGCCTTGAACACAGTTTCTCTCGAGGGTAATCGCCGATGATGGCGCGCTGTAACACACACCAAGAATATCCCACGGCCACCCAATCGCTCGTTGGTATCCGGTAAATATTGAATCATCTAACCAGACATCCCCTGTGATCTGTCTAATACCTCTCGCTTTTAGCGCACTGATCAGCAATTGGAGATCTTTGCGTTTGAGCGTTGGGTCACCACCAAATCGAAAAACGATGTCTTTCCCTGATCGTAAAACTGTCGTCTCAAACCGGAAGTCTTCAGGTAAATAGAGTGATGATGCCAGTGCAGTAACGACTTTCTGAGTGCTCGCAGGAGGAAGTAGGGTATCGCTATCAATATTGATAACTTGTTTTTGGGTTTTTGCATCAATGGCCAACAACGCCAATTGGCTACCGGGTGGCAACATGGCTTCTACGGCATCGACGGGTACAGCACGAACGTTGAAAGAGAGGAAAATAACGATAAAAAGAAGGCAATTTCGCACCATGATGGCTCCGACTGAAAGCGTAGAACCAGTATGGTACAAAAAACGCCTACCGTGAGGTAGGCGTTTTGTCATCTGAAGTAAGTAATTAACTTAACTCAGATTAGAAATCGTAACGCAGACCCAGTGCGATTTCGTCTTGAGCATCTTTCATCATGTCGAAAGTGTAAGACGCGTATGCGCGGAAGTTGTCGTTGAAGAAGTGAGTTGCGTCGATAGACAGCGCATCTGCTGCTTCTTTGTCCGCTACTTCTTTGTTGCCGTAAGTAGTAGTGAACTTGGTTTGACCCATGGTGTAAGCTGCTGCGAACTCGTAACCGTCAACGTCTGCTTTAGCTACTTCACCAGTGTTGTAAAGAGCTGCTACGTAGAAATCACCGAATGCGTAAGAAACAGCTGCTTCCAGTTGCTCTGAATCAGTCTTGTTCAGGTTGTCTTGAGCTGCGTAACCCAGACCCATAGACAGGCCGTTTTCCAGCGCGTAAGTCGCTGCTGCAGAGTAACCGCTGTCGATTTCGTCGTTAGTGCCAACGTAGTTAGCTTTAACGGTCAGGCCGCCGAACTCACCTACGTATAGGATGTTGTTGCTAGTACGGTCAGCAGCTTTGATTTTGCCACTAGCTACTGCGCCAGCGTAAGACATGATATCAGTGAAGTCAGTGATCATGCCCAGAGAACCGTCGGTCAGACCGTAAGCGATTGCGCCGTACTGAGTGCTGATACCTGCGTTAACGTAACGGTTTTCGTCGGTAGCTTCGTTAGAAGTAAACTCACGCTCGAAGAAACCAAAACCGTACACGCCTTCAGCGATTTCAGTCGTGCCGCCTACGTTCAGACGTACACGGCTTTTATCAGTCATGTCGCCGTCAACGATTGAAGCGCGAGCTTCTGCGCGACCGCCAATAGCCATTGAAGAAGTGCCGTCGTTGAAAATTTCAGCAGCAGAAACAGAGGTAGAAGCCAGAGCGGCTACAGCAATAGCGATAAACTTTTTGTTCATTACGTTGTCCTTTTAAAACGTTTTTATTTTTCGGGACGTTATCTCCCAACGTCGCGATGAACTGTTTGTAACCGCTCACTAAAAAGGACTGTTAGTAAAACATTCAAAAAACTGATGTAAATCTAGGGGCTTGCATTGCAATCTAATAACCAAATGCTTCTAAAACAGTGGGTTAGGTGGTTGAGTAAAAGTTCCGTGAAGTGTCTCGCATTTATGTTTTTTTATATTTTATTGCGATGTAAATCTCTGTATTTCTTTGTGTTTACGTGATTTCGATCTTGGATTTCAAATCTAAAACATGTTTAACCTGTTGAGATTTTGCGCATTCGGTTGGTTCTTATTTGGCCTCAATAAATTCTTTGATGACCTCTTCGTTTAACTTGTTTACACTGAAATGACAAAGATTCGTTTGCCGCGCCCACACTTTTGTTTGGGCGTGGCTTTGTTTTTGCCAAATCCCGTTGGGTTTGGCTATAGAGGTAATGTCATTTATGGATAAAGTACCAATGACTGTGCGCGGCGAACAACAGCTGCGCCAAGAGCTTGAGCGTCTAATGAAGCGTCGCCCTATTATTACTCAAGCAATTGCAGAGGCACGTGAACTGGGTGACTTGAAAGAGAATGCGGAATACCACGCTGCTCGTGAAGAGCAAGGTATCTGTGAAGCTCAGATTCGCGATATTGAATACAAGCTATCGGTTGCTCAGGTTATTGATATTGCAAAAATGCCAAATAACGGCAAAGTCATTTTTGGTTCGACTGTCGCACTGATTGACTGCAACACAGATGATGAAGTGACGTATCAAATCGTGGGTGATGATGAAGCGGATATCAAAAAGAATCTGATTTCTATCAACTCACCAATTGCACGTGGTCTTATCGGTAAAGAAGAAGGTGATGAAGTATCAATCACTGTACCGGGCGGCGTGAAAGAGTTTGAAATCGATAGCGTGAAGTACGTCTAAGTCGAAAAAATGTTAGCGATTGTTTCTATCGTTAATATAAAAAAGGCCGCATTGCGGCCTTCTTTTATTTGCGTGGTAGTTCGATTTTGCGCTCTTGGCTTTGGCGGTAAAGCACCAGGGTCTTGCCGATAACCTGAACTTTTTCTGCCTTAGTTTCACGAACAATTGCATCTACAATCAGGTTCTTAGTGTCGCGGTCTTCTGATACGACTTTAACCTTGATCAGTTCGTGATGATCGAGAGCGATTTCAATCTCAGCAAGCACAGCTTCTGTTAGACCGTTTGCACCCATCAGAACAACTGGTTTCAGATTGTGTGCCAGACCTTTCAGATACTGTTTTTGTTTTGTGCTTAGATTCATGTTGACTCGATTTGTTGTTTTATCGGGGTTGAAAACGTGACATTCTACCGCCATATCTATCCAAACTGAACAAATATCCCCCCTGAATCGTTCACAGGTTGACTGTGACAGTTGTATGGGTTGAGTAAAAGATGAGTAAAAATAAACACTCAGCGAGTTCTGGTCGCTGGTTGAAAGAACATTTTGATGATAAATATGTTCAGGAAGCCCAGAAAAAAGGCTATCGATCTCGCGCAATTTTTAAGATTGAAGAAATCCAAGGCAAAGACAAGTTGCTGAAGCCGGGTATGACAATTGTCGACCTTGGTGCAGCCCCTGGCGGTTGGTCGCAGTATGCGGCGGAGCAAGTGGGTGACTCAGGACAAGTTATTGCGTGTGATATTCTTCCAATGGACTCTCTGCCGGGCGTTAGCTTCCTGCAGGGGGATTTTCGTGAAGAGGCTGTTCTTAATGCATTGTTAGATCGTATCCAACCAGACATGGTGGATGTGGTGATGTCTGACATGGCACCAAACATGAGCGGTAATTTGGCGTCAGATCAGCCAAGAGCAATGTATCTTGTTGAACTGGCTCTTGATATGTGTCGAGAAGTATTGGCACCTAATGGCGCTTTTGTTGTCAAAGTATTTCAAGGCGAAGGTTTTGATCAGTACTTGGCAGAAGTGCGTAACATGTTCAAAGCAGTTAAAATTCGTAAACCCGATTCTTCCCGTGCGCGCTCACGAGAAGTCTACATTGTGGCTACAGGTTACAAACTGTAGTAATCTACTTATATCTAACTAGTTTTCGCGGGGCTAACACCTTGAGTGACATGGCAAAAAACCTGATTCTATGGCTGGTTATCGCTGTTGTGTTAATGTCTGTGTTCCAGAGCTTTGGACCAGGCGACAACGCGGGCCGTTCAGTTGACTACACGTCGTTCGTCCAAGAAATAGGACAAGACAAATTACAGGATGTACAGTTCGATAATCGCGAACTGAAGGTGACACGTCGTGATGGCACGAGCTATGTCACCTACATGCCTGTGCTGCAAGACCCTAAGCTTTTGGATGATCTGATCAACCACAAAGTTCAGGTTCGTGGTACACCACCGGAAGAGCCAAGCATTCTTGCTTCAATCTTCATTTCTTGGTTCCCAATGCTACTGCTTATCGGTGTGTGGATTTTCTTCATGCGTCAGATGCAAGGCGGTGGCGGCAAAGGTGCCATGTCGTTTGGTAAATCAAAAGCTCGTATGATGAGCGAAGAACAAATTAAAACGACATTCGCTGATGTTGCTGGCTGTGATGAAGCAAAAGAAGACGTAAAAGAATTGGTGGACTACCTGCGCGATCCTAGCCGTTTCCAGAAACTGGGCGGTAAGATCCCAACAGGTGTGTTGATGGTTGGTCCTCCGGGTACCGGTAAAACCTTGCTTGCTAAAGCGATTGCTGGCGAAGCAAAAGTACCATTCTTTACCATTTCTGGTTCTGACTTCGTTGAAATGTTCGTGGGTGTGGGTGCATCACGTGTCCGTGACATGTTTGAACAGGCGAAGAAAGCCTCTCCTTGTATCATTTTCATCGATGAAATTGATGCGGTAGGTCGTCAGCGTGGTGCGGGTCTTGGTGGTGGTCACGACGAACGTGAACAAACACTGAACCAAATGCTGGTAGAGATGGATGGCTTTGAAGGTAACGAAGGTATCATCGTTATCGCAGCAACGAACCGTCCAGATGTACTTGACCCGGCACTTCTGCGTCCTGGCCGTTTCGACCGTCAAGTGGTTGTTGGCTTGCCAGACGTACGTGGTCGTGAACAAATTCTGAAAGTTCACATGCGCAAAGTCCCACTGGGCAGCGATGTTGAAGCATCACTGATTGCGCGTGGTACACCAGGTTTCTCTGGTGCAGACCTAGCAAACCTTGTTAACGAAGCGGCATTGTTTGCAGCGCGTGGTAACAAGCGTGTGGTCTCTATGGTTGAGTTTGAACTGGCGAAAGACAAAATCATGATGGGCGCAGAGCGCAAATCGATGGTGATGTCTGAAGAGATCAAAGAGTCGACGGCATACCACGAAGCGGGTCACGCTGTTGTTGGTCGCTTGGTGCCTGAACATGACCCAGTGTACAAAGTGTCAATCATTCCACGCGGACGTGCGCTGGGTGTGACTATGTACCTGCCAGAGCAAGACCGTGTCAGCATGTCACGCCAACACTTGGAATCGATGATTTCTAGTCTGTATGGCGGTCGTTTGGCAGAGGAAATTATTTACGGTGTCGACAAGGTATCTACGGGTGCGTCTAACGATATCGAACGTGCAACAGATATTGCGCGTAAAATGGTTACTCAATGGGGCTTCTCTAACAAACTGGGTCCACTTCTGTATGCAGAAGATGAGGGTGAGGTATTCCTTGGCCGTTCAGTGACACAGAGTAAGCACATGTCGGACGAAACCGCACGTTTGATTGACGGTGAAATCCGTGAGTTGATTGACCGTAACTACTCTCGTGCTCGCAAGATCATCGAAGAAAATATGGATATCATGCATGCGATGAAAGATGCATTGATGAAATACGAAACGATCGATGCTGCGCAAATTGACGACCTGATGGCACGTCGACCAGTGCGCGAGCCAGCAGGGTGGACGACAGACTCGGACAGCTCTAACAACACGCCGAAGAAACCTGATGTAGAAGCGCAAAACTCTGATGTTCCGCCTTCTACCGATGAGCTGGAAGCAGGCAATAAGCCTGTTGACCCAGACAATAAATCGGAAGCGTAATTGAGTTCTGATATCGCAAAACCCCGAGGGAACTCGGGGTTTTTCTTTTATCTGCAGTAAATTTTCTTTTCAAACAAAGTTCTCTAATGAAACTGACCGCCAACACAAAAGTGCTCGACTTATCCTCGCCTCAAGTAATGGGTATTCTTAACGTTACGCCCGATTCCTTCTCTGATGGTGGCAAATTCAACCACTTAGATGCCGCACTTCATCATGCGGAAACTATGCTAAATGCAGGGGCAACGATTCTAGATATTGGTGGTGAATCTACCAGACCTGGGGCAGCGGATGTGTCAGAGCAAGATGAGTTGGATCGTGTAATTCCTGCCATTGAAGCTATTCGCTCTCGTTTCGATTGCTGGATATCGATTGATACCAGTAAAGCGGGTGTGATGCGCGACGCTGTCAAAGCGGGTGCAGATGTCATTAATGATGTGCGTGCACTGCAAGAGAACGGGGCGTTAGACGCGGCTGCAGAAGCTGGAGTGCCTGTGTGCTTAATGCATATGCAAGGTCAACCGAGAACAATGCAAGCCAATCCCTCTTATAGCGACTTGTTTGCCGATATTGACACGTTTTTTGAAAAGAGAATTGCGGCTTGCGAAAGCGCGGGAATACATAAGAGCCAGCTCATATTAGATCCCGGTTTTGGCTTTGGTAAAACCCAAACACATAATTACCAGCTCCTTGCCAATTTGGAGCACTTCCATCGTCACGGTTTGCCAGTCTTAGCGGGCATGTCGAGAAAGTCGATGATATTTAAACTTTTGGATAAAGCCCCTTCAGATATTCTAGGGGGCAGTTTAGCTTGCGCCACCATTGCTGCGATGAAAGGGGCTCAGATCATTCGTGTTCACGATGTGAAAGAGACCGTTGATGTTGTTCGTGTTGTTCACACGATGAAAGAAGCAGCAGCTCTACTTGGAGAATCATAATGACAGAACGCAAATACTTCGGCACTGATGGTGTACGCGGTAAAGTGGGTCAATTTCCTATTACGCCCGATTTTATCCTGAAGCTCGGCTGGGCAGCAGGACGAGTACTTAGCCAGCAAGGCACAAAAAAAGTACTGATTGGTAAAGATACGCGTATCTCTGGTTACATGCTGGAATCGGCATTGGAAGCGGGTCTTTCAGCAGCGGGTCTTCAGGCTGCTTTTACTGGCCCTATGCCAACACCGGCGATTGCGTATTTAACACAAACTTTCCGTGCTGAAGCGGGTATTGTAATTTCGGCTTCCCATAACCCGTTCTATGACAACGGTATCAAATTCTTTTCTTCTGAAGGTACAAAGCTGCCGGATGATATTGAATTGGCGATTGAAGCTGAGCTGGAAAAACCATTGACCTGTGTGGAATCGGCAGAGCTGGGTAAAGCGAAGCGTATCGTTGATGCCGCGGGCCGTTACATCGAGTTTTGTAAAGGTACTTTCCCGTCAGAGATGAGCCTGAAGGGCTTGAAGGTGGTGATTGACTGTGCACACGGCGCAACGTATCACATCGCACCTTCTGTGTTCTCTGAGTTGGGTGCCGACGTTATCGCCATGGGTGTTGAGCCAAACGGCACAAACATTAACGACGAAGTGGGTGCAACTGACGTCCGTGCGCTGCAAAAGCGTGTGGTTGAAGAAGGCGCAGCATTGGGCATTGCATTCGACGGTGACGGTGACCGTGTCATCATGGTTGACCATGAAGGCAACAAGGTCGATGGCGATCAGATTGCCTATATCATTGCCCGTGAATCATTACGTCGTGGTGAACTGAAAGGCGGTGTTGTTGGTACCTTGATGACCAATATGGGGATGGAAGTTGCACTGAAAAACCTGGGCATTCCATTTACGCGCGCCAAAGTGGGCGATCGCTATGTTATGGAAAAACTGTTGGAAAACGGTTGGAGTATTGGTGCGGAAAACTCAGGCCACGTCATCTTGTTGGACAAAGTGACCACGGGTGATGCAATCGTTGCGGCACTGCAAGTGCTTGCGAGTGTGATTGGCACGGGCATGAGCCTAAAAGACTTGTGTGACGGCATGAGTATGTTCCCACAAGTTCTGGAAAACGTGCGTTTTGCGGGGAGCAGCGATCCATTGGAATCAGACGCTGTTTTATCTGCAAAAGCAGCCGTAGAACAGAAACTGGGTGATACCGGACGCGTTTTATTACGCAAATCGGGCACTGAACCACTCATCCGCGTTATGGTTGAAGGCGAAGATGCGGTTAAAGTGCAAGAATACGCACTTGAAATTGCAGATGCAGTAAAAGCAAACTGCTAAAAGGCGGTTTGTCTCAGGAATAGAGGTGGAGCGGGAACGCCAGTTTGGTTACAAGATGTGCAAACAGAATGAAATGTCATGTTTTTTTGCATTTTTCTCTTGTCTCACCTGCTGGCATTAGATAGTATTCTCCCGCTCCCAATTGAAGGGAGTTGCGCTAGTGAACGACTTGGTCAGCTGGCTCAACAATTTGGAACATAGGTGGAACCCATGTACGAAATTCTACTTGTGATTTATCTGTTGGCCGCTCTTGGTGTAATTGGCCTGGTACTGGTTCAACAAGGTAAAGGCGCAGATATGGGAGCCTCATTTGGGGCTGGGGCATCAAACACAGTGTTTGGCTCTAGCGGCTCTGGAAACTTTCTGACCCGAATGACTGCGATTTTCGCGACAATATTTTTCATTCTCAGCCTTGTCTTGGGTAACATGACTGCTAAGCAGACCCAAGTAGTGGGTGAGTATGAAGACTTGAGTGTTCCAGTGGAACAAACTCAGTCAGTGGACGTGCCAGCTAAGAACAATAGCGACATCCCACAATAAAGAAATACTGCTGAGGTGGTGGAATTGGTAGACACGCTGTCTTGAGGGGGCAGTGCCTTTCGAGGCGTGCGGGTTCAAGTCCCGCTCTCAGCACCAAATAAAAATCCTCATTGAGGTTCGTTTCACTTGTAAAAGTGAGCGGTACGGCGATATAATGTGCGCCGTTCGGACGCGGGGTGGAGCAGCTTGGTAGCTCGTCGGGCTCATAACCCGAAGGTCGTCGGTTCAAATCCGGCCCCCGCAACCACTTTATCAGTGATTGTCATATAGAGACCACGACAGTCACTGGCTATGGGAAACCATAGCATCAGGGTCCAGTTGCATAAAACCCCGACATTCGGGGTTTTTTGTTATCTGAAGATGACCATTCGGATGAATACTGGGCTTTAGGCCCTTTTTTTATTTCTGGGGTTTGTATGACAGGACTAGAAAAACAGCTTCACGCCTTGCTTGAAGCACCTGTAGAGGCTTTGGACTACGAGCTTGTTGGGCTCGAGTTCGTTCGCGCTGGCCAGCACTCGACCCTTCGTATCTTCATTGATCACGAAAACGGTATTACAGTTGAAGACTGTGCTGAAGTTAGCCGTCAAGTTAGTGCAGTGATGGACGTAGAAGATCCAATCACTGTAGCTTACAATCTGGAAGTTTCTTCTCCAGGTTTGGAGCGACCACTGTTTAAAGCTGAACATTATCAGCGTTTTATCGGCCATGAAGTAACGATTGTACTGAAAATGGCTATGCAAAACCGTCGTAAGTGGAAAGGTGACATCCTTTCTATTGAAGGCGAGACCGTGACCATCAGCGTCGATGGCAACGAAGAAGCGTTCGCCCTGAGCAATATCGCCAAGGCCAACCTGGTTCCTTCATTTTAAGGCTAAATGAGGCATTAGTTCATGAACAAAGAAATCTTGGCTGTCGTAGAAGCGGTATCCAATGAAAAAGCAGTTCCTCGCGAGCGTATTTTTGAAGCGTTGGAAACCGCACTGGCTACGGCAACAAAGAAAAAATACGAAGCAGACATCGACGTACGTGTTGCAATCGACCGCAAAACTGGTGAATTCGATACATTCCGCCGTTGGTTGGTTGTTGAAGAGGTTGCTCTTCCTACACGCGAAATTACGCTGGAAGCAGCGCAATATGAAGATGAGTCTCTGGGTCTAGGCGGTTTTGTTGAAGACGAAATCGAATCTGTGACGTTTGACCGCATCACCACGCAAACTGCGAAGCAAGTTATCGTACAGAAAGTACGTGAAGCTGAGCGCGCACAAGTGGTTGAGCAGTTTATGGACAACGAAGGTGAGCTGATCACTGGTGTTGTTAAGAAAGTTAACCGCGATGTTGTTATTGTTGACCTAGGTAACAATGCTGAAGCGGCAATTCAACGTGACGACCAATTGCCACGTGAAAACTTCCGCCCAGGCGACCGCGTACGTGGTTTGCTGTATGCTGTACGTCCTGAAGCGCGTGGTTTCCAATTGTTCATGACTCGCTCTAAGTCTGAAATGCTGATCGAACTGTTCCGCATTGAAGTGCCAGAAATTGGCGAAGAGATGATCGAAGTGATGGGCGCGGCTCGTGATCCAGGTTCACGTGCGAAAATCGCAGTGAAAACGAACGACAAACGTATCGACCCTGTGGGTGCGTGTGTTGGTATGCGTGGTGCACGTGTACAAGCTGTTTCCGGTGAACTGGGCGGCGAGCGTATTGATATCGTGCTTTGGGATGATAACCCAGCGCAATTCGTTATCAATGCAATGGCTCCTGCTGACGTTGCATCGATCATCGTAGATGAAGATTCACACACTATGGACATTGCTGTAGAGGCAGACAACCTGGCTCAAGCAATCGGCCGTAATGGTCAGAACGTTCGTCTGGCTTCTCAACTGACCGGTTGGGAACTGAACGTAATGACAGTTCAAGACCTTCAGAAGAAACACCAGGAAGAAGCAGGCCAGTCTATTGAACTGTTCAGCAAGCACCTGGATATTGATGAAGATTTCGCAGCAGTTCTTGTAGAAGAAGGCTTCACTTCTTTGGAAGAAGTCGCTTATGTTCCAGCAGCTGAGCTTCTGGAAATCAACGGTCTTGACGAAGACACTGTTGAAGAGCTGCGCAACCGTGCGAAAGAAGCACTGACCACCATCGCGTTGGCAAAAGAAGAAATCCTTGATGGTGCTGAGCCAGCTGAAGACCTTCTTGGTCTAGAAGGCTTGGAGCGTGATTTTGCGTTCCGCCTAGCAGCGAAAGGCATTTGTACTCTGGAAGATCTCGCCGACCAAGGCACAGACGATCTTCTGGATATCGAGGGAATGGATGAAGTTAAAGCGGGCGAGCTTATCATGGCAGCACGCAATATTTGCTGGTTCAGCGACGAAGCTTAAGCGCAGCAAAGGAGGAGCAGAATGTCAGAGGTTACAGTTAAGGCACTGGCGAGCGAGATTGATACGCCGGTAGAACGTTTGCTGAAGCAATTACAAGATGCAGGCATTCAGAAATCGGCAGACGACAACGTAAGCCAAGATGAGAAACAAACCTTGCTGGCTCACCTAAAACGTGAGCATGGCGACGATGGTAGCGCTCCAACTCGACTGACGTTACAGCGCAAAAAACGCAGCACTTTGAGTGTTTCAAGTGCTGGCGGAAAGAGTAAGGATGTTCAAGTAGAAGTGCGCAAAAAGCGCACCTACGTGAAGCGCAGCGAACTAGAAGAACAACGTGTAGCGCAGGAAGCTGCACAACGTGAAGCTGAAGAAGCAGTACAGCGCGAGGCAGAGGAAAAGGCCCGCCGCGAAGCTGAAGAAGCAGCCAAACGAGAAGCCGAAGAGAAAGCAAAGCGCGAAGCTGAAGAGAAAGCTAAGCGCGAAGCTGAAGAAAAAGCACGAATTGCTGCAGAGAAAGCTAAAGCGATGAACGAAACTGCAGAAGAAACTGCGGCTCGTGAAGCTGCCGAAGTGCAAGCAAAGAAAGAAGCTGATGAACTCAAGCGTCGCCAGGAAGAGGAAGCCAAGCGTAAAGCTGAAGAAGAAAGTCAGCGCCAGCTAGAAGAGGCACGCAAAATGGCAGAATTGAATGAAGAGCGCTGGAGTCAACAAGACGCAGCGGTAGAGGTTATGGAAAAGGCAGATCACCACACCACGACCTCAAAGTACGCACGTGAAGCAGAAGACGAAGCGGATCGCCGCCAAGAAGCAGCACCTCGTCGTCGTAAGAAGAAAAAATCGGCGCAAGAAAAAGAAGACGCAACATCTTCTCGTGCTCGCGGTGGTAAAGGCGGCAAACTGAAAGGTCGCATGTCTAAGCCTACATCTATGCAGCATGGTTTCCAAAAACCTGCGCAGAAAGTTAACCGTGATGTAGAGATCGGCGAAACTGTAACGGTTGCCGAGCTAGCGAACAAGATGGCGGTTAAAGCCACTGAAGTTATCAAAGCCATGATGAAAATGGGTGCGATGGCAACCATCAACCAAGTGATTGATCAGGAAACTGCTCAACTGGTCGCTGAAGAGATGGGTCATAAAGTGGTTCTTCGTCGTGAAAACGAACTTGAAGAAGCAATCATGTCAGATCGTGATGACAACTCTAAGCGCGAACCTCGTGCGCCAGTTGTTACCATCATGGGTCACGTTGACCACGGTAAAACGTCGCTACTGGATTACATCCGTAAAGCGCACGTTGCATCAGGCGAAGCGGGTGGTATTACCCAGCACATTGGTGCATACCACGTTGAAACTGACAACGGCATGATCACCTTCCTGGATACTCCAGGACACGCAGCGTTTACATCTATGCGTGCTCGTGGTGCAAAAGCGACTGACCTTGTTGTTCTTGTTGTTGCTGCTGATGATGGTGTAATGCCACAAACTATCGAAGCAATCCAGCACGCAAAAGCGGCAGAAGTGCCTCTGATTGTTGCTGTGAACAAGATCGATAAAGAAGCGGCTAACCCAGATCAAGTTAAAAACGAACTGGCTCAGCACAACGTAATCCCAGAAGAGTGGGGCGGCGAGAACATGTTTGTTCATGTTTCTGCTAAGCAAGGTATCAACATTGATGCACTGCTTGAAGCTATCCTGCTGCAATCAGAAGTTCTAGAGTTGGAAGCTGTTCGCGATGGTATGGCGAGTGGTGTGGTTATCGAATCTCGCCTAGATAAAGGTCGTGGTCCGGTAGCAACCGTTCTGGTACAAGAAGGTACGCTGAAAAAAGGCGATATCGTTCTATGTGGTCTGGAGTACGGTCGTGTTCGTGCGATGCGTGACGAAAACGGTCAAGAAGTAGAGACTGCTGGTCCATCTATCCCAGTAGAAATCTTGGGTCTGTCTGGTGTTCCTCAAGCGGGTGACGAAGCGACTGTAGTGCGTGATGAGCGTAAAGCTCGTGAAGTTGCGCTTTACCGTCAAGGCAAGTTCCGTGATGTGAAACTGGCACGTCAGCAGAAATCTAAACTGGAAAACATGTTCTCTAACATGGCTGAAGGTGAAGTGTCTGAACTGAACGTTGTTCTGAAAGCAGACGTACAAGGTTCTGTTGAAGCGATTGCAGACTCACTGGTTAAACTGTCTACTGACGAAGTTAAAGTTAAAATCGTTGGTTCAGGTGTTGGTGCAATCACCGAAACTGATGCGGTTCTGGCTGCAGCGTCTAACGCGATTCTGGTTGGCTTTAACGTACGTGCTGATGCATCTGCACGTAAGACTATCGAAGCAGAAAGCCTGGATCTACGTTACTACTCAGTAATCTACGCCCTGATTGATGAAGTGAAACAAGCGATGAGCGGTATGCTTGCGCCTGAGTTCAAACAACAAATCATGGGTCTTGCTGAAGTACGTGAAGTCTTCAAATCACCTAAGATTGGTGCAATTGCAGGCTGTATCGTTTCTGAAGGCACCATCAAGCGTAACAACCCAATCCGCGTACTGCGCGATAACGTTGTTATCTATGAAGGTGAGCTTGAGTCACTGCGTCGCTTTAAAGACGACGTTAACGAAGTGGCGAAAGGTTACGAGTGTGGTATCGGCGTTAAGAACTACAACGATGTACGTGTAGGCGACCAAATCGAAGTATTCGAAATTGTCGAAGTAAAACGTACCATCGATTAATAGCTGCCTGTAACAGGTTGTTTATAAACACCATGGGGGGAAGTGCTTTGCGCTTTCCCCCCATTTCGTATAAGAGAATAGCGTTATGGCAAAAGAATATAGCCGCACACAACGCGTGTCGCAGCAAGTGCAAAAAGAAATCGCACTGATCCTGCAACGCGAAATCAAAGACCCACGCATCGGTATGGTAACTGTATCGGATGTTGAGGTGTCTCGTGACTTGGCTTATGCAAAAGTATTCGTGACCTTCCTGACCATGGGTGATCAAACACCTCAAGGTGGTTTGGAAGCACTTCAGGAAGCAACAGGTTATATCCGTAGCCTTTTGGGTAAAGCGATTCGTCTTCGCGTAACCCCTGAGATTACTTTCTTCTTCGATGAGTCGCTGACCGAAGGTATGCGTATTTCGAACTTGGTTACTCAAGCGGTAAAATCTGATGAAGATCGTCGCGTTGACCAAGATGGAGAGGAAGAGTAATGGGTCGCCGTCCACGTCGCCGCGGACGTCCTGTTGATGGGATTATCCTTCTGGATAAACCGACTGGCATTACGTCTAATGCAGCACTGCAAAAAGTAAAGAATATCTACTTTGCGGAGAAAGCGGGCCATACCGGTGCACTGGATCCGCTGGCAACGGGCATGTTGCCAATCTGCTTTGGTGAAGCGACCAAGTTTTCTCAGTTCCTGCTGGATTCTGACAAGCGTTACCGTGTTATTGCCAAGTTAGGTGAGCGCACGAATACGTCAGACTCTGACGGTGAAGTGGTGGAAACGCGTGAAGTGAAAGTGAACCTTGGTGACCTTGAGCGCAGTATTGCGTCATTCCGTGGCGACACGATGCAGGTACCTTCAATGTTCTCTGCATTGAAGTATGAGGGTAAGCCACTTTACGAATATGCGCGTGCGGGCATTGAAATCCCACGTGAAGCTCGCAAGATCACCGTTTACGAAATTTCGCTTCTGCGCTTTGAAGGCCATGAAGTAGAGATGGAAGTGCATTGCTCAAAAGGTACGTATATTCGTACTATCGTTGACGATCTTGGTGAGATGCTAGGCTGTGGTGCGCACGTAACCATGCTACGTCGTACAGGTGTTTCTGGTTATCCTTATGAAAGAATGGTGACACTGGAGCAACTGGAAGCCTTGCTTGAGCAAGCGCGTGAGCAAGATATTCAACCTCGTGAATTGCTGGATCCGCTTTTGCTTCCATTGGACACGGCGGTTCAAGATTTGCGTGAAGTGAATTTAATCCCTGCGGTAGCAAGTTATGCACTGCAAGGTCAGGCAGTACAGATCCCAAATGCGCCAGCAGAAGGTGAAGTGGTGCGCATGACTGTCGGTGAAGATCGTACCTTTATTGGCGTAGGTGAAACCGATGCGGATGGTCGTTTGAAACCACGCCGTCTGGTTCGCACTCACGATCAATAATTAATAGGCTGAGTTCATTGAACAGCAGTTGCCTTATTCAAGGAATCGCTGTAGAATTCGCCGCCTCGGGTGTCGGCTGAATCAGAGATTGGCTGACACAAATTAAAACCTTTTACATTTAGGAAAAGACTATGTCTCTGAATGCAGAAACTAAAGCAGCAATCGTTGCTGAATACGCGCAAGGCGCAAACGACACTGGTTCTCCAGAAGTACAAGTAGCTCTGCTGACTGCTTCTATCAACCACCTGCAAGGCCACTTCGCTGAGCACAAAGGTGATCACCACAGCCGTCGCGGTCTGCTGCGCATGGTTTCTCGTCGTCGTAAACTTCTGGATTACCTGAAGGGCAAAAACGCCGACCGTTACCTTGAGCTGATCAAGCGTCTGGGTCTGCGTCGCTAATAAGCCTTTGGCTTTTAAGCATCGCATTCCGAAAAGGAGCCATTCGTGGCTCCTTTTCTCGTTTTTGCTCTCCTAAAAATGCTCCTATCGACTAGCATTAGCGTTCGATGATGCTCTTCTCTTCAATCACTTTGTGTGGATTGAGTGTAAACCTTACTGGCCAAACGAATTATCTGGGATTAACGCACGAAACTTATCTCTGTAAGTTACCGTTAATGGTTCTGGCGTGTATAATATTGGCGCTTTCACTGGTCTCACAGTCAACGAAGTCGACCATCAGGTCGCGACTATTGAGAGAGCTTTATGACTAAAAGTTTTGTCATTAGTCGCGATTGGTGAGGCCCTGAAAGAACTGCAATCGGCGCAAAAAGCGCAAAACAACAAGGAATTTCACGTGAATCCAATCGTAAAAACATTCCAGTATGGTAACCATACTGTGACACTGGAAACTGGCGTAATGGCACGTCAGGCAACTGCTGCTGTAATGGTAAGCATGGACGATACGTCTGTATTCGTAAGTGTTGTTGGAAAGAAAGAAGCCGTTGAAGGTCAAGACTTCTTCCCTCTGACGGTTAACTACCAAGAGCGTACTTACGCAGCGGGTAAAATCCCAGGTGGTTTCTTCAAGCGTGAAGGTCGTCCTTCTGAAGGCGAAACCCTGACTGCGCGTCTTATCGACCGCCCAATCCGTCCACTGTTCCCAGATAACTTCAAAAACGAAGTGCAGGTTATCGCGACTGTGGTTTCGGTAAACCCGAACGTTAGCCCTGACATCGTTACCATGATTGGTACGTCTGCGGCACTGGCTATCTCTGGTATTCCATTCAATGGCCCAATCGGTGCTGCGCGCGTTGGTTTCATCAACGATGAGTTGGTACTGAACCCAAGCAACACTGAGCTAGAAAACAGCCGTCTGGATCTGGTTGTAGCAGGTACTGAAGGCGCAGTTCTGATGGTTGAATCAGAAGCTGACCGTCTGTCAGAAGAGCAAATGCTGCAAGCGGTTGTATACGGTCACGATCAACAACAAGTGGTTATTCAGGCTATCAAAGAGTTCGCAGCAGAAGTTGCTACTCCAGCTTGGGATTGGACTGCGCCAGTAGTAAACACTGAGCTGAAAGCGCGTGTTGCTGAACTGGCTGAAGCGCAATTCACCGAAGCGTACCAAATCACTGAGAAAATGGCGCGTTACGACCGTGTTGGCGAAATCAAGTCAAGCGTGAAAGAGCAACTGCTTGAGCAAGACGAGACGCTGGACGCGCGTGAAATCCAAGGCATGCTGTACAGCCTTGAGAAGAACGTAGTACGTAGCCGCATCATCGCGGGCGAACCACGTATCGACGGCCGTGAGAAAGACATGGTTCGTGCGCTGGACGTTCGTACTGGTGTTCTGCCACGTACTCACGGTTCATCACTGTTCACTCGTGGTGAAACTCAGGCACTGGTTACTGCAACTCTGGGTACTCAGCGTGATGCGCAAATCATCGATTCCATCACTGGTGAGTCTACGGATAACTTCCTGTTCCACTACAACTTCCCTCCATACTGTGTAGGTGAGACTGGCTTTGTTGGCTCTCCTAAGCGTCGTGAAATCGGCCACGGTAAACTGGCGAAGCGTGGTATCCAATCAGTGATGCCATCTCAGGAAGAATTCCCATACACCGTTCGCGTTGTATCTGAAATCACTGAATCTAACGGTTCTTCTTCAATGGCTTCTGTGTGTGGTTCATCGCTAGCGCTGATGGATGCAGGCGTGCCAATCAAGAAATCTGTTGCGGGTATCGCGATGGGTCTTGTGAAAGAAGGCGAAGAGTTTGTTGTTCTGTCTGACATTCTGGGTGACGAAGACCACCTGGGCGACATGGACTTTAAAGTAGCGGGTACTGATGATGGTGTTACTGCACTGCAGATGGACATCAAGATCGAAGGTATCACCAAAGAGATCATGCAAATTGCTCTGAACCAAGCAAAAGGTGCGCGTCTGCACATCCTGAGCGTAATGGATTCAGCAATCTCTTCTGCTCGTGAAGATATCTCTCAGTTCGCGCCACGTATCCATACCATCAAGATCAACCCAGAGAAGATCAAAGATGTTATCGGTAAAGGCGGTGCGGTTATCCGTGCACTGACTGAAGAAACTGAAACCACTATCGAAATCGAAGATGACGGTACAGTGAAGATCGCAGCAACTGACGGCGACAAAGCGAAAGCAGCGATTGCGCGCATTGAAGCGTTGACCGCAGAAGTTGAAGTTGGTCGTATCTACACAGGTAAAGTTACGCGCATCGTAGACTTCGGTTGCTTCGTGTCAGTTATCGGCACCAAAGAAGGTCTGGTACACATTTCTCAAGTTGCTGATCAGCGCATCGAGAAAGTGTCTGACTACGTTGAGCAAGGCCAAGAAGTTAAAGTTAAGGTTCTGGAAATCGACCGTCAAGGTCGTATCCGTTTGAGCATGAAAGAAGCAGTAGAGCAAGCCCCTGCTGCTGAAGAAAATGCTGCACAGCCAGACGCTGACGCTTAATAGGTTTACGCCGAGCGTGTAAACAAGGTATAAAAAGGGGGCTTTGCCCCCTTTTTTGCTATATGGAGATTGTTTGCAAATGCTAAAAAATAGATGGCTTCCGCTGACGGTTGCCTGCAGCCTGTTACTCTTGTCAGGTTGCCAGACAACGTCCCAGACGATCGAAGTCACTCAGCCATGGCATCTGCTTCCGATGGCTGTTCCTCTTCAGCCGACCACGCAACAGGAAGTGCAATTAGCAAGAATCGATCAGATATTGCTACGCGATGATCTTACTGACCAAGACAAAGCGCAGATTTATTATGAACGTGGACTGGTGAATGACAATTTGGGGTTGCGAGATCTCGCGCGACTCGACTTCAATCGTTCTCTCTCATTTAACCCCGCGCAGCCCGATGTGTTTAATATCCTAGGCGTGTATTTCACGCAAAATGGCCTTTATGATGCGGCGTATGAAGCGTTTGATTCGACGCTAGAGTTAGATGAGTCACACCAATTTGCAGAGCGAAACCGTGGTATTGCGCTTTACTATGGTGGCCGCTACATGCTGGCGGAAAGAGACTTAATCAAGCATTACAATGACAACGTAAATGATGCTTACCGCGCGTTGTGGCTTTACCTCGTCGAAGTGGAAAAAGACGGGCTAGAAGCTGCCAAGGCACAACTTACTACTCGCTATGCAAACTCTGACAAGCAAGATTGGGGCTGGGAGATTGCAAAACTTTATATCAATGAAGTAAGTGAAGAACAGTTCTTCCGCGACATCATGCTAACCAGTCAGAATAATGCACAGCTCGCACAACGCTTGTGCGAGGGGTATTTCTATTTAGCCAAGCGTTATCAAGCACTCGGTGATATTAGCTCTGCAGTGGCACTGTATAAGCTCGCCATGTCAGGCAATGTGTATGACTATGTTGAGCATCGTTATGCGATGCTAGAGCTCAGCAGGATAGCTCAGCAAGTTGCACAACAGTCGCTGTCTAAGTCTTAACAAGTAGTGCGATGTGTAACCATAAAAAAGAAGCCGCATTAGCGGCTTCTTTTTTTACACATTTAGCTAGCAGTCAATTACGGGTGTACTGCCATACCTTCGATATTATGCCAATAGCCGTTGCAGAAATGGCTTTTAGGAGCAAAGCCACCTTCACCGCGTTTAAAGCCGGCAAGCACGTCAAGCGTGTCGATATGCTGAGGACTGATACGCACGACATCCACCAACCCCTGCATCGACGCCAAATCAGCACTTAGGTCATAGCAATAGCCAGACTGAGTTTGAATGCCGTTTAGCGTAAACACGGGCTGACCTTCCTGGCTTTTCACTTCCAAACCTTGTGGATAGTTAATACAGCAGGTTTCGCATTTGTCCTTTGGACGGTCTTCCGCTCGTGCACTAAAGCAGCGAGCTGAATAAGCCAGTGGTAAATGGCCGTAAGAGAACACTTCTACTTCAAACTGATCACGGATGCCGAGAGTCTCAGCCTGAGCCAGCACTTTTTGAAGCCACTCGCGCGACAATTCAACTGGCATGCACCAGCGCGTCATCCCTTTTTTCACCATTACCTGCAATGCTTGCGCGTTATACAGATTAAGCGCGGGACCCGCGACGAAAGGGACGCCTTTTTCATGCGCCAATTGGATGGCCGATACATCGTTCGCTTCGACGGTAAATTCACCATTGTCGATGTAGCGTTGCATTACATTGACTTCACTTGGGGCTTCAAGCAATGCCATGGTCGAGATCACGACCTGTTTGCCACTGGCGGCTAGTGCTCTGCCCAGTTCCAGCCAATCGCTACTGCGCATCTCCCTGCGCTTGGAACAGACTGTCTCACCAAGGTATACAATGTCAGCATCGCTGTTTACGGCACGTTGATAAAACGTTTCGACGTCGTTTTTGGGCCAGAAATAGAGTAGGGGGCCGAGAGAGTATTTCATGGTTTGCTCCATTACTGCCATTTGCGGTGGTATGCACCGAGTGTTGTTTGTGCCCCTTCAGAAACGCTATCCAGACACTGATTCCATTGTGGAAGGACTTGGTAACCTTCTGGATTGGCTTTATAGCTGTCGATGGCTTGACGCCAAGTGCGCGTCACTTGCTCGACGTAAGCTGGGCTGCGTTGGCGACCTTCAATTTTCACCGACGCTATGTTGGCTTCAAACAGCTCAGGCAAAATAGAAAGGGTATTCAGGCTCGTTGGTTCTTCCAAGGCATGGAATGCAGGACCATCAGTGACAAAACGGCCTTTACATAGCGTTGGGTAGCCTGCGTTTTCTCCCGCTTTATAACGGTCGATAAGGATGTCGTTCAGGCGGGACTCGAGCCCTTGTGGTGTTTCCTGCCAGCGAACGTATTTTGCTGGCGAACATGCACCTACCGTATTGGGCGATTCACCTGTTAGGTAAGACGAAAGGTAACAACGGCCTTCTGACATGATACAAAGGCTACCAAACGCAAAGACCTCAAGATCAACATCGGTTGTTCTCGCCAGCTGCTTTACTTGATGCATAGATAGCACGCGAGGCAACACAACGCGTTTGACGTTGAAGTGGTCTTTATAAAACTGGATGGCGGCACTGTTTGTCGCGGACGCCTGAACGGACAAGTGTATTTCCATATCAGGATGTTTGCTGGCCGCGTAATCAAGCACCGCAAGGTCAGCAATGATGAGTGCATCAACACCCAGGTCAACGGCTGCATCTACTGCATCTGTCCAGCGGTTGAATCCGTCAGGGTGTGCGAAGGTATTTAGCGCAACATGGATGTGTTTGTTCTTGTCGTGGACATACTGAACGGCTTTCTCGAGCTTTTTACCGTCAAAGTTCAGACCTGCGAAGTGGCGAGCGTTGGTACCATCTTTAAAGCCGATATATACGGCATCTGCGCCATTATCAATGGCTGTTTTCAGAGCAGGAAGGTTACCTGCAGGGCAAAGCAATTCCATAAATATCCCACGCCGTAGTATCTGGCTGTAGATTGTGAATCTAAACGTGAGATTTTATGCAGCCTGCAAGAGGCAGGTTTTGATGTAAGGCAGGTTTGGTTAATAAATTGCGGCGCAAGGGTAACAAAAAGCCACAACAATTGCGGTTTGTTGTGGCTTTGATTGTTTTTGCATCAATGAATTAAGACGCGGCTTTACGGGCTTTGTAATGTCCAACCAAGAGAGCTTCAAACTCTGCACGAGGCATAGGTTTGTAGAAATGAAAGCCCTGAATCGTGTCACATTTCAAGTTTGCGAGTACGCTTGCTTGTTTCCCTGACTCGACGCCTTCGGCAACGACAGACATGTTCAATGAACGTCCCAAATTGATGATGTTTTCTATCAAGGTAACCTGCTTGGGCACGGTTTCCATGTCCATGATAAAAGCGCGGTCAATCTTAAGCTCGTCGAGCGGGAATTTGGCGAGGTAAGACAATGAAGAGTACCCCGTTCCAAAATCATCAATCGAGAGTGCAAAGCCCAAGTCTTTAATCGCATTCAGCATTTGAATGGCATGTTCACCGTCGTTCATGACCGCACTTTCCGTCAGCTCGAAGGTGATGAGCGATGGATCGGTTTGCGTTGCTACCTGCAGCTTCTTCATGTGGGACGTTAAATTGGGATTACGAAATTGCTGCGGCGACAGGTTAATAGCAACACGCCCAGGAAGCACTTTCATGCTTTGCCAGCGGCGCACTGCTTGGAAGACTTCGCGCATGACGTTTCGACCCAGCAACTCAATCATGCCTGAGCGCTCTGCAACGGGTATAAAACGCGCAGGACTGATATAGCCTTCAACGGGATGTTTCCAACGAACCAATGCTTCTGCACCGTTAATGGTGTGATCTTTCGCGTTTACTTTTGGTTGGTACCACACTTCTAGCCCGTTGTTCTGCAGGGCTTTTTGAAGTTCGATCTCCAGCCAAAGTCGCATGCGTGCTTCTTTGTTCATGTGCTGGCTATACGAAACAACACGGTTTCTGCCTTGCTCTTTGGCTTCGTACATGGCGGTATCCGCATTTTGCAGCAGGCTTCGCGCGTCTTTACCGTCGCCAGGGAATTTCACTAACCCGATTGAACATGCCAAAAACTTACTGAAATGGTAAAGGTCGAAAGGTTGACTGATCACATCGACAATGCGTTTCGCCAATTCCTCCGCAACCTCTTCACTGCTTTGCTCGGGCAGCAGTACCGCGAATTCATCTCCGCCTAAGTGGCCGAGAATCGTTTCTGACGGTAGTTGTCGACGAAGACGTTGGGCAATATCTTGTAATACGCGGTCGCCAATGTGATGGCCCAGCGAGTCGTTGATATTTTTAAAGTTGTCGACATCAAGGTAGAACATGACGAGAGGTGTATTGGCTGCAATAAGCTGTTCTAAACGTCTCGAAAAACCGTGTCGGTTATATAGGCCCGTCAGCGCATCAAATTGCGCGAGTTTTTCAATCGTTTGTTTATGTTCGAGTGCCACCCCTGCTTTTGTCATCGTCAACATGCCACCCTTGCCGCCCAATAAGCTTATCGGACTGTAAGACAAGTTTACGGATGCATTCTCATGCTCAGTATGAACAGGCAGGCAGGTGAGTTGCTGGCCGGGTTTAAGCAGGGCTATGAGTTCTAACAGGTGCTTGCCCGGTTTTGGGCTTGCTAGAAGCTTTTCAATGTCTTCGCCCAAGATTTCATTTGGGTCGTTAAATCCAAGCATGCTCACAGCTTGGGGATTGGCGGACATCACAATGCCGTTGTCCAGAACGCAGCACCCATCACCAATTAGCTTGCATAAGCTGTCAAAACGGCTTTCAGATGACTCCAACGCGCTGGTCAGTACTTGTCTTTCAGAGGTATCAGCGGCATGAAAAATGATGAGTTCAGAAGGCCATTCACCGTGTTGATGATTCTCGAAAGGCGACACGCTGAAATGAAAGCTGGAATCGTGAATGCCATCATTAAGCACGACTTCCCCTTCAGAGCTTTCACCGGATATCGCGCGCTCATAATGAGGCTTTAGCGCGTCGTAGAAAGCTGAACCTAATATTTCCTTGTCGTGTTTTCCTGTTAACTCTGTTTGTTCTAACCCGCTGATTTCGCAATAGCGTTGGCTTGCCCAAAGATAGCGATGATCGTTATCTAATACGGCAAATAAAAAAGGGCTGTTAAGAGTTAGACGGGAAAACCAATACGTTAACTGCTCGATTGGCATTGAGGCACCACATATCCTATTTTTTTGGAGCGCGTTCCTATAGTTACTCCATTTTTGAGACAACACTATATAACGGGAGAGGGGGGAGGATAAACCTTTATGATAAAGAGCTTTGTTTTTTTGACATAAGGCATAATATTGACGCAACACACTGGCATACAATGTCACGCAATATCGCATCAATCAAACTTGGATGGCTCTCTTGCTTAACAAATTTCACTCAACGCTTGTTCACCAAGCGCCATCGCTATTCCGCTTACCGGTAAAAATCATGCCTGCGTCGATTCAACAGACGCTCATGCTTGAAACGCTAAAGCGCGTGTTTCGTGAAGCTTTAGACGATGGGGAGTTTGAGTTCCTCGAAAATCGTTGGCTGGAAGTGCATGTTAGAGACGTGGATTTCAAAAGCTATATCAGTTTTGTTGACGATAAACTGGTAGTCAGTAGCGATGTCGCTGAGGCGGATGTGCGTTTCAGCGGTAACCTTAACGATCTTGTTCTGATTGCGGCACGTAAAGAAGACCCAGACACACTCTTTTTCCAACGTCGCTTACTTATTGAAGGTGATACCGAGTTGGGTTTGGAAGTGAAAAACTTGATGGACAGTGTCGACCTAGACTCGTTACCACCAATTCTTCGTCAAGGGTTATTCTCTTTGGCGGATTTTGTTCAAAAAGGCCTACAAATGCCAATCGATGTAAAAGGGGTTGAGCATGCTCATAAGATCTGAAGCACCCGCTGATTTGTTGGCGATTGACCGTTTGTTGAAAAAAACGTTTCCGACAGATGCTGAGGCGAATCTGGTCATGACGCTACGTGAGAATGGGCATAACACGCTGTCTCTAGTGGCCTGTAACGACGAAGGCAAGTTGATTGGTCATGCCATGTTTAGTCCGGTTATGGTCGGTGGGCAGGACATTGGTGTGCAAGGGTTGGCACCTGTGTCCGTTCATCCTGATTATCGCCAGCAGGGTATTGCGGCTCAATTGGTGCGCGAAGGGTTTGAGATCTTGGCGGAGTTTGGGTACCCCGCGTGTGTCGTGCTAGGTGACCCTAACTATTATTCTCGCTTTGCATTTCAACCAGCGTCTTCATTCAATCTCCACTGTAAGTGGGATGTACCAGCGGAGGCCTTTATGGGTATAGAACTGTATGAGAACGCATTTCGTGATTGCCAAGGTTTGGTCGAGTACTCGTTTGAGTTTGATGCGTTGTGACCTTCTCTTTTTGAGTAACATCAGAGAGCAGCTTTCGCTGCTCTCTTTCGTTTTTGTAAATCAAAAAGTTTTGTTAGGATCCATACGTTAACGTCACCAAACCAAGCTCATCAAACCAAGTTCACCAAACTAAGGCCATCAGCACCATGAATGACTTACAACGCCTCAAAGAAATGGGGATATCTGTGTGGGAGGTAAGGCGCGCCGATGTTTTTCCGAATCAACCGCAGCAGACAATCACGCTTCCAGTTGGCTGTAAATTGCTGCTGATTTGTGACAATCAGCCTGAAGAGCAAGATGCGTGGTTGTTTGGGAAAATTCTCTCCAGCATGAAATTAACGCCTGAAGACGCATTGAGATTGCCTGCCGACGCTCTCTTGGCAATAACAGACCACAATTTGGAATGGTGCTGGTTTGCGGGCTGTGATGGTGATGCACCACACGGCACTAAAAAGCTTACGTCGCCGTCGTTATCTTTGCTTCAACATGACCAAAATGCCAAAAAAGCACTTTGGCATCAGATAAAAACATTATGAATTTTGAATTGTTACCTATGGATACGCAGTGGCTTGATGATGTTGTGCGTATCGAGCGTGCAGCGCATACACATCCGTGGGCGGAAAGCATGCTTCGCAAGCCTGAAAATAAATTTGACTGCCACAGGGTGATAGTCACTGATGGCACGATAAAAGGCTACTTCTTTGCGCAATGTGTGGCGGGAGAGGCGACCTTGCTCAATATTGCGGTATCGCCAGAGTTCCAAGGCCAAGGTGTTGGGGCGACGCTACTAAAAGGTTTTCTCACCTGTATGCGTGAAGCCGGTGCAGAAGAAGCGTGGCTTGAAGTCCGAGAGAGTAACAAAGCGGCGATCAAGCTTTACGAAAAGTTTGAGTTTAACGAATTTGATCGGCGAGTAAATTACTACCCGACGGCCTCAGGCCGTGAAGATGCACTGATCATGAGCCATTGGTTTGAGTGACGAGAGTGTCCGATGAAAGAAAACCCGCCAGCTGGCGGGTTTTTGTTTGTTATTGTGCACTGATGGTGTCGACAATAAGCTGTGGCGGATTTACGAACCCTTGGTAGGCATCAATTATCTGGGTATCTAGTAAAGATTTGCCTTCATTGTCGTTGATACCCGTTGCAATAATCGTGATGTCCATAGATTCAACAATGTTAACCAGCGTTTCAGTGAACACGCGGTTTTCACTTGAGTGACCGTGATTGAGTGCCTGATCTAACTTCACATATGCAGGCTTAATTTGCGAAATGTATTCAACGCTTTGCAAGTGCCTTCCAAAGTGGTCAATACCTACCTGTGCCCCCGCATTTCTGATTTTTTGGCTGAAGTAGATACACGCACTGAGATTGTTTCGCGCACTTGCTTCATTGATTTCAAAAAACAAATGTTCAGCAGGGAGTTCACTCGTTTTCAATTTTTTAGTTAGCCAGACCACAAAGCCAGGTGTTGATAAACTTTCATCGGTAAGGTTCAGCGCGACAGGTTGAGTCAGTGCTTTTTCTTTGTGTAGTAAAGCCAATGTTTCAATGACTGCCATGTCGAATTCCACGCCTTTTTGGAACAGCTGGATGTAAGGCATCAGTCGCTTGGCAGATTGCCATTGGTTTTCAATCAGTGCTTGTGTAAATAGCTCTTGATGAAAAACAGCGTCCCCATTGAGAAGCTTAATCGGTTGCCATTGAAGGCGTAACTCTCTTTTCTTGATGGTTGTTTGTAGTCGTTCTCGCCACGTTTCTCTGTCGATGATTTGTTCTTCAGAGCCGCGATTAAAGACAAAAACGTCATTTTGAGACTTGGCTCTTTGCAGTGCGTTATCTGCCAGTGACAACATTTGTGAGCCAGGCAAGCCTTGGGCATGAACCATGCCGATATGAAAGCCAGTGTTGGTATCACCACCTGCCATAGAAACTTCATTGTTAAACGTACTGATCAGGGTATGCAACGTTTGATGAGACTGCTCTTCACTCACTTCAGGGAGCAATATGGCCACTTCGTTATCATTGATGCGCGCGATTGTGCAGTTCTGGGTTGCACTAAATGCCGACATTAAAGAGGTTGCAAGCAACCGCCAGGTTTCATCTCGAGCCACATAACCATATCTGCGGTATGTCGTCTCTAACCAAGGCAGGCCGACTAAATAGACAGCACCAGGCGCATCGTTTTCATCGCTCATCCAGCTGTTAAGCTGGTGGCTGAAATACTGGCGATTTGGCAGTCCTGATACGGCGTCATGCATCATGCTGTTATTCAGTGTTTTTAGCTCTTTATGAAGTGAGTTAATCATGCGTTGAATGTGAGTCGCGAGCTTATCAACGGCGAGATCGAGAGATTTAACACCTGAATGTTTTCTTGCCTGATGAGCACTAAAGTCTTGCTCTGTCAGACTGTCCAAAGATTTAGTTATTCTGCCTATTGCTCTTGTTCCTCGATTCAAGACGAGCGTGAATATGATCAAAAGAACCAAGATTGGGCCACCTAACGTGCTCAAGAATCGGCTCACACTCTTAGCAACGTTTTGGTTTGCAAATTCTGGCGACAATACCAAGGTCATTGAAGCGACTTCGGAGCCATCATGAATAAGAGCAACGTCGCGTTCTACTGCGTGAACCGAAGTGATGTTTATAAACCAATGCGAGAGAGAGACTGCCTTGGGGGATGACCACTGCGCTTTTTCTGCGGTGATTTGATCGGTTAGTGCTATGTATGTGACCTCGCTTGATAACGTGGCCTTGGCGATGCGTTGAATCGCATCTGTGTCGTAATAGGCTATGAGCGTAGGTAGTATTTGAGTGAGTTGATGTTGTACCGCATCTGCACGTAATCCCAATTGCTGTTGTTGATCACGAACGTTGATAGAGATCTGTGCAAGTAAGGAAAGCAAAATCAACAGAAGGGCCGATGTATATACCCAGACCAACGACATATGTTTTTTGAACATAGGGAATCTCTTGTTTGCACCCGATAAAAAGAGGCCGGACTGGAACGCCGGCCTCTAACGATTAATCGACCGTAAATATGGTCCAACGCATATCGGTGGTGCTGTAGTTGCCAGAAAGGGTTGCCATGACGCGACGGTTTACATCGTGGGCATAGTCGGAGTCTTCATTGATCAACGGTTCAGTGTCACCAAAGCCAATCGCTTCGACTCGGGAAGGGGCAATGCCGAAATCATTGATTAAGGCTTGAGCGACCGCATCGGCACGTTGCTGAGACAATGTGAGGTTGTAATCAGGGTTACCGACCTTACTCGCATGCCCCTCAATGACGACACTTGCCTCTTTCTGGTCATTCAGAAAGTCGGCTAGCTGCTCAAGTTTTGCGTAGTTGCTAGGTCTAAGATCTGAAGAGTCGTTCGGGAATGTGACGTTCAAACGGAAGCTCTGTTTCACCGTTTTATCTTTAGGGCAGCCATCATTATCTACCGCTGCACCGACCAACGTTTCATCGCACTTTTCACGGGCCTTGATAACGCCATCATAGTCAAGATCACGAAGGTCATTTAACTGTGGAGATGTCTCCTGCATCGTCACGATATCTTGTGAACTACAGCCTGCAAGTAGCAGCACTGAAAGGATTGCAATTGTCTTTTTCATTACTGAACGCCTCCTTCGTAGTTTTCGTCGCCGTTCCATACTTCAGGTGTAGTGACTCGCAGTGATGCAAGTAATTGGCCCGTTGCATTTAGCAAACGATACTGTGCAATCAGATCATCGTATTCTGCAGTGAGGTATTCTCGACGAGCTTGGAATAGCTCGTTTTCAGAATCGAGTACATCGATAAGGGTGCGTTGACCGAGCTTAAATTGATCTTCGTAGGCATTTCGGGTTTCGGTGGCGGCTTCTACGTGCTGACGTAGGTACTGCATCTGCTGCTTGAGGAACACTCGTGCATTCCAAGCCAGCGTCGTACCTTCTTCAATATCGCGATAAGCGTTGAGCTGTATCGCTTTAGATTCATTGATGTTGTATGCGGCTTCACGTTCACGGGCTCTGTCCGCACCGCCAGAGAACAGGTTATAGTTGACGCGAATCATGGCAAGGATTTCATCGTTATTCCCGCCGACATCGATTTCATCGCCGGGTAATGTGCCGTCACTACCATCAAGATTGTCATCCCAACTTGCGGACAAATCGAAACTAATTTCAGGGTAATAGGTGCTTTTAGCTGCATCACGTTGGGCTTTTGCTGCATAAATATCATTACCAGCGGCTTTTAAGGTCGGGTGGCCTGATTTGGCCAATTCCATTGCGGCCTCTAGCGTGGTCGGAAGCATGACGGCATCCGGAACAGGAATGCGCGTGTCATCGGGCGCGCGGCTCACGATTCGCTGATAAGAGATTTGAGCATCTGACAGGTTGTTTTGTGCTGAAATCAGGTTTGAATGCGCGCGAGCTAAACGGCCTGTTACCTGAGAAAGGTCTGCTGTTGAGCCAAGTCCGGAGTCCGTCTTTTGTTTGACCTGATCGAAAATGATCTGGTGGCTCTCCAAATTACGTTCTGCTAGCACGACTATTTGCTCTGCACGCATAAACTCGAGGTAGGCGCGTGACACTTCCAGTGCTAAGTCTTCAGCCGTTGAAAACAGCGTCCATTGCTCAGCACTGGCCTCAAACTCTGTGCGTTTCACTTCGTTGGTGGTTTGAAAGCCACTGAAAATGACCTGACGAAGCGATACGCCGATTTCGCGTCGAGTAAGCTCAACCTCATCATCGTAACCTGAATTGTTAGCTGCATCTCTTCGTGTCGAAGGGCTCTCTGTCCATTCACGACCGATCCCCGCATCAAAGTTGATCGTTGGATAGTAACCCGCACTGGCTTGGTTGACTTGCTCTTCGCTTGCTTTGAAGCGATTGAATGCTTGCCTTATTTGCGGGTTAGTATCCAGTGCTGTTGCAACTGCTTGCTCAAGTGATTGAGCTACGGCCGAAGCAGGAAGCATTGTCGCTGCCACTGCCAGAGCTGCCACGCTTCTTCTGAGCGATTGGCCAACACCGTTTTTCATTTCTCTCTCCTTGTTATAATCATCAACGCTCACGGAGTGCTGATTCTTTCGCTCTCAGTATCGGATTAAGCAAGTACTCCAGAACTGTGCGTTTTCCGGTAATGATGTCCACGGAGGTCAACATCCCCGGAATGATTGGCAGTCCACTACCATCCTTTTTTTCTAAACTGGATTTATCCGTACGGATCCTAACCAAGTAAAAACTGTTTCCCTCTTCGTCCTGCGTGGTATCCGCGCTGATGTGCTCCAAGGTGCCATTGAGGCCGCCGTAGCGCGTAAAATCGTAAGCAGTTACCTTTACAACAGAAGGCAGCCCCGCATGCAGGAACGCAATATCCTTTGGTGCGATCTTTGCCTCAATGAGAAGCTGATCCTCGGCAGGAACGATTTCAATTAAATCAACACCTGGCTGCACAACACCGCCAAGGGTGTTGATATGAATTGTTTTAATGGTGCCAGTGACAGGAGCTGTAATGACCGCTTTGTCGACTTTGTCTTGTGCACCCACTTGCGCTTGAGACAGACGGGAGAGGCGGGTCTCTAATTCACTCATTTTTGCTCGTGTCTCGTTGCTGAAAGTCAGCACTGCTTCACGGCGTTTCAAAATGGCCTCATCCACTGTTGCTTTGATCTTGGGCTGCATTAATCGCAGTGAATTTAGCTCACCTTTCAAGTCGTTCACCTGACGCTCCAGCTTGAGCAAATCGATTTCAGATACGATGCCCTTTTTGGCCAAAGGAATGGTGATTTTCAGCTCTCGCTTGATCAGGCCATAGCTATCAGACAGGGTTCGAATCTTTGATTCAACCTCTTGATTTTCTTGTTGCTTTTGTAAGATTTGACGCGCGAGGATTTCCAGACGGTTTTTCAGGTCGAGCAAACGGCCTTCATATTCTTTTCGTTGCCCAGTGACAAGTACGGGCTCGGCTTCTTCCAGTTCGGCGGGAAACGTCAACGGGGAAATTGAGATAACAATCTGTTCTCGCCAGGTTGGGGCAGTTGGCATCAGTTTGATGCTACCTAGTTCTGAACGCATGCGTATGATGTTGGCGCGAAGACTCGAGACCTCCTCTTCCTGCTGGGCATAGTCTGAGCGAAAACGGGTATCATCAATTCGCGCTAGCGGCTCGCCTTGTTTTACCAGTTGGCCTTCTTGCACATACATGGCTTGCAAAATGCCACCATCAAGACTTTGTATTAGCTGTACTTGGGAAGATGGGATGACTTTGCCTTCACCACGAGTAACACGATCTAACGCTGCAAAGTTGGCCCAAATAATGATGGCTACGAAAAATGAAAATACGCCCCAAATGACGATGCGATAACGTACAGGCGCGTCTGTGAGCATCGCACCGTAAACGTCATCTGTCATTTCTATGTCATTATTCTTCAAAGAGTTAGTCATTGTGACTCCCTGAACTTCCGTTTAGGCGTTCTAGCACTTTGTCTTTTGGTCCATCCATAACTACTCGGCCTTTGTCCATCACGATGACACGGTCAACAAGTGAAAGCAGTGCCATTTTGTGAGTGATCATGACCAGTGTTCTGTCTTTTGCCGCAAACTTCATGGCGTGGATGAATTGATTTTCTGCATGTGCATCAAGGCTTGCAGTTGGCTCATCCATGATAAGTAGTGGTGGGTCGTTAAGTAGTGCGCGAGCCAAGGCGACCGACTGACGCTGTCCGCGAGATAGCGTTTCTCCTCGCTCCCCGACTTGTTTATCTAAACCTTCGCTATCTTGGGAGGTGAAAATGCCTACTCCCGAAAGTTGAGTGGCACGAATGAGTTGGTGCTCTGTTACTTGGCGAGTGCCGAACATAATATTTTCACGTATCGTACCGTGAAATAACGTTACATCCTGCGCCAAATAGCCAACATTGCGACGCAGATCTGCTGGGTGAATCTGCTTTGCATCTATGCCGTCGAATCGCAGGCTGCCTGCTGTGGGCTGATAAAGGCCCGATAGCATCCGAATCAGCGTACTTTTACCTGTTCCGTTTTTACCTAATATGGCAATTTTCTCGCCGGCGTTGATAGTAAAGCTGGTGGGGTGAAGTGTCGGCTTCTCCGACTCGGGATAGCTAAAGCCAATGTTGTCAGCATAAATGTCACCTTTCAGGCGTTTGCGGCTGACCAATTGGCCTTTGTCGGCAAATTCATCCTCCTGATCCATCATCGCATTGAGTTGGCGCATGCCTGATTGTGTTTGATTCCAACGGCTCATTAGGCCAGCAAGTTGTGCCATTGGCGAAACTGCGCGGCTAGACAGCATTACGGCTGCAATAATTCCACCCATGGTGATCTGTGCATCAGCGACCCTATACACACCAAGGACGACCACAGCGACTGAGGTAACCTGAACGATAAACGACGCAAAGTAGGAGACCGAGTTGGTGATTTGTTTCACCTTTAGGTTCCAGTTAGCAGTATGCGCCGTCATTTGTTGCCAGCTTTTCTGAACAATGCCTTCTGCAACATTAGATTTAATACCTTCCATGGCAGAAAGGCTTTCAATCAAATGACCATGTTTTTGGCTTGCGTATTTATTGGACTCTTCGATAGCTGCTTTTAGCCGAGGTTGTACAAGTAAGGCGTAACCAATGATTAGTACACCAGCCACAACTGGTACTGCGGCAAGATCGCCTGCAAAGATATAAATGACGAACAAGAAAAAGGCCGCAAAAGGCAGGTCGACCAAGGTGGTGAGAGTTGCTGAGGTCAGCATATCGCGAATGCCATCAAACTCTCCGAGTTGTTTTGCCATTCCACCTACGCTTTTGGCTCGCTTTTCAAGTGGAATACCCATCAAGCGCGCAAACAGGCGCGAAGACACAATGATATCGACTTTCTTTCCCGCAATATCAATGAGGTAAGAGCGCATTTTCTTCATGAGGAAGTCAAAGCTGAATGCGATTAGTGCACCAGTAGCTAAAACCCACAAAGATTCGAAAGCAAGGTTAGGTACGACTTTGTCATACACATTCATGACAAAAAGTGGAGATACAAGCGCAAAAATGTTGATTAACACAGATGCAATCAAAGCATCTCGATAGATCGGAGATGCATCTCTAACTGTTTGCCAGAACCAATGTATTTTAGTGTTGTGTAGGTGCAGGTCGACACTGTTGTCGCCACGATACTGACGTTTTACTAAAAAAGCATAGCCTGCGTACATCGACTCCAATTCCGCCAGTGAGATCTCTTCCTCACCGCCAGTTTCAGAGGTTTGAATGAGTGCAATGCCTTCTTTCGCGCGAATCTCTCTGAGGATACAGGCTTTTTTGTCGGTCAAAAGAAGTATGCAGGGTAGTAAAAGCTTAGGTAGAGCTTTCAATTGTCGACGAGAAAGCTTGGCCGTTAGCCCGGCACGGGCTGCGGCTTGAGGAAATAAATCCGGTGTCAGCAGGGCGTCTGTCATCGGCAGGCCTGCTGTTAAGGCATCCCCCGAGCACGGCGAACCATAGTGCTCGGTCAATAAGACCAAGCAATCTAACAACGGGTCGTCTACCGCCTGCGTTGACGCACTGATGCGCCATTGCTGCGGCTTGCGTTCGGCAATCGCTGCGTCTGTCACCTATTTCTCTCTATGAAAAAGTAAAAAACAAAAAGAGTTAACGAAAGAGCATCGGCCATCTAGCCGATGCTCTCAAAAGCCATTGTGGAACTATGGCTGTTCTTCATACGTGGGAACTGGTGAGATAATCTGCACACTCAATTCTCCACCATTATCAGTAATTGCTAATTGCTTTTCTTCGCCATTAATCAAGGTATTGATAACAATTCCATCATTTTTCAGACTGCCGTCGTTCTCGTAGATTGTCGAGTTATGGACACCACCTTGGCTGTATTCATCCAACACAATATGTTGCGTCACTTCTCCATCCGCTTCGGCGTTGCTGCCAGTTTCGTCGATACCGTCTACGTCGATGGAGATGACTATCCGAGAATCACCGTCGTACTTGACGGTCATGTTTTCCAAAGTGTTATCGTCGCTTAACACAACCAGATCGCTGAGGTCTAATTTATCCTCGTATTGATTGAAATCACCAATAAAGTCAGTGATATGGTCATAGCCACCGACCGTGCCAATATTGACTAAGTCCTCTTTCATCCAAAGGAAGGTATCGGAGCCTGCACCACCCTCAAGTCGATCCCCTTCGCGGTCTCCGACGTTGCCAGATGAGCCGTGCCCATTTGAACCACCTCGAATGATGTCAGCACCGTCTCCTCCAACAATGTTGTCGTTACCACCACCACCGTTAATGTAAGCCCCTGTTAGTGGGTCATACTCGGTCTTAACGATGGGTTGAGCGAGCTCCCAGCCGTGTTCTGATTCCGTCCAACCAGCCTCTCGAAGTGCTTCTTCCGTATACGCTTGCCCTGAGCCTGTAGGGAAAGCACCGCCGACAAATCTAATGTCAGAGTTGTTGTCGATGGTAATGCTATCGTCTGCACCAAGCCCTGACGTTGTTGGTGTTGGTCCTTCAGGTGATGGAAGTTGAAGGGCATCGGAGAATTCAACGGTCACTGAATCCGAGTTAGTGTCTCCATCTTTGTCGGTGATCTGGATATCAAAGCTGAATGAATCTCCATCAATGGCTTCATACTGCTCAAGCTCCCATTCTGGTGGGGAAATATTAGTGTTTAGCGTTATTTTAAATGCAGGCTGGTTTTCATCTTCGTTAATCAAACCGACCAAATTGCCATCAATTAGCTTCACGATAACAGCTTCACCAGCGACGGTTAGACTTGGCTGAGTAGCTGGCAGCAATAGTTGCAAGGGCAACGTCGCCGCTTCACCATCACCACCAAAGTTGGCAGTGATAGAACCAGACTGTTGATGGGAATCAGTTTGAGGCTCAGTAAATATTTCAAGATCTTTTAGCGTAAAGTCACTGTTGTCACCGTCGTTATCGTTATTTACAGCGATAAGTTCGACACGATCAAACCCTTGAGTTGTGTTGATGGTGACAGAGCCAAACTTATCGGCTCCTTTCGATGTAAACTCCAGATCAGACTCACTCAATTGCATTTGGCCAATCACGGAACCATCTTTGTAGAAGCGGACAATAAACTCGGTCTCAAATGAATCATTCTCCTGAAGAGAGCCCAGAGTGATTTTCGCGCTATAACCCGTTTCAGGTAGCACCGCCTCTATCGATTCAAAGCTGTCAGTGCCCAAATACTGTACTTCATGCTTGTTTGAAGCATTTATCCCATGATCATTTCCCGAAACGACGCCATACCCATGACTACCGTGAGAATCGACGCCATGGCTGACATCTATTTTTTGATAGTTTGAGGTATAAACATAACCTTTTAACGTTATTCCTCCGTCGTTGTCGCTAAGTTTGAATGAACTGCTATCGTTCGAATCATACGTCGGGGATTGTGCTGAGACTGAAGGCCCGTGATCCTTAACTTCAATATTCAAGTCGGCAGTATCCGTCAGATCTCCGTCAGTCACGGTGATTGTTACTGGGATATCTAGGATTTCGTCAGATACACTCGTATCATCATGCTTAATGGCTTCATGCAATGTAACGTCGTAGCTCCATTGACCTTCTGCACCGTCTGCGGGAGGAGTCAGTTCTACTGTGATAACTGCCACATCACTTGGGGTTGCATCTTGGTAGTAGCCAACAAGTTGAGCATTTTCACTATTTTCAGCCGGTACCCATTTCCACGACAACGTTTCACCATTGGCGGTTTCAATAGATTGCCCTTGAGGCAGGTTGATACTTAGCGATACGTTACTTTCTACCAACTCTGAATCAGGGTCTGAGATATCAAATGTTCCCGATGCGATTGGCAGTGCGACATCGTTATCTACGAGCTTGGCTTCTTCAAGTAACACACTAGATTGGGAAGTTTCTATCTCAGGTGCTTGAGGCTGTACAACGGTTTCCTTACCAATAATGTCTATATGTACTTTCGCCGTATCGGTATCGCCTTTCACGTCTTTGATTGTGTAGTCGAAGGTAAATGTATCGGTTTCACCTTGGCCCAACTCGTCACGATCATTGGCTTCGAAATTAAACTCTCCCGTCACACCATTTATAGTCAGTATCCCTTCGTCGAAGACGACCGTCGCCTCGTCACCGATAAAGGCGAGCGGTTCGCCGTTGATTTCAGTGATGCTAAACGTGTGGCCTTCAGGATCGATGTCGTTGCTAAACAGAGAGCCTTGAAAAGTTGCTGTGGATTCTAGTGTGTCGCCTTCGATAACTTGATAAACACCCGTGCTATGGACGGTGATTTCGGTGATGACGAAGTCCGAAGAGTCTCCACCGTTTCTGTCGCCATCGTCTTTACGTTCATTCGATTCCAGGACCACTCGGTCAAAAGGAACATCCGAGCTGATATTGATGATGCCAGTGTGTCCCTCTTCAAATGAGAAGGTGACTTCATCAATCAATACATCACCGTCGTAGATCAGGTATTTACCGACCTCGCCGCCGTTTTCAGATGCAACGAGTCTCGCAATACCCACATCCATGCTGAATGTCGGATTATTGAGATCAATTTGAATGGCCTCGGAAACATCATACTTATGGTTGTGTTCGATTTGGTAGGGCACGCCTTGGCTGTCAGCACGCGCTGCATCGGCAACACCGATGCCTAATCTATGAATATGCTCAGAGCCTTCGGTGATCAACTCGCCTTCTTCAACACGCTTACCGTCATCGCCGATTTTGAAGGCTTTGATGGTGAAATATTCATTCTCACCCAAGTTTTGCCATCCGTCAGCACTGCTGGTCGTGAACGCAGTTGAGAGCCCGTCATCTTTCGCATGAACGGCGTTCACAATGATAGGAATATTGGCGATGTTTGAATCACTCATGCCATCGGTGACTTGATAGCTAAGGTTTACCTGTCCGCTATAGTCAGGATTTGGCGTAAAGATGATACTTTCCAGCGATTCACTATCTTTCAGTTGATAGTCTTTTGACACGGTTTTCGTTTCGCTTTCAGACACTTTCACAACAAGCTCAAAGTCACCAGCGTTCGGGTCATCAAGTTTGAGGCTACTTAAGACGATCTTAATCGCATCAGTTTTATCGGCATCAGAGGCATTGCTGAGGATAAGGTCAGCTGGGATAGTGACGATTTTCCCCACATCATTGTTGGTCCAATACGCTTTACCGGTATCTGGGTTGTTTAAATAGTCCCCAGCTTGAGGCGCATCATTCTTACCATCAATCGTGATCGTTGCCGTGGTCGGCGTGCGAGAGATTTCAGTGTCGCCTTCATACTCAACGACATCATAGGTATAGGTGATCTCTTCTTGTTCACCTTCGCCGAGATACTCATATTCACTCGGGTCTACTTCCAACTTGCCGTCTACAACCTTGATACCCACAGTGTTGCCTTTAGAAAGCTGGATATTTTCAGCTTTTAGCACGTCACCTTCATCACCGTCACTGCTGTTTTCTAGCGGGTCGACAACAAACGTCTGGTCGTCTTCACTAGCGCGTGCTGTGACTTCCTCGACGATTGGGGCTTCATTGACACCGACAATGGTAATTTTGACGTTAGCTGTGTCAGTGTCACCTTTCGCGTCTTCTATGGTGTACGCAAAGTCGAACGATTGAGAATCACCTTTTTTCAGTGATGCTTGGTCTTTGGCATCAAATTCGAAGGTACCATCGGCTTTTATGCGCAGCGTCCCTTCAGGGAACTCAACCGTTGCGAACCCGGTGTTGATGTCAAAATTGAGGTCTGTTTCATTTATCTGCGTGATTTGGAAGCTATGACCTTCTGGGTCACTATCATTGTCTAACAATGAACCTTGTGCCGTTGAAGTTGAATCCAGTGTATTGGTTTCAGTGACCTTGTATTGCTCTGTATGTACTGAAATAGATGTAATGGTGAAATCAGAAGAGTCGCCACCGTTTCTGTCGCCATCGTCTTTACGTTCATTCGATTCCAGGACCACTCGGTCAAAAGGAACATCCGAGCTGATATTGATGATGCCAGTGTGTCCCTCTTCAAATGAGAAGGTGACTTCATCAATTAATACATCACCGTCGTAGATCAGGTATTTACCGACCTCGCCGCCGTTTTCAGATGCAACGAGTCTCGCAATACCCACATCCATGCTGAATGTCGGATTATTGAGATCAATTTGAATGGCCTCGGAAACATCATACTTATGGTTGTGTTCGATTTGGTAGGGCACGCCTTGGCTGTCAGCACGCGCTGCATCGGCAACACCGATGCCTAATCTATGAATATGCTCAGAGCCTTCGGTGATCAACTCGCCTTCTTCAACACGCTTACCGTCATCGCCGATTTTGAAGGCTTTGATGGTGAAATATTTATTCTCACCCAAGTTTTGCCATCCGTCAGCACTGCTGGTCGTGAACGCAGTTGAGAGTCCATCATTGTTCGCATTCACTTCATTGACGTAGATATGGATATTGGCCGGTTCGAGTGATTTATTCGTTCCATCTGTCGCAAAGTACTCAATTTGAACTGAGCCGTTGAATTCTGGATTAGGTGTAAATACGAGCCCTTCGCCATCGTCACTCAATGCAATAGAACCGGCTTCGCTTGGTACTAGGGTAAAGCTCTCTAAGTCATCTTTGTTCCAGACAGAAACAGTGTCTCCGTCATCTTTATCTGTATCGTTTTTCGTAATGTCGTTAAATGCAATGAAGATACCGTTTGCATCGCTGTTGTTCACCCAGTAGCTGCCGTCACCGTCATAGTCATCGAAAGCGACAGGCGGATTGTCGTTATCCGTGATCGTCGCAGTATCGGATAGTTGGTTACCTGACTCAGCCAAAGCGACGTCAGTTTTCACATTTAGCGTGACTGATTCAGAACCTTCAAATTCACTATCCTCTTTGGTGTTAATGATGACGCTAAAGTTCGTATCATTGCCCGCAAGTGTCAGGTTGTGGCCTTGGTTAAAGAAGCTAGCAATACCGTCAGGGTCTGTAATTTCATCGCCATTTACGTTAATAGACGTGATGTCAGAAAGATTGAAACCATCGTTGCTTTCAAGTTTGAGCGTATAAGTTACGTCGCCTTTAACGTCATTACCTAACTTAACGTTAAATGCTGCCAAGTTTCCTTCTTCGATGTCTCCGAGACTTTTGACGTTTAATGTTGGACGGTCATCATTGCCACCGTCGGTGTCATTATTGTCACCCAGTTTACCGTCATCAGACACGATGGCGTTATCTGTAGCCAGCTTACCGTCGGTAATGCCGCTCACCCCTTCAGACGGGGTGACAGTGACCGAAAATGCTTCGTCGCCTTCGTAGCCCGTATCTTGATGAGTAGTAACCGAGACATTGAGCTCAGTGATCCCAGCAGGAATGGTGTAATCGCCGTTGCTGTCCGCCGTGATCACCTCGGTCTTGCCGTTCAGCTCGTACGAGACGGTCATGTCGCCCAGATCGTCAGCGTCGGTGTCGATATCAGTCAGGGACAGTTTGATTTTGACGTTGGTCTCTGCAGCTTTGTTCAGGGTGACGGTAAAGTTGGCACTATCACCTTCGCTGACTTGTGCTTGAGGGCCTGTGATAGACACGGTCGGGCGGTCGTCGTCCGGGTTGTTGCCCGGGCCATTGCCGCCATCGGTGATGGTGGTGGTCACGGAGTCTGCATTGGTGTCAATGATGACACCATCGACTGCCTCGATACCGAGGGAGAAGCTTTCGTCACCTTCGTAGATGTCATTTTGTGTGGCATTGACACGGACCTCGAACCCATCCTGTCCCGCAGGGATCGTGATTTCACCGCTGTCAGGCACGGTCTGCCATTGACCATTTTCAAGCTTGTATTGGAAGCTCCCGAGGTCATCGTTTTCTGTGTCACCGGCAGTAAAGACCAGCTTGACGGTCACATCGGTGTCCGCTTTGTTGTCGAGTGAGACGGTGAACTTGGCGTTCTTGCCTTCGTTGACCTCGGTCTTGCCGTCGATAGACACGGTCGGGCGGTCATCGCCACCTTCTGGCGGTGGGTTAGAGCCCGTGCCATCGTCAGCGATGGTGGCTTTACCCACTTTGTCATTGCCGCTGTCCGCAAGAATGTCAGCGTCAACGGTCAGCTTAAAGCGTTCGTTACCCTCGTAAATCGGCTTCGCACTGTCGTCGAAGGTAGGGACTTGGACTTGGAACGATGTCACGTTGCCTGGCAGAGTGACAGTATTGGTCAGGGTGTTGCCATCAATGAAGAGTTCGACCGTGATAGGATCGTCGTTTTCATCCAGCAGCGGTGCACCATTTTCATCCAGCAAGTGTACTGTCAACGACGTTTCATCCCCGAGCAGATCTTGAAGCTCTGCGGGGTTTTTACCGATGCCATTGAGGGTCAGGGTGTATTCCACCTCGTCTTGCGCTGCGTTGCTCAGTGCGACGTCAAAGACCGCATCGCTGCCTTCGGCCACTTTGCCAGCATTCGATACCTTGAGGGTAGGTGCATCGTTATCGAGGATGGTACCTGTTCCCGTAACCGGATCGGTCTGGCTATCGGTTTTGCCGGACAGGGTAAAGTCTTCTGTGTTTTCGAACACAGGCTTGCCGTCGGCATCCAGGTTATCTGTGGTGCTGACGCCCACGGTGAATTCGGTGTCACCCGGTGACACAGTTACATCAAAGGTACCGTCAGCGTTGACAGGCACCTCTTTACCGTTGACGGTTACCTTGGAGTCCGTGAAATCGACGTTCTTGTCGGCACTGCCGCTGGCCAAGGTCATGGTGACTGTGGTGTCGGTAGTGCTCTCGTTGGTCAGGGTCACGGTGAAGGTTGCCGTGTCTCCTTCGTTCACGGTTGGGCTAGTGATGCTCGCCACGTCTGGGCGGTCGTCGTTGCCTTTGTCATTGCCGTTGATCACGCCATCATCAGAGACAGTCGCATCCGCATTGCCTGTCAGTACCAGCGAGTCAGTGTCGCCATCGACCACAATGCCGGTGTCCGCTGACACATTAAGGGTAAAGCTTTCGTCGCCTTCAAAGACCTTATCGCCTTGGGTGTCGATGACCACCTTGAAGTCTTGGGTGTTGCCGTCTAACGAGAGAGAGACATTCCCGTTGAGGAAGTCATCAATGTTGACAGGCTCACCATTGACGGTGATCCCCGTGATGTCCTCGGCATTGATCTCGGCCCCACCAAGGTCAAAGCTGTAAGTGACATCGCCATCGACCGCCTTGGAGAGTTTGACGTTAAAGGTGATGTCTTTGCCTTCGCTGACCTCACCACCGCCGGTGACCGAGAGGGCCGGGCGGTCGTCGTTGCCTTTGTCATTGCCGTTGATCACGCCATCATCAGAGACAGTCGCATCCGCATTGCCAGTCAGTACCAGCGAGTCCGTGTCGCCATCGACCACAATACCGGTGTCCGCTGACACATTAAGGGTAAAGCTTTCATCGCCTTCAAAGACCTTATCGCCTTGGGTGTCGATGACCACCTTGAAGTCTTGGGTGTTGCCGTCAAACGAGAGAGAGACATTCCCGTTGAGGAAGTCATCAATGTTGACAGGCTCACCATTGACGGTGATCCCCGTGATGTCCTCGGAATTGATCTCGGCCCCACCAAGGTCAAAGCTGTAAGTGACATCGCCATCGACCGCCTTGGAGAGTTTGACGTTAAAGGTGATGTCTTTGCCTTCGCTGACCTCACCACCACCGCTTACTTGCAGGGTTGGGATGTCGTTGTCTGGATTGCTACCTGGGCCGTTACCATCATCAGAGATGGTTGCATCTTTGCCGTCTGTCAGGGTCAAAGACGCGTCGGTGCCATCGACAACAATGCCAGTGTCCGCTGACACATTAAGGGTAAAACCTTCA
>NZ_JAJUBB010000026.1 GCF_028683135.1 Enterovibrio qingdaonensis
TGTGGATTTAAACCCCGTTCGTGCAGCGATAGCACCTACCCCTGAGCAGTCTGCACATACATCAGTAAAAGCCCGTTTAGCGTCGCTGCTAAAGGATGAACCCACGGCTCCCTGCTTGTTTCCTTTTTCCGGCAACCCAAGAGAAAACATGCCTGAAGGCATACCTTTTCGGTTGATGGATTATTTAGAGTTGGTCGAGTGGACAGGGCGACAGATACGAGACGATAAACGTGGCCATATTGAAAATACCTTACCGCCATTGCTTGCACGGCTTGGATTAGACCCTGATTGTTGGTTAAACACCTGTACCCGAATAGAGCGAGGCAACATTGTAGGCTCAGAATCAGCGGTGAAAGCTGCATTGCCTCACCTTAATCGCCAAAGGGTGTCAGGTCTTAGACTACCTGACCACTAATTTCCTCTTTTCACTCATTGTTTATACCTATCAGATGCCTTTCTGAGTTTTCGGTTATTTGAAAAAGACCTAAAGGGTAGGAAAATTCGTTGATCCGTCAAACATGGCAGGTATATCTGGCTGAATGCCGCCAATGTAGGGGGAGTTCACGGTGTTGGTCAAGGCGTTGAGTTGTGATCTTATTAAAGTGTGTGTCCCTGGATTTTTGCTAGTGCTTAGTCAGTGATTTGCTTTAGATATGAAAAAGCCCGCTCTGTGAGCGGGCTTTTGATTTGGTGGGTTAGTAAGGGTTGGGCTGTTTTATATAGTATGTACCTTTTATCAGCCTATATTTTCGCCTCTAGTTCAGCGACTTTAGTATATAGACCACTATGGCAACCTGATTCGATATCCATTAAGGAAGACCGCAGCCTGTCATATCTTGGGCTACTTTCAAAATCTGAGGCTGTAATGTGCTTGAACAAATTATATGGCTTATCTTTTTGTGGTGACTCATCTAAATAGTCACCCTCAAAGTCTGGTACATGAACTAGCGTTTGAACCCTGCCATTAGTTGCGTCAGCAGCAAGTCTAATTTTTTCATTAATAGTCCACATGGCATTTTTCTTACCATTGCTGTTAAGCTTGGTATCCAAATCGTGTATAGCCACTGCTTTTGCGCCGAATTGGTCGAATATTTTGATAAACGTAGGGATGTTTGCTTTACCTCGACAGTTTATTACACAGTGTGTCATAGCCAGATTATGTCGTTTTATCTGGTCTTGATACGCTAAATATTCTGTGTCTCCCTCCACTAGTAAAGCAGTATCGTAGAAGAAGAACTCGTTGACTGTTGGGCAACAACGATTCAAAAACTTTAAGTTGTCTTTTTCATCTGGTGAAAATGCTGATTTATCCGTCTGGTAGTACAAAACATCATTAACTAGGTTTGAAACCTTGATGAGAGTCGTATGATCTTTCGTTAAATCAATAAAAACTGGAGAGTGTGTTGTACAAATCACCTGCCATCCATCTAACTCTGCTAACGCATAAATTGCCTCACATGCCGACCGAATAACCGCAGGATGCATGTTGATTTCCGGTTCATCAATCAACAACACTTTGGGTTTGTCGGCATCAATAGCAGTACGACCTTTTTTCAATAGTCCTTGAGAGCTGAGAGTTTTTATTGCAGCCCACAAAAATGAACGCTGGACACCTGAACCTTGATTTGCAAGCGGCGCTGAGCTTCCATTATTTTCGAAGATGAACCGGCTACCCTCTTTGATTGCTTTTTCTGGGTCGAATTTACCAACGCCAGCTTCAAACTTAACGTTCATGCCTTTAAACATCTTATCAACTTCAGTTTGAATGCTAGTGCTAATTGATGAAATTTCATTAGACAACTCAGTTTCAACCTCTTTGGCAAGGGCATCAATTTCAGCCATGATCTTGGCAACTTTAGATTTGTCTTGCTTTATTTTTGCAGCGGCATTTTTTGAGATTAACTCTTTTACCACCTGCTCTAGAGCTTCGGTATTATCAGTAGGGTTAATTCGTATCGGCATAGGTAGACGACTAATAAGGATTGTATTCCAACCACCACCGCCACCAGGCTTAAATGCATTAGTTTTATTACTAAAGCTAAACTTCTTCGCTTTTTCGTCAGCTTTTGACCAAACAAATTTAAACTTTGCACAATCACCAAACTCTTGATCAGCTGTAATTAGCCACTCTTGACCAATACTATTCAGATCATCAGAAGATATATCTGTAAAAACACCTGTGATAGAAATCGGCAATGAATCACTTTGATTGTGGAAGTAATCACTTTGATTGTGGAAGTAATCACGTGAAAGTGCAGAGCCTACAGAGAAGTAGGCTTCATAAGCATCTAACACTGTTGATTTTCGGCAGTTATTTGGACCAATTAAGATCACAACATTATCAATTAGTACTTTAACTTCCGACTTGATACCTTTAAAGTTTTCGATTAACAATGCTGATAATTTCATTTTTATCCTTATTATCTATAGACATCTTAATTCTGATTATATATAAAACCAATCATTCATTAGCGGACAACTCAACGATTTAACACAAAAGAAAATAGGGGGGGGAAACGCCTTTAGAAAAACATAAAAGCCCAAGTGACAAGATAAGGAATTTTATCACCCTTCGTAATCACTCGTTACTTTATATTAATCGATAAAGGGTATCAGGATCCAAGTCACCTGACAGATAAATTTCCTTTCAAACGTTTTTACGTATCAGGTGTCCATCTGACTATTCTTATTTCGAAAAGCACCAAAGAGGTTAAGATTATTTTTAATTCTCCAGCACTGGTGAGCATTTGTTATTGAATATCACCAACATTGGCAAATCACAGTATTAGTCAATACATTGAGTTGTCAATTTCTTAAAGTAGCAGTCTTTCTTCCAGCCCCTACTTTATGCTCTTTTGTTCACAAGCCTTATAGCATATGCCAATTCAATACCACGCTCATCGATAAGATATTTATGGGTATTGGCTAGCTCATATTTAGCCATAAAAGGTAAATCATCAATATTCTTTTCTTTTTCATACGTCAAAATACAAAGCAAAACTGAGAATGTTGACTCTTGTAGTTCAGCCCTTTTTTCTTTAATTATTGAAAGAAACTCACCCTTATCTTTATTTGCATTCTCTGGATTTTCATTCTCATTAATGAATTTAATCATAGCCTTTCTTGTATCTATATCTTTTACAAATGCATCTGTATAAAATCTAGATTGAACAAATAAATGACTTAGTGAACTTGTGCCACCTTTTAATACTTTTACATGAATTAACTGCTTGTCCTTGTGTAATAGGTCACATATTTCATATCTATTTTTCCCTGCTATATTGATTTTTGCCTTATCAAATAAGTATATCTCAGAGTTTGATTTTGCAACATATGAATTATAGGCCTCCTCCTTAAACTTTACTACATCAATACCTTTTTCTTTGACTACACAGCGAATTGAAATGTCGTTCGGCAAATATTCATTAGACCTATCTTTTATGTTGTTTATTACATATGATTCAACTTCACACTTAAAGTCGGAACTAACATTTCTCCACACTCCAGAGCTTAAAATATAAGTTATACCATTCTCCTCAAGCTCACAATTCAGACAGTTATAAGCCCTCATGGTAAATATGTCTTCTGAGGTGTTCACGTAGTACACCTTCCAATTTAAAACGGTCTTAATGGAAGATTTTTGGGTAAACCCATAATTTTGATCAACAAGATCTGATATATTAAGGTCTTCGAATTTATCAAAGGGTTCGTCTGCTTCAGGGTCTTTATATGAAAAATAGGAAACATTATCGTCCATTATGACGCTAGGAGATAAATTAACGCATGAATATTCTTTATTTTTCAACAGATTAAATAGTGCTTTATTTAGTTTGTCAACCTCATCTTCATCGCTTACATAATCAAGCCTGCCATAAGAAGGAAACTTTTCTTTGTACTCTTCTAGATTATAGGCTTCTTCAAGATTTAACAGTATATCAATTATTCCATCATCGGTTACATTCGTTCCTTTCTTGATATTTACGGTAATGGAACTTTTCCCCGAGAATGATTTTATATATGGGTAATTCTCATAAGTTGACCCAGATATGGACCTAAAAAACTCTTTCTCATCATTTATGTCAAATATTTCTAGATTTGCACCTTTACTCGCTTGTCGATCAGTTAATGTCGAGACAGATGAGTGCGTCGTAGTGTTAACTTTTCTTAGGTTATTATGGTCACATATGTTCATCGCCACCTTTATACCAAAATCATTCACTAACTTATCTGAATTGATAAATCTAGAGGTGTGCATGCCAAAAGTTAAAACATAGAATAGTGTGTCATCGACATCGCGAGTTATTTTTAAACACAAGACAGCTGAAGGTGACGTGTTTTTATTAGAAAACTTAAGGTTTATATTTTCACTAAGGCCATTGAGCATTACCATCCAAGGATAATCTGCTTCCGTTTTTGATTTACCACCAACATCAGCATACTTTACAATTCCTTCAATCTCAAATCCATTACTCTGATACGTAAATTGAGGCAACGGCTCCGTTGATATATCGAATATAGCCGAGAAACTTTTAACAGAGGCTTTAGCTCTAAAAATTGTCATTTTATCTAAGTTACTACTCACTCATCGTCCTCATTACTTGAATATAAAAATAGCAACTTATTAGCGGAAAACTTGGCCATTTTTTAGTCACTTAAAATGTTGTTGAAATACATCTTGAAAACAGTGGCGTACCGAACTAATCAAGCATCAATTTTGACTTTGTGCGCTTAGTTAAGACTTGCTACCGACATTTCGCATGAAAAAAGTTAAGCAGTTCGGTGTCAACATTGCACTTGCGCTCTAGAGCTATGAACTCACCTTCAGGCAAAAACACCCTAAGCTACCGCCCTTTGCTTCTCCGAACGCAACCACCGCTTAAATGCCTTATAAAACCTACTTTAATCTATCACAAAGTAAGATATTCCGTACTTGAAAAGTGTCACGTTTCTCACTGGTTGGTTGGGAAATATTCTATATATTCAGAGTGATATTATATTGAGATGGTTTAGGGTGGCGGCAGTTCGAGAGCTCATTTCCTTTGATGTTCTCTATCCGTCTTGCCGTTATGTTGAGGTGCATATTTGACAGCCATGAATAATAATCGATGAAACCAAGATTTGGTCTCGTACTATTCATCTCACATTATCGCTTATCAAAATTACCGCCAATAACTCAGCACGTTCATCTGTTATCGGTATTGGCCTTATTCCAGATACGAAAAAGCCCGCTCAGTGAGCGGGCTTAATCTAATTTGGCGGAGGGATAGGGATTTATGCGGTCGCTCCGCGCCCTTCCCTTCGGGCCGTTGCTTCTTCGGCTTCGCCGAGCAACGTTGTCTCGCTGCGCTCGGCTGAACCCTGGCTAGAGCTCTGCACCCCTATCTCATCGAGGCATAAAAACGCAAAAAGGCCGCTGATAATTCAGCGGCCTTTTCTAATTTGGCGGAGAGATAGGGATTTGAACCCTAGGTGCGCTATAAACGCACGCCGGTTTTCAAGACCGGTGCTTTCAACCACTCAGCCATCTCTCCGTATGGCCGCCATCATAATGATGTGGTGACTTGCTGTAAAGCCGAAAACGTTCAACTGCTCACTCCATGACCCGCTTTGTGTTTAGACGGTTTAAATTCGCCCTATGTGACGAGTTTTCAGACAAACACTTCGCATTGAAATAAGCCAATACGCAACTTAGCGACCAGAATAATCCTTTCTACAACTGCTACAAACTTTCGACGAATGACTGCTTGAGGCTCATTTCAAGCACAATTCGAACCATAACCACCCGCTTTTTGGTCAGTTTTCTCGGTCTGTGACTACACTGAAGTGAGCCTTTCGTTATTGAGAAGTAAGCAGATGTCTTACAAGTGAGTCAGAATTCTTAACTCTCCTCGTTTGGGTACAGTTAAGCATTTTCTCTCAATCTCGTTGCGTAAAGGGAAATGGAACCAAAACGAGAAATGAGAGATAACGATGAAAACATCCGATTTATTTGTCAAAGCACTCGAAAATGAAGGTGTCGAATACATTTACGGCATTCCCGGTGAAGAAAACCTCGATTTCCTCAATTCACTCAAAGATTCCCCCATTGAACTGGTCTTGACGCGCCATGAGCAAGCCGCCGGTTTTATGGCTGCTACCTATGGACGACTCACCGGTAAACCGGGAGTTTGTCTCTCTACCTTAGGGCCAGGTGCGACTAACTTCGTGACTGCCGCCGCCTATGCGCAGCTCGGTGCAATGCCCATGGTCATGTTGGGTGGTCAAAAACCGATTCGTAAAAGTAAACAAGGTCGATTCCAGATTGTTGATGTCGTCAATCTGATGAAGCCTATTACTAAATATTCAGAGCAAATCGTCGACGGAAACAATGTGCCTGCGATGGTCAGAGAAGCGTTCCGCGTCTGCTCCGAAGAAAGACCCGGTGCAGGTTATCTGGAACTGCCTGAAGATATTGCGGAAGAAGACTCGGGTGCATCTATTTTCGATGTGGTCTCTCATCGTCGCCCCGATGCGAACGATCTCTGCTTAGAGCAAGCTGCAGAGATGATTAAAAACGCAAAAATGCCGTTACTGCTCATTGGGGCTGGCGCAAATCGTAAGCGTTCAAGTAAAGCCCTGCGAGACTTCATTGATAAAACGGGCATCTATTTCTTCAACACGCAAATGGGTAAAGGTGTGGTTGATGAACGCCATGAGCGTTTTATTGGCACCGCAGCCCTTTCCAGCCACGATTTTCTCCACTGCGCGATTGAGCGTGCAGATGTGATCATCAATGTTGGCCACGATGTCATCGAAAAGCCGCCTTTCTTTATGGAAAAAGGCGGGACAAAAGTCATTCACGTTAATTTCTTTGCGGCGCGCACTGATGAGGTGTATTTCCCGCAGATTAACGTTGTCGGCGACATCTGCTCGTCTGTTAGCCGCCTGACTGACAAAGTCGGTAAGCTTGAACAGGACATGACGTTCTTTGGCAAAGTTAAAGCCAATGTCGATGAGCGCACGACCAAATATTTTGAAGATCGCCGCTTCCCTATTTTGCCTCAACGTTTGGTGAAAATCTTGCGTGATGAACTCGGTGATGAAGACATTGTTACCTTGGACAATGGCGTGTACAAAATTTGGTTTGCCCGCAACTATCTGTGCCATTCCAATAACACCCTGCTGTTAGATAACGCGCTTGCAACAATGGGGGCAGGCTTACCATCAGCCATGGCTGCCAAACAGCTAAATCCTGACAAGAAGGTCGTTTCCGTCAATGGTGATGGCGGCTTCCTCATGAACTCTCAGGAATTGGAACTTGCCGTCCGCATGGGATTGGACATGGTTGTCATTATTCTTAACGACAGCGCATACGGCATGATCAAATGGAAACAAGAAGGCATGGGCTTTGACAATTTCGGGCTCGATTTCAATAACCCAGACTTCGTGAAATACGCCAACAGCTTTGGTGCGATAGGTCACCGTCCTGACAGCCATGATGAGTTCCAATCTATCTTAAAACACGCGCTAAACACCAAAGGCGTGCATTTAATCGACCTTCCAGTTGATTACTCTCTCAATCACTCGATTTTGAATGTATTGATTAAAGAAAGCCGCTCTATCGGATGAGGTCAGATATGTCAGAGCTAAATGTATATCGCCCTTTTGACGGGGGGCTGATACGCAGTGTGCCTTTACAAAGCGAGGCTGAGGTTGACTCAGCCATCGCCACTGCGCATCAGCTATTTCTGGATCGCAGCACGTGGCTGCCTCCCCACCAGCGAATTGAAATTCTTGAACGCACCATTGAGATCATGTCTTCTCAGGTCGAATCGTTAACGCGCCTTGCTGCAGAAGAAGGTGGCAAACCCTATATCGATTCGAAAGTTGAGGTGTTACGCGCGATAAACGGCGTGAAACTTGCGATTGAGCATATCCCTCAAATTAAGGGCGAACAAATCCCGATGGGACAAACCGCCGCCTCGGTTAACCGCTTAGCGTTTACCATTCGTGAACCCATTGGGGTGGTGTCTTCCATTAGTGCATTTAACCATCCGCTAAATCTCATCGTGCATCAGGTCATACCCGCCATTGCCGTTGGCTGCCCTGTTGTTGTAAAACCCGCGCTCACTACCCCACTGTCTTGTCTACGTTTGGTTGAAATACTTCATGAAGCAGGCCTACCCAAAGGATGGTGTCAGGCGGTGGTTTGTGAGAATGACGCAGCAAGCAAATTGGTCTCTGATCCTAGAATCAATTTCCTCTCTTTCATTGGTTCTGCCAACGTCGGGTGGATGCTCCGCTCTCAGCTAGCCCCAGGAACACGTTGTGCGCTGGAACACGGCGGCGCCGCGCCAGTCATTGTCGATACCAGTGCACATATTGACGAAATCGTCCCAGTGCTTGCAAAAGGCGGCTTTTACCACGCGGGCCAAGTGTGTGTGTCCGTTCAACGTATCTATGCGCAGCAAGGACTTTGTAGAGAACTGGCCGTTAAACTCGCCGCAGAAGGCGACAAAATGAAGGTGGGCGATCCGCTCGATCCAAACACCGAAGTTGGCCCTTTGATTTTGCCTCGCGAGGTTGATCGCGTGGAAGAGTGGGTTAACGAGGCTATCGACGCTGGTGCAGAAGTGCTGTGCGGCGGGAAAAGGCTGTCAGATACCTGTTTCGCGCCAACGGTGTTACTCAACCCACCCGAAGATGTGCGGGTATCGCAGTTGGAAATCTTTGGCCCTGTGATTTGCGTATATGCATACGGCGATAAACAAGATGCCATTAACCGCGCAAATGGACTGCCCTTCGCGTTCCAAGCCTCTGTGTTTACCAATGACTTAGAAGATGCCCTTAACGTCACGCAGCAGTTGAACGCGACGGCAGTGATGGTGAATGACCACACTGCGTTTCGTGTCGATTGGATGCCATTTGGAGGCAGGGATTCTTCAGGAATCGGGTTAGGCGGGATCCAGTATTCTATGCACGAAATGACAAGAGACAAAATGCTCGTCTTTAAAAGCCCGAGCCTTTAAGAAGAAAGCAGCTAACATTCAGGATGTTAGCTGCTTTAGTTGATGGTGTTCCGCTGTACGGTTTACTTTCTCAAAATCAGATTCAATTTGAGAAAGCTTCGTCGAACTCTGTCACGGCAAAACGATAAGTAGTTGTTAACGTTAACTTTAAACGAACTGGCACGCTTTTAGCTTTATGTCGTGTATCTACACAGGGGAGACGGAAAACCATGCAAATTGAAACAATCAAACAAGAGGATGGTTCTCAGCTTATTCGTATCAATGGAGACATGGATTCACAAGGATGCAGCGAACTACAGCCCGAGTTTGATCAACTCGTCAGCAGTGACGCTCTTCAAGACACTACCATCAGCATGGCTGGCGTAGATTTTCTTGATAGCTCTGGGATTGGAGCCATCGTCTTTCTTTTCAAACGCCTTAAAGCCCAAGGCAAATCACTTTCATTGATAGAGGTTCACGGACAGCCCATGGAAATCATACGGTTGCTTCGTATTGACAGTGCGATATCTGTAGATTCCGTCCAATCTACTGGTTAAACACGAGCCCAATCAAAAGGGGGAAGGCATGAAACAATTGCTCACGCTTATTCTTCCGATTGTAGTTTTGTCGGGATGCTCAATGTTTCCAGACCATGGCCAAGGCGGCATGGCGGAACACCATTATTCTTCTTTACCTCCGGTGCTACCTGACCAACCGTTAGGCCCTGAACATGGATTACGGTTTGAATGGGAACTCGCAGCAAGACACCTCGATATTCTCGTCCTTGAAGGTGCTGAACTTTGCTTCCCTGCCTCCGTCGTTCAAGCAAGGAAACTGCAAGATCGCATCGTTCGTGAACTGATTGGCGGTCTAGAGTTTGACGCAGCAAATGACATTATTATTCAAAGAGAAGCGTTAGAAAGACTCGAGAAACAACTCGATGCCGTCAAAGACAGCAGAGCCTGTGTCATTCCGGGGCAAAATGAAAATGCAACCCGTGAACTCATTGCCAAAATCTATGGCATGCTCAACGCAGACAACCAATTTGCATTCAATTCACCTGAAGTGAATCCTAAGTACATGGGGCACTTGGCTGAAGCATCTCACCTGCTGAGAGACCTACCGCAATACCATTTGAAGGTAACGGGTCATGCCGACTCCATTGGTAACTCTGCAGCGAACAAGACGCTATCCCTCGCCCGCGCCAATCAAGTAAAACGTTATCTGCAAATTTTCGGCATTGTACCGTCACGAATCACGGTTGCAGCCGTAGGGTCTACCGACCCACTGTTTGAGGGAAACGCGCCAGAGGTTAGATTGGTTAACCGACGTGTATCCGTTGAATTGGTTGAAATGTCGGATTCAAGCATGGCCGAGATGCTAATGGGAGGTCAGTGATGCAGAAACTGCTAATTGCTATTTTACTCCTGTTATTCGTTTCAGCGTTTAGTCAGGCGGAAGAATATCGCGCGCAAGTCGGCGATCAGATAGCCATCATGCTTCCCGGTGAAGTCAGCCTTAACAAAGAGTTTCAAGTTGACCGACAAGGGCGATTGACCTTACCGGAAGTCGGCATGATCCAAGCACAAGGTATGACAGAAGCCGAGTTGGCCGAAGCGGTAAAAGAAACACTGGGCTCAGTTATCCGTGATCTTTCCTCGCTGCAAGTCTTTGTCAGTAAGCGACAGCTGTTAGTGACCATTCAAGGCTATGTTGCTGAGCCTGGTGAATTTACGTTGCAACGCAATGCATCAATACAAATGGCATTGTATGCTGCTGGCGGCCTGCGCTCTGGCGCACAGCTAGATAAGATGCAACTTCGACGAAACGGTGAACTGCTTACCTTCGACTACAAGAAATTTTTGGACACGGGTGACGACAGCCTCCTCCCTACCCTCCAATCGTTAGATACCTTATTTGTGCCTGCTTCCCCCATGATTGGCAACGTGGAGCAGAACTTCGACCCGTCAAAATTGGCCGACTCCGGTGATGCGGCAGAAGATCGCAAAGCCATAAAAGTGTTCGGCGAAGTGATTAGACCCGGCAGCTTCTCGGCAAAAGAAGAGAACAACCTCGTCGACCTCTTAATGCGTGCGGGTGGTGTAACACGCTATGCTGCCGTAGAACAAATTCGTGTAATTTCTGGCAATGAACCCAAGCTGTTTAACCTAAAACGTTACCTTGATAGTGGAGACGAAGGGTTGCTGCCCAATATTGTCGAAGGCTCTACCATTTTTGTCCCCAAACAAGAAGAAGAAATAAAAACGGGCTCAAACACGGTTTACGTCATGGGTGAAGTCGCCAAACCGGGAGCCTATGAAGGCAAAGAAAATGCGACCTTTATGGATATTCTGGCCAACGCTGGCGGCCCAACACGCTTTGCAGAAAGCAGACAAATACGGGTGATCAAAGCCGATGGCACAACCGTTCCCTTCGACCTGACCTTGTTCTCGGAAGGAAAGATGGATGCCCCAATGCCATTAGTTCAAGCGGGTGACGCCATCTTTGTGCCGGAGAAACTCGACCTCAACGAGAAATCTTGGCTGAAAGTCTCACCCGATCGCGCGGTTCGTGTCATCGGTGAAGTGCTGCGTCCAAGCCGCGTTGAATGGTCATCTGAAATGTCATTCCTTGATTTACTCGCTCACGTTGGTGGCCCAACGTCACGCGCTGACACCAGCAAGATCGAAGTCGTCACACCCATTAGCGAGAACAAAAGCAAGGTGCACCTTTTCAATTTGGATAAACATATCAAAGAGGGAAAATCCGACAGCGCATTGCCACCGGTTACCGCTGGAACCACGATTCGCGTTCATGACTTACCCGATGATCCAGTCGACAACAAAGCCAAGTGGATTCGCCAAAGCTCAGATACCTCTATTTATGTTTTTGGTCAGGTTGGTGCGCCCGGACGTTACAAATTCACAGACGAAATGCATTTTCTCGACATTCTCTCGGCAGCAGACGGGCCAACGGCAAACGCCGACCTTCATAACATTCGAATTACGCATCTAGACGGGAAATATGCGCGTGTCTCTAAGGTAAATCTGGCCCTGTTCTTCGAAACAGGTGATACCACGATTCTGCCCAACGTCAAAACTGGCGATACCATTTATGTTCCCGAAAAAAACCCGAATTGGTTAGACAGACCTAAAGAGGTCACCATTCGTGTGCTCGGTGCGATAAACAAACCCGGCCGTTATACCTTCGACGATCATATGACCATTCTCGATTTGCTCGCGGAAGCTGGCGGCCCCAGCTCTAACGCATACATTGAGAAAATTACCGTCGTAAATGTTTCATGCTGTCGCGACCAAGCACAAACCTTCAACCTCTCCGAATTTAGTCGAACAGCCCGTTTCCAAGATCTCCCCGTCATTCGAGCAGGAGACACCATCTACATACCCACAAAAGAAGAGAGTACCGCAGAGAAAATTCGCCAAGGGATTACGGATCTGTTCCAACTTGCAGGCATCGCTGCACTAATAGGAGTGTTGTAATGAATATTCCTCCGTCGAACCTCGAAGTCGAACGTATTTATTACCAGATTGTTCGCAACGACTATAAAACCCTTACCATTGCAGCGACCGAATCTGGCGAAGGTGTCACCTCTCTTGCAACCGCCCTCGCACAGCGTTCTCTATTGGGTGGTCAATCAACGTTGGTAGTCGATTTAAACCTTTATCACCCAAGTTTGGAAAGTCAGGGCATGACGCTAAGTTCTTACGATAACCATTACTTACCCAGCCCAGAGCTAGTCGGTGTATCGGGAGAACAAGCCTACTTTACAGGTATTATTGCCCCCTCAAAGCGTGAAACCATCATGGAGTTGCGCAGACCTGGGTCGCTGGAAAGGTATATTGAACAATGGCATAAAGACTATGACCTGATTATCTTTGATACCTCTCCAATTGCGCGAATGAACGCAAACAATATCCCTCCTGAGCGGATAGCCGCATCTTCCGACGGTACGATTCTTGTGGTAATGGCAGGACAAACAACCGAGGCGCAAGCATCAGAATCCGTTAAAAAGCTTAATGATGCAGGCGCGCATGTGCTTGGTTGCGTACTGAACGACAAGGAAAACCCGTCTTTAAAGCATGAGATTTTGCGAGAAGTAGGCAGACTTAATCGCTTCCTACCCCGTTTATCGAAAAAGCTACGGATCATGATCCTTAAAAGTCACCTGCTATCGTTGGAGATATAGGAATGGTGAGTATCGTCAAACATGAATGTCGCCCCGTAACGCATAAAAACATCAGTGCCGCACGAAACATCATTAAGGCGACCCTTGAAGAAAAGAATGTCCCCGAAAGCCTGATCAATAAAATCCAGCTCTGTTTTTCTGAGGCTGCCGCAAATCTTGCAGAACATGCAGAACCACAGCCAACATTTATCTCTATTAACATCGAATGTGTGAATAACAGTTGGCAGCTTCATCTTGAAGATGATGGACAAAGCTGGAACCCCACTCTGCCTAATCGCGTTCAATCACTTGATACATTTGAAGAAAAAGAAGGCGGTCGCGGGCTGGCTCTCATGCAAAGTCTGTCCGATGAGATGGAATACGTTATCCGTTCTACGTTTGGTGCAAATCGCCTAACGCTTAAATGGCAAATACAAAAAAACCAAGAAAAGCCGAGAATCTTAATTGTTGACGACGACGAGTGCCAACGCCGACTATACAGTGCCTATTTAGGGGAGCAATTTAGTATCGTCGAAGCTGAAAACGGGGAGCAGGCTCTTCATCAGCTATCCGTTCATGATATTGATCTCGTCATCTCTGATATTCGCATGCCAGGCATGGACGGCTTAACGTTAAAAAAGGCCCTTCACAAGCAAACAAACACACTCATCACGCCTTTTATTTTCTTAACCTTTGCTGACAACGCCGAAACCCGCAGCAGTGCGGCGGGGCTTGGTATTGATGACTACCTCGTCAAGCCAATCTGCAAGGCTAAATTGCTCGACAGTGCAAATCGTGTTCTTAAACGTTCAAGCCAAATTTATCAGCAGCTTACCGATAAAGTGAACAAGCGCATCACCAGTGCCTTATCACCTTCCCTGCCTCACCAAAGCCACGGGTGGGAGCTCGCCGTGGCAAATAGAAATACAGGGATTGGTGGCGGAGACCTTGTCCTGTTTCGAGAGAGTGAAGATCGCATTATGATTAATCTCGTCGATATCATGGGACACGACGTGGCAGCAAAGTTCTTTTCTTACGCGTTTGGTGGCTATCTGCGCGGCCTTATGTACCACATGGACGACGCACCAGACCCCTGTTCTACGTTGCTAAGCCGACTGTCAGATAGTGCGCTAGAAGATGGGCTACTTTCTCAAGTCATCTTAACCTGCTGTTCAACCGTTCTCCGAGAAGACGGACGTATAGATATCGCTTCGGCAGGCCATCCTGCACCTTTCAAAGTCAATCGAGACGGTGCGCAGCTCCTAGAACTCGGCGGCATATTGCCCGGGGTGGTATATGGCGCAGAATACGAAACCTTGTTTTTTCAGTTGGAGCAAGGGGAGCGGATTGTTCTTTACACCGATGGCTTGTTCGAAGCTGCGGAGGATGACAATAGCCGTAAGACCCTTGAGTCCAAGGTGATAGAGAACCTTGAAAAAACATGGGATCTTCCGATACAAGTTGCCGCTAAAGAAATTATGCACACCTTTGACTTACACGGCGATCGCTACCGAGATGATGCCACCATCGTATTAATACAAAGAAAACACAGAGACCCTTAAAGGACTGCATTTCTGTACTAAACTCAATGCATAACATTGTCTTAATATTGAATTTCATTCTAAGTATTGATTCTGCATTAGGGGGTAGACGTTGAACATCAGGCTGAAAGCTGTTTTCGGTACCATGATCATTTTTACTGCCGTCCTCGTGCTTTTTATGACCTACACCTTTCAGTTTCTCCAGCAGGCAAAAACTGAGGAATTAAGTCATCGAGCCAAAGAAATCGTAGAAATGGTTTCCATCGGGTCTACGAAATATATACTTGCCGAGGATTTTAGTGCGTTGCGCGCGCTCGCCAAAGACTTCACTGAGCATGACGACATCGCCTTTGTCACCATTTCTGCTAACGACCAGATCATCGCCCATAGTCAAAACCACGGGCTAGAAGACGACATTACCGTCGCCAAAGAGCGGCTCTACGAAGATGGTCTTCCCATCGCAGAAATATCCGTTGGATACCGAAACCACTTTTCAGACGCCGTGTCTTCCCCATTTGGTCGTCTATTGATGTACGGTGCGGCCACCATTGGAATCTTGGCTATCATCATGATGTATGTGGTCACCATTGCCGTGACACGTCCACTCCGAAAGCTCTGCGAAAGCAGCATCAGCATGCTGGAACGACCTGAGTTGATACCCAGGAACGATGAAATTAGTGCGTCGGTTGCTCTGATTGAACATATGCAGTCAAAAATTGATTCCAGCAACAACAAATTGCAAGAATCACTTCGCGACCAAAAGTTTACTTTCGCTGAAGCGAAGCAAATTGAAGAGAAAAATCTTGCTATTTATAACGCTTCTCACGATGCCATCATTGTTGCAAATGACCAAGACATCATCATTGAATTTAGCCCTATTGCTGAACAGTTATTTGGCTGGGAACGGCATGAAATTATTGGCCGAACCATGGCAGACACGCTTGTTCCTAAGGCGCTGCGCGAAGCACATATCAAAGGCATGCAACACTTTCTTAAAACAGGGGAAGGTCCTGTTCTAAACCAGCGTATTGAGCTAGCTGCGATACGCAGGAGTGGACGCGAATTCCCCATCGAGATTTCAATTTCAGCGGCAAAGACGACGCAAGGCTACATCTTCGTTTCTTACATTCGTGATATCACCCAGCGGCTAATCGACCAGACCGAACTCAAACTCGCAGCACATGCATTTAACGTTTCAGACGCCATGTTCATCTCGGATAGTAAGGGACACATCATCCGAACTAACCCAGCGTTTACTGCAGTAACCGGTTATAAACGGGAGGAAGTTGAAGGTGCAAAACCACGGACTCTCTCTGCAAACCCCGAAGACTCAACCTTTCACAAATTAATCTGGAGCGACCTGCTCGAAAAAGGTGTTTGGAATGGCGAACTTCCGTTGCGTCACAAAAATGGGCATGAACTCACAGTACGAATGAGCATGACCGCAGTAATGGGTGAAGACGGTTTGCTTAGCCACTATGTTGCGCACTTCTTCGATTTAACGGAACAAAAGCACTACGAAGCGGTATTGCGTCAGGCGCATAAAGAAGCAGAACAAGCCAGTGAATCCAAAGGACGGTTTTTAGCTGCGATGAGCCACGAAATACGCACACCCATGAACGGTGTGTTAGGTGTGCTTGGGCTACTAAAAGAAACACAACTCACGCCTGACCAAGGGATGCTGGTAAAAACTGCACGCGATTCCGGCGAGCTACTTTTGGCGATAATCAATGACATCTTGGACTTTTCAAAAATGGAAGCAGGCAAGCTTTCCTTAGAAAACAGTCCTTTTGATATTTATGCACTTATCAATCAGACCGCTGAGATTTTGCGTCCCAATGCTGAAGGAAAAGGTTTATCTCTCTGCGCTGACATCGATGAAAATACGCCTCAGTATCTCATTGGAGATGGAGACCGTATTCGACAAATCGTGCTCAACTTCTTATCTAACGCCATAAAACATACGTCGACAGGTAACATTACCATCGCGTTACGTTGCCTATCGAAAAGTGCTACTCGAAGTACCATTGTATTTGAGGTGCAAGACACAGGAATAGGCATAGACACCGAGCACTTAAAAACCATTTTTGATGAATTCACAATGGTAGAAAATACCTACGACCGCACTCACGAAGGCAGTGGCCTTGGACTCACTATTTGTAAACAACTGGTCGATTTAATGGGTGGTGAAATTTCCGTGAAAAGCGAGGTAGGCATTGGTTCAACATTTCGTGTCGAAGTCACATTAAAGCTCGCGGAAAAGCAGGATGTAATGATCACCAACGGCGAGATAACGTTAGATAGCCAAAATACTGTATCTTCAAACCTTCGTATTCTTATGGCGGAGGATAATCCGGCCAATCAAATCGTTTTAAGGACCATGCTTGAAATGTCAGGCCTGTCGGTTGATATCGCCAGCAATGGGAAAGAAGCGGTTGAAGCCGTTAAAAACATTCCCTATGACATCGTGTTAATGGACATATCAATGCCTGAAATGGATGGGATTACTGCCACAAAAGTCATTCGACAGTTAGATTCCCCCGCCAAAGATGTAGTGATTGTTGCATTAACTGCCCATGCTATCCGTGGTGACAAAGAACATTTTCTTAGTTCAGGCATGAACGATTTTGTGTCTAAACCTTTTACGCGTGCTGCAATCATGGACTGCTTGAGCCGATGGCAAGTTAAGCTCAAATCTCCCGAAGCGTCTGATACCCGTCATCATCTGCAACCTCACATCGGAGCAGACATTGCTTCGAATTTACCTGATAACAATCTAGTGAATGAAGCGACGCTTTCACAATTGGTGAAAGATACATCGAGTGATGTCGTCCCCGATCTCGTCGTTTTTTATCTCAGTGACGCACGTACGCGCGTTGAAAAAATCACCAATGCAGCCATTGAGAAAGACTATTACACACTAGAGTTTGAAGCTCATACGCTAGGCAGCAGTGCAGCTGCTCATGGGAACAGTGGGCTATGTGATGCGTGCCGGCAGATAGAACAACAATGCATCGCGCAACAGTTTGACTCGGCACTGCAAACCGCAGAATCACTAAAGCGTGTGGCAGAGGCTTCATTCGTTGCGCTCGAAGCCCGATTGCAAAAAGGATTTACCGCATAACTCCGACAGCAAGAAAAATCACATAATTCATCACAGAACATATACTTAGAATTATGGACATTCACTAGATAGCACCATTGCTGCGACACGTCGTAACGCGGAGCACGGTATCGGCAGGGAAAGGCGACCTTATGAAATCAAAGTACCGCATATTACTCATCGAAGATTCGCAGCCGCTGACGAATCTCTATAAGCAGTACTTAGCGCAAGAATCGGTTGAGCTTGTGTGTATGGAAACGGGGCAAGATGCCCTCAATTACCTGCAAAAAACCACGCCACATATTGTCATTCTGGATCTGAAGCTGCCGGATATGTTAGGGCAAGACATCCTTCATTGGATCAAGAAGAATGGACTGCCATGCTCAATCATCATTGTTACCAGCCATGGCTCTGTAAATACCGCTGTTGAGTTAATGCAGCAAGGTGCCGATGACTTTTTGGAGAAGCCTGTCAGTGCCGAACGCCTGAAGGCGACCATTAAAAATCACTTAGAGCACGCGCGTCTTCTTAATCTGGTTGAAGACATGAAAAGCAGCTTTGAGCGCAATACATACCAAGGCTTCATTGGCTCCAGCCTTCCGATGCAAAATGTATATCGCATCATCGATGCCGCAGCCCCCAGTAAAGCAACTGTGTTTATTTCCGGCGAAAGTGGCACCGGTAAAGAGGTATGCGCCGAAGCTATTCACCGTCAAAGCCCAAGATCCAAAGAGCCGTTTATCGCCATTAACTGTGGGGCGATTCCTCATGACTTAATGGAAAGCGAAATATTTGGCCACGTGAAAGGGGCATTTACCGGTGCAAGCACAGACAGAAAAGGGGCTGCTGCACAAGCAGAAGGCGGCACCCTTTTTCTCGATGAAATCTGCGAGATGGATTTAGAGCTACAAAAGAAACTGCTGCGATTTATCCAGACGGGCCGTTATCAGAAAGTGGGTGGTAGTAAAGAAGAAAGCGTCGACATTCGATTTTTGTGCGCAACCAACAAAGACCCACTGCAGGAAGTATCCGCTGGGCGCTTCCGCGAGGACTTGTACTATCGTCTTCACGTTGTACCTTTGGCATTGCCACCACTTAGAGAACGTGGAGACGATATATTGTCGATTGCGACCAACTTTCTTATCACGTATGCGCAGGAAGAAGGGAAAAGGTTTACTAAGTTTTCCTCTGAAGCTGAGGTCGTTCTCCGACACTACCCTTGGCCAGGTAACGTTAGACAATTGCAAAACGTGATTAGAAACATTGTCGTCCTGCATGATGGTGACACGGTGAGTATCAAGCAATTGCCACCGCCACTTAATGAAACGTTAAGCGACAATGAAATCAAATCTCTTTCTCATTCTGCTAAGTTGCCGCAAATGGAGCAATTCACCGAGAATGACGATTATATGGCAACAGGTGATATTCCATCTGATATACGCCCCCTTTGCGATATTGAGCGGGAGGTTATTCAGCGTGCGATTGAGCATTGCGATGGAAACGTGTTGAAAGCCGCGGTTTTACTCAAAGTCAGCCCCTCTACGCTATACCGCAAAAAACAAGCGTGGGAAACCGATGAAATTTGAGCCTCGTTATTTACTTTTGTGCATAAATCCCCTCATTTGAGGGGATTTTCATTTTGCTAGCTGGCATTTCTATCGGAATTACCTTCATTTACGAAATACCCCATCAACTCGCGCAGTCCTTGCGTCACACTGGTCTCTGCCACTAATCCGAGCTCTTTTGAGGCTCTCGCGGGACTTCCTATCGACATTCTCACATCCCCCCTTCTTGCGGGTAAGTGCTCAATGTTCAGGCTGCTTCCCGCAATAGAAGCAAGAATGCTGGCGAGCTGATTCACGGACATTGCATCGCCGCGACAAACATTAAACACCTCAGGCGAAACAGAAACCTTATTCATTGAAACTCGCAGGAAGCGCACGACATCTGAGACATAAACAAAGTCACGTGTCTGCTCACCATCACCATAGATGGTCAGGGTTTGATTGCTCAGTACCCTATCAGCAAAAATTGAAATTACACCAGAGTATGGCGATTTAGGATCCTGCCTAGGACCAAAAACATTGAAAAATCGCAAGCCTGTTGTAGGTACGCCATGAACAAGGCTCGCTACACGACCATGGAGCTCTGTGCCAAGCTTGTCCGCGCCATATGCAGTTAATGGCCTCACCGTCGAACGTTCTGACAATGGCGTATCCGCATTGTCACCGTATACCGCCGCTGAAGATGCATAAACAACGGGGGTTTTGTGACGTTTCGCCGCATCAAAAACACGAATGCTACCTGTTTGGTTCACGTCATGAGTTTCAACCCAACTCTCATTTGACCGCTCAACGGAGGAAACGGCTGCGAGGTGAAAGCAGCCATCGATGCCTTCCATCGCTTCTTCGATGACACCAGGCTCACAAATGTCAGCTAGCCTCACTTCACAGTGGCGAGGAACGTTAGATCGCGACCCCGTTGAGAGGTTATCTACGACGCGAACGTGGTGACCATCTGCGAGCAAAGTCTCGACGAGATGAGAGCCAATAAAACCGCAACCACCTGTAACCAAATAACTTGCCATAGTCGCCTCTATCAATAACAGGAATATTGCTCCCTCCACTGCAAATACTCTGCCACTTCTTTTTTAGAGCGCATTAAAGATTCAGGTAATGCCATACAGTTCAATAAGATAAAAAATCAATCTCATCGTAAATAACATCACACGCTAAATAGGTAGATGAGCCTCCTCTTTCTCATCTCTCCCTTATTCCTCATTCTGATTCTCGGTTTGGTGAATACGTGAGGATTTATTCTCAATTTGACGAAGTGATTCATTTATAGAGGGTTTTAAGGCCGAAAATACGGGGGGATATATTGGCATTATCTTTGCTGTCTCTTTTGCTGTTTGTTCAATTATTGTTCGGAGGCCCTATGGCTAAGCAAGCAAAAAAGATTTGGATTGTGTTAGACAGCAGCGGATTTGGCGGAATCGAATCACACGTTGAACAACTCGCACTGGGCCTGAGCAGTTTAAGCAACCATGTCACTGTTGTGTTTATTCAGAATCACGCTCAGCACCCATTAGAGAAACGGCTGCAGTCTCATGGAATTACCTGTGTGTTATTAGATGGCCGAATTGTTTCATTATGGCAGGCTATAAAAACGCATAAACCAGACATTATTCATACGCATGGATATAAAGCTGGGATTTTGGCGAGACCCATTGCACGCATGATGGGTGTTTCCTGCGCAAGCACATTTCATAGTGGAGAAAAGAAACAGGGGCGTCTTCATTGGTATGACTGGCTAGACAGAAATACGGCATTCTTGGCAAACCATGTGTATGCAGTGAGTACCCCGATCTTAGATACACTTCCCTGCCCTGCCACTCTCACCAACAACTTTGTTGATACGCAGCAACTCAAGCCATCAAAGGGCGAGAAAATTGCGTTTGTCGGCCGGTTAAGCCAAGAAAAAGCCCCTGAACGAATGCTTAATCTCGCCACGCGCTACCCGTCTCTCCACTTTGACATTTTTGGCGATGGCCCCTTACGCACACAGTTGGAGGCCGAGGCAACAGAAAATGTCACCTTTCATGGCGCGCAAGAAAGCATGACTTCTATTTGGCCTCAAGTCGGATTGCTAGTGATCCCGTCCAAAGCAGAAGGGCTACCTATGGTGGCATTGGAAGCCATGGCAAGGGGGATCCCTGTCGCTGCATTTGATGTTGGAGGCTTAAATAGACTGATTGAACACGGCAAGAATGGATGGCTACTTGAGCCCAATGATATGGATGGCATGGCCGAAGTCGTTCACACATGGTGCAGTGGGAATGAACACGATAAGAAACATTGGCGCGACAATGCCATCGACACCATAGAAACACGATACTCGGCTAAAGCTGTTGTTCCACTGTTGCTCCAAGACTACGCCATTTTTGCAAAGTGACCTCGACGCTGACTTGCAAAATGACAAAACAAAGCCAAATACACAGTGCCACAACGAACATGTCGATTTGAATTCACTCTGTTTCAACGAGTTACCGGTGTGGCACAACCTTTGCACTTCTGGATAGACAAAAAGAGCTTTCATCTCACGCAACGATACACAAAGTGAAAGCCTAAAAAGCATCAGGAGGCAGCAATGAACAATACAATGACTAACGCTCTCCAACTTTCTAAAAATGTGCTGTTTGTGCACTATGGCGACAATTGGATCAGAGGCAGCGAACGTTGCCTTATCGATTTGCTAAAACACATTAACAAAGAATTGTTCAACCCTGTTCTTTGGTGTAACAGCGACGTACTCGCACAAGAAGTGAGAAAACTCGGCATTGACGTTTATGTCGACGATTTTCCACTCTTGTTTGGAGAACGCCACCCCAGATTCGACTTCAAAGGCTACCGCGATTTAATCCGTGAAGGTCAGCGAATTGTCGACACGCACAATATTGAACTCATTCATTCAAACAGTGGCGCACCGTCGCAATGGATGAATTGGGTTGCTCGCTCTCGCAAACTTCCTCTGGTTTTGCACCTACACGCACGGTATCCATTGAGAGACAGAATCACTCTGGGATTACATCATGCAAGCATGGCAGTCGGTGTCAGCCAACCTGTCGTTGACCAACTCCTCAGTGATGGTGCAAATGATAATCGCTGCAAAGTGATTCCTAACGGAATAGACACAGACACCTTGCTTAGCCAACCTGTTGAAGACATTCGCAAAACGCTTCAACTACCCAGTGATGCCTTTATTGCGATGAGTGTTTGCTCACTGATTCACCGCAAAGGTGTTGATCTATTGATTGACGCTTGTCGAAAACTCCGCGCGATGCGCCTTCCCATTCATTTTGTGGTTATTGGCGAGGGAGAAGAACGCGCAGCACTTGAAGAGCAGATTGCACACCATAACCTGCAAAGCCACGTACATCTTATCGGCGAGCGCGACAACGTTGTCGGGTTGATGAGAGGCAGCGCAGACATCTGTGTTTCCGCTGCAAGAGAGGAAGTATTCGGACTCACGTTAGCCGAAGCAGGGCTGGCAAGACTCCCTGTTGTTGCTCCGCTTGTTGGTGGTATTCCTTCAGTAATCGAAAACAATGTCACAGGCAAACTGATTCAACCTGAAGATGCACATGCGATTGCTCAGGCAATTTATCACCTTTACACCAATCAAGATCAGCGTGTAGCAATGGGCCGCGCCGGATACCAACGCGTAATGACGCACTTTACCATCGAAGCGCACACGGCTGAGTTTGAATCGCTTTATCAGAGCCTAACGTCGGACCCTTCAATGAACGCTCGTTGGTTAACCCAATGGCAGGTTATTCCTCCCATGAAAGCGTCGTTTAAGTTTGTTCAACGTTATCGCGGCACCGGAGCGCAAGAGGTGGCATTATGAGCAAGTTGAATCATATCCTGATCCTCGACCCCATTGCATTTGCGGGCGGATCTAAAGTCTCAACAAAACACGTTTTGAGCCAATTAAAATCAAAGGAAGCGCGTGTCACCATTCTCACTGCGGATCCAAAGAGCTGGAAGCAATCTCAAGCCTATGTGCAGCCTTTGTGTATGCCTGAGAAACTGGAAAAAGCAGAACAAGGCTTATCGTATTTTGCACGACACCTTTTCATTGCCTTACAGCTACTTTGGTTGCGTTTATTTGTAGGGAAGATAGATACCGCACTCGCGGCGTCAGGCCCAGGGGTCGACCTCGCGTTATATCTGATTAAACCCTTGTTTGGGTTCAAACTCATCCAAATGATTCATGGACCTGTAGCCCGCTCGCGCACCATTGGCCGATGTTTGAAAACCGCCGATAACGTGTTTTATTTGTCGTCTGCGCAACATTCGCTTGAACACGCTTTAGAAGCGGCTGGTTATTCATCAGATATCTGTTCATACACAAATTTCCAAACCTTTAAAAATGGCCTACCTAAAAACAGTTGGCCATCGCCGTGTCAATACGACTATTCAGTGGTGTTTTGGGCTGCCTCCCTGCTGAAATGGAAAGGTCTGGATGTACTGTTGCGTGCCATTCGCGGTATGAGACCGTCTATGCGCCCAGAAACACACATCTGTTATATCAAACCCCAGCAAAATAACTTGCCCGTCAGTGAGGCTCCTCAACCTATCAACAAGGTGTTTTGGCATCACGCGCCAGAAAACTTGGATCATATTCGTGCGAGTGCAAATGTATTTATCTCGACCAGCACGAAAGAGCCCTTTGGGCTGTCCATTCTTGAGGCCATGGCCGCGGGTATGTGTATCATCATTCCATCTGATGGGGCCTTCTGGGATCAACAACTCACCGACGGCGTCAATTGTATTAAGTACACGCCCGACGATGAAAATGCGCTAACAAAAGCGATTGTAAAAGCGCAAAGCGATATGACGATGGTGAAATCCATGGGCAAGTCTGTCGCTTCAATCGCCCAAAGCTATCGAGCTGAAATCTGCTTTTCCGCCATTTGCAGCGCATTGATGTCTGAGCAAACCTCTGTGCTCGACAATATTTCAGGTGAGAGGGCATAGCATGAAAAAGATGTCGTCTGCCCTCAATCAAACCCTGTTATATGGCAGCAGCATCGCGCTGATGAAAGGCATTTCTTTGCTTATGTTGCCCTTTATCACTCACTACTTACCGCAAGCGGAATTCGGCAAGCTAGAAATTGTCAGCAGTATCGCTGCGCTGGGCAGCATTCTCGTTGGACTAGGACTGGAAGATGCTCTCTATCGCTTTGTCGGTGGTTGTCAGGACAGTAAAGAACGAAAAACCATGGCGGCGCGCATTTTTACTCTGACTGTGATTGTCGGAGCCATTTTAGCTCCCCTTAGCTGGGTGCTTGCCGCTGCTCTTGATAACCACGTCCCCGGTGGTTTAACCACCTATCAAATTCAGCTAGTGCTACTTATGTTGGCATTGGAAGGCTGCATTGCTGTGCCTTTGGGCTGGTTGCGAATGCAAAACCATGCGGTAGCTTTCTTCTCCGCTGCCGTCGGACGTGCCCTTTTTCAAGCAGCACTCACTGTAACGTTTTTACTTATGGGTAGAGGCATTGAAGGTGTACTTGAGGCTGGTGTTATTGCGGCAATTACTCAAGGAATATTCCTCGGCTACCTGCAACTTCGCGATACGGGCTTTTCGTTCTGCCGTACCGTTGCAAAACAATCGTTGATTTACAGCTTACCAATCATGGCAAGTGGCTTAATGGCGTTTACGTTAAATGGACTCGACCGTTGGGTACTTGCAGAAGTTGCCACATTGGAAGACGTGGCGCAGTTTGGTGTGGCCGCAAAATTCGCATTGGCTGTGGTGCTGCTTCTGCAACCCTTTGGCATGTGGTGGATGCCTAAACGCTTTGATGTGCTTTATGGCGAAAACGGCCACCACCAAGCAACCAGGTTCACCAGCTATGGGTTAATTGCAGCCATGTGTATCGCCATCGTCGTTGCCTTGTCGGCACCGATCGCGATTGACCTTTTATTGCCCGACAGCTACCAGTTTGCTGCACAGCTGACCGCTGTTTTGGTTGCTGCTGCGTTGTTTAAAGAAATGGCAGAGTTAGTCAACCTTGGCACTTATGCGGGTAAAACCTCCTATGCCCAACTGGCGATTAGCGCAATTTCCGCTGTTCTCGCTTTTATCACTCTGTGGTGGTGGGGTAAGGAGTTTGGCGTATTTGGTGTATTGGCAGCATTGCTATTTTCTCAATCGGTTCGCTTCACCTTGTTTTATCTCGTCGGCCAACGAGTGTTTAGATTGCCTTACAGCGTCGGCCCTCTGTGTGCGCTTTCCGGGCTCTGCTTTTTATGGCTGTTCATTAGTTCGTTAGACATAGGCTTTAGTGCTCGAATCGTTCTGGTCATTGCTGCGCCGTTGAGTGTGTGCGTCGCGGGACAAAAATTCGGTTTGCTGCCTGCTCTGCCTGCTAATTTGCTGAGGCGAGGTGTTGCATGATTGCTGCATACTCTTTCTATGTAAAAACGCGCAATAGGCTGTTCGTGCCCAGCATACAACGCTTATGCATCCCCGTTTTATGCTTCATAGCCTTTGCATTGGCCCTTCCCTACTTCTCAGACAATGCGCCTACTGCATCAGAGTTCGATGCTATCCCCGCTTTCGTTAGCCTTGTTTTCGCCTTTGCGTTGTTGTTCTCAAGCCAAACCGTACTTGCCAATAAATCCGACAACACACTGGCAATCTGCATTGCATTGGTTTTGGTTTTTCCCAGTTTTCAAACCACACTGCTCGCTTCAATGATGGCCGGAATTTGGCTTGTGGTTCGCGCTGGCAAACAACATACCGCAATGCAACAGGCTGGCGTGATTCTTATCGCTCATGCCTTCATGGCGTTCATGACATTCTATTCCTTAAAGTGGTTCACGGAACCGCTTCTCGCAGTCGATGCCAGCCTGGTTGCCGCGTTGCTGTGGGTCACAACGGGCACTGGCGAGGCCATTGGAAATGTCTATTTTGGTGCCGCAGACCACCAAGTATTGATGCTTAGAAACTGTTCCTCCCTTCCTGCCATTTTTAGTGCCATCGCGTGTTGGATTGCAATCTCTCGCTGGCACGGCATTAGCGTATGTAGGCGAGAAGCCTTGGTCATTGCCTGCCTCGTCTGCCTATTACTTATCTTGAATATCGCCCGACTTTTCAGCATGGGGCTAAGCATGAGTTGGCTCGATTGGTGGCATTCTGCCGATGGGGAGGATATCTATCTCACGTTGTCCGCCCTCACCACGCTCGCGGTTATCTATGGGGGGCTTCGATTTGTCGACAAGAAATAGCCTGACCGATTGGGTAACCATGAGTTTGATATTGGCATTATTGCTTGGAGGCGTATCTATACGGCTTTCCGCTCCGGCACCCTCACAGGGCATTTATGAAGAAGGCTCTGCCGAAAGGTTATTAGTAGGCTTCCTCAAGAAACACGGATTTAGTCAATTTAAATCTGTTCACTACACCGAAGATGCCGGCATAAAAGGCCTTCAAGTTTCGCTCCCTCGTTGTGACGGCTATATGGCCTTACTCGTTCTGCCTGACGGAGATGAGCTTGTCGGTCTTTGGCAAACATTGATAGCCAATGCCAATTACAACAGTAAATACATTTTTGATGGTAATACCTACAGTGAATTCCCACGTGCCATTTTCTGGCTAAAAACCATGCTACACGCTGTGACCATAAAAATGGGACGCTCTAGTTCTTTCTACCCGGGCCCAGCATTCGCCGTCGCTTACCCAAAGCAATGTGCTTTTGTTGAACGCCTTCCTTTTAACGAAGTCGTGCTCAAAGGAGGCTTCCAATGAAGTACGCATTAACCCTCGCATTATTAAGCAGTGTGCTCGTTGTTCCTACTGCCGTTAATGCTGACGTTGATACCAACCCTCCAGATATCGAGAGCCGTTCTGGATACGAGGATTTTTTGACGCTGACCAACGAAGTCTTACCCGAATCTCGTGCTGTGAATGCAGAGTTCTTGAATACCGACTACAACCCTTATTTGGATTTGAACCAAGAAGCTAACATCTATGTGAGCTTTCTAGATGAAGGGGCGGGATATAAGAATTCATTGGGCTATTTTACGTTTGAAAATGATAGTTTCAGCGGACTAACTAAAGGCGATATAGACACAGATAACTCGGGTGTCGTCTCCCTCAATGAACTCAATGCCATCGACGGTGTTAACTACGGTTTCCTCTTCCCAAATCTGTCCAAAACGGGCGGCGGTGGATCCCTAGATGTTGGTGATACTGTACACCTTGGCCAGTTTGATGCAGATACAAACGTCAGTTTCTTTCTTACTCAGAACTCATACCTAAGTGGCGACTACATTTCTGATGATGCCCTTACTGGTGTCGATCAAACGTTCTACGGGTTAGATTTCTTGAATCCCGAGGCTGATTTTACTTATGAATTTGGCAGTTCAAGTCAAACCTCAAGGCACGTAGCAATGCTGTTCGCGGATGACAACCAAGAACAGGTCATCATGGGCTTTGAGGACCTCAATCGAGCAGATAATACCGCCAATGACTGGAACATTGGGTCTGACGAAGACTTCAATGACGCCATTTTCATGATATCAAGTGACCCGGTTGATGCATTCAGTGGTTCAAACATTGCCACCGCCCCCTTACCCCCTATGGCCCAAAGTCTGATTGGCCTTGCGATGGTCGCAGGCATGATTTCAATGGCAAGGAAAAGAGCGAGCCGCCCAGACCAAGAACTTATTATTGCGTGAAAACTTTTTGCCGGAGTCGCCTCCGGCTTTTTTCACTTTAATCCCAGTATTTCCATTCAAACACGAGTGAGGATGCGCCTTATATAAAAAGTGGGATATTTGAAAATCAAAATGAGAAATCAACCGTCACTTCCCGCCCTACAAACAGTAAAGTGTTGAAATTTAACTGCTAAAAAAGTTGGCCTATTTCATGCAAATCTTGTTCAGAAAGGCAGTCATTAACGCCAAATTAGAACAAGGAGATTTGCCATGTGTGGAATTTTCGCTGCTGTTTCAAACGAGTTTGTCACGTCAACGCTAGTCGGTGGATTAAGCTCCCTTTCATACCGTGGATACGATTCAAGCGGTATTGTGATAGTCAATGAAAACGGCCTGCAACGCCGCCGTGCAGAAGGTAAACTTCAAGCATTAAGCACGCTATTAGCCCAAAACCCTGTTGAAGGCTATATCGGTATCGCTCATACCCGCTGGGCAACGCACGGTGAGCCATCTGAAAGAAATGCGCATCCCCACATGACAGATCGAGTGGCGGTGGTACACAACGGGATCATTGAAAATTATCCCGATCTTAAAGCGTCGTTAGAACGAGATGGCTATCACTTCGAAAGTGATACAGACAGTGAAACCATCCCACTACTGATTTCGCGCAACCTCGATAAAGGGATGTCACCTGAAACAGCACTGCGTGAAGCGGTTAGCCAACTTGATGGTAGCTATGCGATTGCGGCCGTGTTTGCGGACGAACCCCAAACAATTTATGCCGCACGTTACGGTAGTCCCCTTGTGATAGGCCAAGGTGCCGCAGGTCACTTCATCTCCTCAGATTCCATTGCGCTTTCCCGTGTTGCTCGCAACCTTTGTTATCTTGATGACAACGAAATTGCACGAATCACAGTGAACGAAATCGGCATCACTAACGCAGGTGGCTGTACTGTGAGCAAAGAATTGAAGCCACTGATTATCTCGCAACAAGATCAAGGTAAGCAGGGTTACAAGCACTTCATGCTGAAAGAAATCCACCAGCAACCTGAAGTGATGCGAAATACACTCAACCATTACTGTGATGCGGCGACATTCACACTAAAAAGCGAAGCGTTCCCCGCCAATCTATCTCACTTTGAACGCCTGTCTATTGTCGCTTGCGGTACGTCGTATTACGCCGGCATGGTTGCTCGCCAATGGTTTGAACGTTACGCCTGCATACCCGTTGATGTCGATATAGCGTCAGAATACCGCTATAGAGAATCTCCCTTTTCACCCAATACCTTAGCGTTGTTTATTAGCCAGTCTGGCGAAACCGCAGACTCCCTTGCAGCTCTTCGTTACAGTAAAGAGCAAGGCTTGACCTGCCTTTCGTTGCTCAATGTCGAGTCCAGTTCAATGGCGCAAGAAAGTGACGCATTTCTTCGTACATTAGCAGGCGCGGAAATTGGCGTAGCATCGACGAAAGCATTTACTGGCCAGCTATTGGTGCTGCTCTTGATGTCACTCCAAATGGGTAAAGCATCGGGTCGACTGGATGAACGCGCTGAACGCGAATTGATTCAGCACCTTTACACACTGCCTGTTGAGATGGCGAAAGTAATTGATGAAATGGCGAGCATAGACAAAGTCGCCGAGTCTTTAGTGCACAGTGAGCACACCATGTATTTAGGTCGTGGTATGTCATTTCCACTCGCGTTAGAAGGCGCACTAAAGCTTAAAGAAATTAGCTACATTCATGCTGAAGCCTATCCAGCGGGTGAGCTGAAACACGGCCCCATTGCGCTGATTGACAACAAAATGCCCGTTGTAATGATTGCCCCTCCCGGCCCAATGATGGGCAAAACACTGTCTAACTTACGTGAAGTGTCTTCTCGCGGTGCCCAAGTCATTTTGATCAGTAATGGCTCAGGTATTGAAATGGCGAGGCAGCATATCACTCAGGCAATTGAAGTTCCTGAAACAGACGCTTTGCTTCAACCGCTCCTTTATACATTGCCCCTTCAACTTTTGGCATATCACGTTGCATGTTTGAAGGGTACCGACGTCGATCAGCCTCGTAATCTTGCGAAGTCCGTCACCGTGGAGTAATCGCCATGAATATTCAAGCGACGAAGCAATGGATTAAAACAAGCCCAAGCCCCTTTGCGAGGGGGCTATTCTGCACCTTGAAGGCTTTACTCAACATCAGCATGCCAGCTCCAAAGCTGATTTATTTGCCCCTCTACCATCTAGTGACATCAGCAGGCTCACTGTGGGCCAATATGACACGCGTATTTTGGTGGACACCCTTATTTAAAGGGAGAGTTCAGGAAGTTGGTAAGGGCTTATACCTCTATGGCGGTCTGCCCTTTATCTCTGGCCCTGTTTCAATTTCGTTAGGCGACCAGTGCCGCGTTTCTGGTCAGACGACGTTTTCCGGGAGAACGTGCGGTAACGTCGTGCCTACACTGTTAGTAGGTAGCAATACAGATATTGGTTGGCAAACGACCATTGCTGTTGGGACTACCGTAGTGATTGGTGACAATGTCCGAATTGCTGGACGCGCTTTTCTTGCTGGATACCCCGGTCACCCAATCAATGCAGAGGACAGAGCCGCGGGGATGCCAGAACTGGATCAACAAGTGGGCGATATCATATTAGAACGAGATGTTTGGTTAGCAACGGGCGTTTCTGTTATGGCGGGCGTCACCATTGGGGAAGGAACCATCGTGGCAGCGGGCAGTGTTGTGACAAAAGACCTCCCTCCCTTTGTCGTGGCGGGCGGCGTTCCGGCTAAGGTGCTTCGTCCCCTCACTGAAGAGGAAAAACATCATGGTGCGTGATTTGATTGTATTCGGTGAAGATTGGGACGGCTTGCCATCCAGTACGCAGCATTTGGTTCGCTTTCTTGCCAAGGATCGTAAAGTCATTTGGGTAAACTCAATTGGCCTTCGTCGACCTACGCTATCTGTTCACGATGTGAAGCGTGCTTGGCGAAAACTGACCGCGAAACAAATCGCCAAACCGACACAAGCAAATATTTCAACACCCGAAAATTTTACCGTGGTAAACCCAACAACATTTCCTGCCCCGCAAACAAAATTAGGCAGAAAACTGGCGGCCAATATGCTGCAAAAACAGCTAAAACCTATTATTGAAGAGGCACAACTCGACAACCCTATTCTGTGGACGTCCTTGCCTACCGCTGTCGACGTCGCCAACCTGCTTGATACGTCATCATTGGTCTATTACTGCGGCGACGATTTTTCCTCTCTCGCCGGTGTAGACCACACAACCGTGGCATTAAGAGAAAGCGAGCTAATAGATAAAGCCGATTTAATTCTGGCGGCAAGTGAGACCTTACAAGCCAAGTTTCCTCAAGACCGTACTCAGCTACTCCCTCATGGAGTCGATTACTCACTCTTTTCCACGCCTGCGCCGCGCGCAGCGGATCTCCCTTCTTCAGGTCAACCTATCGCTGGCTTTTATGGTTCATTGTCCGAGTGGCTGGATTACGACTTACTCGAGAGCGTCATTCAAGCATTACCTCAATGGCATTTTGTTTTTATCGGAGATACCTGCGAACGCGCAGAGCAAATGCGTCGATTCGACAACACGCTATTTTTAGGCCCTCGCCCCCACAACGAATTGCCCACATACAGTCAACATTGGACAGTAAGTCTACTGCCTTTTAAAAATAACGCGCAGATAAATGCCTGTAACCCCCTCAAATTACGAGAGTACCTTGCAACAGGACGTCCCATTGTGAGTACCCCTTTTCCGGCAGTCGAGCACTACAGTGAATATGTTTCCGTTGCACGTCATTCAGACCAGTTTATTGAAGCCCTTACCCAGGCTGTTGGCTGCAACATTAACGAGGATCAACAACGTGCGCTTATGGGTCAAACATGGCAATCACGTGCTGAACAACTTGACCAATGGTTGGGTGCGCTATGAATTCTCTGACGTACAAACTCCTTATTTTGCTGGATGGCGCATGGCGAAGACGTTACGTTGTCATGCTTCCCATTATCATCCTGCCCTTGATGGGCACCTTGATTGGGGTTGTCAGTCCTAAGAAATTCAGCTCTCACACCAGCATGCTCATTCAAGAAACCTCTAAGATGAATCCTTTCTTAGAAGATCTCGCGGTTTCCTCTCAGATGAAAGAACGCTTCAGTGGCCTGCAGACCCTTCTTCATAGCCGCCACATCTTAGGTAAAGTTGCACAAGAACAAGGGATGATCCAAGAAGATTCAGACCCCCAACTGATTGATGAAACCATTGAGATTCTCTCCAATGGCCTTTCAATGTCCACTATCGGCAAAGATGTCATCCGGATTGACTACCGCGCAGGCGACCCTGAAGGTATGAAAGAGACCTTGGAGTCAGTCAGCCGGTTCGTTATCGAAGAACTTCTCGCGCCTGAACGCTCATCAATGAAGGACTCCAGCTACTTTTTGGCCGAGCACATTAAACTCCGCCGTAATGATTTGGACAAAGCAGAAGCTGCACTGGCAGATTTTCGGAGCAAGCACGCAGATGGTCTGCCTGAGCTGCAAATGGCCAACTACTCACGCATTGAGCAACTTAAACAACGGTTGTCTGAAAAAGAAGCAGAAATGGCGGGAGCCCAAAAAAGCCTAGGTGGGCTTGACCAACAGCTATCCAGTACTAACCCGGTCATCGGTAAAATTGAAGATCAAATTGTCCGACTTCGCAGTGAACTTGCGCTGCTAAAAGCGCGTTACACTGACCAACACAGCCTGGTACAAGGGGCACTGCGTAACTTAAGACGCCTCGAAGAGCAACGTACTCAACTGTTGGCTAATGCTCAGGAAACCGTCGATACCACCAAGCTATGGGACATTGCGAGCAGTGCATCATTAGAAGCAGGCATAGAGTCACAACCTTTGCTGATTTCGCAACTTGAGAATCTTCAAGCAGCCAGAAGCAAGGTAGAAACACTCCAAGAAGAAACCGCCAGCCTACGTGAAATGATTACGCAGCTAGAGGTCAAAACCAGCCAGTCCGGCGAAAAAGAACAAAAAATTCGAAAACTAGAGCGTGATTTAGAAGTTAAACGCACCCTTTTCCATGAATTGCTGGAACGTTATGAGATGGCACGTCTCACCAGTTCTTTAGGCGTCTTTGAACAAGATAAGCGTATTAAGGTTATCGACAGACCTTATTCACCCGCTTCACCGAGTAATCTCCCTGTCGTCATTTTTACTATTGCAGGCCTCTTTGGCGGCATTTTTTTAGGCGTGGGATTAGCCATTTTACTCGAGCTGACGGACACGACCATTCGCCGAATTGCAAGACTAGAAGCAATTACTGGCGCGCCGGTCCTGACAAGGATTCCGAAAATAGAAAGCGACTAAGCAACTAAGCAACTAAGCAACACGCTAACAACGATACCCTGACTACTTTGTTGTGAGGAATGAATATGCGCCTTCTTCTGACAATATTCTTGCTGACCATTAGCATGCAATTGCATGCCGAAGTTCGATTAAATAAATCCGACTTCGTGGACGTACAAGAAACCACCCTCTTGGAAGTAAAAGGTAATAACTTCTCAAATAAGAACGTTATCTTAGTGATACGTGCCGATGACTCTATTAATCCTGGTTACGCTGACAGAGCGAACATAGAGCGCGTTATTCCTCCCGGCGAATTCGAGCTTCAAGTCCCTTTCGCCAGCCTAAGAACCCCCCACGGTAAACAGCTTTCTCTGAATAAACTGGAACAGATGATCATCTTCCCAGGAAGCAACGAAAGCCGGTTTATGATTTCATCCTCTCAGGTTTATACACCGAAGCCTCTCGCAAAAGGCGTATATGCATGGGATCTTGGCCCGCAAGGCAGTGCAATTTGGCCGGGATTTAAACCTCTCACGATAGAATCCGGCCTGCTATCAGGAAAAGCACTGAGACCCATAGACCGCAGTGCTCGTATGCAAGTCGCTGATCCTCTGACTATCGATGGCATTCGTGGAATTGACTATGCCTCACTGCCTCTCCCGGAAGGAGAGTGGCAAATAACGCTTTGGCTTCGGGACAGCGGCGAATGGGAGTTCTTACCTCACCCACTTAAGCGGGAAATATTGGCAAATGGTAAGCGTGTACATTTACAAAATCTCACGCCTAGTCAATGGATTAGCCGTGTCTACCTTCAAGGGAAGGAGCATACCGTCACGCCCAAAAGTACCAGTTGGAGCCATTTCGGCAAACGCGAAGATCATCGCATCACTTTTTCAGTCACAAGTGATGGAACGCCTGTTGAACTCGCCCTAAGCGGCGACAATGTGGATGCACAGTTTGTGAGTGGCATTCTCGCGGTTCCCACGAGTAACCCGCTAGTGCTCGATATGCTGACGCGACAAAGACAAACATGGTGGGAAAAGAACTGGCCTGTCTCTGCCTGGACTGCATGGCCAACTGGCCAAACAAAACTAAAAGCCGCCCATGCTGAGGGAAAAGCTGCCGCGGGCACATCAGCATTTATGACATTCATGTTCGAGCAAGGAAATGCGAAAGGTTCTCCGCTTGTTATGCTTGAACAACCAAGCAACAATAGCATTCGATTACCCGCATCTTATCATTGGAGCCAATGGCAACTGACCCGTAGCCACCTCGCCTCGTCACTCCTTAAAGCCGATGACAAACGACTGCGGCATGGCATCATGCCTGAAAATAACGGCGTCGCCATGCCCAGAAGGGTGATTGTTCGAATTGATGTTCCTGAGGGGACACCAGCGGGTCACTACCAAGGCCAGCTGACGATCATGCTCAGTGGTAGAAAGCTGAACGCTCCATTCTCCCTTGACGTGCTTGATGCCAAGCTTCCTCCACTCCATAAGCCTGTCGGTGTATATCTCGAAAAGCCCGTTCACTTTGGTTGGTTTCCTGAGCTCGCTGCGTTGGCAGATGAAGCAATGTTATGTGATTTAACCTTTATGAGAAAACTTGGCTTAACGGGTGTTTCACCGCCCTACCCTACACCTTCAAACGAAGACCAGCTTAGTGACTTTGAATCAATGTCTCACACGCTGCATCAACTCGGTTATATAGAATCTATGGCGTATGCGCCCGCGAAACGATTAAGTCAGGCAATCGGTACGAGCTCTGCAGCCAGTGTCGTGGCAGACATTGAGAGCAACCATAAGCAACGTCTCCAGCATGGACCGTACTGGTCTATTGCCGACGAACCCAGCAACCCGGGTAATGTCGATTTATTCAAAGAAATGCATCGCCATTTTTCTCTCACCGCACCTGATGCCAAGCTCGCAGGTCACCTCAATCACAAAGAAGACCGAGAGTATCTCGATATGTTCGATCTGGTTTTGGTTAACGATGGATTTGGTATTGATAAAAATGAAGTGACTGATACTCAGAGAAATGATCGTAAAGTCTGGTTGTACAATCTCCCTTTTCCACGCGCGGCATCAGGATTTTATCTTTGGCAATCTGACGCAGATGGCTTTTTAAAATGGCACGGCAGGATGCCGACAGCAGACCCATACGACCCAACTGATGGGCGCGAGTTTGATGTTCAATTTTTCTACCCCACAGAGCTTCCTTGCCCCAACGAGCCTGATATTCATACTGACCTTTATGAAATTGCACAAGGTATCGTCGATTATCGCTGGGTACTTTGGCTGGAAGCACAAGCCGAGCAACGCCCCGACGCCAGACAGCTATTGAAAGAGCTAAGGCAAACCGTGCCTGAGAGCTGGGATGCTATGTTAGCTGTCCCCCCTTCAACTCTCGATGTGTGGCGAAATAGGATTATCAATCTCAGCCAATAATTTCCATTCCTATTCTCAAGATGAGAAAAGAAAACGGCCAAGCATTTTTACTTGGCCTTCTCCAATTGAAAATCAACACCTTATTACCGAATCACGTACTGGCACACCTTATGCTTTATCTATTACCAAGCACACTACTATTCGCTGGCGAGGTAAAAATGAAGACAATCGTGCAAGTGTTACAACATCTAAAACCGGGAGGCCTTGAAGTAATGGCTCTCAATTTACTGATGTTTTCTAATAACAAACGCTCGATGAAGATCGTAAGCCTCGAAGGCAGTGCTGAAGAAGCGATGGAGCAATGGCCCCGTCTAAGACCGTTTGCCGATCAGCTCATTTTCTTAAACAAAAAGCCGGGATTTAAACCTTCGCTCATTAAGCAATTAGCGGAGCTCTTTAAAGTGCTTGATGCTGACGTTGTTCATACCCATCACATTGGACCGTATTTCTATGCCGGTCTGGGTGCTCGCCTCGCTGGTATTAAGGTGATACATACTGAACATGATGCCTGGCACTACAGCAACAATAATCACAAAACACTCCACAAAATTGTTTCTACCTTTTCTAAGCCGACCGTTGTTGCAGACGCTGATGTGGTTGCAAAATCGCTAGGCGCATTGCCGGGCATGGATAACATCCAAGTGATAAAAAATGGTGTCGACACCTACACCTTTTTGCCCGGCGATAAAGCCAGTGCGCGCGCACAATTAAAACTGCCGAAAAACGGCAAACTTATTGGCACCAGTGGACGATTGGAAGAAGTAAAAGGTCACTGTGTACTGATTGATGCAATGACGCTTCTTCCAAGTAACACGCACCTTGCCATTGCAGGCAGTGGCTCGTTGAAAGAGGCATTAAAGAACCAAGTGAAATCACTGGGACTTGAAAGTCGTGTGCACTTCCTTGGTCACGTGGAAAACATGCCGACTTTCTATCAGTCTCTAGATGTTTTTTGCCTTCCCTCGTTTAACGAAGGCTTTCCTCTTGCTCCCTTAGAAGCCCAGTCCTGTGGCATTCCCACCGCCGTAACAAACGTTGGTGGTGCTGTTGAAACGCTATGCCAAAGCACGGGAACCATTTTGAAAGCTGGCGATGCTAAAGATATGGCAGAAAAAATCACGCTGCTTCTAGCCGAACGCCACCAAATTAGCCCAAGAGAACACATCATCGCCAGTTCGGACATTCGAAAAATGGCAAAGGCATATGATGAGTTAGCAGAGGGCCAAACCAATGACTAGTACTTGGATTTACTGGATTACAGCCATCAGCATCTTTTTGGTGATCTATCACCATCTCGGCTATCCCCTGTTGCTAAAGGTGCTGGTGCGCTGTACCCCTTCCGACAAAGAAGGGAACGCGGATCAGAAAATGCTGAAAGACAACGACCTTCCAACAATCACAGTGTTGATGCCCGCATACAATGAAGCACGTTGGATCGCTGATAAAATTCGAAACCTTGCCTCTCTGGATTATCCAGCAGACAAGTTGGATATCATCGTTGCCTGTGATGGGTGCTCGGACGATACCGCCGCTATCGCAAGACAGACAGCATTAGAAACACCTTGTTCGCACCTCAATCTTTATGTCGCCGAATATGAAGAAAACAGAGGAAAGGTAGCCGTTCTTAACAAATCGATGTGTCTGGCGAGAGGCGATTTGGTTGCACTGACTGACATATCAGCCCTCATTTCTATTGATGCCTTTCGAATTGCAGCGCAGCGATTTACAGACGAAAAGCTAGGCGTAATGAACAGCCAATATTGTCTGATGAACGCAAACAGCAGCGAGTCAAATTATTGGAAGTACCAATGCAAAATCCAACAGTTTGAAGCAAAGCTCGGCTCATCGCTTGGCTCTCATGGTGCCTTGTACATCATTCGCCGTGAACTGTATTGTCCGTTACCCGCAGACACGATCAATGATGACTTTGTCCTACCTATGAACATCGTTGCGCAAGGGTATCGCGCAGACGTTGATACCAACATTAGAGCGGTGGAATTAGAAGCAAGTTCAAACCAACAAGATTTTCGCCGACGTCTACGAATAGGCGCAGGCAATTGTCAGCAGCTTTTCCGTCTAATGACCTTGCTCATGCCATCACGTGGTGGTGTCGCATTTACATTCGCATCAGGAAAAGCACTTCGCGTCGTGATGCCATTTTTAATGATTGCGGCGTTGGTGGGTAGCATTGCAATAGCTCCCACGCATTGGTTTTTTGCCTGTGCAGCCCTCGTTCAATCGGTGATTTATTTAAGTATCTTGGCGTGCCAACTGGCAGGCTACGAACCCAAAAACGCAATAGTTAGAGCAATACGCTATCTGGTGGCAGGTCATACTGCCAACCTTATCGGCACTTTACGATACATCAGTGGCTTGGAAAGAGGACGATGGACTCGTGTCTCTACCGCTTCTTCAATTTCCCGTGAGGATTAAACAATGACTATTACAAATACTCTGAAAATGAAGCTAAACCGTAATATGGACATTGACCCCATTACCGCAAAAAGCAAACGCCTTTTTGATATTGTTTTATCAGTCATCGGACTAGGGCTGACACTCCCCCTGTTCCCCCTAATCGCCCTAGCTATTAAGCTAGATAGCCCTGGACCGATCCTTTTCAGTCAAATGCGAATAGGCAAAGCGATGCCCGATCGTAGTTTGATTTTCAACATGCTCAAGTTCCGCACGATGCGTATCGACGCAGAAGCCATGTCTGGTGCTACTTGGGCAACCAAGCAAGACCCTCGCGTTACCCGAGTTGGCCGCTTCTTACGCAAAACCCGTCTTGACGAGCTGCCTCAGTTTCTAAATGTCCTGATGGGCGACATGTCTTTGGTAGGCCCACGCCCAGAACGTCCAGGGTTCTACCAAAAGCTAGAAACAGCAATTCCATACTTTGCAGAGCGTACCTATGGGGTTTTACCTGGCATTACAGGGCTTGCTCAAGTAAACCAAGGCTACGACACCTGCATCGACGACGTGCGTTCTAAAGTCGGCTTCGACCACTCCTATGCACTTTCGCTGTCTTCACCGCTTTCATGGATTAAAATGGACTGCTACATCGCGTTCAAAACTATCGTAGTAATGGTATGTGGCCGTGGTCAGTGAGTACGACTTGAACAATAACCACGCAACTGCAATAAACAAAAACGCCCGCATTCAATGCGGGCGTTTTCTTATTTATTCAGCCATTGCTGTCATTCATTACAGCGCAATAAACAGACCCGCCAGTGCCGCACTCATAAGGTTTGCGAGCGTCGCAGCAGCAACCGCACGGAAGCCTAGCTTAGCAACGTCTTGGCGACGTTCAGGAGCCATCGTACCGATTGAACCCAACTGGATAGCAATTGAACCGATATTGGCAAAGCCACATAGCGCAAACGTTACGATGATTTGCGTGTGCGCAGACATCGCTTCTTTCACGTTTACGAAGTCTAGGAAAGCTACAAACTCGTTAAGAATGGTTTTCTGACCAATCAGTGACGCGGCAATCATTGCTTCGTCAAACGGTACGCCAACCACAACAGCCAGTGGGTAGAAAAGGTAACCAAAGATAGTTTGCAATGTCAGGCCGTCAAAGCCGAACCAGCCACCTACCATTTCAAAGCCTGCGTTCAACATAGCAATGACACTCACGAACGCGATCAGCATGGTACCGACTGCTACCGCTACTTTAACACCGTTCATTGCGCCCGTTGCCAACGCGTCAATCGCGTTTGCATCTTCGCTTTTTTCTAGGTCGATTTCGTTATTACAGCCAGAAACTTCGCGCTCAGGCACGATCAGTTTTGCCATCAATAGACCCGCTGGAGCTGCCATGAAGCTCGCCGCAATCAGGTATTTCAATTCAACACCCAGTGCTGCATAGCCGCCCAGAACGGAGCCCGCAACTGACGCCATACCACCAACCATTACCGCAAACAGTTCCGAACGCGTCATGTTTTGCAGGAAGGGGCGAATAACGAGAGATGCTTCACTCATCGAGAGGAAGATGTTGCTGGTTGCAGCCAGTGATTCCACTTGGCTCGTACCAAGCATACGTTGAATACCACCACCAATGACTTTAATTAGCCATTGCATAACGCCAAGATAGTAAAGAAGAGAAATGATTGCAGAGAGGAAAATAATGAGGGGAAGAACGCGAATCGCAAAAATGAAGTTTCCACTCGCTAGGTCACCGAAAACGAATCCAATACCTGCATCTGCAAACGATAATACGCTCGAAACACCATTACTTAGTGAGCCTAAAACGGCTTGTCCCAAAGGGAAATAAAGAACCAGTGCAGCGAAACCGGCTTGAAGCGCGAATGCCCCTACAACGGTACGCCAGTTAATGTCACGACGACTTTCTGATAAAGCGTACGCGCAGACTAACAGAGCCAGAATACCGGCCAAACTTAGAAGAATATGCATTATGTTACCTTGCTATGTATCTGGATTTTTTGCGGGGCTGAGATTTGACGCGCGCAGATAAAGGCAACACATAAAGCGGGAGCTGCAATGTGGAGTCTCTACCCAAAGGCGACGTATCAAGGCCCAAAAAATGCTTCAGTTACGCTGGGCCCTGTTCCTTGGGGCAAGTTTCCATGTTGCAGCCGATTGAAAGCTGGCTATAAACACGTCAACGACGTGCTTGCTCTAACCGGACGCGGAGTATAGCCAACTCATGTTTCGCCTGACAAGCGGTTTTTCTGAGGCAAATACGTTCAATCCCACCCTATTCTTTAAAATATCAATATTATTCATAGGGTTATTTTTGACATTTTTTAAGATTTCATCGAGATTTCAAATTAGATTGATCTTGTGCGCAAAGAAGGATGCATAAAGAGGCATACTGAGTCATGTGTCTTAAGATTGATGATGCTGCATGTGCAACTACAACGTTAAATCAACCACCATGCGGCCATCAGATTTGAATAAGAACGATGATGATAAGGTGAGGGATGAAATGCTATGGGAAGTGCTTATGAGGTTTCTGTTCGCCCGATTACGGCAACAGTCGATGGCAAAGGGCCGTACATTGTCACTAGCCTCAAAATGGAGTCGCGTCTATCGCAAGCTTGTGTCTTACGCGCTTACATCGCAAGTGATGAAGAAATCACGGAGAAGTCACTGAGCAAAACGCTTTCATGCTCAATAACGAGCCCAGCAGACTCTACCAAACTTCTTGCCCTCGTAACTGATGTCATCTTTGAAAGCTATAGCGATGAAAAAGAGCTGTATTATTACTCCATCGAAGCCACCGACCCACTCTCTCTGTTACAGTTCCGTCGCAATCGCAAAATCTATCAGAGCATGAGTACGAAACAGATTATTGAATCTGTTCTCAATGATGCTGGCGTAAAAAGTTATGTGAAAATCTCTGTTTCAGGTTCGGGTACAACCCACGAATACTGCACACAAGCCGATGAAACAGATCTTGCATTTATACAACGTCTTTTAAGTTTTGAAGGATGGCACTACCATTTTGATCATACTGGCAGCTCGCCAAGTGTGGTAGTTGGAGACACCAATCAATCCTTTAAATCGGTCGACAGCAGTACCTTCACTTTCCAAACACCGAATCCTGAACCGTCTCGTGAGGTCAAATCGTGGCAGACAAGTACGCGTGCTAACACCTCATCCATCTCATTGGCAGACCATAGCGAGTCTATCGCCGAAGCGATTTCTAGCGGAGCACAGAAATCATCAAGCAAAGCAAGTGTATCCACGCTCGCTGCGTATCGCTATGGACAAGGTTTCTCTGACAAATCGGCGATAAGGGATAGTGCTAAAAGACAAATGGAGAGCCATGACGCACTTAAAGTCATCAGTAACGGGACTTCAAAAGCCACCCCACTTTGCGTCGGCCAAACATTTACACTTTCCGAGCATCCCATCTCATCATTCAATCAAGAGTATTTAGTAATCTCGCTATCAGCATCATTCTCTGGTGGCGAAGGCAATCAACCTTTTGAGTGTAATAATGCATTTGAATGCATCCCTTCAAAAACCACTTACCGCCCCACTTTTATCGATAAGCCACGAATCTATAGCGTCCAAACAGGGACCGTAACAGGGCCCAGTAACGAAGAAATCTATAAAGATAAGTCAGGGCAAATTAAAGTTCAGTTTCATTGGGATTTGGACGGTAAAAACGACGAGAACACATCTTGCTGGTTACCTGTGGTTCAAGGGGCTGCAAGTAACGGCTTTGGTATGCAGTTCATTCCGCGTATTGGCGACGAAGTTTTAGTCAGTTATATCGAGGGTGACCCAGATAGGCCCGTTGTTGCAGGCTCAATATATAACACCAAAAACGTTCCTCCTTATTCTGCAGCAACGCAAAGCGGCATTAAAACACGCTCAACCCCTAAAGGCAGCAGCAAAAACGGCAATGAATTGCGTTTTGAAGATGCAAAAGATAAAGAGCAAGTTTTCTTGCATGCCGAAAAAGACTTAATGGTAGAAGTGCTTAACGATGCGACCCGTACTGTCACTGGCAAAGAAGCATTGACCGTTGAAAAGACCATCGATGTCACGAGTAAAGAAGCCTATACCGTTAAAACGGATGACAAGTACTCTGCCAGCGCGAAAGCGGATATGGCACTGTCATCCGATAAGAATGTGAAGGTAGACGCGGGAAGCAATACGGAAATTTCAGCCACGTCAAAAGTCTCGGTCGATGGCCAAACAATTGAAATAAAAGGCACGACCAAGATTTCACTTTCGGTCGGAGGTAGCAAGATTGAGATTAGCAATAGCGGAATAAAAATCGACGCACCGCAAGTCAGCATTAATGGCAGCGGTAAAGCAGAGTTAAAAGGTGCGATGGTTACCGTTGAAGGGTCAGGCAAAGCGGACATCAAAGGCGCGATGGTAAGTATTAACGGCAGTGCGATGGCCGAAGTTAAAGGCGGCGCGATGGTCCAAATTCAGGGCGCAATAGCGAAGGTGAACTAATGAGTTATATCAAAATTCCCCATCCTTTGGCTGAGCACATTCTCAAGCTGTATGATCCGCAAGAAGGTATTCTCCCCCTCGTCGAGCCGGGCATGACACCGCAGCAACTTATTCAACGAGCCGTACAAGAAGGGCTGTATGCCGACGCTGTCATATTCCTCGCGCATGGATTGCCCGTCAGAGAGGCCGTCTGGTGGGGTTGTGTATGTGCTGACACAAGAAACGATTGGAATGAGGCAGAGGGTAATGCGATACGCGCTGCTAAAGCGTGGGTGCATACGCCTGATGAAACCAGCCGGCGATATGCAGAGCAAACGGCCAATGAAGCAACCCTTCAAAACGGTGCAGGTTGGATAGCCCAAGCCGTTTTTTGGAGCGGGGGAAGTATGACTGGCCCGTCTGACCCTGTCGTCCCCCCGCCAGAATATCTTTACGCGCAAGCCGTTGGTGGCTCTATCAATCTCACCGCTATTTTGCCTGATGGTGCGCATGCTGAGACCCGCTATCACCAATTTATTGAAATGGGTATCAACATCGCTAATGGTGGAAATGGAAACCTAGGGAGTGCCGCATGACGTTACCCGCGGCAAGAGCCGGAGATATGCATGTCTGCCCCATGCAAACACCCGCAGTGCCTCCAATTCCCCATGTGGGAGGTCCGATTCTTCCCCTCCCCTGCACGGTATTGATTGCGAATATGCCAGCCGCAACGGTAGGGCAAATGTGTACCTGTGTTGGGCCGCCAGACACCATCACAAAAGGTAGTGCAACGGTTTTGTTTGGTAACTTACCCGCAGCGAGAATGGGCGACATGACCGCACATGGCGGTACCATTGTGGTAGGCATGCCGACCGTGCTTATTGGTGGTTAGGTGTCTATGTCTGGTAGGATACGAGAAAGTAACTTGTCGGTAACGGTGTAAGAAAACCATGACCCTCCTTTCAAGCTTGGCACTGTTTGGTGCCTTATTTCTTTCTGCGCTCATTCCTGGTCCTTCTGTTCTGGCCGTCGTAACACGTTCTGTATCCTATGGCAGAGGGCAAGGCCTTTTCGTCGTCTTCGGTGTGTTAATCGCAGACTACATTTTCATTTTTCTCGCGCTAACAGGGTTGAGCACAATCGCATCTCTGATGGGCAGTTTTGCGGGCATGATTAAATATTTGGGTGCAATATATTTGCTGTGGATTGCCTACCAATGCTGGGCAGCACCGACGGGTGAACACACTCATCCTACCGATCCCAAGGGAGCCAAAAGCATCCTTTCCAGTGTATTTATTGGCCTCGTTACTACGCTATCGAATCCCAAAGCGATATTGTTTTACATGGGTTTCTTCCCTGCGTTTGTCGATGTGACGACCATATCATCCACCGAAGTACTGCTCGTTGTAGTTATATCAACATTTTCTGTCGGTTCGGTTCTTGCGGCTTATGCCTTTGTAGGCGCGAAAGCGACGTTTTTCTTCTCTAGCGAAAAGGCTAAAAAACGGCTTAACAAACTTTGTGGTGGGTTGTTTGCCAGTTGTGGGATTGCATTACTGGCGAAAGGCTAATTCTTCCTTAACGCTAAAATTCTAAAAAACGCGTCTATTCACTTCCTTGTTTGGCTCTAGACTTTATAGAAAGCACAACAGTAAAGAGGTGACTATGTTAGGTGAAAACCATTCGCTCTTGAACGAATTTCCAGAGTTTAAAAATCTGATTGATGAGTTGGCAGGGAGTGACGCCGCATTTGCCAGTGAAATGAAAAAATACAACGCGCTCGATAAAGAGATCCGCAAACTCGAAATGAATGACTCTCCTATCGACGATGACTCGATGAGAGAACTAAAGCATGAACGCGCAATGATGAAAGACGCACTGCACCTTCAATTAGTGCAAAGTGCCAAATAAGCCATTTTATTCGTCCATTTATCATCATTTCCTACGAAAAGGGACATCGCCACATTGGCGCGTCCCTTTTTACATTTGGGTACTCAACCACGCTAATGTCCTGTCTAGATTATGCCTAGACGTTTCCGACACATCGATATTGTCCAATTGTCGAATCCAACGAATCAGTGCAAACCAATCATCCGAAGGGTGGGCGGCACCTTCTCCCGAGCTTTGTGACTCGGGAGAAAATCCGGTACTCATATGCCATGACGCGAGGTTTTTTCTCGATAATCCAATTGGCATCGCCGCGCCAAAATCAATCAACCGTATAGAATTACTGTCGTGGTCCCACAATACGTTCGAAGGCTTGATATCACCATGAATCCAACCGGCTTTATGACAATGGCTGAGAGCCTTTAATATCTTAGGCAACAAGATTGGAAAAGCATCAACCTGCTCTGGCGTCAAATCGATAAGCGGCGTCGCATTAGGGTAGAAGGTTAAAGACAGAAAACCCGTCGCAGGATAAAGCGATAGTGCTTCTTGAACACAGTCACCTTTGCACGCTTCCAAGGCTTCCCATTCTCTTTCGAGGCTACCCCTTTCTGCGCCTGGTGGGCATCGTCGTAACACCACACTGTCACCCGTTTCTAACTCCGTCGCTAAATATGAATTCGCCACGGGCTTGGAGCTCAACGGTCGCGTCAGTTCGTATTTCCTGTCTAACACTTTTCCTACTTGCCAGCTTTCCTGCATTGCCAAAGCTTCGGCGACCATTCTAAGATCATTTGAATTCATCATAAGCGTCTCGGTAAAGTGAACTGTGTAAACAGATCCTTGTTTAACGCAATCGAGCTGTCCAGCAAGGTATAATCCAGCACGATTTTGTGAGTATCTAACTCATATTTAAGCTTATTTATCCGTCTATCGCTCGTCGCGCTCGAGTCTCCGTCGAAAATAGCTCTAAACAGGGCCCACTCACCGGCATAGTTTCTCGTGGCGACTCGGTTGTCCCCCTCATAAAAACTCGTGCTCAGGTAGCCATCAAGGCCAATGCTCGGCCAAGCAACGTTACTCCATACACGTGGGCCGTGACGGTAGCTAAACACGTTTTCAACCTCACGCATTTGAAACTCAGTCACATCCGTACTCATAGAGCTAGGGCGAATAGACACTTGAAGAGCTAATTCCTGCCCTGCTTTGCCAAAGAAAAGCTCACTAATATTCCGCGCTTTTTTAAGTTGGGCGCGTGTATTGGTGCTAATCGGCATTACCTGACCATCAATCTCGCGAAGTTTTAAAATGCCATTATCCCAGTAGACAAAGGGCATAAGCATCTGATCGATAAAGCTATCAACCTTGCCTTGTGGTTTGAAAAAGTTAGCAAAGTCATCGATCGCAACTTCACCTCTACCCTGTAGAGAGAACGGGAAACGGCCTTCAACTGTTGCTACATAAAAAAGATAAACCCGCTCTTCCCATTGCTTATTCAGATAGCCCGCACTCGACCGAATGACTTGTTGCCAGGCCTGTCTTTCCACCGACTTGATCCAACCGGCTATTTGACCTGGAGCCTTACTCGATTCTCGGCCAAACATGACCAGCGCATCTTGGCTTCCTTGAGCGTGCGCAACGGCATAATCCATCATAACCTTGCCCGGATCTGGGCTGGTTAACGCCGTATCAAAGTAGGTATTCAGGCTATCAAACTGCGCAATCAGCTGATCAATAGGCAGTGGGCTCCCTGCCCCACCCAGACCTCGCATATACACGTTGTAACCAGCAAACGCCTCATTTACAACATACGCTGGCTGAAGTTTGAGGAGCTTATCCCCTGCAAGATTATTCACCTTGTTGGCGGTTTTTGCTGCTTTCGCAACTTTCCCTAACCCCAATGCTTGAGCAGTTTTTTGCGCTCCAGCAGTATCTGCTGTTTCTTCATTGGCTAAGGTTGTGTTGATGACAATCGCATCTAACAGATCGAGCATTGGCCCACTGGAAGGCTCTCTAGACATTCGCAAGGTATAAGATAAATCGGTCGTCGAACTGAAACTCTTTACCTTGATATTGGTTAGAATGTCCTGCCAGCGGTAGATATAATCGGAGAAATACAGACGTTGTATCTGTTTACTCAAGTTCGTCATTTCAGACAAAGACACAGAAGACATGTCACCTTGAATCGCGCGGAATTCTTGATATTGTTGCTTCAATACGGGTGAGGTCGCAGACAGGTCCAAATTCTCGTAGCCTTGCTTGGTAAATACCTCCGGCATAACATACCCATGAAAACCATCGGAAAACTCAAACAAAACATCAAATTTATCGCCTAGCTGACGTCGAATGTCGACCTGTGTGCGGTATTCAGGCAAGCTTTTCAACCTTGCATAAATCAGTCTTTCCGGCGAGAGACCCTCGAGGTTACTTGATGCAACCGAAATGAGTTCTTTGTTTGGTTTAATGGCATGGTCATACTGACTACTCAACAGATCATCTAACAGCAATGACAACGTCTGTACATCTTGGACGGACGCTTCACCTTGGTCCTCAAGGTTATTAAGCAAGTAAGAAATCAGAGCCTCTTTATCCAGCTGTTTTTCATTAAAGAGCATTTTGTAGTATCGAAGAATTTCGAAAATCCTTGTTGGATTTCCCAGGCTGACATACACATACAGTTCGTTGCTAACAAGTTCCTCAACACGCGGGAGCAAGAATAAGTGCAATTGTTCCTCATAGATTCGATATACCTCATCAGCGGTCGCTTGTTGGTTAACACTGACTTTTTCATACCAAGGCGTAGGTGCAATCCCCGCCTTTGCCACAACTCTCAACTCATTTAACACGGTGATCGTATCAATGATGGTATGCGGTTCTTTCTCTAACCTCTCAATGTCGTTTTTATAAAGACTCAGTTGTGTTTGCGCCTCAGCGCGCCACGCCTCGTCATGGTCCCAACTTTGTTTTACTACCGCAGAAACCCCCAAAACAAACAACAAGGCGACAGCCACCATCCCTGTTCGCGACAAGAGGTAACGGGTTTGTCGGTATGGGTTCATCGCTGTAATGCGATACTCAGGAAGTAAAACATCTGAAAACAGCCTTGCCGCAAAGTAGCCTCGTCGCCCCGGCAACTGCTCTTTGCGCGATAACGTATTAAATTCTGCTTTTTCCGCAATTGCCTGAGTGAGCAAATCCAACTCTTTGCCACTTTGCGCGCTAGACACAAGGTAGATACCTCGAATCCATACCGCACTACGCACACGGTTTTCTCGACCGACATCCGCCATCAAGCTTCTGGCTTGCTCAAAGAAAACCCGCAATTGGTAAGGCAAGGCAATTACTGAATCAGTCTGCTCATTGGTCACATTGCGTAGCAAGGTCATTTGTTGTTTAACCAGTTCTTTCAGCAGCAGTTTTACTTTCTCGTCGAACTGCAGGGGATCGAACCGATGGGTGTCATCATTGGACAATGTGATACCAAATGGATTGTCGACATCTCTTCCAGAAAAGCTTTCAAAGAAAGGAATGAAATCCGCAATGGCATCCGCTTTTGTAAACACGCTATAGACAGGTAAGTCGATGCCTAATTTTTCTGCGAGAGACAAAATGGCATCTTGAAGTGTCACTGCAAGGGCTTGCTTTTCCTTCTTGTCGGCTTCAATAAGACGATTAGCTTCAACAACCGTAATGACACCGTTTAAACCCTGCCTAGGTCGATATTTTAAAAGCTGCTGACCTACTACTTTCCAAAGGTCCGAATCGATGCCGTCATGATCAAATACGCGATGGCCGACTTCGATCACAACCAGATGGTCATTACTCCAAAAACGAAGATACTGCTCCGCATCATTCTCATTGAGTTGAACGTCAAGCACTGGTTCCAGATTGTTTTGACGTAGAAGTGCGCTCTTTGCACTGTTTTGACGCCCAACTAAAAGATACCACGGCAAAGCGTACATGCTGGAAAGCTTGCGTTTCCCATCACCTCGGATCTTCTTTGTAGAAGCAGAAAATATGTCTCGTATGGCTTTCGTGTCCTGCTCTAACAGGACTTGCTGGTCGTGTTTTTGGATAGACTCTTCCGACTTTGGCCTCGTCATGAAACCAATCAAAAGCACCAATGTCGGCATAAGAACCGACAGAACCAGCAAACTCATTCTCACCCAAGCGAGCGATTCAGTGTTGGGGATCAGCCACCAAGCAACTAAGCTCGCTGAAGCGAGAAGCAGTGCGATAATGCTCAAAAGAAATGCTCTTTTCATGTTACTGCTGCGCCCTCCGGATGGTTGCATTCAAGCCGTAGCGAACATTAAGTTCATTTTTGAGCTTCTTAATGGCACTTAGGTTGGTCCCTGCATCCATGATCAGTTCGATGCCATTGTCTGTTTCCTTGGAGTAGGTGTCATAACCTGATTTGCTCAACGCATTTGATAATTTGATGACATCGGAAGATTGAGAGAACACGGCCAACAATATTTCCCAATCAACATTGATGGCAGTTTTCGCCGCAGACTCAGCTTCAGAATTGACAGGTTTTAGCGGTGTTAACCCAAGATCTTCTGGGGTACTGACGTAAACTAAATCTTGATTCGTTGCAGCGAGATTAATATCTGACAAGTCAAGTGACGAAAATTGAGAAAGCAACACTGCACTTCGGTTGTGATACCAATACTCAGAGGCTAAATAGCCAACGACCAAAAACAATGCTGTGATAGAGACAATTTTGGAGATGCTGAGCGGTTTTGTGGGTTGTTTGTGTTTATTAAGCGGCGGTGTTGTTGGTACAGGTAAACGCGACTCTTCTCGATAATGTCGTAATATGCTGTATACGTCCGATTTCACATCATGCAATGCGCTTGGGTCAGCGTGTCGGTATCGCCCTTTGAACCCAAGCATTATGAGGATATATTGAAGCTCAATAAAGTCTGACAGCTTAGCGGGCTGTTGGCAGGCTTTTTCAAGCAACGCAAAAAACACCTCACCGCCATTACGCTGGTTAAAGATTTTGCTCAATAACGAATGATTCTCCCAACGCGCTCTTTGCCCCCACTCTGTATATAGAATGATTTCATCAAAGGCTGCACACAAAACAAAACAGCTACGATCGATAACACTAGGATGATAATCAAGATATAGGCCACGTCGTTTGAAGTTTGCAATACCATCAAGAACTTGCTGACGAAAGCGCTCCAGATCCCTCGGCTCGCCTTGCCTTGGTAATGTCACCAATGTCCCTAACAATTCTGTTGCGGCATTGAGCAATGGACTGCCGTAGACGGCAAGATTTTCGATAAGTAGCCCACTATCGCCAAGCTCTGGCATTGAGCCATCCTGAGCGGGTGATGACGACAATTCTGACTGCTGACGTCGAATAACAATGGTAGGTTCTTCGTTAAATAATCCACTCATTCGCGATTACCTGATCACATGCAGTTCAACGGTCACATTCCCAACAAGCTCATCAATATGTAACGCAATAGGCTCATCCCTTTTTACAAGTGCTTGCCACAGTTCAGAGTGCACATTGACTTCAAAGTAGGCCGAATTACTGCGAGATTTAAGCTCTGTTGGTGCAACAGGGAGATAGCGCAATTCAACGCCCGACAAGGCATTGCGAACAAGGTCTGCAATGTCACTGTTACCTGCCAATTTGGCAGCTAATGGGAAATGCTCACCTAACTCAACGGCTCCCAACGTATCCGACGAAACCACCATGATGAACCGCCCGTTATTTACCAAGGCACGATCTTTCACTATGGTTCTCAACAGACGACGCGAAGCAAATAAACTGGTGTCCCATGGCAAAGTAGTGACGTTATCCAACTGCACTTCGCGCAGCAGCACCTGCATTTCAGCAAACGCCAGTGAGAAGTTGTCGTACATGCTATTGGGGTTCCACTTCGGAAACTCTTCGGGCATACGCCCTTCCAAACCTTGCATTTGTCCGACCATTGCAATGCACTCGAGATAGAGTGCTTCAGAGGTCAACGCCCCGCTGTCCAGCCAATGCCTGATCTTAGGAAGCCAACCTCCCAATGTCTGAAGCCAAAGGTAATCACGCATCAATGCCTGATAACTTTTGCTGCCGCTATCAACTTGTAGACGCGTCGATATCGTCTGCGCGCGATACTGCATTTGCGCATAGATTTCTGACACGCAATCTAATAAGTAATCGGAAACGTTGAATTTTAAACTTGCTGGCACAAATGCCTTATTAAGAAGCACTTCACCTTCAGATTTGTGCTCGGATACAAACGCAATAGGGAGCAAGGTGTAGTCTTGAAGGTCGTCGCCCTCTATCTTGAGTACTATGTTTAGCTCTGCGATTTCGAGTGCAACCGCTTCGCTATGGTCTCGACTGGTGTCGTAAGCATTGTATTCAATCGGCGTATTGCGAAGATGTGCGCCCTCTCCGACATCCACTACACCACTTCGATAAACCGGTATCGCAAGGTATACACGCTTGTTAAGTGTCCCTTTGGGAATATCTAGCACCAAGCCTTGCGTCAATTCAAAGGGGGTGCCATCAGGAAAGATCCCTTTTGCTTTCTTAACCCCAACTTTGCCAATCTTTGGCATTGCCGGATCCATGTCTAATTCAGATAACCCATAACTGCCCGGGGCAATTTGTCCGCAGTAAGACTTGGCAAAATGCTCCAAATACCGCTCTTGTTGCTGGAAATGCTGAGGGCTTAAGAACATGCCCTCGCTCCAGACGACCTTTTTCATGTCCACGGCTTATTCCTCTTCGCCCGTCATCGTCAGGTTGATTCCATCTAATTGGAGAGAAAGAATCTGTGAAAAATTACCTAACGATTCGTAAATGACTTTGTTGTTTGCTTCCCTGTAATTGGCAAACGCGACTATGATCCCTACAAATTTTGTTTCCGCACTGGCGGGGATAAATTCCGAGGTTGTCTCGCCAGGCACGACACTCGGCAGATACCGTTTAGAGAGAAGATCGGCTTTCAACGCCCCCTGATCATCGCTATATATCTGAATGAAATCCGTTTGATTGAACGCTTCGCTGTCTTTTAACTGGTAAACACGCACTTCCACGGGAGAAGGCAGATCATCAACATTCGGATTGATGTTACTTGCTGCTTTGATGGTTATTTTAAAAACAGGAGCTGTCGGATCGGCCCACCAATCCAATGGGTTTAACGAAGATGCACTGCCACATCCCCCCAACAATGCGACCGACAAAATAGCGATGAGGTACTGCTTCATCTTATTTTTCTCCCATTTTCAGCATGCGATAAGACTCTTGGAAATAAGCTCCAAACTTGATTTGCCAGTCTCTGTTAGTGACTTGACGCTGGAAATAGCGTTTATACATATCCCAATACTTAGGCTTTCGACCAAAAAAGGAAGGGCGAACCAGATCGTTGAACATATGTTCCAATGAATCAGGTGCCAACTCTTCCAATAGTCGCGCTAACGCGAGCTCCATGGCCTTTTCCACACACTGTTGTTCATGCTCTCGTGGTGTCAGAAATTCGGCGAGTGAGGTGTGCTTGTTGCCTACGGGCTCAAATACATCTTCAGCTTCTGCGGTAAAACTAGGGAAATAGGTATCGCTGTCACCATCTACAAACGGATCATCCGAAAAATCATCAACTAGCTCACTCTGAGGCGCGGCTTTATCAGGTGAAGGGACTGTGTCCTGAAACGGGTCATTCGCATTAATACCGGATGATGAAAAATCAAAGTCCGGCGCGAGACTCTCTCTAACAGGCGGCGAACTCTGCGTTTGGGAGCGTCCAAATGGGTTAGATTGAACGTTTTGATTAAACGCCGCAGAGCTTCGTGATGCTTCTTGAAAACTAGGCCGCGGTTCTTGAAAGCTTGGTCGAGGCTCTTGGCTTGCAAATGGGTCATCACTAAATGGTGTATTTTCTGCACCTGCCGTCTGAGCCTGCTTAACAGCAGTGGCTTGCTCGGGAACAAAACATGAAACCAACAAGCGATATTGGCCAACATTTAGAACGTCACCGTCATTTAACGTCGTTTGGTTACCTTTCCCCAGCGGTTGGGGAGACCCGTTGATAAACAAGCCATTCGTACTGTTATCAATCACCTGATAGCCACGTGCAGATTTCTTGATCATGGCATGTGTACCTGAAATCTCACGACTGGCATCACTCAATTGAAGCGTTGCACCATACGCTCGACCCACTTCTCCACCATCTTCTGGGAACTGTTTATTCCACTCAGAAACGGTCTCACCTGCAGGCGAGCTAATAATCCTAATTGATAACGGCATAGCCTATTCCCATACATTTCTTGGCAGAAGAATTGAAAGCGTCTAAGAATTGCGGATACTTCTCGACAAATGCTCGAGAAAAATAAACACCTAATGGATTGCTTTTCACACGCTTTCTTGAAATTGCTCGATAGCTAACACCGAGCTTTTTTATTGATTCGTCAATCACTGCATCGTTAGCCAAAATGGCACCAACTTCTCCATTCAACAGTAACTCTAACAATGCATCCGCCGTTCGAGGCTTGCGTTCAACCTTGTAGCCTTGCTTATGCAGCCAGAACCATTTGTTAGAGCCAAATAGCGCTGCAACCTCAATATGTTCTTTGAATTTTTCGCTTCCTACATCTGTCGCATCAGACAAAAAGACCCAGCTCCAATTTTGTTGATCAAGCGGGTCAGAAAACACGGCATAGGTGTCTCTAATGGCGTTTTGCGACGCCAAAAAGAATCCATGCTGACTACCTACCTCAACCATCAATTGCGCTTTGTCCCATTTAGTCATGGTCAATTGATATGGCTGCTTCAGATCTTTCATCACACATTTCACTGACTCCACGCCAGGGCCTTTCATTTCGCCTTGTTCTTTGTACTGATAGGGGAACCACTCTTGCGTTGTAAGTAACAAACGCTCTGGGCCAACACCCGCAGCAGACGGGAAAGGCATCATGATGAACATCATCATGACGATGAATTTCATAAGAGATAATTGTTTGATACAACGTTGTTTCTGCAGCATCTAACGTTTCTCCATACTCATGCCTTGGGCGCGAACGATGGTGCCATCATCGGCATAGACATCACTGGCCATTTCCAAAAACACCAACGGTACTGGCTTGCTTAACCGCTTCGCTTGACGAAAACTTATCGAAATATCTGGTGGTGAAATTACCCCCACCGGTAAATCCCCTGGATATTCGCCATCTCGTAGAATGCGAATACCGTACAACGCGGCTTGGTGGGCGTTGTTCACAAAACTTACCCCAACCGAAATAAGCGCACTGTCTTCACCACCGTTTACCGCTTCTGGTACCACGGTGAGCAACGGCAAGTTAGAGGACATTCGATTGATCTCATCAACCCTCGCTAGCAAACTTGAACTCCCCGTCAACCAGAGCAGAGATTGCGATAACTGGCCGTCTTGAGACCGCATTGCCCTTATTTCCGACGTCATAACACTTTCAAGCGTCTTATCCGCAACGGCTTCATCGACCTCCAGTGCGAGCACGCGAATCCCTCTTCTCTCTGCTTCATTTTTTAACGGCAAATACTGGGTTAAATACGCACTGGCGTTAGCGCTGGCATAAAGCACGCCGATTTGCGAAAGATCCGGCATATAGCGCAATAAAAAGCTAAGGGTGACATTGGCAGGGAGGTTTAACGACGTGTACGCGAAGTTGGTACCAGAGCCGTTGTAATCATCAACAAGCCCAAGTAAAACAGGATCCTTGGCATTCACCGAGACGATGGGCAAATCAGTACCTTTATAGGCTTTGCTGATCACGACGGTGGCTTTTGACCCCATGGTGTAAAGGAGATCTGCCTTGTTCTCAGCAGCAGACAACAAGGTATCCAGTTCTGCCTCACTGCCCGGCAGTTTAACCACACTGAATTTCACCCCCTCAAACTCTTGTTTATACACGTTCAGCATGGTGCTTAACGCCGTATCATAGGATTCGGCTTTGCGAGATACGACGACCAAAATCGTGGGGTTTTCTCGCTTTGGAAGGATCTGTAAAACGTTGTCATTTCCGCTAAATCGCCAATCACTGGCGGCAGACATTTTAACGCTTTCACCCAACCACTCAGGCCATAGCTGTTCTGCTTGCGCGCCTGTAACCACGAAGAAAGTGAGAAGAAGCATTATCAAACGCGCTTTCATGATTTAGCCTCCGCAAGCTTCTCACCATCAAGTAGATACATAAGTAGGCCAAAGATAGAGAACGCGGCAGCCAGCAAGAAAAATCCCATTTCGATGCCAAAATACCTGATGAAAACACCAACCAAAATGGCTCCTGAAATATGACCAAATCGCTCCAAAAATCGATAGGTTGACGCTGCGGTGCTTTCATCAGAGGACGGTACATGATTGATCACGTGCGTAACGACGGGTGCGTTAATCAGGCCATGAGCTAAGCCCAATATCAGCATTGATACCGAAGAAAAACTAACCACGAGCATATCTGAACTACTCTGGAGTCCTATGCCGAGAACCACGAGTGAGATTGCTGAAAATACGTTGCCCAGGCATAGTGCAAGCTTTGCGTCACCGCGTTTATCGATTATCGGTGCGACTTTTCCACTGACAAAAAGCACAGCAATGGCATACGTCATCAATACCTGCCCAATGCTTTCACTGGCGATATTACGCTCGGCCAACACCAACGGGATGGCAAAGAACACCACACCTGTCATCAACATTTTTGCTGGTGCTCCTACTAACAACAGGGCTCTTAAAAATGCAGATTGAGCGATGTAGCGTTTTGCATCTTGTCCCATGGTTTTTACGCCATATTTGAGAAGACGGTATTTGGATGATGCATTAGGAAGTGTTTTTGTACCCAACTGAGTAGGAAGCCATTGGGCAAAGACGAACATGCTGACGCCAATGAGTGCTGACAGCATAAAGATCCCTTTCACACCGATCATGTCGACTAAGAGGGCACCAAATGCGGCTCCCGCGATAAAACCCGCATTGAAACAAAATACGATTATGCCAGCCGCTTGGGTTTTATTTTCCTGATTACTGTGGGACAAAATGTAGTGTTGAACAGCGATAAAAATTGCCGCTTGCCCTACACCGGATACGAAGCGTGCGACCAGTATCATGGAGAGCTGATCACCGATGATCAGTGCCAAGCTCCCCATAGCAGACAGAACAATGCCACCAATAAGTATCTGACGCGAATCCATAAAGTCGGCTAAGCGCGCGGCTGGGAGTAAGGTAACGGTAAAACCGAGGAAATAAAAAGAGAACAGCAATGATGCTGTCAGCCCGGAATAACCCGCATTTAACACCACAACCTCAATGTATTCTGGCAGCATTGGAGCCATAAGGGACTCCATTAGGACTGTCATGAGGAGCAGTGCTTTAATCTTATCTAGAACGTTCTCACGCTTCGGCTGCTTTTCCTCTCTGCTTAATAACTTTACAAAGGCGAAGCAGACAAACGCACAGCCACCAAACAAAATAGCAAAGCTTTTCAATACACGAAGTAACTGTTCTAACAGCACCTCTGGGTGAAACGAAATCGACGTGCTATTGCCTAGGCTGTTCGTACTTTCATAGGTTGCAAGCTGCGATAACCACTGGCTATGAGCTTCATCAGCACTGTACGCCACGCGCTCTCCACCCACATTCAGGGTCAATGAAGCGACTTCGTTATTCGTACTGATAAAATCAGCAAGCATCTCATCCAGCCCGACAACAAGAGACGGATCAATTTCCTCTTGCATAATCGGCGCAATACGGTGACTTATGATATCGCTCATCGCCACCGCTTTGTTTTCTAAGCTCTGTTTCAATAACACAGACACCAGTGCAACAACCAGTAAGGTCATGGTGAGAAAAACAACTGAGAAACTTTTCAGGTATCTGGCACCGCTTTGCTGAATCGCGATAGACCAAACAAAAAGCGCAATAAGAATAAGTGCTACCCAAAGCATGACACTGAAACTACTGTCAACCAGGCCTTTAATAGGCGCGTCGCTTAACAATATTTCCAACGAACCCGCGACAGAAAACTTGTTGCTCAGCGGAATGGAAACTAGGTTGCCTTCAATAACCACATTGGTATATCGATAAAGCTCTAGTTCTCCAGAGGTTAGACGGATATCAACCACAGACGGGTCGGTATCTGCAATGGGTGCCAGCAAGGTCTGCAGCCCTGCAATTTCCTGAAGTGGCACACCTGAATTCAGAATCTGTTCAATATTGAGTTTGGCAACTTCAGCCTGTGCCAATATTGCCTCTCTCGTTTGTGCCTTGTAACTTTTTAGTGTTTGGGCGTAACCGACAACGACGATCAAAAACAGTGACATGCTGACTAACAAAATGCCGAAGAAGATACGACTGTTTTTTATATATTGGCTCATCTACTCACTCCCCGATTCGTCACGTTGAACAGGGAATGATTCAAGCAATGGGACAATGTTGAAGGTCGATGACGATATAAATACTGGAGTCGATTGAATATCAATGATTGAAGGAGTTCTTCATACTTCATTCCTTCCTCATCCAACCCTGCAGTAACGAGATTAATCTCATCCCCTCTTGGCATTTTTAAATCAGGTTTTGGGTTCGCCTCTAAGACAAAAAGACGTCCTTTATTATCCATCCTTAAATCTACGCGGATTAGCGTTTGAAGGTTAAATGCCCTAAAGATGCGAACGACAATATCTTCGATATCTTTTTTCAATGACACATCAACCACCGGCTTCATGCGGTCAACGGTAATCGGTCGTACATCCATGGACGTAAATATATGTTCACCGTCGTCCAATACTCGCTCGAATATAGAAAAAACGAAGGGTTTATCAGATTCTTCAAGTTGACCTGCCCGATATAAAACTCGGCCAGAAACCGCCGCAACAAACTCTGCGCCGGAAAGGTAGGGTTCAATTAGCACGACATTGTTGGTAGCTCGATGAACACGCTCAACGATCTCTTGCAGCTCTGAACGGTGAAACACGGGATATACATGAATAGATGCCCTGCCTACAACGGGTTTGACGATATAGCCTTCACCAAATTCCTGATCGATGTAATTGAGAGCCCGTTGACACGAAGCATCCAGCACTGACTTACCAGGTTCCAATGTAATAAAGGGGGCCGTAGGGATGCCCAATGAGGACAACTCGCTTTTAAGCATCAATTTATTGTCCAATAGCCCCGCTGTCATCGGTGTATGGCCAATATAGGGAACACCTAACATCTCCATCATCGAGGGTAAGTGGCACATGGAGTCGTAACCTTGTAGCCCTCCACTGTTTAAAAATGCCACATCGATAGTTGATGATTTAAGCTGTTGAGGTAAGTGCATATTTTCCTCAAGCACTTCTACACTCGCAAATCCCTCATGTTGCAAGGTTGAAACGATATCTTCGGCAACATAGCGGTATGTTTTCGTTGAGCGTGGGCTCAAGTTTTCGTAAACATAGTTATCCGAACAGCCTTTTTCGCCGCCACAAATTACCGCTATTTTTACGCGTTCTTTAATCCAATCAATCTGCTCTGGGTTAAACAGTGCAGCAACCATGCAATTCCCTTAACACTTTTATCATTATTTGTGTTTCATCTGACCCACCTGAAACTGTCAGTTCCAAGTAGGTCAGTCAGCTCATCCTGAGCATGCAGCGCGTTATTTGATTTCAAAGCCGAACTGATTACCTTCAGCACTTACTTTGATTGCCGTGATGGGCTCCCCCTCACTCATTCGCGTAATGCATTGGTTCGCCAATTCCGGCATGAGTGTTCGATTGATAATTTGCTCAATCGCTCGTGCGCCAGTTTCCGGAGAGTTGTTGCGCTGTACCAATTGCTCAATAACTTCATCGGCATAGCTAAACGTCGCGCCGTAGTGTGCAGTCACGCGTTTTTCAATGCGTTTGAGAGACAGTTTCGCAATGGCCGCCATTTCTTCTTCATTCAACGGGAAATACGGCACGACAGTCGCGCGCCCAAGAAATGCAGGTTTAAAGAATTTCTGCAATTCAGGGAAAATGGTTTCGGTCACTTCAGGTATGGTAGGTCGACCGTTTGTGCAAGCCGCAACAACGGCACTATCGGCCGCGTTTGACGTCATGATGATGATGGTATTGCGGAAATCGACTTCTCTGCCTTCACTATCACTGATCGTGCCTTTATCAAAGATTTGGTAGAACAAATCGTGAACACCCGGGTGCGCCTTTTCCATTTCATCCAAAAGCAGAACAGAATAGGGATTTTTTCGCACTGCCTCCGTCAATACCCCGCCTTTACCGTAACCAACATATCCAGCAGGAGAACCAAGCAGCATCGAAACTTTGTGCTCTTCTTTAAATTCCGTCATGTTGATGGTCGTGATGTTTTGCTCGCCACCATAAAGAAGGTCAGTCAACGCCAATGCAGTTTCCGTTTTACCCACACCACTTGGCCCGCACATTAGGAAAACGCCAACAGGTTTTCTTGGATCTGTCAGACCTGCACGGGACATGCGGATTGCTTTCGCGATTTCATCAATAGGAGCTACTTGACCAATAACACGCTCACCAATGTGCGTTTCAAGGTTCATTAATCGCTCTACTTCTTCTTTCACCATGTTGCCGACAGGGATCCCTGTCCATAGAGAAATCACTTCCGCGATGGTCTGTTGATTTACTTGCGGCAGAACCAGAGGTTGCTCACCTTGACGTTCACGCAACGCCGCCATTTTTTCATCAAGCTCTTTGCGCTCAGGCAGCACCGTAATGTCTTCACCCGCGATGTATTTTTCATCCAACGCATCTTGCAGGGTCAGAATATCTGACACGAGTGTCTTTTCTTCTTCCCATTGTTTTTCTAGCGCGTCATGCTCTTCTTTGAGGGTAACCAAACGAGATTCTGCGATTGCAAGTTGATCATTTTCAACCGACCAGAGTGCAGACTCATGTCGCAAGGAGGCAATTTCATTGTTTGTATATCGAATTTGCTCTTCCAAACCCTCAAGTTGCTGAGGCGTGGCACTTTGGCTGAGACCGATGCGAGAACATGCCGTATCAAGCAGGCTGATCGCTTTATCTGGTAGCTTTCTTTCTGGTAAATAACGGATAGAAAGGATCACGGCTGCATCAATAGCCTCTTGCATCACTTTTACGTTGTGGTGCTTCTCAAGGCTATCTTTCACGCCACGCAACATTTGAATGGCGTCTTCTTGGTTTGGCTCATCAACAGAAACGACTTGGAAACGGCGAGTGAGTGCCGCGTCCGTTTCGAAATATTGCTTATACTCAGCCCACGTTGTTGCCGCTAGAGAGCGAAACTCTCCGCGCGCCAATGCCGGTTTTAAAATGTTTGCCGCATCATTTTGACCCGCCGCACCACCTGCACCAATTAAGGTATGCGCTTCATCAATAAACATGATGATTGGCGTCGGAGACTGCTTGATTTCATTGATGATATCTTTGAGGCGATTCTCAAACTCACCCTTGATGCTAGCCCCGGCTTGTAACAGAGAGAGATCAAGACTTCGAAGTTCAACATTCGCCAATGCTGGCGGTACGTTCCCATCGACTATTTGTTGTGCAAGACCTTCAACAATCGCTGTTTTACCTACACCCGGGTCGCCAACGAGTATTGGGCTGTTCTGGCGACGACGACACAAAATGTCGATTGATTTACGGATTTCACTTGAGCGCCCCGAAATAGGGTCGAGTTTTCCATTTCGCGCCGCTTCAGTCAGGTTATGTGTGTATTTATCAAGTGCAGCCGTCCCTACATCGCCAACGGGTGCCATAGACGAACCTGATGCAGCAGCTTCAGACAGTGAACCTTTAGAGGCTTCTTTCGCCTTTGCACGTAGCCACTCCGATGATAAATTCTGAATCCAACTGGCTAGAGGCCCCGTGTAGGCACTTTGCGAGATACGCTGTTGCAATACTTGAAGCAAATGAAACTCGTTAATACTTGCCTGAGATTCATTGAGCGAGGCAAGCAGCCAAGCATCCTTGGTCAATTCAATGAGTGCAGGTGATAAGGATGGGGCAGCATCATTTCCGCGCGCATAGCCAGAAAGCTTCTGATCCAATTGATCGAGCAACGTATCTTTTGATGCATTGCTTTGATTAACTGCTGCATGCCAACCCAATGTGGAATCTTTGAGTAACTGTGAAAACCAATGCTCCAATTCCACCGCGTAATGTGTACGCGACATGCAATCACCCGCGGCAGACTCAAGTGACATTTTTAAACCAGGCGCTAAACGCCGAACGAGATTTTGCAGTTCAATGTTGATCATAGTGAAATCCGTTATCCATTAAGTGGCATTTCGACAAATGTTTGCTTGTTGTCATGCGTGGTTATCCAAGCCGACTGGCCCAACTGCTGCCCTTTTCCTTCCGTTTCCGCCAATTTCAATGTCGGCAGATACTGTCCATTGACCTTCATCAACAGACGAAATTTTATGTTCACCCCGATGTACTGTTTTACCATCTCGCTGATCGCGCCAATCAGACGTCTATCAGCGCGGATCGCTTGGTACGCCTGATAACTGTTTGGTTTGATTTTCACATCGAGTTTTTGCCCAGCCATAACGGCCGTTTTCCCCACAAGTGCATCAAGACCCAAGCACCGATTGCGCCCGCTCTCTCCCAATCGGGTCAAGGCGTCTGGTGTAATTGGTTGATAGGACAAGCCTGATCGCACAACATCGAAGGGGTAGCCGAAGTAGTCTTCAAGCATGGTTCGCAACGTTTCTGGGCAACTTATTTTTAGTCCCACCAACCCCGTGTACTGGACGAAGTGACTGTTGGGGATGGTATTCTCTCTCGACACAGCACCGTGAAGATTGGACAAGAGATGCGTAATAGAAGGGCGGTACTGACTCCACGAAAACGTTTCTTCTTCGCGTTGAGCAGGCACATCATGCTTAATTTCCGATTGGCAGAGCAGCCGATAGTAACGATTGTTAAAGCTATCGAAGAAGTCCAATAATGCGTGGTTTTCTTCATTGAATACCGCTTGCATCGCTTCTTTATACATACCGCGCGGCATCACCCCTTTTGCCCCAGAAAGTGCTTCTAGAGACGTTGTCACCTCCCAGTCGTGACCATAGCTATGGGTTACGTTTACCACCGCTGAAGGGTAATGTGCGGGCAGCTTAGCTGCCTTGAACCGTATATTTGGTCTGGCATCCTGAGCTTGAGCATGGTGCTTAATGAGCTGCCAACTGCGTTGTAAAGACGCGAGATAAGGGTGTTCAACCCAGTTGATCAGAGAAGATTTTTGCAACCTGACCTCCTTGGGAACGTTTTAAACACACCGTCATGCCCTTCCAGCAAAACCTCAACCTGCGTAAAGCTATTGAAACCAGCAAAACAAGCAAAAAAGCGATCCAGTAAATTGGAGAACAGAACCACACCACCTACGAGATCGGCGGGATTCAGCGTGACATGCACTTTTGTTCCGTAGGCAAAGCAACTTTTTCCGGAGACTCGAATTGGAGCAACAACTTGCTCAGTATCCATTGACACTAAGGCGTTGATATACGCGTTCACCTGCTGACTTTCATGGTGGTTGTAAAGTCGAAACAAAGACTTGAGTTGTGCAACAGGGTTTTCAGCCCCAAAAATCGCGTGATAGTTAAAGTGCAAATGGGATAGCAACACCCACGTGCTGTTCTTCAAATCCTTCTTTGGCGCAGGCTGCGTAGGTCGACGAGATAAAACAGGCTCACCCGGTATGGTGATAGTGTCACGACATTGCAGTTTGCTGCGTGTCGTCAGCCGCGCGGCGTTGCGCCCGTTTGTACAGAGCGTCGTTACTATCCATACTCGTGGTTCACTGTCTGCACTTTCATTTCGCGTATCAGATACTTTAATTCTGTATTCTCGGTCGCCCGTTTCTAACTCGCGTTCTGCGAGTTGCCATCGATAGCCTGTTTTCGCTGCGTGATATTTATCGCTATAAAGTTCAGGGACAAACGTGACACTCTGCTCGTCAATGTCTTCAATTTTCTCGATAGAAAACAGCGATAACGCATCTGGTCGGCTGGCATCAAGTATGAGTGGGTATGCTGGCTGTGAGAAATCAATACGTGTTGGCTCTGCGGTTATGGTCTGAAGGTTGACCACAGGTGTGCAGTGAAGCTCAAAATTATCGACAGAGAGTGCCCTTGCAATGTCTACCGCGACATCCTCGATAAACACATTCACGGTAATTTCGTGAGCATCGACGTATTTTAGTGCATCGGAAAAATGAATACGCAAGGCGTGAAAACGCTCTGGAAACACAAAAAACTCGGTGAGAAGTTTGAACCCAAAAAAACTGCTCGCCAGATAAGGCAATGTCGACTGTTCATTGTCAAAACCAACCACTTCTAAGCACTCTGAACCGAGTACTACTTCTCCACCAGACCACGAAAGCACAACCTGCTCGATGCCTGCGAACAGCATGTCATGGAAACGAAGCATAAGGTTTGGGTCACCCTGCAATTGCATATCAAGGTGCGGGATATCTAGGGACGAAAACGCGGTTCCTTCATCAAATGTTGTGAGGGTAAAGCTCACCATTGCTTTCGATTGTTCTGCCCCTTTGGGTTTCACAATGTCAAACGGGGCCATTGCAATATCAAACCCACTAAGGAAGAGAGGATTTAGGGTAAGTGCTTGTGTCGTTCGAAAAACAGCGTCGTTGCCTGACTCATCCGTTACATCAAATTCAGTGTGCCTAGGCAAAACATGTTGCGCTGACGCATCCTCCCCCACGCCAACACGCATAATGCTGAAGGACGGAACGGGTCGAAGGTAATGTGGGAAAAGAAGCCGTAATAGACTTTCAGTGAACTCAGGATAGGTGTCATCAAGTCGTTTCTGTAGCTTCCCGTTCAACAGAGCAACACTTTCAATTAATCTCGCAACTTGAGGATCGTCTACCGTCTCTTTATTTAAGCCAAGTGCGTTCGCAGCACCCGGATGACGCCTTGAAAAAGCGGCAGCCTCTTCTCGAATAAAGCGAAGCTCTTGTTCAAAATAAGCAAGCAAAGAGTCAGACAAGATTAGTCTTCCTTACATCAAGTTTGCTGGTGCTAAAGTCCAGAAATGAATCAAAAACGACAGTTTCATCCCCATATTCGGAATGCATAACTGCGGTGATACGAAACTCCAATTGGTTGTTGCTTGTACTTTCTTCGTTAACCTCTAACTCAACCGCAGATAAACGTGGCTCGAACGTTTTTATTAACTGGCGGATTTCCTCGCCAACTACGTCACTGTTGGCTTTGCTTTGAGAACGCGCGATATTTTGCATTCCCATTGTTACGATGGTGCCGGATAACTGACTTGGGTCTTCATTGCCTACCCAGATAGGTGCACGACCGGAAATCAATGACGCGATGTGAGAGACAATGTCTTCTCTAACGTCATCAAGGTCATCTCGCCATGCTTGCCGCAACTTCATGGTTAAACTCATGCCGTCTCTCCCACCTCATTTGCGCTAACTGCGGTCGAAAGTACGATTTGCGCATCAAGGATTTCGTATTGGTACTGAGGTTGAAGTTTTATTTCGCATAAATAACGCGTTACATCTGACGCATCTTCCGTCAGATTTATCTCGCAAGACTTAAGTGGATAACGGGCCATAACGGCATCATCACCGTAATCCACTGCACTGATATACTTTTGAATCCAGCGCTCTAAGCTGCGCTTACAATCTGCAGCACTGTCAAAGCTGCCGACCTGGTCACGCAATTGTGCTTTGATATAGTGGCCGAACCGACATGCCATCAGATTGGTTTGGAGCATCCCTAAAAGACGACTGGCTTCATCAGGTGCGCGCCAAACAGACTGATTAGAAAAAAATCCTTTTTGCCCACTCAAATAGAGACTTGTCAGAGATACAAACCCCTGCTCAGACCAAAACCCATCTTCTTCGCTAAAAATATCGACTCTGGCATGCTGGTTTTCGTTTTCCGGCAAAATGGCACCGTGACTCGCCGTTTCATCGTACGCTCGCATAAAACCAAACCAGCTAATGCGGTCGAATTCTCTGAGAACGTTAGATGCCAACAGGTAAGCAGGGTTACCCCAAAGCACAGGGTCATATACTGGGTGTTCGTTAAAAACAAAGCCGGCGGGATAGTTAATCCATGGCATCCGCTGACTGTATTCAGGTAGCACTAAGTGAAGGAAACGGCTTGATGAATTTTTGCGCAACAACTGCCAAGAACGGTAGTCATCACTGTCTAAAATGCGAGCGATACGCGCGTTATCGTGTAGCTGCCGTTCGGGTTGGTCGCCAAAAAAGAAAGGATCTACGCCTAGAACAACTGGACACAGTGCACGCTCTCCAACTTCAGATAGAAGCTGCAATGTATAGAGATCATCGTAGTCACTATCTTCACTAAAGTCGGGATGAACTCGGTGGTCAACAACCATCATGCCAAACGGCTGTCCACCAGCAGTGTCTAACTCCTGCGAGTATGTTTTTCTATACAACACCGATTGCGTAACACTGAATGACAGGCTGACGTCGTTAGCGACTTCTTTCCAAGATGCATCTAAGATCTTTACGCGAATTCTTCGCAAAGAGATCGGAAGCTCTATCAGCGATTGAATTCCCCGCCAACTGGACTCAAGCTTCTTAAACTCAGAGGCTTGAATGACGGCAGATAGCTGCTCACTGACTTTCTCATCAATCGCATCAATCAATTTGCTTAACTGAGCTTTAAACTGACCTACATTGTTCGTGCGTGATGATTCCAGCAGAGCCCGCCAGTGCTCGCTGGATTCCAAGTTTATCGCTGAATCTGGGCTAGACATCATCGGCGGTAGTCCCCGTCCAATGCAGGGGCGAACCCCCGCAATGGCTTAACCTGGAATATTGGCAACCATCCTTAAGGAGGTTGTCAGTTCTTCCATTTGTAGCCAAGGACGCAGGTACGCAACGGCTGAATATGCACCTGGCTTACCGGCTTGTTCTTGCACCGTCACCTTGGCTTCCACCAAAGGATGGCGAGCTTTCGCCTCGTTACCAATCGCATTCGGGTTCACGTACTGGTGAATCCAAGTATTCAAGTCACGCTCGACATCCGACGCTTCTAGATGAGAGCCAATTTTGTCGCGTCCCATCACTTTCAGGAAGTGAGCAATACGGCTGCTTGCCATGGTGTATGGCAGGCGCGCAGAAATCGCGGCATTAGCCGTTGCATCAGGGTCAGTGTAGGTCTTTGGTTTATGGGCGGTTTGCGCACCCATGAACACACCATAGTTGGTGTTCTTGTAATGAACCAAAGGCAGGAAGCCAAGATCGCTTAGCTCTTTTTCACGTTCGTCCGTCAAATTCACTTCTGTTGGACATTGCTGAAGAAGATCGCCCGCGTCATTTTTGTAAGTAAAGTTAGGAAGATTCTCAACTTTACCGCCATTATCGTTGCCACGAATCGCCGTACACCAACCAAATTGACGATATGCATTGGTTAGGTTCAGGCCATAATCATAGGCTGCATTGCTCCATACAAAGTCATCTTCTGACTCGGGTACGGGAGTGCCATCCGCTCCGGACTTGAGCTCTTCAAAAGCAAAAGACTTAACGGGAATGGTGTTTGCGCCATAGGGAAGACGGGCAAGTGTTTTAGGTAAAGTCAGTGCAACATAGCGACTGTCATCACTTGCTCGGAAAGCATTCCAGCTCGCATAGGCAGGCGAATCAAAACCTGCAGCAACAGGCTTACCTTCTTGGAAGGTCTGGAAAGAGTCAAAATCGAACATACTTGCATTGGCTGCAGCGACGAACGGTGCATGAGAGGCTGAAGCAACCTCACCCATATAGCGAAGTAGCGCAACATCTTCGTCGCCATAACCAAAGTCGTAGTCGCCGATCAACGCACCATATGGCTGACCACCTGCTGTGCCGAACTCTTCTTGATAAACCATGGTGAAGAAACGGCTGCGATCGATAGCAGGTGCATCTTCAAATTGCTCAAGTAGTTCTTGCTTGGTGTAATCCGCCAGCTTGATTTTAAGGTCTGGACCAAGATCGCTGTTTTTCACTAACTTCTGCAACCCCAACCACGTGCCTTCCAACTTCTGGAAGTCTTGGTTCTTCATTACAGATTGCAGTTGCTCAGAGATCTTCCCATCAATGGCAACGATCGCTTTCTCAATGGTCAACGTGAGGTTTTTATCCCACGTTACCGTTCCATCAAGCACTTGTGAGGTCAGATTTGACAGCAGTTCTTTCGTTGTATCTGCTGGTGTTTGTGTTGTTGCCGTAATCGCGCGTTCTAGAAAACTCGCTTGGCCTTCCGCCGCTTCCGCGCCAGCTTGACTGGCTTGTTGTTCAGTAGACATTACTCACCTCCCTCCTTTTTCACACCCAATTCTTCTGCCAACCCTTGGATGGCATCTGTGCTCTGAAGGACTTCTTTTAGAAGGCGCTCAAGGTCTCGAGAGCGATCAGCCTTGCTGAGCAAGTCTTTGAGTTGATTACGCGTCTCTACCAATTGCTTCAATGGATCGATTTGCTCCACCAAGCTTTCAGGATGAAAATCACGCATAGATTGGAAGCTAAGGTTCACTTCAAACTGGCTATCGTCATCCGCCAATTTGTTATCAACTTTATAGCTAAGCTGAGGATGGATTTGAGTCATCACAGAATCAAAGTTGTCTTTATCAACACCTGTAAACTCACGCTCTTCCAAATCCACTTTGTCTGAGTCAGGTTTGTGACCGGAGAAATCACCAATGACACCAACCACGAAAGGCAGTTCCTTGGTCTCTACAGCCCCATTTGTTTCCACATCATAAGTAATGCTGACTCGGTTCTTACTTACGCGTTTATGTTGTGCATTCAGTGCCATAACACAATTCCATTTTCAAATTTACGTCACTAAGAAAAAGCGCCGACTACATAAACAGGCGCTTATTAATTACTTAGCACCAGACAGCAGTTTTCCTTGTGGCAAGTTGTAAGTCACAATGCCGCCATCTTTCATCTCGCCGTCTTCCAGCTCGTAGTTGTGCTTTTGGGAAATCTCGACATACGCCAGACTTACCGTTTCATGTGGCTGACCACCGTCGTTACCTTCTACGGTGTAAGACACTAAGCGCGCGTTAGACAGCTTGATTTGGAAGTACACGATTGCACCTTGACCGCCTGATTCAGGCTTCGTAAATGCAATCTCAACCGTTTTGCCTTCTTTACCAGGGTTAAACAGGTAAGAAAGGAGATCTTCTGATGCGCCATCGGTCTGCTTCGTAATCTTCACTTCACTCAGTGCAACCATCCCTGAATCCGCGTTGTTACCATTACCAATGTCCATCTGTACATTGCGCACACCACCCCACTTGTACGATGACAGTGCAAACCATCCAGTGCCATCTAAGCCAGTGATCGTCGCGCCACCTTTAACGTCAACACCATCGATTCGCATGTAGATACTTGCCATAACATTCCCTTTTGATTGACAGATTTAAAGCTTTACCAGCGCAAGCCTGTTGAGCCAGTACTCCCCTCATTTGATTGAGGTGTTCCACTAGATTCCGGTGCAGCTTTAGCCGGCTCTCGGCTTTCACTCACTGGTGGAGTGCTAGCAGGTTGCTGTACTGCTAACACGGTTTTGGTTGCAGGAAGAGGTACCTGAGAATCAGAGTCCAATCCTGCCAGATTGAATAGCCGACTTTGGTCCGTGTTCGAGTCTGTCATAAGTTCAGACATCAACTCTGGTAACGGCATATAGCCCCAGCGAATTGCTTTTTCTAGGAGAAAGGAGACTGGGCTATGGGGTTCAGAGGTTCTGAAGTAATCAGCAATCTCTCTTAGTTGCTTAAATGCGGCATCTCGGTTCATGTTTGCAGAAGCGGCTACATCGGCAAATAACGCAGTCGCAACTTGCGAAGTTTGAATGGTGTGAGTGGTTGTTGGCAGAACTGGGTGATTACTCAAATTCCCGTCCTCATTAGATTCACTAACGGGAGGTATTGGCATCTCTTCTGCCGGTTGTGATGGCTGAATACCCGTTAGAAATTGAATAGCATTGAGAAGCTTGCCTAACAGCGACAAAACAAAAGTGAAGTTAATTCCTTGCAGCCCTAGAGGGTTGGAATAACCATTTACTTTTGCAGAGATGGACAAACAAGATTGGCGCATTGCATCTAGGTGTTCGACCAGTATTTGAACTTGAGGTTTAGATTGCTGAATATAGGGCGCGATTTCGCTTTTAAGCTTATTGGTTTCGCCTTTGCGCTCAGCACTTTGGTACCTAAAAAATGTGACATCACCTATAATGGGAAACATCAATAGAGGTCCATAGATCAAACAACTGTCTTCGCTATCACCACATATTTGGAAGAAGGCTTTTATCTTGGTTTCATACTGTTTCTTTTTTGCTTCTTCGCCATCCACGTCGAGAGATGAATCAGCTAAGTGCGGGTTTAAAACATCCCAGCTTTCTTCCACCAGCTGTTCTAACCAAGCGGTCACATTCGCAGCTCCCGCACCAGTCTCATCTAAAACAAACTGAGCCGCTAACATCCAACCGATAAGTTCTATGTCACGACTTTCGGTTTTAAAAACGTCAATTAACGAAGAAGAGAGTGCGTTCCAGTTAGAGATATTCTCTTCAACAAGCGATTCTAATTCTGTCTCATCAGGGTTTTGAGCAAGTTTACGCAGAGATGTCTGTGCTACATTGAATTGGTTTCGTAAAGGCCGATACCTTGATCGGTCTGCTTTGAGGTAGTCACCGCATGGCAACTCATCAGAAATGGGTGTCGAAAGCGATGCTTTCAATTCTTCCTTGAAAAGCATGATAATTTTTGATCCCTAACTATACGTTTTTTGAGCCGTATTGCTGTGTTAACAACGGCCAATTTTTTTATATCACAGCCTCTAAACCCTTATTCCATCTAGGGTTTATTGGATCACTGGTTTCTTAGTTCCCTAAAGATGGTGCATTAGAGCATGATTGTAGAACATGACTGTATCATTTGTGAGGCATGAGTCATATTTTATTTACATATATTTCATAACCAAACAGCATTCCATAACGTTAGTTCCCAAAATGGAAAATCTGTCGCTTAGTTAGATAAACCATCAAATTGCGACTCAAGACTCATAACCACAATGTTTGTGCGCTTACTTTCATGTAGTTAGATCGAGCGATATCTAGAATTTCAATCAGATTAGAGCCATTTACTCAAAATATGGCCGGAACATTTGGTAGGAAACATATAAAACTTTGCCGCATGCGGTTATCAAAATCCCCTCATTGCAAGCAACATAGAAGTAACAACTCTCTCGTTGAGAATTGAGACTAATCATGCCCTCCGTTTTGATGAATATTTCGAATTGGAACGTTTAATTCACGTAACTAAGTACGTAAAAGTCGATGAACTGTTTTTGAATATGTAACCTCAACCTATTTCCTCGGATATACATACCTATCCAGATAATTATTTCAGATACGAAAAAGCCCGCTCAGTGAGCAGGCTTAATCTAATTTGGAGGAGTCAAAACAAACAATATCGAGATTTACTCGGTCGTTCCACTCCCTTGCCCTTCGGGCCGTTGCTTTTTCGGCTTCGCCGAGCAACCTTGTCTCGCTTCGCTCGGCTGAACCCTGTCTAGGGTTCTTCACCCTATTCCTTTCAAGGTTTATTCCAGATACGAAAAAGCCCGCTCAGTGAGCGGGCTTTTTCTAATTTGGCGGAGGGATAGGGATTTGAACCCTAGGTGCGCTATAAACGCACGCCGGTTTTCAAGACCGGTGCTTTCAACCACTCAGCCATCCCTCCGAAGAGACACGCATACTACTGCTCATCTTTAGGCGTGTAAATAGATAATTCGAAAATCCTCGCTCGTTTGCTTACTTATCAACCATCATGGCTTCATGCCCACTTTTCACGCCAGAATCTCGCCAAACACCCTTTGAGAATATGTCGAAATCTGAAGACACTAAATTCTCCGACCCGCCTTCTCTACAAGAGCCCCTTGTCCTTGAGTCGCTAAGACAAATCACGGTACTATTGCGCCCTAGAATGGCCACTCTCCTTTGATATCGTATTCGATACAGAGTGATACCAGAGAGTATTAGGTCATAGAGTGTCTATCACTCATTTTTTGCAGAGGCTTTCAGCTTCAAAGTAGAACTTACACTACATTGTATTTCGATTTATCGTGCCCAAAATCAAGTTAAGCACGGTAGGTTACTGCCAATTTTTGTATATGCCGCAGCCCACGCGGACATGACTTGCAGGTAATTATGTCTTTCAAATTTATCGATCTTTTTGCTGGGATTGGCGGAATAAGGTTAGGATTCGAATCCCAAGGTGGAGAGTGTGTCTTCTCTTCAGAGTGGGACAAACACGCGCAAACAACTTATGAAGCCAATTTCGGCGAAAAGCCACACGGCGATATCACCAAAATCGATCCCTATTCTATACCCGATCATGATGTACTGCTCGGTGGCTTCCCATGCCAAGCATTCAGCATTATTGGCAAAATGCACGGCTTCGAAGACACTCGTGGGACCCTCTTTTTTAACATCGCTGAAATTTTACGGATAAAAAAGCCAAAGGCATTCATGCTGGAGAACGTAAAACAGCTCAAGTCCCATGACAAAGGCAATACCTTCAAGGTGATATTGAAAACGCTGGAAGATCTCGGCTATCAAGTCCACCACACCGTGCTCAACGCACTGGATTTCGGCGTGCCCCAGAAACGTGAGCGTACCTTTATCGTTGGTTTTCTTGATGAAGGAAAAACATTCGCTTTTCCAAAAGGAGAGGAAGCCTATTCACTCACTGAAATACTGGAAGACGACAAAGATGTTGAACCTGGTTACTTCGTGAGTGAAGAGATTAAAAACAATCGACTAAAGCACTTGAAAAAAGAAGCTCCGGTTCCAAGCATCTGGCATCAAAACGTGTCAGGGAACGTGTCTCCTTTGCCCTATTCATGTGCGCTCAGAGCAGGAGCGTCATACAACTACCTTCTTGTTAATGGTATTAGAAGGCCAACTGCGCGAGAGCTTTTGAGACTTCAAGGCTTCCCAGAAGATTACAAAATCGTTGTTTCCTACACCCAATTGAGGAAGCAAGCGGGAAACAGTGTTGCAGTACCTGTGATTAAAGCGGTAGCAAAACATCTCATTGCGGCACTCTATGACAAAGAATTGCCCGTAACATCACCTGATAAAAACTCCCAAGCAGCCGCCTAACGATCAAGTGCAGTGACTTGGTCCAAGTCACTGCCTCTCTCCACCCTGTCCGTCGTTTTCTATCATCTCGAAAGTGCATCCAGTTCACATTCGACA
>NZ_JAJUBB010000027.1 GCF_028683135.1 Enterovibrio qingdaonensis
CTTTCCGTTGAAGCGGGCGGCCATTTTACTGATTCATTCAAACGCGTCAAGCGTTTATTTTCATTCAATTTTGAAGCCTTTTCGCTGTACCGATTCAGTGGGCGTTTCCTTGTTGGAAGCCGCTCTCCGTGTCGGTGAAGCGGCATTATAGGGAGCTAAGAAAAGTTGGCAAGGGCTTTTTTGCAGTTTTCTTATAAAAACGGTGTGTTCGATTACTTTTCAAACAAAGTGGGTATAAAAAGCATAACATCGTTGAATAATTGCACTCTCCGACTCATCCATATAGTCTGTTTTTCATGTTCTCCTAATGGATTTAGCTATGTCTTCTGTACTTCGTAGTTATAAAGGCATCTACCCTGAGGTAGGTGAGCGCGTTTATATCGACCCTACTTCTGTATTAGTAGGTGATATCACGCTGGGTAATGATGTGAGTATCTGGCCATTGGTCGCAGCACGAGGTGACGTTAACCATATCCGCATTGGCGACCGATCCAATGTTCAGGATGGCTCAGTCCTGCATGTAACGCATAAGAATAAAGAGAACCCTGAAGGCTACCCGCTAATTATTGGTGAAGATGTAACTGTAGGCCACAAGGTCATGCTGCACGGCTGCACAATAGGTAACAAAGTACTGGTAGGTATGGGGGCAATCATTCTAGATGGTGTCATCATTGAGGATGAAGTCATGGTAGGTGCTGGCAGCTTGGTGCCACCAGGAAAGCGTTTAGAATCGGGTTATCTATATGTCGGAAGCCCAGTCAAACAAGCGCGCCCTTTAAAAGAAGAAGAACGCGCCTTTTTGCAAAAGTCATCTGACAACTACGTCGTAACAAAGAACGACTATATAGCAGAAGCTAGCTAACCCAGATTTCGCCAGCCTCATTGAAGTCTTCATCTTCAATGGCTTCTTCGGCAAGCTCTTCATAGTCAAAGCGATACTCATTAAAGGCATTGAGTATCGCCTCTTTCGAGTCCAGCCCACTGCCCGCCCGTTTTTCCAAATCACTCACCAGTACAAAGCATGATATCAACGCCCCTGCTTGCTGCGCTTGAAAACTCACGGCCTGACGTGTGTCATCCACACTCTGAAGATCCGGAAATAGAATATTTTGGTTCATGCTACTCAGCCAAATTTCGGCGTAACTCTCTGAGTACCTGACCTGTCCCCGGTCGGATACCACGCCAAATGGTAAAACTCTCTGCGGCTTGCCCCACTAACATGCCCAATCCATCGATCACGCGGGCGGCCCCATTATCTAGTGCCCATTGGTTACTGCTGGTCACACCCGAGCCATACACCATGTCATAGACCACTGTGTTTACATGCATCACGCTGGCTGGGATTTGTGGACGCTCACCCGACAAACTCGCCGAGGTCGAGTTAATGATGACATCAAAGGTCTGCCCCTCCAACGCATCACAGCTCTTAGCATCGACTTTACCGTGTTCAGCAAACAGTGCCGCCAAGGTTTCCGCTTTGCTGACAGTGCGATTGGCAATAACTAAAGAAGCCGGTTCGTGCTTCAGCAATGGCAACACCACGCCTCGCGCAGCACCACCAGCACCAAGAAGCAAGATGTTAGCCCCTTCAATTTGTACGTGATGGCTAATAAGATCTTGAACCAGCCCTTCACCATCGGTGTTATCGCCAAGTATGCCGCCATCATCAAGCTTTTTCAGCGTATTCACCGCACCCGCAAGCTTGGCCCTTTCGGTCAGCATGGTCGCCATGGAGTAGGCATTCTCTTTAAAAGGCACAGTAACATTACACCCTTTACCGCCATCGTTGAAAAAAGCAGTCACAGCGTCATCAAATCCGCCCAAAGGAGCTTCTAGGGTTTGGTATGTCATGTCCTGCGCTGTCTGACGCGCAAAGAGCGTATGTATAAAAGGAGATTTGCTGTGCGATATCGGATTGCCGACAACAACGTACTTATCCATTGCTTACTTACCAGTCCCTTGGTTTAAGAAAGTCATTATAAAGTTTGGCTTCCGGTGAGCCATCTTCTGGTACAAAGCCATACTCCCAGCGAACCAGCGGTGGCATCGACATCAGAATCGACTCAGTACGTCCGCCACTTTGCAGGCCAAATAGCGTTCCGCGATCGTAGACGAGATTGAATTCCACGTAGCGGCCACGGCGGTAAAGTTGGAATTGACGTTCGTGGTCACTAAATTCGGCGTCTTTGCGCTTTTGCACGATAGGCAAGTATGCATCCAGATAGCCTTCACCGACCGCTTTGATGTAATCGAAGCTGGCATCAAAGCCCCACACATTTAAATCATCAAAGAACAATCCACCCACACCACGGGTTTCATTGCGATGCGGCAAGAAGAAATAACGATCGCACCACGCTTTGTGCTCGGCATACACCTCATCGCCAAACGGCGCACAAATCGCTTTGGCGGTGTCATGCCAGTGCTGACAATCTTCCTCTTCCGGATAGAAGGGCGTGAGATCAAACCCGCCTCCAAACCACCATACCGGTGCTTCGCCTTCTTTTTCGGCAATGAAGAAACGCACATTGGCGTGTGAGGTCGGCACATGCGGATTATTGGGATGCACTACCAAGGAAACGCCCATAGCTTCAAAGCTGCGTCCGGCCAGTTCAGGTCTGTGCGCTGTCGCAGAGCCTGGCATCTTATCGCCATAGACATGCGAAAAGTTTACCCCCGCTTGCTCAAACACCTGACCGCCACGCAACACCCGGCTTCTTCCGCCGCCGCCAGCTTCTCGCTCCCAAGCATCCTCTTGAAAAGAGGCTGCGCCATCTTCACGCTCAAGTGCAGTACAAATGGCGTCTTGTAGCGAAAGCAAAAAGCGTTTGACTGCTTCTTTATCTACCTGTTGAGGAAGCTGTTGGTTTTGCACGCGATTTCCTTGTATTTGTTAGCCTTGACGTAGCACCTTACCAGAACGCGCATCGCGGATCTCGGTAGGATTTTCACGTCCGCCCGTTTTACCCAGCAATACGCACGGAACACGTTCACCAAGCTGTGCTTCGACTTCTTCGACAGTGCGGCACGGCTCTTCGCCACTTAAGTTGGCACTGGTTGACGTGATCGGTTTGCCGTATGCCAGACACAGAGCCTGCACATCAGGATGGTCGGAAACACGCACGGCGACGGTATCAAAGTCCCCAGTCACCCAATCGGTGATTTTTTTACCTGCTGGCATCACCCAGGTCACCGGTCCCGGCCAAGTCGCCAATACGTCTGCTTTCACCTCATCGCTCAAACTGTCGACGTCGATATAACCGTCTAGCTGAGAAAGCGTTGCTGCAATCAGGATCAGTCCTTTTGCTTTATCACGCTCTTTCACATCCAGCAATGCCTGCACGGCAATGGGGCTATCCGGATCACATCCCACACCAAACACACCTTCTGTAGGGTAGGCGATCACATCTCCTCGGTTCAGGGCTTCAACGCACTGTTCAACACTTGCCAATGGGGTTCTCCAACTCTTTTTCTCTAATTCATGCCTACTATGACTAACTTTGCCTGACGTTCTCAACACTTTTGTCACAAATCGAAACAGACTTAGCGATATATCTGTATTTGTGCGATTTATAATTCACACCAAACTCACCGACGCAAACGTTTTCCTCAGCGTTTTTTGCCGATATAATGACACGAATTTCACCTAACCCTCTCTTTTCTCAATCAGGGGAAACTGGCTTGAGAACAAGATACAGGGGTTGCAGTACACGGCAGTTACAGGAGCAACTATGAAAGTCGGCATCATCATGGGATCAAAGTCAGATTGGCCAACCATGAAAAACGCAGCAGATATGCTGGATCACTTCGGTATTGCTTACGAAACCCGTGTGGTTTCAGCACATCGCACGCCTCAGCTCCTAGCAGAATACGCCAACAGCGCAGCATCACGTGGCCTAAAAGTCCTGATTGCGGGTGCAGGTGGTGCTGCCCACTTGCCAGGTATGACTGCGGCATTTACCAGTCTGCCTGTACTGGGTGTGCCGGTTCAATCCAAAGCCTTGAAAGGCATGGACTCACTGCTCTCTATTGTGCAAATGCCAAAAGGCGTGGCCGTTGGCACACTCGCAATTGGTGATGCAGGTGCGGCAAACGCTGGTCTGCTGGCGGCACAAATTCTAGCCACCAGTGACGACGCCCTGCTGTCGAAAATCGATACCTTCCGTCAAACGCAGACGGAAACGGTTCTGGCTCACCCTGACCCTTCGGTGGAATAACCATGAAAGTGCTGGTACTCGGTGCCGGACAACTGGCACGCATGATGGCACTGGCCGGTGCCCCATTAAATTTGACCGTCAGTGCGTATGATGTCCGAAGTGGCAACCTTGTCCACCCAGTGACGCTGGAAGTGCTCGGCAGCGGGTTGGAAAACGGTATCGCCGATGCAGATGTCATAACCGCCGAATTTGAACATATCGCGCCGGATGTCCTTTCCGTATGTCAGGCAAGCGGTAAGTTCTACCCAGGCGAGGAAGCGATTCTCACCGGCGGTGATCGCCGTAAAGAGAAAGCCCTACTCGACAAAGCGGGCGTCAACAATGCCCGTTATCAGGTGATCGAAAGCAAGGCAGACTATGATGCGGCAGTCGCAACCATCGGTCTTCCACTTATTCTGAAAAGTGCCCTCGACGGCTATGACGGCAAAGGTCAGTGGCGTTTAAAGCCAGACTCTGATCTGGAAGCTATTTGGCAAGACATCAACCAATTCCTCCAAACCTCGCCTCAAGGCAGTCGCCAGTGCGTGATCGCAGAAGAGTTTGTTCCGTTTGATCGTGAAGTGTCGTTGATTGGCGCACGAAACGCCCAAGGAGACTTGGAGATTTACCCGCTGACCGAAAACATTCACACCAATGGCATTTTGTCTGTGTCTGTGGCAGCAGGCGATGACGATCAGGTGCAATCCCAAGCAGAAGCCATGTTCAAAGCCGTGGCCGATGCGCTTAACTATGTTGGTGTGCTAGCCATTGAGTTTTTCGACGTGGGTGGCAAGCTGATGGTGAACGAAATTGCGCCTCGCGTGCACAACTCAGGTCACTGGACGCAGCAAGGTGCAGAGGTCTGTCAGTTTGAGAACCACCTTCGCGCCGTGTGCGGATTGCCACTTGGCAGTGCCAAACGCGTGCGCCCGACCGCGATGATTAACATTGTGGGCGAAGTAACGGTGCCAATCGCTGTCATGGCACACGCTCATGTGCACTGGTATGACAAAGAACCCCGTCCGGGACGCAAGATTGGCCACATCAACCTGTGTGCAGACTCTGCTGGCGCGCTGGGTGATGCTCTGGATACTGTTTCGATGCTTCTCGCAGACGATGAGTTTCCTGCGTTAAAACCAGCGGCTGACAGCTTACGGTAGCCTTAACAAACACAAAAAAAGCCGCATCATGCGGCTTTTTCTTTATCCCAAGGCCTTAGCCTTGCTTGTGCTGACATTTTTTGTCTGCGCAGACTTTGACGATCCCCGCTGCCAGTTTCTTTTCCAGCAATAACGGATAGCCACAAACCTCGCACACGCCTTTCAGCGGCTTGAGGTTAACCGCGAGCTTACACTTCGGATAACCATCACAGGCGTAGAAGGCTTTGCCGAAGCGAGATTTTTTCTCGTGCAGATGGCCGGTTTTGCACTCTGGACACGCGATGTCCATGGTTTCTTGCTCCGGCTCTTGATCACGCTTTTCAATGTGCTGGCACTCAGGGTACGAAGAGCAGCCAATAAACATGCCAAAGCGGCCTTGCCGAAGTACCAATTCATTGCCACATTCTGGACAAGGAAGCCCAAGCTCTTTGACGATATGGCCATCGTTATGGTGCAACGACTCCACAAAGTCACAAGATGGGTAGGCAGAACACGCTTTAAAGGGCCCGCGTTTACTGTGCTTAATAACAAGAACGCTGCCACATTGTGGGCAGCGTTCTTGTTCGTTCAGCGCATGCTCATGTGCACTGAATAAGGATTCGTCTATTTTTCCAGCCAAAACAGCTTAGCCTCAAAGACTTAGTAATAAAGAGTTAGTGAAGGTACTCATCTTCTGCTGTCGCATAGAGAAGCTCTTCCATCTGATCGTACGCACTTTCATTGCCTGGCACATTAAACAGCACCATCAAGATCACCCACTTCAGATCGTCCAAAGCAAACTCCAGCGTCTCCAGTTCCATGACACGGTCAATCACCATTTCACGGGTTTCCGGGCTGAGGACGTTGATTTGCTCAAGGAAAATCAAAAAGCCGCGACTCTCGGTATCTAAACGATCCATTTCTTTTGGTGTAAAGATACGAACAGAAGTCAGCGCGTTCGCGGTTAGATAAGGCGTTTTGTCAGCATCTTGCAACAAAGCCAGTTTTTCAAGCCAGTTCAGTGCCTTGTATATATCGTCTTGATGAAATCCGGCGCGGGAGAGTTCATCAGCCAACTCGTCCTGATCGACCATCAGCTCAACATCGCTGTGTATATAGGTTTCGAACAGATACATTAGGATGTCCATCATGGCTAGCCCCTCCTCGTTCTGATATAGCCTCCAGGTGCTGCTGTAACAACCCCCTGTAGCTCTAGTTCTAACAACTGCATCATGATTTCGTGAACGGGTTGATCGCAGAGTTCTGCAAGCACATCGACACACCTTGCTTCATTTCCTACGTTAGCCAACAGTTCAGGAAATGGCAATTCTTCTTGCAAAACTTGAGCCTGCATCACGTCTAACTGGTGATTAATTGCACAGCCAGCAAGCGTTCCCACTTGCTCTAAAATGTCCTCAACGGATTCAACCAGAAATGCACCTTGTTTAATCAGACCATTGCTGCCTTTGGCATGTGGGTTATTCACCGTACCTGGCAGCGCAAAGACATCTCGCCCTTGTTCTAATGCGAGCCTAGCCGTAATAAGCGAACCACTTTTCAGGGCAGCCTCAACAACAAGCACTCCTGTAGAAAGACCGCTGATAATACGATTTCGTTTCGGAAAGAAAGCGGGCTTTGGCGGTGACCACGGCCAAAGTTCTGAAACTAATGCTCCGCCATTGTCTTTGATTTCTTCTGCTAGTCTTCGATGGCGAGACGGGTAGACATTATCAAGCCCTGAGCCTAACACAGCGATAGTTCGCCCTTTTCGATCCAGCGCACCTCTGTGTGCTCTGCCATCTATCCCTAGTGCTAGACCACTAGTTACCGTCAGTTCATGGTGAACAAGTTGGTATGCGAACTCGTGCGCTAACGACAACCCATCCGCACTAGCATGACGGCTTCCGACGATGGCAATTTGAGGTGTCGATAAGACATTGGGGTCTCCTTCTACAAACAATAACGGCGGTGCAGAAGTAATGTGTTTAAGCAGGTAAGGGTATCTTTGATCGGCAAGTGTAAGAATATGCTTGTGTGGCGCATCTTCCCACGCCAGACATTTTTCTATCATAGTCTCATCAGGGTATCGAAAAGCATGCAATTGCGCCTGCGTTAGCCCCAGTGCCAACATCTCGTTATCGCTTAAGGTCAAAAGCGATTGAGGTGGGTGCGAACTCAAAATCTTACTGAGGGATTTCGCACCCAATCGTGGCACCGCCGCCAATCTCAGCCAACTTTCAACCACTGTTGCCACTATGAGCCGCCGTTTGCAACCACAGGTAGGCTGGAGGAAAGTGGTTGCTCGGCATCGGCAACCATGGCCAAACTAAAGTGTGGATAGCTTCTGATCACCAGCAACTTACCCAGCGAATGCGACGGTAAGGTTTTAACGACTGCATCAGGCGCATTGTCGACAGGGTTTTCATAGCGCATCGACCCTTTTTTCCCTCGCATCAACGCACTTTGCTGCTGAACCGACAACACGTGACCAGGCTTGAGGCCGTCCTCATTCCCTCTATCCACCACCACTATCTGGCGAAGTCCGACATACTTGCTGCCATAAAGGTGACCAACCATGTGACCTTCCAACCCTTCAGGTGCTGCCGATGGATGGAAGATTTCTCCAGTTTTCGCGCCCAGTGAGGGCAAAAGGATGTCGTTTGGCCTAACTTCCTGAGATTGATGAGTCAGCACCATCTCCGACATACCTTCAAGCACCTGAGTCAGTTGAGCTTCCGCCACCTTTTTCAGGCTAACCATTTGAACGGGAGTTTCTCCGATTTGACGCTCGAAGGTTTCCACCAGTCTATAGATAAACCAGCTGTCGTTTTCCACTGCAGCGTCGATATAAAAAGGAGCGCGCTTGGAGATATAACTCCAGCCCTCTTGATCACCGAGCACTCTTGGAGCGAGCTCCAGTTCCGCAGTTCCAATTAACGTGTCATAGGTCAGATACCGTCTCAGAACAGACGCGGGCGTACTCCCAATGGGAGCTGTCGATCCGTCTGCTTGCGTAGCGTGCGTTAAAATAGGCTGACCATCCACCCATTTAAGTCGCAACGTATCGCCAGGATAAATAAGGTGAGGGTTGGTTATTTCAGGATTTTGTCGCCACAAAGAAGACCATTGCCACGGCGCATCCAAGTAGATGCCAGCAATGTCCCACAGGGTATCGCCTTTTTTGACAGTATAAGTCGCCGGTGCGTCTTCAGATAACACCAGAGATAACGCACTAAAGGCAGGAAAAACCGTTGCAAACAAAATGATAATGATTGGCTTTCTAAACATCCTCTGTCTCCAAAAGCATACTTTCGATCTGGATGCTGTCATTTGAATTGCAAAATGTCTAGAATTAGCCCAATTAGCGAAGCCAGATACGGCGCAGTTCAACATATTTAAGAGACGTATATGAGTGTATTACAGGTTTTGACCTACCCGGACGATCGCCTACGCACGGTGGCGAAACCGGTAGAAAGCGTCACACCAGAGATTCAAAAAATTGTCGATGACATGCTGGAAACCATGTACGACGAAGAAGGTATTGGCCTTGCAGCGACGCAGGTTGATATCCACCAGCGTATCGTGGTTATCGATCTGTCTGAAACCCGTGATGAACCAATGGTGCTGATCAACCCAGAGATTCTGGAAAAACGCGGTGAAGATGGCATCGAAGAAGGCTGCCTATCAGTACCTGGTGCCCGTGCATTGGTTCCTCGCGCATCAGAGGTATCTGTTCGTGCGTTAGACCGTGATGGTAATGAGTACCAATTCGAAGCGGATGACCTTCTGGCAATCTGTGTCCAACATGAGCTAGACCACTTGGAAGGCAAACTGTTTGTTGATTACCTGTCGCCACTGAAGCAACAACGCATCAAGCAGAAACTAGAAAAAATCAAACGCGCCAACGAAAAAGCTAGCTGAGGTGTCCTTGAGCGACTCACTTAAAATCGTATTTGCCGGAACACCGGATTTCGCCGCCCTTCATTTGGCGGCGTTGTTGTCTTCGAACCATGAGGTTGTGGCTGTTTATACACAGCCTGATCGTCCTGCGGGTCGAGGCAAGAAACTGACAGCAAGCCCAGTGAAACTGCTGGCACAAGAGCACAACATTCCGGTTTATCAGCCAGAAACCTTGCGCGCAGTGGAGGCCCAAGAAGAACTGGCGGCTATCGGTGCTGACCTCATGGTCGTAGTGGCTTACGGCCTGTTGCTACCACAGCCAGTGCTGGATACACCGCGTCTGGGTTGTATCAATGTGCACGGTTCTATCTTGCCGCGCTGGCGTGGTGCTGCGCCTATCCAACGTTCGATTTGGGCAGGTGATGCGCAAACAGGCGTCACCATCATGCAGATGGACATCGGCTTGGATACGGGTGACATGCTGAAAATCGCCACTCTGGATATCGATGCCAAAGAAACCAGCGCAACGCTGTACGAGCGTCTTGCTGAGCTGGGTCCAGATGCTTTGGTAGAGTGCTTGGGCGATATCGCATCTGGCAATGCCGTACCTGTCAAACAGGATGACGAGCAAGCGAACTACGCGAAAAAGCTAAGCAAAGAAGAAGCCTTGGTAGATTGGAATCTGAGTGCAGTGGCCATTGAGCGTTGCATTCGTGCCTTTAACCCATGGCCAATGAGCTATTTTACCGTGACCGCCAATGACGCTGAACACAACATCAAAGTGTGGGATGCCGAAGTAGACACGGAAACCAGCGATAAAGCACCGGGCACTATCTTATCTGCGGACAAAACAGGAATTCGTGTGGCAACGGGGGATGGTGTATTGCGCCTGGTATCCATTCAGCCACCGGGGAAAAAAGCGATGAGCGCTGCAGATATTCTGAACTCGCGCCGCGAATGGTTTGAACCTGGCAACACCCTGTAATGAGAAGGCCAGCTTGCTGGCCTTTTTTAGTGGCTCGCCACGCGAGCTAACACTGAGGTAACTTCATGAACGTAAGAGCTGTCGCTGCACAGGTCATTTATCAAGTGGTCGACCAAGGACAATCCTTGTCTTCGGCACTGCCACCCGCTCAGCAAAAAGTCGCGCCTCGAGACGGCGCATTGCTGCAAGAGATCTGCTACGGCGTGTTGCGCTGGCTACCAAGACTGGAGGCGATCACCCAATCGCTGATGGACAAACCGCTAAAAGGAAAACAGCGCGTGTTCCACCATTTAATTTTGGTGGGATTGTATCAGCTTGGATTCATGCGAATTCCAGCCCACGCCGCCGTTGCCGAAACCGTTGATGCAACAAAGGTCCTTAAAAAGCCTCAGCTACGTGGTTTGATTAATGCGGTACTGCGTAATTATCAACGCAATCAAGAAGCGTTAGATATTGCCGCCGTCTCTCATGATGCGGGGAAATACGGCCATCCAGGTTGGCTGCTAAAATTGCTCCAAAATGCCTACCCTGACCAATGGGAAAGTGTGGTAGACGCCAACCATGAAAAGGCCCCAATGTGGCTTCGTGTAAACCGCTCACATCACACCCGTGACAGCTATCGAGCGTTACTGGATGATGCAGGCATTGCAACCGAACTACACCCTGAAGCTGCCGATGCACTGAAACTCGCTGCACCTTGCGATGTCACCGCACTGCCAGGCTTTTCTGACGGTTGGGTCTCAGTACAAGACGCTGCTGCGCAGCTTTCTGTCGATTACCTCCAGCCACAAGCGAATGAGCTGATTCTCGATTGTTGTGCAGCCCCTGGTGGCAAAACATGCCATATCCTTGAACATCAACCTACTGCGAAAGTCGTCGCAATGGATGTGGATGCTACCCGTCTGAAACGTGTAGAAGAAAACCTCTCGCGTTTGAACCTAAACGCACAGGTGATCTGTGGTGATGCGCGCCATCCGCAAGATTGGTGGAAGGGCGAGCAATTTGATCGTATTCTGCTCGACGCGCCATGTTCCGCAACGGGTGTTATTCGACGTCACCCTGACATTAAATGGCTACGTCGTGCGGACGACATAGCGCAACTCGCTTCATTGCAGTCAGAAATCATGGATGCCATGTGGGCGCAGCTTAAGTCAGGTGGTACGCTGGTTTATGCAACCTGTTCAATCACACCGCAAGAAAACGGTGAACAAGTGAAAGCCTTCTTGGCGCGTACCAATGACGCATCGCTCGAAACGGGCACGTTGGACGCTCCTGGTCGTCAAATTCTGCCAGGGCAAGACAACATGGATGGGTTCTATTACGCGGTACTGAAAAAAGCGTGATAGAGACAATGCAGGTGGGTTAACCCACCTGCTATAAAAATAAGAAACGAACCGAGGTTCACGCAGACGTTATGAAAATTATCATCTTGGGGGCTGGACAGGTCGGCGGTACATTGGCCGAAAATCTGGTTGGCGAAAACAATGACATTACCATTGTCGATAAAAACCCCGAGCGCCTCAGAGAGCTGCAAGACAAATACGACTTACGGGTCGTTCAAGGCTACGCAAGCCACCCATCAACCCTGTTAGAAGCCGGCGCACAAGATGCCGACATGCTGGTCGCCGTCACCAACTCTGACGAAACCAACATGATTGCCTGTCAGGTTGCCTTCACGCTTTATAACACCCCCAACCGCGTTGCGCGGATCCGAAGCCCTGAATATCTCGCAGCAAAAGAACAGCTTTTCCAAACCGATGCTTGTCCTGTTGATCACCTGATCGCACCGGAAGAGTTAGTAACGCGTTATATCCATCGCCTCATTGAATACCCAGGCGCACTGCAAGTCGTCAACTTTGCTGACAACAAAGTTGGCTTGGTGGCAGTTAAGGCGTATTACGGCGGTCCATTGGTCGGCAATGCGTTGTCGGCATTGCGTGAACACATGCCCCATGTCGATACCCGCGTAGCCGCCATTTTCCGTCGCGACCGTCCAATTCGTCCTCAAGGCACCACTATCATCGAAGCCGATGACGAAGTCTTCTTCGTGGCCGCGAGCAATCACATTCGCTCTGTCATGAGTGAGCTGCAGCGTCTTGAGAAGCCTTATAAGCGCATCATGATTGTCGGTGGCGGTAACATCGGTGCGGGCCTTGCAAGAAGCCTTGAACGCTCATACAGCGTAAAGCTGATTGAGCGAAACCCGCAGCGTGCTGAGCAGCTTTCTGAAATTTTGGAAAACACCATCGTCTTCTGTGGCGACGCGGCAGACCAAGAGCTTCTTAGCGAGGAGCATATCGATCAGATTGATGTGTTTATCGCAGTAACCAACGAAGACGAAGCCAATATTATGTCGGCCATGCTCGCAAAACGCTTGGGTGCCAAGAAAGTTATGGTACTTATCCAGCGTGGGGCCTACGTTGACTTGGTGCAAGGCGGTGCGATTGATGTGGCTATTTCACCACAGCAAGCCACTATTTCTGCCCTTTTAACTCACGTACGTAAAGCTGACATCGTCAACGTTTCCTCATTGCGCCGTGGCGCAGCAGAAGCGATTGAAGCCATCGCCCATGGTGATGCCAACACATCTAAAGTGGTTGGTCGCGCAATTGGCGATATCAAACTGCCACCGGGCACCACCATTGGTGCGATTGTGCGCGAAGAAGAAGTTCTGATTGCCCACGATAAAACGGTGATCCAGCAGGACGATCACGTGGTGATGTTCCTGGTTGATAAAAAGTATGTTCCAGATGTGGAAAGGCTGTTCCAGCCAAGCCCGTTCTTCCTCTAATGGCTTGAAGTATGGTTAATTTAAAACCGGTGCTTTTCGTAATAGGGCTGGTCTTATCCAAGATCGCCCTTTTTATGTATATCCCGACCCTGACAGCATTTTTTACCGGTACCTCGGGGTTTCTTGATTTCGGCATGTCCGTCATCATCACGCATATCGCAGCATTTGCCTGTTTAAGTGTGGGCAAAACGGATAACTTTCGTCTCAACGCTCGCGATATGTTCGTTATCACTACATTGGTATGGGCCATCGCCAGTGCGTTCGCCGCGCTACCGTTTGTGTTTATCAACCACATCAGCTTTACCGATGCCTACTTCGAAACCATGTCGGGGATCACCACGACAGGTTCAACCGTACTGAGCGGCCTTGATAAAATGGCTCCCGCCATATTGCTATGGCGCTCTATCTTGCAATGGTTAGGAGGTATTGGCTTTATCGTAATGGGTGTAGCTATCCTGCCGTTCTTGAACGTTGGTGGTATGCGCCTATTCCAAACGGAGTCATCCGACTGGTCAGCCAAATCCAGCCCGCGCACCAAAAGCGTCGCTGTGAGCATCATGAAGATCTATCTCATCTTGTCTGCAGCCTGCTTTATTTCGTACTTGCTGGCGGGGATGTCGCCGTTTGATGCGGTTAACCATGCCATGACTACACTCTCTACCGGCGGTTACTCGACTTCAGACAGCTCGATGAATCACTTCAGCCACTCGGCGCAGTGGGTGGGCACAGTGTTTATGTTCGCAGGCGGCTTGCCGTTCTTGCTGCTGATGCAGGCCCTTCGTCGGCGTGAACCTACCATGATTATGGCCGACGCACAGGTACGAGGCTTTACCTATTTGGTACTGGCAACGTCCTTCATGGTGTCAGTCTGGTTGGTGCTTACCCGTGATTACAGTGTGGCGGATGCCGTCCGCGTGGCGACCTTCAACATTGTCTCGGTGGTCACCACCACGGGCTTTGGCTTGGACGACTTCACCGCTTGGGGGCCGTTTGCATCGGTCATCTTTGCCTTTATGTTGATTGTTGGCGGGTGTTCAGGCTCAACAGCAGGCGGCGCGAAAATCTTCCGCTTCCAAATTGCGCTGGCATTACTGAAAAAACAAATCCACCAACTTGTGCACCCTTCAGGTGTGTTCATTCAGCGTTATAACGGCCGCACGGTTAACGAAGACATCGTTCGCTCAGTGGTCGCCTTTGCCATCACCTACATCCTGACTATTTTGGTCGTTGCCATGATTTTGGCAGCAACCGGATTGGATGGTATCACCAGCCTGACGGGCTCGATGACCGCAGTGGCGAACGTGGGACCGGGGATGGGTCATGTGATTGGTCCAACAGGCAACTTCTCGAGCCTACCGGATACCGCCAAGTGGGCACTCAGCATTGGAATGTTGATGGGACGCTTGGAAATCCTGACCGTGTTGGTTTTGGTCTTTCCTGCATTTTGGCGCGACTAGGTCGCGCCATCTTCATACTTAAACTGGTTTGACGTACCAGTAAATTGCTAAGAAATGGAGCACCGTTCCGCCCAGCACAAACACATGCCAAATCGCATGGTTGAACGGGATGGTGCGTTTCACGTAGAAGATCACACCGAGAGAGTATACCAATCCCCCCAGCGTCAGCAGAATAAGCCCTGAAGCCGACATGACCTGCGCCAATTGATACACCACCACCAACGACAGCCAACCCATAGCTAGATACATTGCCAACGACAGCGATTTGAAACGGTAAACAAAGGCAATTTTCAATATCACCCCAACCAAAGCGATCACCCATATCAATGCCATCACGCCAAACGCTAATGGCGTTCGAAGGCTTATCAACATAAACGGGGTGTAGGTGCCAGCAATCAACAGATAAATCGCGCAATGATCGAAGGTCTTCAGCGCACGCTTGGCTTTTTCGAAGGGAATGGCATGGTAGAGCGTAGATGCTAGATAGAGCAGGATAATGCTGGCTCCATACACGCTGTAACTGGCAATGCTTAATGCATCCGCACCATCATGCACGGCTTTCACTAACAACATAACCAAGGCGACAATACCAAAAATCACGCCTAAACCGTGACTGATACTGCTCGCTATCTCTTCTTTTACGGAATACGTGGTGCTCGCTGATACATGACTCGACATCGGGCTACCATCCTTTGCTTTTTGCTTGAGAGTTTAACCCGATCGAGTATGACACATTTAAGCGTACACGTGTAAGCTAAAAAATGGTTACATAATTTTGCCAAGCAACTCTTCAATGGCGAGAGCAATATTCTCTGACGAAGTCGACTTATCAAATTGTAAGGTTCTATCAAGCTTATTCGCTCCAGTCAGGTGACCAGCCAAATGGCTCAGCCCCTCTCCTTTCGCTGAAAATTGCATTGCCAACTCCAACATATCTTGTTCAGGGGTGACGGTCAGACTCACTCGCGACCAATTATCACTATATGGCCCTTGAATCGGCACGAGCATAAAGGCTTGCTCAAAGGGACGACGTCCTCGTTTGGGTTGCTCTGTAGTTTCCTTTTCGATGCGAAAACCCAAACGTTCAAACGTTTTCAGCATTGCATCAACAGGGCGAGACGGCAAAATCGCAACAGGCAACTCTGTCACAGCATCTTTTGCCATCGGAATATCGAGTCTCACCGCTAGCCAAACGTTCTCCGTACCAAATGTCACGGGCGTTTCATCAGGCACAATAAACTCTGTCGTGAGTTCACGTGTTTCATTTTCCAATAGGGTAAATGCATCAGGTAGAGACCAAGTACATAGGGTATGAGACAGCTTTTTCCACTGTCGCTTTTTTCCTTGTTCTCCCCCGGTTCGGATCTCCTCCCACCCCATATAATGACACCGCAAGGAACACTCGATTGCCGTCACTGATTGTGGGACGCCACCGCCTTCAACCTTGATTGAGACTCGGCGTTCCGCCCCCTGCATGACATGCTCATCATCCAAACTAACACTCACGCTAGCATTGCCAACACCGACACGCGCTAACGCCTTTTTAAACCATCCCACCGCTACATCCCCCTTGTTGTTAGCATCCTTTCACAACGTATATTGACCAAAAACCAAGTTTGATTCACATGTCTCAACAAAATATAGATTTCTACTAAGCTTATTACACTGGTGAAACGTGGATACCGGATATCTGCCCTAAAAATGGAGAATAAGCCAGCCATGTCAAAGGACACCTTTACATTATCTTCTGGATACTTAAAAAAAATTGTTCCATTACTGATGAAGTACCAAGTGCCAGCGACCCCCACGAACTACGCCCTTTGGTACACCTATATTGCCCACACTGACGCTGAACTCGCAAAGGTCATGGATGACGCTATTCAAGAGTCTGGCTCAGTCAGTGCTTCGCAGTGCGAACAGCTTTATCAAGCTCATATTGCTGACAAGCATGATAAAGGGTTTCATGAGTTGCAGAGCAACTTACAAGCCATGGCTCAAGAAATGGGCAACACCATGGTCGATACCATGAAAGACACTGACGTATTTCAAAACGCCTTGGATAAATCATTCAAGCAACTGGCTCGCGTCGGTGAAGAAACCCTCACCATGGAAGAAACCATCGCTCTAGTGAGAAGTGCAGTAAAAGGATCCAAAGAAATAAAGCAGTCCACCAGCTTTTTTAAACATCAACTGGCTGACGCACAAAAAGAAATCGCGAGATTGAAAGAAACCCTGGCCGAAGCAAATGAACAAGCCATCAATGATGCGCTGACGGGGATCTTCAATCGACGCGCCTTCGACGATCAACTTTCAACCATGATCGCCAATCCCCCGCCTAAGGGGTTTTGCCTGTTACTTTGCGATCTTGACCATTTTAAAAACTTTAACGACACATATGGTCATCTTATGGGTGATCAGGTGCTAAAAATCACAGCAAAGCGTCTGTCTGAGTACTGCCGCGAAGGCATACAGGCATATCGTTATGGAGGGGAGGAGTTTGCGATGCTGGTGCCTAATCGGGCATTAAATGGTGCCCGACGTGTCGCAGAAACCGTCCGCTCAAGCATTGATAAGCTTGTGATAAAAGATAAAAAGTCAGGTACAAAGCTGGATAACATTACCGTTTCAATTGGCGTCGCTCAATTTGAAAAGGGTGAGCATGGAAAAGCACTTATAGAACGCGCTGACAAACAACTCTATGAAGCTAAAAAGCTCGGCAGAAATCGTGTGATGCCTATTGCGTAACGGTAAGGCCTACTCAAACAAACGGGCGGCGATATGCCGCCTTAATTTATTTTCAATTGGTGCTTTTTTCATCAGTTGAATTTGTTTATACTCCGCGCGAATTTTACATTCCCAGAGTGATAACGCAGCTAGGCTAGACGCCATTGGAACCCCTGACGCCACTCTGCTTTAGATAACCGTCATGGATGCGCAATAAATGAGAACCCAAAATGCGCCCAGTAACTGTTCGTCCTATTCGCGTTACCCGTACTCCAGCACGTATGCGTTCCACCTCTTTTGCACCGCGTTTTAAAGCAAAAGGGACGCAAGACTCCACCCCAGATTTGACCTTGGTACGTCCATCACCAATCAACACTCAGCCCCCTGAGGGCGAAGCTGCGTAAGCTTGGTCACATGTGACAGAATCTGATACTGTACGCAGATAAATCATATAAAAACTAAGGCTATTGGCCAAATTTGGAGTCTTCAATGAAATGTCATCGCGTTAATGAACTGATTGAGCTTTTGCACCCTGAGTGGCAAAAAGAACCTGAGCTCAATCTGATGGAAATGATTAAAAAATTGGCAGACGAAGCGGGCTATGAGGGCACGCTTAACGATCTCACCGATGACGTACTCATCTATCACCTAAAAATGCGAAACAGCCAAAAAGACGAAATGATCCCAGGTCTGGCAAAAGACTGTGAGGATGACTTCAAAACCGCCATCCTTCGTGCACGCGGCATTATCAGCTAAGACACGTTGATTAAGCAGAATAGTAAAGCGAAGCCTTTGGGTTTCGCTTTTTTATTTCAAAACAATCATCTGTTACACGTTATCCCCACCGTATCCCGGCTATTTTCCCACCACACGCACAGAATTCCGTACTGCGCCTGCGTTATAATCTGGCGACTATTATTAACAAATCAAACATAAAAACATCACAGACTACGTCTCTGTGAATTAAGGGTAGATACACCCTTTTGCCCCAAGGAATGCAGGTGTCATGAGCAAGGAAAAAATCGACGTAAAAGACGTCACACCAAAAACATATAACCCGAAAACCCACAAGGGTAGCGGGGATAGATTTAATCCCAGCAATCGTATTTATGTACGCGCAATGAGTGGTGTGTACCAACAACTACGACGAAAAATGGGCTGGTTTTTCATGCTCTTGTTTGTCCTTACACCATGGATCCCTTATGGAGACAGACAGGCGATACTGATCGATATTGGCAAACAACAGTTTAACTTTTTCGGTACCACCCTTTGGCCACAAGATCTTACCTTGCTCGCCACCCTGTTTATGATTGCCGCCTTTGGTCTATTCTTCCTCACCACGTTTTTAGGTCGAGTCTGGTGTGGTTATCTTTGCCCGCAAACCGTGTGGACATTTATCTATATCTGGTTCGAAGAGAAACTTGAAGGCTCCGCAAACAAGCGAAAAAAACAGGACTCTTTGCCACTCACTAAAACATTGCTACTTCGCAAAACCGCCAAGCATATTTGTTGGTTTGCCGTCGCATTGCTGACAGGCCTGACCTTCGTTGGTTACTTCATCCCTGTTAAAGAGTTGTTTGTCGACTTCTTCACGTTTAATACCAGCTTTTGGGTCGCCTTTTGGGTGCTATTTTTTAGTGTCTGTACCTACGGTAACGCGGGTTGGATGCGCTCAATAATGTGTATTCATATGTGCCCTTACGCGCGTTTTCAGTCCGCCATGTTTGATAAAGATACCTTTATCGTGGGTTATGACACTGCCCGAGGGGAAGCGAGAGGTCCGCGCTCACGTAAAAAGGACCCCAAAGCATTGGGATTAGGGGACTGTATTGACTGTAACCTCTGTGTCCAGGTCTGCCCGACAGGTATCGATATTCGTGATGGATTGCAGTATGAGTGCATTAACTGTGGCGCGTGTATTGATGCCTGCGATGAAACCATGACAAAAATGAATTATGCAAAAGGGCTGATCAGCTACACCACCGAGCACAAACTCGACGGACACAAAGTCGATGTCGTAAGGCCAAAACTGATTGGTTATGGCGTCGTCATGGTCGCTATGTTTGGTTTGTTTTTCGTGTTGTTTTCTCAAGTGCAGCCCATGCGCCTTGATGTCATGCGAGACCGCACTCAACTGTTTAAAACCAACAGTGATGGCTTGGTCGAAAACACTTACACATTGAAGATATTGAATAAAACCCAACACCCGGAAACCTATTCGCTATCAGTGTCAGGACTTGATGACATACAGTGGTATGGCAAAAAAGAGGTCACACTCCGAGCTGGTGAAATATTTACCCTGCCTATCAGCTTGGGCGTCGACCCGTTTGAACTCGATAAACCGATTGCAGATATCACCTTTGTGCTTGAACGCCACTCTGGCGATGACAAGAAAAAGGTGGAGACTGAAAGCCGATTTATCAGCAAACTTTAAGCCATCGCCACAAAACGTAAAAAGGTGCCCTAGGCACCTTTTTCTTTTTGTCTGCGCACCGATCTCGCAATTCTCTGTTACCATCCTAAGCAAGATACCGCTATGAATTTGCAGAATGAGTGACGCCCAGTTTTCCTTTGAACACCTAACACCGGACATGCTAATCAACGCATTAGAGTCTGTAGGTATTCGGCCAGAATCCGGTTTGCTGCCATTAAACAGCTATGAAAACCGTGTTTATCAATTTCAGGATGAAGAACGCCGTCGCTTCGTGACCAAGTTCTATCGTCCACAGCGCTGGAGCAATGCGCAAATCCTCGAAGAGCATCAATTTGCCTTCGATTTGGAGCAAGCTGACATTCCTGTTGCCGCGCCGATCATGCTTGATGGCAATAGTTTATTTGAACATGAAGGCTATCGCTTCGCCGTATTCCCAAGCGTTGGTGGTAGAAGTTTTGAAGTCGACAACTGGGACCAACTGGAAATGGTTGGCCGTTTTCTTGGCCGTATTCATAAACTCGGTGCCAGCAAACCGTTCACCGAACGCCCGACCATTGGTCTGGATGAATACCTCTTTCAGCCACGAAAAACACTCGAAAACAGCAGCTTCATTCCTCATCACTTAGAAAATGCATTTTTTTCCGACTTAGACCGCCTAATTGATGTCTTGTCGCGTCGTTGGCAGGAAAATTGGCCCTCTATTCGCTTACACGGTGATTGCCACCCAAGCAACATCTTGTGGCGTGATGGCCCAATGTTTGTTGACTTGGATGACGCAAGAAATGGCCCAGCCATTCAAGATATCTGGATGCTGCTCAACGGTGATCGCAACGACCAACTTGCACAATTGGATACGGTTGCAGAAGCGTATTCAGAGTTTTACGACTTTCCTCACCAACAGTTGCAACTTATCGAGCCACTTCGCGGTCTCAGAATGGTGCACTACATGGCGTGGTTGGCAAAACGTTGGCAAGATCCCGCATTTCCTCGTGCATTCCCATGGTTTGCTGAGGCAAAATATTGGGAAAGTCAGGTACTCGCTTTTAAAGAACAATTAGCAGCACTTGAAGAGCCAGCACTGACGCTGACACCTCAATGGTAAGCTGAAAAACTATTACAATCAGGGAGAAAGAAAGCTATGTTGAAAAAACTGTTCGCAGTCGCCGCAGCAGCAATGTTGGCGTTTTCTGCGCAAGCAGCACGTTTCAATGCGGGCGAAGATTACCAAATTCTGGATTTACCAAAATCAGAATCACCCACTATTACCGAGTTCTTTTCATTTTATTGCCCACATTGCTTCCGCAGCCAAGGCTTAATGACTGAGCTGAAAAAGCAGATCCCAGAAAACGTTTCGTTTAACAAAAATCACGTTTCGTTTATGGGTGGCGGCATGGGTAAAGCACTGAGCAAGGCGTATGCCACCGCAGAAATGCTCGGCGTGGAAGACAAAATTGCGCCAGTGATTTTCAACCGCATTCATGTGTTGAACAAACCACCGCGCAACGAAGAAGAAATCCGCCAGATCTTTATTGATGAAGGTGTGGACGCGAAGAAGTTTGACGGAACCTATAACAGCTTTGCCGTAAATGCGATGGCAAACCGCTTTGATAAAGCGTTCCAAGAATCAGGTCTTCGCGGAGTACCAGCACTGATTGTTAATGGCCGCTATCACGTGACGCCAACGACCATCAACAGTACAGAAGACTACTTCGCGCTGGTTAACTACCTACTAACGCAATAAATACCAGAAACAAAAAAGGGCCGCATGGCCCTTTTTTATTGCGTTCTTACCGAGCTTTGCTCAGGTACCTTTCCTGACAGCATCGCTGGGCTTTTCGCGTAAATCGCTTCCAGCTCACGGTCTTTCTCTTCCCATACGGATGTTAACCACTGATGGAAGTGACGCTTAAATACCTTGTCATTAAAGTAGTCTCCCGTCACTTTCTCATCCACAGGTAATGTGTGGACACGTACTACCACCTTTTTCATGCGGCCTGACAGCAAGTCCTTAAACGGCAAGGTGCGATTTTCTGGGTAAGCGACAGTCACATTGATGATGGCATCAAACTGCTCGCCCATCGCACCCAGTGTGTAAGCAATACCGCCGGTTTTCGGGGCCAAAAGGTGATTAAATGGAGAACGCGTTTGTTTCTGCTTTTCATCAGTAAAACGGGTTCCTTCGACAAAGTTCACCACAGTGGTTGGCGTATGACGAAAACGGGTACAGGATTTTCGGGTGGTTTCCAAATCGCATCCACGCTTTTCAGGGTGCTTGATAAGGTACTGGCGCGAATAACGCTTCATAAACGGCATATCTACTGCCCAGCAGGCCAACCCCAAGAATGGGACGTACAATAGCTGTTGTTTAAGGAAAAACTTCGCCATGGGTATGCGGTTTCGAAACACCGAGAAAATCACCACGATATCGGTCCAGCTCAAGTGATTGGAAATCAAAAGATACCAACCTTCTTTGTTGAGCCCTTCTCCCCCTTCTACATCCCACTCCACATCCGATGTCAGCATCAGAAGTTTGTAATTGAGTGTCGCCCATGCCCACATAAAACCGTTGCAAGCCTTAGACACAACACGCTGCCACGCAGGGATCGGCAAGAGCAGTTTTAAAAGCGCAAGGCAGCAAATTAACACCGACCAAAACGCAGTGTTAACACAAACCAGCGCAGAATTTAGAACGAGTAGCAGCAAAAAACAGTTTCCCAGCGCGTTGAATTAGATATTGTTAAGAGGCCGTAATAATACTCTGGACAAATAAAAAACACCATTCAGTTACCAGTGGTCAAATCAGTGCCTAAAAAGCAACCGGGACTAGCTGGCCAATGCCGTCAACTGTTTCAACAATCGGTCCATGGAGCGATAGCCCAACGCTTCCGCGAGATGGCCCCGACAAATATCTTTCTCCCCCGCCAAATCAGCAATGGTACGTGCCACTTTTATGATCCGGTGGTAGGCACGAATGGAAAGCCCCAGGCGATGCAACGCGGTTTCTAGAAAATCCGCATCTTCACGTGCCAATGGGCAGTACTTGTCTATTTCGCGGCTGGATAGCTGTGCGTTTACTTTCCCAGCGCGCGCCAACATGACCGCTCTGGCTTGACTCACTCGCGCTTTAACAACGGCGGTTGGCTCTCCGCGATCACCGCCCTCCGTAAGCGTACCTCGAGGCAGAGCAGGGATTTCTATCGATAAATCGAAACGATCAAGAAAGGGACCCGATAGTCGATTCAGGTAGCGAAGCGTCGCTTGTGGATTCGTTCGAGAAAGTTGACCTTCATAATGGCCAGTAGGGCTAGGGTTTAACGCACCTATCAATTGAAAACGCGCAGGAAAGCGCGTTTTCCCGTTCGCCCTAGAAATGACGATTTCGCCGGATTCTAGTGGCTCGCGCAGTGAATCCAGCACTTTTCTCTCAAACTCAGGCATTTCATCCAAAAACAGCAGGCCGTTATGCGCCAATGAAATCTCACCGGGCTTTGGCACGGTGCCACCGCCCACCAACGCAGCCATTGAGCTTGAGTGGTGAGGTGTTCGATACGGCCGCTGCCGCCAATTTCCTTCATGCAGCGGCTTTTCGGTCAACGAGGTTACCGCCGCTGTCTCCAGTGCCTCTTCGTCACTCATCGGTGGCAATAAATCCGCCATTCTGGACGCGAGCATGGTTTTTCCTGTTCCAGGAGGCCCTAAAAACAAAAGGTTGTGACTGCCTGCTGCTGCAATTTCTAACGCTCGCTTCCCTTGTTGCTGTCCGATAATGTCTTGCATACACCGCGTGGGCAAACTGCCGCTGATATCCTCATCATCAGGCTCTTTTAGACCTAAACTGCCTTGACCACTGAGATGGCGACAAACACTGATGAGATCAGGCGCAGAAAGGTGACGATCTCGCCCAACCAGTGCCACTTGCCCCCCATTGTCGTCAGGAACAATAAGCTGCCTGTCTACCTCTCTCGTCGCAACGCCAGCAGGCAGCGCACCTTTAACCCCGCGAAGCTGACCTGAAAGAGCCAGTTCACCGACAAACTCAAGCCCATCCAAACGGGTCATGGGGATCTGCCCCGACGCCGCGAGAATGCCAAGGGCAATGGGTAAGTCAAAACGACCGCCTTCTTTGGGGAGATCGGCAGGCGCGAGGTTGACGGTTATCCGACGCGCTGGAAATTCGTATCCCGAATTCACAATGGCACTGCGAACACGATCTCTGGCTTCTTTGACCGTCGTTTCCGCAAGGCCAACTAAGTTAAAACCCGGTAAACCATTACTGATATGAACCTCAACAGTAACGGAAGGAGCACTTACACCAACGCAAGCGCGACTGTGAATAATGGCTAAATTCATGAATGCAACTAACTATATAATTATCAATAACTTAAACGTATTAATATTAAGTATTACTGCATCATTAAGCAGATTTTGGAAAAACTGCTCATTTTTTTCTTGTCATGCGACGAAGGTCTGTGATACCACTATGAGCGGACAACATGTATGCAAACAAACGTTGACATAATCATACACAGCCGACACATACGGCGAAGAATGAATCAAAAATGAATAAATCGAATCGCGCTCTAGTCATTATTATTTCAATTATCGTGGTGCTACTACCGCGAGGGGCAGCGACGGTTCGAAAATAGCAAACAAACATCGCAACCAGCCCCCGCATCGAAAGGTCCGGGGGCTTTTTTCACATATGGACGTACGGTTGTAAACGCAAAAAGGATAACGCGGCATGGAACCTTCTAAGGAAGCAGAGCAGACACATACCTCTCCACAATGTTACATCGGGAGGTCAAAATGACAGGCGCACAACTGGTAGTTAGCGCGTTACGCCAACAAGGCGTGACGACCATTTTCGGCTATCCCGGCGGTGCTATCATGCCGGTGTACGACGCGCTGTATGACGGTGGTGTTGATCACGTGCTTTGTCGTCATGAACAAGGTGCCGCCATGGCCGCTATCGGGTATGCCCGTTCAACAAGCGGTGTTGGGGTTTGCCTCGCCACCTCAGGACCAGGCGCAACCAACCTTATCACGGGTCTTGCAGACGCGATGATGGACTCCGTACCCATCGTTGCTATCACGGGTCAAGTTGCCAGCCCGCTTATCGGTACCGATGCTTTTCAAGAAGTGGATGTTTTAGGGCTTTCCCTTGCGTGTACCAAACACAGTTTCTTGGTTACCGACACCCGCGAGTTAGCCTCCACCTTAGCTGAAGCGTTTGTCGTCGCCAAAGAAGGCCGACCGGGTCCTGTTCTTGTCGATATAGCCAAAGACGTACAATTAGCGCAGCTTGATAGCGTTGAGGTTCCCGTCCTGCCACTCCCCGCGATGCCTGAAATTTCACCGTCTGTTTTGCAAGAAGCGAATACCTTGATCGCTCAGGCGAAAAAGCCGATCGTTTACGTCGGCGGCGGCATCCAGCTTGGACACGCGACGGATACGTTGCGTCAATTTCTCGCGCACCACCAAATCCCCGCCACCAGCACACTGAAAGGATTGGGCTCGGTTGACAAGGATTATCCTTACTACCTTGGCATGCTGGGTATGCACGGCACCAAAGCGGCGAACCTTGCCGTGCAACAATCCGATCTGCTGATCGCTATTGGCGCACGTTTTGACGATCGCGTGACCGGCAAATTAGATACCTTTGCGCCTCATGCTAACGTCATCCACATCGACATTGATGCGGCCGAATTCAACAAGCTACGTCGCGCTAACGTCGCATTACGTGGCGAGCTAAATACCGTGTTACCTCAGCTCGGCGAGCCTTCTGATATTGCGGCATGGCAAGAAAACATCGTCGCAATGAAAGCGGATTTCGGCTGGCGTTATGACCACCCCGGCGACCCGATTTTTGCACCACTGCTGCTAAAGCAACTTTCAGACACCATGCCAGATTCCACGGTGGTAGCGACCGATGTAGGCCAACACCAAATGTGGGTAGCACAGCACGTAGAACCTCGCCGTCCTGAAAATTTGCTGACATCTGCGGGCTTGGGCACCATGGGCTTTGGTTTACCCGCTGCCATGGGGGCAAAAATGGCACGCCCAGAGGACGAGGTCGTATTAGTTTCGGGAGACGGGTCGTTTATGATGAACGTTCAAGAGCTTGGTACGTTAAAACGACGTAATATACCCGTGAAGATAGTCCTGCTCGATAATCAGCGTCTTGGCATGGTTCGTCAGTGGCAGGAACTGTTTTTCAATAAACGCTACAGTGAAACCAACCTGTCGGATAACCCTGACTTTGTTGCACTCGCAAAGGCATTTGATATACCGGGTAAGACCATTACCCGCAAAGACGAGGTTCAGCCTGCCCTTGAGGCAATGCTGGCCAGTGACACAGCCTACATGCTGCATGTTGCTATCTCAGAGGAAGAGAACGTATGGCCACTGGTTCCACCCGGTGCCGCCAACCAGGATATGTTGGAGAGAACATGAGCCAATCTCACACGCTTCTTATCAATGCTGACGACAAGCCGGAATTGCTTGAGCGTCTGCTTCGCATTGTTCGTCACCGCGGCTTTCGCCTCACCCGTCTGGATATGCATCATAAAGACAACAGCGACGCCGTCGAAATTACCTTAGAAGTAAACAGCGACCGTCCAGTCTCCAATCTTCAGAATCAATTAGACAAATTATGGGATGTCTCACGCGTACGTTTGCTCCCTCAAGAACAACAGTAATGCGTTACTTATAAGGATTAAAATAATGGCAAACACCGCGGATTTTATTTGGTCTAACGGAGAGCTCATTCCTTGGCAAGATGCCACCGTTCACGTTTTGACCCACGCCATGCACTACGGTACGTCAGTCTTCGAAGGCATTCGTTGTTATGACACGCCAAATGGCCCCGTTGTATTCCGTCACCAAGAGCACATGCAACGCCTGAAAGACAGCGCAAAGATTTACCGCTTCCCGATTCCTTACAGTGTTGAAGAACTGATGGAAGCGTGCCGCGAAACATTACGCGCAAATAACTTGCGCTCTGCCTACATCCGCCCGCTGGGATTTATTGGAAACGTGGGCCTCGGTGTATGCCCACCACCAGATACTAAAATGGATCTGATCATTGCGGCATTTAGCTGGGGTTCTTACCTTGGTGAAGAGGCTCTGGCAAACGGCGTAGACGCCATGATTTCAAGCTGGAACCGCGCTGCCCCCAACACCATTCCAACCGCGGCAAAAGCCGGTGGTAACTACCTGTCGAGCTTGCTGGTGGGCGGCGAAGCACGTCGTCATGGCTACGCAGAAGGTATCGCATTGAGTGTTGACGGCTACCTGTCAGAAGGTGCCGGTGAGAACCTGTTTGTGGTGAAAAACGGCGTGATTTCGACGCCACCAGCGACCAGTGCCATTCTGCCAGGTATCACACGTGACTCCATCATGACCATCGCGAAAGACATGGGTTATGAAGTGCGTGAGGAAAACATTGCCCGTGAAGCACTTTACCTCGCAGATGAAGTCTTTATGACGGGGACTGCCGCAGAAATCGTGCCGGTGCGCAGCGTTGACCAAATCACGGTCGGCGAAGGCACACGTGGCCCAATCACCGAAAAAGTACAATCCGCATTCTTTGGCCTGTTCAATGGTCAAACAGAAGATAAGTGGGGATGGCTAGATCCGGTCTCTCCGGAAGCCAAGTAAGCAGTAAAAAGAAGGAATAAGGAAATGCCTAAGTACCGTTCAGCCACCACCACCCACGGCCGCAATATGGCTGGTGCGCGCGCATTGTGGCGCGCCACTGGCGTTAAAGATGAAGATTTCGGCAAACCCATTATTGCCGTGGTGAACTCATTTACCCAGTTTGTTCCAGGCCACGTTCACCTGAAAGACCTGGGCCAGTTGGTTGCCAAAGAAATTGAAGCCGCAGGCGGTATCGCCAAAGAATTCAACACCATTGCGGTTGATGATGGTATCGCGATGGGCCACGGCGGCATGTTATACAGCCTGCCTTCACGTGAACTGATTGCAGATTCGGTCGAATACATGGTCAACGCACACTGCGCTGATGCCATGGTGTGTATCTCCAACTGTGACAAAATCACCCCAGGGATGCTGATGGCAGCGATGCGTCTGAATATCCCTGCGATTTTCGTTTCCGGCGGCCCAATGGAGGCGGGTAAAACCAAACTGTCGGATCAGATCTTAAAGCTGGATCTGGTTGATGCCATGATCCAAGGTGCCGATCCAAACGTGTCTGACGAGCAAAGCGAGCAGATCGAGCGTTCAGCCTGCCCAACCTGTGGCTCTTGCTCTGGCATGTTTACTGCTAACTCAATGAACTGTCTGACGGAAGCAATGGGCCTTAGCCAGCCGGGTAATGGCTCGATGCTCGCTACACACGCGGATCGTGAGCAACTTTTCGTCACCGCAGGCCAACGTATTGTTAGCCTAACTAAGCGTTACTACGAGCAAGATGATGCATCGGTGTTGCCACGCAACATCGCTAGCAAAGCAGCACTGGAAAATGCCATGGCGTTGGATATCGCCATGGGTGGCTCTACCAATACCATTCTTCATTTGCTGGCTGCTGCTCAGGAAGGCGAAATCGATTTCGATATGACAGACATCGACCGCTTGTCCCGTCAAGTACCGCACCTTTGCAAAGTCGCACCTTCTACCCAGAAATACCACATGGAAGATGTGCACCGCGCAGGTGGCGTGATGGGCATTTTGGGCGAGCTAGATCGCGCCGGTCTGTTGAAAACGGATGTCCCCAACGTGCTGGGTGAAACCATGGCAGACACCTTGGCCAAATACGATATCGCCGTGACGGACGATGAAGACGTAAAAACCTTCTACCGTGCAGGTCCTGCAGGTATCCGCACCACCAAGGCATTTTCTCAAGACTGCCGATGGGAAACGCTGGATGACGACCGCACAGAAGGCTGTATCCGCACCAAAGAAAACGCCTATAGCCAAGATGGTGGCCTTGCCGTATTGACGGGCAACATCGCTATCGATGGCTGTATTGTAAAAACAGCAGGTGTTGAGAAAGAAAACCTCACGTTCCGTGGCCCAGCACATGTCTTTGAAAGCCAAGAAGATGCGGTAAATGGCATCCTCGGTGGCGCAGTAAAAGCTGGCGAAGTTGTGGTTATTCGCTACGAAGGTCCGAAAGGTGGCCCAGGTATGCAGGAAATGCTGTATCCAACCACCTACCTGAAATCAATGGGATTGGGTAAAGCGTGTGCGCTTATCACAGATGGCCGTTTCTCTGGCGGTACCAGTGGATTATCCATCGGTCACGTTTCACCAGAAGCGGCGAGCGGCGGTACCATTGGCTTGGTCAAGCAAGGCGACATCATTGATATCGACATCCCGAACCGCAGCATCGTGCTGGACGTCAGCGATGATGAACTCAATGCGCGTCGCGCTGAGCAAGACACGAAAGGCTGGAAGCCAGTATCTCGCCAACGTGAAGTGTCCTTTGCGCTAAAAGCGTACGCCAGCATGGCGACCAGTGCCGACAAAGGCGCTGTCCGTGACAAGAGCAAACTGGAGGGGTAATCATGACTCAGGCCCGCCAACAACAAGAACCAGCACCGCTCAGTAATGCTGATTACCTGTGCGATATTCTTCGTGCACCTGTTTATGAAGTGGCTATTGTCAGCCCGCTGCAGGACATGCCGCGAATTTCCCAGCGATTGGGCAATACCATTCAACTGAAGCGTGAAGATCGCCAGCCGGTGCATTCGTTCAAATTGCGCGGTGCCTATAACATGATGGCTCAGTTGACCGAGACCCAGAAAAAAGCCGGTGTAATTGCCGCCTCTGCAGGAAACCACGCCCAAGGTGTGGCGATGTCTGGTAGCAAGCTTGGGGTTAGAGCGACCATTGTTATGCCGCGTACAACACCCGACATTAAAGTCGCTGCCGTGCGCAGTTTTGGCGGCAATGTGGTGTTGCACGGCAATAACTTTGATGAAGCCAAAGCCCAAGCTGTCGAATTGGCTGAGGAACATGGCTATACCTTTGTTCCGCCGTTTGACCACCCTTCGGTGATCGCAGGTCAAGGAACCATTGGTATGGAGATGCTGCAGCAAAATGGTCATCTCGACTATATCTTCCTGCCTGTCGGCGGAGGCGGTATCGCTGCAGGTGTTGCGGTTATCGTCAAGCAGCTCATGCCACACGTCAAACTGATTGGCGTTGAAGCAGAAGACTCTGCCTGCTTGAAAGCGGCGTTAGATGCTGGTGAGCCAGTCACGCTCGACAATGTAGGCACCTTCGCAGATGGCGTCGCGGTTAAACGCATTGGTGACGAGTCCTTCCGTCTGTGTCAGGCGCATCTCGACGATGTTATTACCGTATCAAGCGATGCTATCTGCGCAGCCGTCAAAGATATCTTTGAAGATACGCGCGCCATTTCAGAGCCAGCTGGTGCGCTTTCGCTAGCTGGACTGAAAAAATACGTGGATGAACACCAAGTCCAAGGAAAAAACCTTGCCGCTATCCTTTCCGGTGCTAACACCAACTTCCACAGCTTGAGGTATGTCTCTGAACGGGCAGAGCTCGGTGAAAAACGAGAAGGGCTACTGGCGGTGACGATTCCAGAGCAAACGGGCGCATTCTTGGAATTTTGCAAAATTCTTGGCGGCCGTGCGGTCACAGAGTTTAACTACCGTCACAGCGATGATGCGTTAGCCAATATCTTTGTTGGCGTGCGTTTGCTTAATGGACAAGAAGAGCTTGATGGCATCATCACCGATTTACGTAAAGGCGGCTATCCGGTTGTCGATCTGTCTGATGATGAAATGGCAAAAGTGCACATTCGCTATATGATTGGCGGACGCCCAACCAAGCCAATGAAAGAGCGCCTATACAGCTTTGAGTTTCCTGAGTATCCGGGAGCCTTGCTGCGTTTTCTCAATACGTTAGGTACCCATTGGAATATCAGCATCTTTAACTATCGTAACCACGGGGCGGACTATGGTCGCGTGCTATGTGGCTTTGAATTAGATGATAAAGATTTGCTGTCCTTCACTGCGCATTTAAGAGAGCTTGGCTATTCATGGAAAGACGAGACCGATAACCCGTCCTATCGCTTCTTCCTTGCTAAACCCTGATAAAGAAAAAGCCCAGCAGTAGCTGGGCTTTTTTTCTAGAGATTTTCTTCTTTTTTATCTGGCTCTTGCTTGGCGGGCATATTCACCATGTATTCGGCAAACAGCAACGCCTGCTCCATCACGAGATCACGCGCCGATTGAGGAAGACTGCTAAACAGTGTTAACAGTCGGTTCAACTCTTCTCGGTGTGTAAACGCGATGTCACTTCGTGAGCTTTCGCCGTATAACAACCAATTTAACGGACGACCAGTTACTTCAGCGATCATGACCAGAGATGACACTTTTGGCTCTGTCTTACCCGATTCAATATCGAGGTAAGTCTGGCGCGCAACACTAAGGTATTTGGCCATCTCTACTTGAGTTATATCGCGATATTCTCTCGCTTCACGGATACGCTGAGCAACATGAGCTTTGACAATCAACATCGCTTATTGCCCCACAACTCGACGTTACATCACCAACTTTCCTTTGTCGGGTCTCGTAACGCGCTTAACTGCTAGATCCTGCATTATGCACAGCGTGGTTGCCTTCACATGCAAAGCGTCATTGAATTGTGAAATAAGGCTGGTGTTGCCTAAGCCATATGACAACGTTAATGTGCAATACCCATTTTCGCAGGCAAGGCTATACTTGGCTCTCCAAGTAAGTGAGTGCTCAACCCCGTTGCGCTGGTTTTGAGTAATTCACCAGAAATGAAGCCATATTTACACTTTGATTGAGAATTGCCGTTCGTGCTTCATGCGGCAGTTTTGAGAAGTGCTCAAGCAGGCGATTTACGTCCTGTTTGTACTGCACATCATGAAGTTCAACGTCTGCATCACCATAAACAAACCACACCAAAGGACGGTCGGTTATTTCGGCAATTTCAGATAGCATACGAACGCGAGGCTCAGTTTTACCTGTTTCGATGTCTAAATATGTTTGGCGTGCAACTTCGAGAAGTTTCGCCATTTTCACCTGAGTGATACCCTTCCACTCACGTGCTTCTTTGATGCGTTTTGCTACTTGTGATTTTGAATCAATCATACTTCAATCCCTACGACATACAGCTTTGATTATTCTTGTGCTGTTTTATCGATAATATGCACAATACGCGCCAACTATTTAGACAAAGATATTTCTATTTAAAATCATAAACTTAATAAACAACATCTACAGTGTGTTTATCTTTCTAGGCGTGATGTCTTGTTAAGAGTGCGAAATGATTTGCAAAATGCAAATGATCGCAAGGTTTGCCAAGTTGCAAATAGCAATTTACCGTCAACTTGTATGACTTGAACGACAAAAAAGGGACTTAAGCCCCTTTCTTGGTTTGATTACATTGCGCTATATCACTCCACCGTCACGGCTTTCGCGAGGTTTCGAGGCTGATCGACATCCGTACCTTTGATCAATGCAACGTGATATGACAATAATTGCATTGGGATTGTATAGAAAATCGGCGCAGTGATGGCATCCACGTGTGGCATGGCGACAATAGACATCCCCGCACTGTTTTCAAAGCCGGCTTCTTTATCAGCAAACACATAAAGCTGCCCACCACGAGCACGAACTTCTTCAATATTGGATTTCAATTTCTCTAGCAATTCGTTATTAGGGGCAATCACGATCACTGGCATGTCTGCGTCAATCAATGCAAGCGGACCATGCTTTAGCTCACCCGCTGCATACGCTTCGGCATGAATGTAGGAAATCTCTTTGAGCTTGAGTGCCGATTCCATGGCAATAGGATAAAACTCACCACGCCCCAGAAATAATGCATGGTGTTTGTCAGCAAAATCCTCGGCAAGCTGCTCAATGTGATTATCCAGTGCGAGAGCCTGCTCAATGTCACTGGGTAGTCGATGCAGAGCCTGAACAATATCGGCTTCTTTCTTATGATCGACGTGACCTTTGATCTTTCCTACAGCCGTTACTAGCATCAGCAACGCCGCTAATTGCGTGGTAAAGGCTTTGGTGGATGCAACACCGATTTCAGCCCCAGCCCGTGTCATAAAGGCCAAATCCGATTCCCTCACGAGCGACGAGCCCGCGACATTACACACCGTCATCGCTGACATAAAGCCGCGCTCTTTCGCCAAACGCAAAGCAGCGAGAGTATCGGCAGTCTCTCCCGACTGTGAGAGCGTTATGAGTAAGCTATTCGGGCGGGTGACGAATTTGCGGTAACGAAACTCCGATGCAATTTCTACGTCACAGCTTATCCCAGCAATAGACTCAAACCAGTACTTAGCAACAAAACCGGCATTGTAAGACGTGCCACAAGCGACGATCTGAATGTGCTCTGCTCGCTGAAGAATATCAGCAGCCCCGTGACCAATGCTGTCTACACGCACAGAATTCAAATCCACACGTCCTTCCAACGTATTGATAATGGCCGAAGGTTGCTCAAACACTTCTTTTTGCATGTAGTGACGGAACTGCCCTTTGTCGGCTGCATCGTGCTCAAGTGAGGACTCATGGATTTCTCGCGTAACGGACTCGCCTTGCAAATTGCAAATTTTTACGTCTCGACGAGTGATTTCAGCCACATCGCCTTCTTCGAGGAAAATAAAACGGCGTGTTACGGAAAGCAGAGCAAGCTGATCGGAGGCAAGGAAGTTCTCACCGATACCCAACCCAATAACGAGTGGACTGCCAGAACGTGCTGCAATCAATCTCTCGGGGTCACGGCGGTCCATCACAACGGTGCCGTAAGCACCGTCTAGTTGGCTGACTGTGCGTTGAAACGCCTGCAGTAGCGAACCACCTTGTGCAAGTTCCCAGTCAACCAAGTGAGCAATAACTTCGGTATCTGTCTGCGAAGAAAAAACGTAGCCACGTGCTTGAAGTTGCGCACGTAGTGCTTCGTGGTTCTCAATGATGCCGTTATGAACCACAGCAATATTTTCACCCGAAGTGTGTGGATGGGCGTTGGCTTCACTTGGTTCACCGTGTGTCGCCCAACGAGTATGCGCAATGCCTGTTCCACCAGCAATAGGCTGCTCTGCGAGAGCATCTGAGAGCATTTTTACCTTACCGACACGACGCTCTCTTGTCAGCGTCTTCTCGGAATCAACAATTGCCAATCCCGATGAGTCGTATCCGCGATACTCAAGACGACGCAGCCCTTCAAGCAATATCTCCGCAATGTCCCGTTGTGCAACAGCACCCACAATTCCACACATAGTTAACCCCAGTCAGTATTAAGGGGCGCAGATCACCTCTGTGCCCATTTTTTCAATGGCCTGTTTGGTGGTGTCATCGATACAGCTGTCCGTAATAACGGTTGTAATGGCATGCCATGGCAATTCAAGGTTGGGGATTTTGCGCCCAATCTTGTCCGATTCAATCAGCACGATCACTTCACGGCACACTTCTGACATGACGCGGCTCAAACCGACAATTTCATTGAATGTCGTTGTGCCGCGCGCAACATCAATACCGTCCGCCCCGATAAAAAGCTGATCAAAGTCGTATGCTCGCAACGCCTGCTCTGCCACTTGTCCCTGAAAAGCCTCAGAATGCGGATCCCAAGTACCACCCGTCATTAACAACGTCGGTTCGTTTTCCAACTCTTTAATTGCCTGAGCAACATTGAGTGAATTCGTCATCACGACCAAACCACGTTTATGGTTTAGCAGTGGAATTAACGCAGCCGTTGTAGAGCCACTGTCCACCACTATTCGATTATGGTCGCGGATCCGACTCACCGCCATTTTTGCGATCGCTAACTTTTGTTCCGAAACTTTTACCGCACTTTCCGAAACCATCTCGTGAGGAACCGGAACAGCACCGCCATATCGTCGAAGCAAAATGCCATTTTTCTCAAGCTCAGCAAGGTCTTTACGTATTGTTACTTCTGATGTCTCAAATAAGGATGAGAGTTCATCAACACTGACTTTGCCCTTTTCCGTCAGCATAGCAACGATAGCATGACGCCTTTGTTGAGTATTACGTTTCGACATGTAACCACCAAACTTTCGTTTCGAAAGATATTATATAAGTTAGCGAGAGATCAATATTAAAATGCGATCGAAATCACGAAGAGTTGATCCGGTGCACAAAAAGGAATTATACAGAGAATACCGAGAAGGGAAGCAGGAAGCGTGTTGATTTAAAAAGTACAGATAGAAAAAAAGCAGGCTACAAGAGCCTGCTTTCAATCATGGTGCGGAAGGAGAGACTTGAACTCTCACACCTTGCGGCGCCAGAACCTAAATCTGGTGCGTCTACCAATTTCGCCACTTCCGCAAATTGTTTTACCTAACCCTCAAAAGAGGCTTAAGTGATGTTTGGTGCGAAGGGAGAGACTTGAACTCTCACGTCCGTTAGGACACTAACACCTGAAGCTAGCGCGTCTACCAATTCCGCCACCATCGCATTTTTTGCCTGATATTGAGCTTAGCTCGGAGACACTGGTAAGGTGTCTTATCTAGCAGAAAGTCATGAGACTTTCGAATAAGTGGTGGCTACGACGGGATTCGAACCTGTGACCCCATCATTATGAGTGATGTGCTCTAACCAACTGAGCTACGTAGCCAACCTAAAATATGGCTGGGGTACCTGGATTCGAACCAGGGAATGGCGGCATCAAAAGCCGCTGCCTTACCGCTTGGCGATACCCCAACAGCAACCACGCTCGAAAGCATGATCTTCAAATAATGGTGCGGAAGGAGAGACTTGAACTCTCACACCTTGCGGCGCCAGAACCTAAATCTGGTGCGTCTACCAATTTCGCCACTTCCGCATCTAATTGTTATCTCAACCTTAAAAAGGAGGAGATGGCGCGACCGGGAGGATTCGAACCTCCGACCGCCTGGTTCGTAGCCAGGTACTCTATCCAGCTGAGCTACGGTCGCGTTCTGGCTGGGGTACCTGGATTCGAACCAGGGAATGGCGGCATCAAAAGCCGCTGCCTTACCGCTTGGCGATACCCCAACAGAGGCGCGTATAATATTGCGGATTAGGTAGGCCGTCAACCCCCATTTTTCTGTTTGCTGATGTTTTGAGCTAAAAATGAAAAAACACCGCTTTTGCGGTGTTTTTTCTTCAAAATTGGCGATTATTTGTTCTTGGTTGGACGTTGCCAGCCATCAAGGGTACGCGCTTTGGCACGTGTGATGATGAGTTGGTCTTCACCCACGTTGGTCGTAACCGTCGTGCCAGCACCTACCGTCGCCCCTTTTTTAATGGTCACAGGTGCCACAAGCTGGCTGTCAGAGCCAATAAATACGTCATCTTCGATGATGGTCTTGTGTTTATTCGCGCCATCATAGTTACAAGTAATAGTACCCGCACCAATATTTACGCGATCGCCAATCTCAGCATCACCCAAGTAGGTCAGGTGATTTGCCTTAGAGCCTTGCCCTAAACGTGCGTTTTTAACTTCCACGAAGTTACCCACGTGAGAATCACCCACCAGCTCCGCACCTGGACGTAGACGAGTAAACGGTCCAACCGTGCAGTCTTCTCCAACAGATGCACCTTCAATAACACTATAAGGACGCACAATCGTGTTGTCGTCAATCTCACAGTCTTTCAGCACACAACCCGCACCGATGACGACATTGTCGCCCAGCGTCACTGAGCCTTCGATAACCACGTTAACGTCTATTTCAACGTCTGTGCCGCACTGCAACTGACCACGAAGGTCAAAACGCGCAGGGTCACGCAGCATCACGCCGCTTTCCAGAAGCTTTTCAGCTTGCGCCGCTTGATAAGCACGCTCCAAGCGCGCCAATTGAATGCGATTGTTGACGCCTTCTACTTCAATGGCACTTTCAGGGTGAACCGCTTCTACTGCACGGCCTTCTGCGTGCGCAATCGCAATCACATCTGTTAGGTAGTATTCACCTTGTGCGTTTTCATTTTTAAGCGCAGACAGCCAGCGACGCAGATCACGGCCTGTTGCCACCATCACACCGGTGTTGATTTCTTTAATCAGCTTTTGCTCTTGTGACGCATCTTTGTCTTCAACGATTGCCACAACAGGGCCATTGCGGCGAACAATACGGCCGTAACCTGCAGGGTTGTCTAATACCACGGTCAACAACGCAATACCGTCAACCGGTTGAGCATCCAGCAAGTTCTCAATGGTTTGTTCAGAAATAAGTGGAACATCCCCATAAAGAATCAATACTTGCTCTTCGTCGTGAAACTCAGGTGCTGCTTGTGCTACAGCGTGACCCGTTCCCAACTGCTCTGCCTGAAGCACCCACTGAACAGGCTCTTCTGCCAGTGCTGCTTTCATTGCTTCACCGCCATGGCCATAAACCAGATGAAGGTTTTGAGCCCCCAACGAGGTGCATGTATCAATCACATGCTTGACCATTGGCTTACCCGCCAGGGTATGAAGAACTTTTGGCAGATTGGAATACATACGGGTCCCTTTACCCGCAGCCAGAATCACAGCACTGAAACTCATGAAGTCGACATCCTTTGTATCTAGATTACACGTCAAATTATTGGCTATTATTGTAGCCTTTTCCCTACCTAAACGGGATAACTCATTAAAGAAAATTGAAATTTACCGACACACTATCGGAGTTAATAGACACTTTTTCTTGAGTAATCTGCAAATATAAAAAAGGCGACCTTATTAGGTCGCCTTTCAGCTTTTGGTGCGTTACCGGATTTAGCGTGCCTTTTTCGTCAGCTCGATTACTCGAAGCTGGGCAATCGCTTTAGCCAGATCACTGGCCGCCTGAGCAAAGTCCATATCTCCGTGCTTATTGAGGATACGGTCCTCAGCACGGCGCTTCGCTTCTTCTGCCTTAGCTTGATCCAAGTCGACACCGCGAATTGCAGTATCTGCCAGCACGGTAACCGTACTAGGTTGCACTTCTAACATACCGCCAGAAAGGTAAATTACCTCTTCATGGCCATGCTGTTTGATAATGCGGATCATACCTGGCGTAATGGCGGTCAGCAGCGGAGTGTGACTAGGATGAATACCCAGTTCACCTTCGCTACCAGTAACCTGAATAGATTCAGCACGGCCTGAAAACAATTGTTTCTCCGCACTTACTACATCCAGGTGGAAGGTCATCGCTGCCATATCGCCTCCTAACAACCGTTACAGGTTCTTCGCTTTTTCGAGGACTTCTTCGATACCACCACAGTACAGGAATGCCTGCTCTGGGATATCGTCGTACTCACCACTCATCAAGCCTTTAAAGCCTGCGATGGTTTCTTTCAGCGAAACGTAGACACCTGGTTGGCCGGTGAAGACTTCTGCTACGTGGTAAGGCTGCGTCAAGAAACGTTCAATCTTACGTGCACGAGATACCGCAAGTTTATCGTCTTCTGACAGCTCATCCATACCCAGGATAGCAATGATGTCTTTCAGCTCTTTGTAACGTTGCAGTACAGACTGAACGCCACGCGCAACATCATAGTGCTCTTGACCAATGACCAGAGGATCAAGCTGACGAGACGTCGAATCCAGTGGGTCGATCGCTGGGTACAGACCCAAAGAAGCGATGTTACGTGAAAGTACAACGGTTGCATCCAAGTGAGCAAACGTGGTTGCTGGTGATGGATCCGTCAAGTCATCCGCAGGAACGTAAACGGCCTGAACAGATGTGATAGAACCACTCTTGGTTGAAGTGATACGCTCTTGGAGTACACCCATCTCTTCTGCCAGCGTAGGCTGGTAACCTACCGCAGAAGGCATACGACCCAACAGTGCAGATACTTCTGTACCCGCCAAGGTGTAACGATAGATGTTATCGATGAACAACAGTACGTCACGGCCTTCGTCACGGAACTTCTCAGCCATAGTCAGGCCAGTAAGCGCAACGCGCAGACGGTTACCTGGTGGCTCGTTCATCTGACCATAAACCATGGCTACTTTTGATTCTGCTGGGTTCTCGATGTTTACAACACCGGCTTCCTGCATTTCGAAGTAGAAGTCATTACCTTCACGAGTACGTTCACCAACACCCGCGAACACTGATAGACCTGAGTGCTGCAGTGCGATGTTGTTGATAAGCTCCATCATGTTAACGGTCTTACCTACACCTGCACCACCGAACAGACCGATTTTACCACCCTTCGCAAATGGGCAAACCAAGTCGATTACTTTTACACCGGTTTCTAGCAGCTCAGTCGCATTGGACTGCTCTTCGTAGCTTGGAGCACTACGGTGGATTGAGTAACGCTCTTTCTCACCGATATCACCACGCTCGTCGATTGAATCACCCAGAACGTTCATGATACGTCCAAGAGTTTCTATACCTACTGGTACTTCAATCGGCTTACCTGTGTTCTCTACTTCCAGTCCACGACGCAGACCATCAGACGAACCCATCGCGATGGTACGGACGATACCACCACCCAGCTGTTGCTGAACTTCCAGCACCAGACGCTCGCCTTCACGTTTCACGTTCAGGGCATCATATACCTGAGGTACTGATTCCTGCGGAAACTCCACGTCGACTACCGCACCGATGATCTGAACGATCTTACCTGTAGCCATCGTTATTCCTCTAAAATAGTTCGTTGGCCCTTGCCTTACACCGCAGCTGCACCGGAGACAATCTCCGAGAGCTCTTGTGTAATTGCAGTCTGACGGGCTTTGTTATACACCAGTTGCAGTTCATCAATCAGATCACCTGCATTATCTGTTGCAGCCTTCATCGCAACCATTCGCGCAGCTTGTTCGCACGCGAGGTTTTCAACCACACCTTGGTATACCTGAGATTCGACATAGCGAACGAGCAGGGTATCCAGAAGTGGTTTTGGCTCAGGCTCGTAGATATAGTCCCAAGCGTGGCTGCGTTTCATGCTCTCGTCTTCTGACTTAGGCAAAGGCAGCAATTGATCGATCACTGGTTCCTGCGTCATGGTATTTACAAACTTGTTGTAAACCAGATACAAACGATCCAGTTGGCCTTCATCATATTTATTCAGCATCACACCGACCGTACCGATCAGATCTTCCAGTGAAGGGTTATCACCCAAACCAGAAACTTGTGCTGAAACATTTCCGCCGTAGCTGTTAAAAAATGCCGTTGCTTTCGCACCAATCAGGGCAGTTTCAACTTCTGCGCCTTGTTGGGTCCACGTTTGCATTTCATTAATCGCGCGCTTGAACAAGTTGATGTTCAAGCCGCCACACAGGCCGCGGTCAGATGATACGATGATGTAACCGACGCGCTTGGCTTCACGCTCTTCCAAATAAGGATGGCGATACTCTAGTTTGCCAAGGGCGACATGACCGATCACTTTGCGCATAGTGGTCGCGTATGGACGAGAAGACTCCATTGCGTCTTGCGAACGACGCATTTTTGAAGCTGCTACCATTTCCATCGCTTTAGTGATCTTCTGTGTACTTTTTACACTTCCGATCTTGTTACGAATTTCTTTTGCGCCGGCCATCGTTACTCTCCGTTGTCAGAAGGCCGCTTTCGCGGCCTTCCACGCATTACCAGGTTTGCGTTGCCTTGAAGTCTTCAACCAGCTTCGCCAGTTGCGCTTCAATATCGCTGTTGTAGTCGCCAGTCTCATCGATGAGAGCAACCAGCTCGGCAAACTGACCTTTAGCATACGCCAATAGAGCAGCTTCGAAGTCCGCCAGCTTAGTCAGTTCGATGTCTGACAGATGACCTTTTTCAGCTGCAAAAATCATCAATCCCTGTTCAAAAACAGACATTGGTGCATATTGCTTCTGCTTCATCAGCTCAGTCACTTTTTGACCATGGTTCAGCTGCTTTTTAGTCGCTTCATCAAGGTCAGAAGAGAACTGTGCGAACGCCGCAAGTTCACGGTACTGAGCCAGTGCGGTACGGATACCACCAGACAGTTTCTTGATGATCTTAGTCTGAGCAGAACCACCTACACGCGATACCGAAATACCTGGGTCAACCGCTGGACGAATACCAGAGTTGAACAGTTCGGATTGCAGGAAGATCTGACCATCAGTGATCGAGATAACGTTGGTAGGTACGAACGCAGATACGTCACCCGCTTGGGTTTCGATGATTGGCAGCGCGGTCAAAGAACCGGTTTTGCCTTTCACTTCACCATTGGTGAATTTTTCGACGTAATCAGCATTTACACGTGCAGCACGTTCTAGCAGACGGGAGTGAAGATAGAAAACATCACCTGGGAATGCTTCACGGCCTGGTGGACGACGCAGTAGTAGCGAAATCTGACGATAAGCAACAGCTTGCTTTGACAGATCATCGTAAACAATCAGCGCGTCTTCACCGCGGTCACGGAAGTACTCACCCATCGCACAACCTGAATACGGTGCCAGATATTGCAGAGCCGCTGCTTCAGAAGCAGATGCTACAACAACAATGGTGTTTTTCAGTGCGTCGTGCTCTTCCAGTTTGCGAACCACGTTAGCGATGGTTGACGCTTTCTGGCCGATAGCCACGTAGATAGAGTAAATACCAGAGTTCTTCTGGTTGATGATCGCATCGATTGCCAGAGCCGTTTTACCGGTCTGACGGTCACCGATAACTAGCTCACGCTGGCCACGGCCGATTGGGATCATGGCGTCAACCGCCTTGTAACCAGTCTGTACAGGTTGGTCTACTGACTGACGCGCGATTACGCCAGGTGCAATCACTTCTACTGGAGAAGTCAGTGCAGCATTGATAGGACCTTTACCATCGATAGGCTCACCCAAAGTGTTAACCACACGACCCAGCAGTTCTGGACCTACTGGTACTTCTAGAATGCGACCTGTACCGGTTACTTTCATGCCTTCCTGAAGGTCAGCATATGGACCCATAACAACCGCACCTACAGAATCACGCTCAAGGTTGAGCGCAAGTGCATAACGGTTGCCTGGTAGTTCAATCATTTCACCTTGCATAGCGTCAGCAAGGCCATGGATGCGAATGATACCGTCGCTGACTGACACGATGGTACCTTCGTTTCGCGCTTCACTTACAACGTTGAATTTTTCAATTCGTTGTTTGATCAGATCGCTAATTTCCGTGGAATTAAGTTGCATGCTCCAATTCCCCAAATCAAGACTGCAATGCATCGCTCAGACGGCGCACACGGCCGCTTACTGAGTTATCGATGACCAAGTCTCCAGCTCGAATCACAACCCCGGCAACCAGGGTCTCGTCTACACTACAGTTCAGCTTCACTTTTCGCTCAAGGCGGGCTTCTAGCTTACTGGCAATAGCGTCCAATTGCGCTTCATCTAGCGCGACTGCAGAAACAACTTCAACATCAATTTGTTTCTCGTAGTCATGGCGAAGAACCATAAACTGGGCACATACGTCCGGCAGTGCTTTTAAGCGTCCATTTTCAGCCATTACCTTCACCAGGTTTTGACCAAATTCATTGAGCTGCTCACCGCACACTGAGAGAAAAATCTCAGTCAACTTATCAGCTGAATGCATACCACCAAGATAATCTTCAATGGTTTCATTGCGGGCGACTTCAGCAGCGAAAGTCAGCATTTCAGACCATTGGTCTAATTCGCTTTTTTCCACTGCCAAGTCGAAGGCTGCTTTAGCGTAGGGGCGTGCGATAGTAGTCAGTTCAGACATAGCTGCCCCTCCTTGTTAAAGTTCTGCAGTGATTTTATCGAGAATATCTTTATGAGCATTCGCATCAATCGAACGCTCTAGGATTTTCTCAGCACCGATAACGGCTAGAGTAGCAACTTGTTTTCGCAGTTCATCGCGGGCACGGTTGCGTTCAGCTTCCAGTTCAGCCTGTCCTTGGTTAAGGATGTTTTCGCGTTCCACATTTGCTTCTTCGCGGGCTTGATCCAAAATTTGTGCTTTACGCTTATTAGCCTGTTCGATGATCTCAGTTGCAGCGCGTTTTGCTTCTTTCATTTGATCAGAAGCATTCGCCTGGGCCAAGTTCAGGTCTTTTGCGGCGCGCTCGGCTGCCGCAAGTCCGTCAGCAATTTTCTTCTGACGTTCTTCAATCGCCTGCATGATGGGTGGCCATACATATTTCATGCAGAACACCACAAACATAAAGAATGCGATCGCCTGGCCAAATAGAGTTGCGTTGATATTCACAACAGCGCCTCCCAGTTAGTTAGCTACAGGTACGATACAGGCGACTTAACCCAGCTGACCGACGAATGGGTTTGCAAAGGTGAACAGCAGTGCGATTACGATACCGATCATTGGAACCGCATCCAGCAGACCAGCAATGATGAACATCTTAACTTGCAGCATAGGAGCCATCTCTGGTTGACGAGCTGCACCCTCAAGGAATTTACCGCCAAGCAGTGCGAAACCGATCGCAGTACCCAGGGAAGCAAGACCTACAATGATGCCAACGGCAATTGCAGAAAAGCTCAATAAAGTTTCCATCACTATCTCCAGTTTCTTGTTGTCGGCCTACTATTTACGCCGGAAGGTCTAACAAAAGTTGCTTACTAAATTACGTATTAATGTGAATCTTCATGTGCCTGAGACAGGTACACGATGGTCAGCATCATAAAGACGAACGCTTGGATGGTAATAACCAGAATGTGGAAGATTGCCCACGGTAACGAACCCAACCATTGCGCCCACCACGGCAGAAGTGCCGCAATCAGGATAAATACCACCTCACCAGCAAACATGTTACCGAACAGACGCATGCCAAGAGAAATAGGTTTCGCCAGTAGCGATACCACTTCCAACAGCAGGTTGAACGGGATCATGATTGGGTGGTTGAACGGGTGAAGTGCCAGCTCTTTAGCAAAACCGCCAAGACCTTTCACCTTGATGCTGTAGTAAATCATCAAGAAGAAAACGCCAAGCGCCATTGCCAGGGTGATATTTACGTCTGCCGTTGGTACTACCTTCATGTAAGGAATACCAAGCAATTCCGCTGGATAAGGAATAAAGTCGATAGGCACAAGGTCCATCGTATTCATCAGAAATATCCAGACGAAAATGGTCAGAGCCAGAGGCGCAATCAGTGGATTTTTACCATGAAAAGTCTCTCGAACGTTCTCATCAACGAATTCGACCAACATTTCCACAAAACACTGAAGCTTTCCTGGTACTCCGGTGGTTGCTTTCTTCGCCACAGAGCGGAACAGCCATAGAAAGCCGAAACCGATCAGGACTGAGAAAAACAGGCTATCAATGTGCACCGACCAGAAGCTGCCCTCACTCGCCAATCCAAGCTTGTCCGTAGACAGGTTGGTTAGGTGGTGCGAGATGTAACTGGAAGGTGTAAGCGCTTCACCTGGCGCAGCCATAACTCATCCTATTTGTTGTTGTTAATGAATAAAACTGGTGCAAGGATGTTAATTCCGAGAACCAGCAAATAGGTCAGTTTGAGGGGAACAAGTTCCACCTCGGCATACAGGTAAACAACGGAGAATAAAACGACTGTCAGAAGGATTTTGAGCACTTCACCGCTAAAAAACGATGCAACGATAAGTTTTGCTGCTCTCGCCCCACTAAATAGGAATGCACACAGCGCGAACGCTGCATTGGCAACTACAAAGATGCCCCCGCCAATTAACGCGGAAATTCCCCAGTCGACATTGACGGTAGTCACCATCAAGATTGCCGTTGCTAACACGACGCACGCTTGTAACAGCAGCAACCTTTTCGCAAGCTTGCGACCTGGTCGCGCGAGCGTCGATACCATGTATTCGTTCCTCGATTCCTTTCCTCTTTGCACTATGTCGTGCTGGGAAAACTGCAAAAATTATACGGGTCACCTTTTTGATTGCAATCTGATTGCACCAAAAATGGAGACTAAATTTTACAACAGAGTAACCTGATCACAGTAAGAAAAAATATGTAACAGAAAGCTAACGCGTGACATCACACTTAGTCGCTGATGGTTGCAAGAATTTGCAGTAATTTTTCTTGGTGATCAAAGTTTATTGTTATTTTGCCCTTGCCGCCTTTCGCTTGAGTAATGGTGACATTGGTGCCCAAACGATGACCGAGCTTTTCCTGAATTGCTTCAAATTCAGGAGATAAACTATTTACCACTTTATCAGTAACAGGTGTAAGCATTTTCTTCACCAATGCTTCTGTTTGTCTGACGGTCATTTTTTTGTTTACGGAAACCAACGCAGCCTCAATTTGGGCTTCGCCTTCAAGTGCTAGCAATGCACGAGCATGACCCATTTCAAGTTGTCGATTCAGCAATAGCTTTTTCACACCAGCATCTAAGCCGTTTAGGCGAAGTAAATTGCTGATGGTCGTTCTCGATTTACCTAATGCTTCAGCGAGCTGCTGATGTGTGAGGGAGAAGTCTTGGACAAGCTTTTCTAAAGCTTCAGCCTCTTCCATGGCATTGAGGTCTTCACGTTGAATGTTCTCGATCAACGCGATGGCACTGGCGGCTTTATCTGTTAAATCTCGCACCAAACACGGGACATGTGTCAGTCCTGCCATCTTAGATGCGCGAAAACGTCGCTCGCCGGCAATAATTTCGTATTGCTGTGCCGATGTCATTCTTACCACAAGTGGCTGAATGACACCTTGCGCACGAATTGATTCCGCCAATTCTTCCAGTGCATCTGCTGCCATTTCTTGTCGAGGCTGATAAGTGCCAGGATAAAGTTGGTTTAATGGCAAGTGCTGTAATTCACTGTTTGCAGCAGTTTTGTGTGATTCATTGTTTAAATCGACACGTGACTGCGCCTGTGCGCTGGTCGCAAGAAGTGCATCGAGCCCTTTGCCCAATCCACGTTTTGTTGCGTTCATTGGCATTCCTTTAAGACACGTTGGCTATGTTTTGTGTTTGTCGCGCTTGCTCTTCACGTCTGAGAATCTCGCCAGCCAATGCTAGGTAAGATTTTGCGCCGCTGGAGTGCTTGTCGTAGTACATGGCTGGTTTACCATGACTCGGTGCTTCCGCTAAACGTACGTTACGCGGGATCACTGTGCGATATACTTTGTCGCCAAAGTGCTTTTTGATCTGATCGGATACTTCTGTCGCCAATCGATTACGCGGGTCATACATGGTTCGCAGCAGCCCTTCAACATGAAGATCTGCATTCACCACACTCGCCAGCTTGCTGATGGTGTCCATCAACGCTGTTAGCCCTTCCAATGCAAAATACTCACATTGCATTGGGACCAGAACCGAGTTCGCCGCCGTCATGGCGTTGATTGTAAGGAGGTTCAGAGAAGGCGGACAGTCGATAAAGATGAAATCATAGTTTTCACGAATGCCATCTAATGCATTGCGCAGCCTAACTTCTCGGGCAAACACTTCCATCAATTTTATTTCTGCCGCCGTGACATCACCATTCGCAGCAATCAAATGGTAGCCACCCGTCGTATCGGTCACGACCACATCGTTAAACGGTGTTTCTTCTACGAGCAGTTCATAGGCTGTGGCGTCGACATTGTATTTGTCCACACCACTAGCCATGGTGGCGTTCCCTTGCGGGTCGAGGTCTATAACAAGCACCTTACGCTGAGTTGCTGCAAGCGATGCAGCAAGATTTATACAGGTTGTCGTTTTACCGACGCCCCCTTTCTGGTTGGCAATTGCTATGACTTTTCCCACAAGTAAACCTCGCCCAAAAAACCTATCTAGCCAAGATTACTAGATGACGTTGACCTTCCAATCCCGGAACAGTCAAAGGTTTGATATCGGTCACAGAACAATCAGAAGGCAGGTCATCAATTTCGACTTGATCCACTTGTCCTTTCAGTGCGAGGAACACACCTTTGTCATTTGGCAGGTGATGACACCAGCTCACCATGTCATTCATTGAAGCAAATGCACGGCTTAATACGCCATCAAAACCCACATCCGGCTGGAAATCTTCTACGCGACTTTGCACAGCCGTTACGTTGGAGATTTTTAGTTCATGGATCACTTGGCGAATAAAGCGAATTCGCTTCCCTAGGCTATCTAGCAAAGTAAACGACTTCTCTGGATTAATGATCGCGAGTGGGATCCCAGGCAGCCCTGGACCTGTACCAACATCGATGAACGTCGATCCTGTCAGGTGTTGGCTAACCACGATACTGTCCATGATGTGTTTAACGATCATTTCTTGTGGATCGCGAACCGAGGTCAAGTTATACGCTTTGTTCCATTTGTGAAGCATTTCAACATAGCCCAGAAGCTGGGCTTGTTGATCCGCAGGAATATCCATTCCTGCGTCTGAAATTAGTTGTGCAAGACGTTGTTTCACAGAGAATTACGCTCCCTTTTTGAGCATGCCTTGTTTCTTAAGATGTACCAGCAGAATTGAGATCGCTGCAGGCGTAATACCGGAAATACGAGACGCTTTCCCAATGGTTTCAGGGCGTGCATCTTGCAGTTTTGCCACGACCTCGTTAGACAAACCTTTGATTTGTTTGTAATCCAACTCGAGAGGCAATTGGGTGTTTTCATGACGCGTAGATTTCTCAATCTCGTCTTTCTGGCGATTAATGTAACCGGCGTATTTCACCTGAATCTCGACCTGCTCACTCGCTTGTGTGTCTTCCATCGCTGGCGCAAACACAGGGTTGGCCACCAATTGGTCGTAGGTCACTTCAGGGCGACGAAGTAGGTCTTCACCGCTCGCTTCGCGAGACAGCGGCGCTTTCAAAAAGGCATTGATAGATTCTGCATGCTCAGAGGTTGGATGAATCCACGTGCTGCGAAGACGCTGTGCTTCCAACTCGATGTTTTCCAACTTCTCGTTGAAACGTGCCCAACGCGCATCGTCAACGAGGCCCAACGCACGACCTGTTTCGGTCAGACGCAGATCCGCGTTATCTTCACGCAACAGCAGGCGGTATTCCGCACGCGAGGTGAACATACGGTAAGGTTCTTTCGTACCCATGGTCGACAAATCGTCGATCAGAACACCCATGTACGCTTGATCACGGCGTGGACACCAGCCTTCCTTCTCCTGAGCGAACAATGCTGCGTTAGCACCCGCTAGCAGACCTTGCGCGGCCGCTTCTTCGTACCCAGTCGTACCATTGATTTGGCCCGCAAAGAACAAGCCTTTGATAAATTTAGTTTCAAAGGTTTGTTTCAGATCGCGAGGATCGAAGAAATCGTACTCGATCGCATAGCCTGGACGGATCACACGTGCATTCTCAAAACCTTTGATCGAGTGGATGATACCCATCTGCACATCGAACGGCAGGCTGGTGGAAATGCCGTTTGGATAAAGTTCATGTGTCGTCAGGCCTTCTGGCTCAACGAAAATTTGGTGTTTGTCTTTGTCCGCAAAACGCATCACCTTGTCTTCAATCGACGGGCAATAACGTGGGCCAATACCTTCAATCACACCCGCATACATCGGGCTGCGATCAAGGTTTGCACGAATCACATCATGGGTTTTTTCATTGGTGTACGTGATGTAACAAGGCACCTGACGTGGATGGTCTGAAGCTTTGCCCATAAAGGAAAATACCGGGCATGGGGTATCCCCGTGCTGTTCTTGCATCACGCTAAAATCGACAGTGCGTGCGTCAATACGCGGTGGTGTACCGGTTTTTAAGCGATCAACACGAAACGGCAATTCACGGAGGCGATCCGCCAACGCGATCGACGGTGGATCACCCGCACGGCCACCAGAGTAGTTTTCCAAACCAATATGAATTTTCCCGCCAAGGAAGGTACCTACCGTCAAAACGACAGATTTCGCGCGGAATTTAAGACCCATTTCGGTCACAACACCCGTCACTTGATCCTGTTCAACAATCAGATCTGTAACGGCTTGTTGGAACAGCATAAGGTTAGGTTGGTTTTCCAATGCTTCACGCACAAACGCCTTATAGAGCGCGCGATCCGCTTGTGCACGTGTCGCTCGCACAGCTGGGCCTTTAGACGCGTTCAAGGTGCGAAATTGGATACCACCTTTGTCGATTGCACGTGCCATTAGGCCGCCAAGTGCATCGACTTCTTTCACCAGATGTCCTTTTCCGATCCCGCCAATGGCTGGGTTACATGACATTTGCCCTAACGTATCGATGTTGTGAGTCAACAATAAAGTCTGTTGACCCATTCGTGCTGCGGCCAGTGCGGCTTCTGTACCTGCATGACCACCACCAACAACGATGACGTCAAAGTTATCCTGGTAAAACATGGTGTGACCTCAAAAAAGAATGAGTGGATCGGTTTGTTGAGCAAAAGAGGATCATTCTACCGCTTTTCATTATGTGAGAGAACCAAAAGTGTGATCTTTGATCGAAGGGGAAAGCTCTTAAATATATATAAAGATCTTTATATAGATCTTTTATTGTGATCTTTTATTAAGGAAGACGATCTCTGTGGATAAGTGTTAAATGATCAACATGATCATGCATTTATTAAGGATCATTACTTGTGTGTTCCCTTGGATCTACTCTGGGAAATGCTGGGATCAAAATGGCACTTTATCAACAGGGGGGGAGGAGGGTAAAAGTTATTATTGGGATAACTATAGGTTGATCACCGTTTAGATCTATAGTTATCCACAAAGAAAATGTGAGGTTTAAGAATAAAAATTGGTCGAAATTCGAAAAAACTTATTCACATAGGTTTGCTAAATTCTTGGATAACCATACTTCAGCGGGTTCTTCTGGGAGCGGATTTTCAGAAATATCGATGTCTAATCTCTCGATAAGGGGCGTTGCACCGAGCTTTTTTAACAGCGAATCGGCGTTTTTTCCTGCTTCACAAAAGGTATCGTAGCTAGAGTCACCAATGCCGATTACCGCAAAAGATAAGTGGGAAAGATTGGGGGCTTTATCGGCCAGTTCTTCCATGGTTGGGGCGAGGTTTTCGGGGTAATCACCTGCGCCATGCGTTGAGGTAATAAGCAATAATCGATCGCAATCAGTGATGTCAGAAAGCACGGCATCGTTAACGACATTTACGGTTTGACCATGTTGCTCTAAAAGCTCTGCTAAATGATCGCCAACGTACTCAGCCCCACCTAGGGTACTGCCTGTTATCAGGGTTATTGTAGGCATAGGGTTGTCTCTATATCTGGGATTTAGGCCGCTAGTATTGTGGGTGGGGTAGGATCAAGTCAAGTTAGCTAGGGTTACAGTAATCCCTATTATTCATTGGGTTAATGTTTTTAGGTGAGACAGATTGAATTTTGTTTTTCCCTCGACGTTTCGCATTTTTTACGGCTACTAACGCCGTATCGATCAATTGGAAGCCTGCTATACATCCTTGATTTGACGTGCTTACGCCAAGACTTGCGGTGCGTTTGACCGCTGTATGTTCTAGTAATACCACACTTCTATTGATCGCAATTTTTAGTTGTTCAGCTAAACGAATGGCATCACTGGCGTTTACGTTTCGGAGCAAAATTACGAAGGTATCTGCATATAGACGGCTGATAGGAGTGCCTGTCGAAATGTGTTCTTGCAATAAATTGGCGTAATGAATAAGCACCTGATCACCCGTATTTCTGCCATGCATTTCATTGATTTGACGAAAGTCATCAAGGTTGATTGCAATGACAGATAACGGCTGTTGCTTACGTTGTGTTTGAAAGAACAGCTCGTCTGCTTGATTGTAAATACTTTGGGCATTGGCTGTTTCTGTCAGTAAATCATCATGAACAAGACGTCGTGATGATTCATCAATAGAGTGAAGGTCGATGAGATAGAAATCGGTAAGCGCGACGGATGCTAAGACGAGGATGAGAATGACGCATAAGTAAGCGGCTCGTGCGTTCGCATCGGTCAGAGCGAGGATAGGATCTGCAGAAGGGATCGTTTTGGCTAAAAATAACAGAATAATCGCGATCAATGACAAGCCATAGCGCGGTAATCGTTCTTTGGGATCAAACACCAGTACGACTGCCGTCGGAACGACCAGCAATAGCATTTCGGTTTCAAAATTGTCCGATAGCACAAAAAGTGGCAACGAAAATTGCTGGAAAAAGAAGATGATAAACACCCAATACTTTGCGATTTTCAGTAAGCCTTCCCGCGTGAGTACAAAAGAGATGACATAGAGAAGGGCAAACAAGCCATTAAGTAGCGCAACAGATGGGCTGCCAAAAGCAAACCAAAACAGCGCAGAAAACAACAATGTACCACCCGCACACAGCGCGGCCAGCAGATTAACCATACGTAGATGATGGATTTGTAGCTTGTCGTAGCGCTCTATGCCTAAGTTTAGAAGCGGGTTGAGGCTGTTTATCATCTCTTCAATTGTTTGAGAGGGAATGCTACAAAGTGTAGCAAAGGTAAGATAAAGCGAGAGAAAAGAAAAAGCTGCCATAAGGCAGCTTTTTCAATGTTATTTACCGATACAAAAGGAACTGAAGATCCTGCCAAGAAGATCATCAGAGCTGAACTCTCCGGTGATCTCACTCAAGTATTGCTGAGCGATGCGAAGCTCTTCAGCCAAGATCTCTCCGGCCATATAGCCTTCAAGTTGATCTTTACCGGTATTAAGATGGTTTGCAGCGGAATCAAGCGCTTCTAAATGACGACGTCTTGCCATAAAACCGCCTTCTGTTGCGCCTGAAAAGCCCATACAGTCTTTTAGATGGTCACGCAGGGCATCGACGCCTTTACCTGTTTTGGCACTTAGACGAATCAAGGTAGGTTGGCTGGCGTGGCAAATTCCAAGTGTTTCACCGGTAACGTCTGCTTTATTACGGATAACGGTCATGCCGATATTGGCAGGAAGGCGATCAATAAACTCTGGCCAAATTTCTTCAGGGGATGTGGCTTCTGTGGTGGTGCCATCAACCATAAATAAGACGCGATCTGCTTGTGTTATTTCGTCCCAAGCGCGTTCAATGCCGATACGTTCAACTTCATCAGACGCATCACGAAGGCCTGCGGTATCGATAATATGTAGCGGCATGCCATCGATATGGATATGTTCGCGCAGGACGTCGCGAGTGGTACCAGCGATATCAGTTACGATGGCACTGTCCTTGCCAGACAGGGCATTTAGCAGGCTTGATTTACCTGCATTTGGACGACCTGCAATAACGACTTTCATGCCTTCACGCATGATTGCACCTTGGTTTGCCGTTTTTCGAACTTCTGACAACGAAGCGATAATGGCATCAAGATCCGTAGATACTTTGCCGTCAGAGAGAAAATCAATTTCTTCATCAGGAAAATCTATTGCGGCTTCTACATACATTCGCAAGTAAATGAGTGACTCCACCAGCGAATTTACTTTCGTGGAAAACGCACCCTGCAAGCTTTGAAGCGCACTTTTTGCAGCTTGCTCTGAGCTCGCATCAATCAAATCTGCGATCGCTTCTGCTTGTGCCAAATCGAGTTTATCGTTGAGGAAAGCACGTTCAGAAAATTCACCGGGACGCGCGGTGCGGACACCGTCAATGTCCAGAATACGCTTGATCAGCATATCCATGATAACCGGGCCACCGTGGCCTTGAAGCTCTAAAACGTCTTCGCCAGTGAAGGAGTTTGGTGCTTGGAAGTACAGCGCAATGCCTTGGTCCAAAGCATTGCCTTCGCTATCTTTAAAGGGCAGGTACTCTGCGCGACGGACAGGTAACTCTCGTCCCGTAACGGCTTTGGCTACCTCGATGGCTTTAGGGCCAGATACGCGAATGATGCCAACGCCACCGCGACCGGGCGGCGTCGCCTGCGCAACAATAGTGTCAGTGTGAGTCATGTGGGAATACCTGCTCGTAAATATTGAAGCTAGTGTATACCAAATTTGTGGTTTGGCAGTGTCACGTTCAGAAAGAAGAAAGGCGGCCAGTAGGCCGCCTTATTTATATCATTTGCAATTATTTGCGGGTGTGAAGGCCTTTTTTCTCCAGCGCGCGATAAATCAGCGTTTGCTGGATAAGGGTCACAATGTTCGATACCAACCAGTACAGAACCAGACCTGCAGGGAACCACAGGAAGAACACGGTGAACATGACAGGCATGAAGTTCATGATCTTCTGCTGCATTGGGTCAGTCACTGTGCTTGGGCTCATCTTCTGGATCAGGAACATAGACGCACCCATCAGCAATGGCAGCACGTAGTATGGATCCGGTGCTGACAAATCGTGAATCCATAGGATAAACGGTGCATGGCGGAGTTCTACCGATTCCATCAGTGCCCAGTAAAGCGCAATGAAGATAGGCATTTGCAGGATAAGAGGAAGACAGCCACCCAGTGGGTTCACTTTCTCTTTCTTATACAGCTCCATCATTTCCTGGCTCATGCGCTGGCGGTCGTCGCCGATACGCTCGCGCATTTCCTGCAGTTTTGGTTGCAGAAGGCGCATTTTCGCCATGGAGGTGTACTGCGCTTTGGTCAGTGGGTACATTGCACCACGAACCACGAAGGTCAGAATAATGATTGCCACACCCCAGTTACCGACAAAGCCGTGAATGGTTGATAGCAACCAGTGCAGCGGGCTTGCGATAAACCACAACCAACCGTAATCAACAGTCAGGTTTAGGTTCGGCGCGGTTTTTTCCATTTGATCTTGCAGCTTTGGACCTACCCACAATGTTGCATCTAGGTTTACAGTAGAACCTGCTGCAATCGTGGTTGTTGGGTAGCGAACACCGATAAAGCCTTGGCCGTTTGCGGTGCGAGTAAACAGGTTCACGTCAGTTTGATCACGCGGTACCCATGCTGCCACAAAGTAGTGCTGCATCATTGCAGCCCAGCCGTCTTTCGAGATAGTCAGGTTCAGGTTTCTGTCCTTCATATCGTCGAAGCTGTATTTTTCGTATTTTGCATCGTCAGCTGAATACACACCACCACGATAAGTAGGCATGGTCAGGCTGCCGCCATCATCCAACAGATTTTGTTTTAGCTGAGCGTACATCTGAACTGATGCAGACTTATCGCTTTGGTTGTCGATAGTGTAATCAACATCCACAGCGTAGCTATCACGCTTCAAGATAAAGGTTTTGGTATAGGTGATGCCGTCTTTCGTTACGCTCAAAGGAACACGCAACTCTTTTTGTCCATCAGCCAGCGTGAAGTCAGTGCCATTGGCACTAAATTGCGCTCGGCCATCCAAGGTATCGATGCCGTTAGGACCAATTAGGCCACTTTGTGCAACGAAGGTATGGTTTGGCTGGTTTTTCAAAAGAACAAATTTGTCTTCAGAACCGAATTCAGCATCGTATTTGTTCAGCTCAGCGCGAACAATGTCACCGCCTTGTGTATCAACGGTCAAAGTCAGCACATCACTTTTCAGGGTGATCAGCTTGTTAGAGACAGAATCCTGCGTCAGAGGCTGAGTCGCTTCTGAACCAACAGGGACATCACCACTGTGTTGTGCTTGCTGTGTAACGCCCTGACCCTGTGGTTGAGGGTTGGTTGTTTCGTTCCAGTTGAGGTACAACATGAACGATACAAACATAAGGGCAATCAACAGAATATTACGTTGAGAATCCATTGTTAATTGTCTCGATTATTAGGATGATGCGGGGGTACAGGATCGTACCCACCATGATTTAGAGGATGGCATTTTAATAAACGTTTGCCTGCTAACCAACATCCTTTTACCACACCGTGACAATTGACCGCTTCTATGGCGTATTGGGAGCATGTCGGCGTAAAACGACAGCGAGGCCCGAGAAGAGGGCTGATGAAGAGTTGGTAACCGCGAAACAGTCCAGTGACTATTTTTTTCGCGGCGGTCGTGACAAACGTTGCCATAACTTATCAAGCAGCGCGCTCAATTCTTCGTTACTGAGCTCATTCGCACTTTTCTTCGCAATCACAACAAAATCTTTCGCTGGCAGCGAGTGCTGACGCAGACGAAAACTTTCACGAACGAGACGTTTAAAACGGTTTCGGTCGACGGCAAGTTTGATTTGTTTTTTTGGCACAGCCTGACCTAATCGTGGTCGGTCAAGAGTGTTATTGCGGGCAAGAATAGTTAAGTGTGGTGAGCCAGCGCGATGAGGTTGCTGGAAGACAGAGTTGAAATGTTCGGGAGTTAACAGACGTAACTCCCGAGAAAAAGCTAGCTTATTCACTAATAATCACTAGGGATTATTTTGAAAGCTTGCTACGGCCTTTCGCACGGCGAGCGGCAATAACCTTACGGCCGTTCTTAGTTGCCATGCGCGCACGGAAACCGTGAGTGCGCTTACGCTTTAGAACGGAAGGTTGAAAAGTGCGTTTCATGGTTTCTACCTTATTACTGATCAGTTTTTAGGTTTGTTAACCCGACGTGGGACAAAGTCCGACGCCTCTCAACAAAGAGGGCGGATTGTAATCACTGACTGAGTTCTAGTCAATGTTAAAACGATATTCCGCTCTCTTGGGCGCGCAATTATACGTGGTCAATTGACAAGCGCAAGGATCCTTTTGCGATCTTATACACTTTAGCCTGTGATTTATGTGTGTATTGTAGGTGGATTGAGGTTGGATAAGTGTTGCTTATCCTATTTGTCGCAAAAATTTCATGAAAAGATCGGTCATGAAAAGCAGTGGAACGAAACGCAACTATTTGTGACGTTCTTTGCACAAATATTGTCTGAGTTCGAATAATTCTGTGAGTAAGTGGGGTGTTACTTGTGCTGATCACGGGGTTTTTTGTGCGATCTGTGTGTATAACTACGATCTTATTCACTGCAAAAGGGATCTTGTCGCTAGCGATCCTTGCCGTAGAAGTATAAAATTACTTCCCTTTTCATTATTCGAGTGTGGAGTCAGACGTGTCATCTTCGCTTTGGTTGCAGTGCCTTCAGCGCCTTCAAGAGGATCTACCTGCGACAGAATTTAGCATGTGGGTTCGACCGCTTCAGGCGGAGTTAAATGACAATACCCTGACTTTATTCGCGCCTAACCGTTTTGTGTTGGACTGGGTGCGCGATAAGTACATTAACAGTATCAATAACTTACTGAATGAGTTTTGTGGTACTGACGTGCCAATGTTGCGCTTTGAAGTGGGCAGTAAACCTGTTGCACCGATAGCGCCACCTGCTCCACCTGTGTCACCAGCCCCGGTTGCGCCTGCCGCAAAGCCAACTGCTGGACGTACATGGGAACCCGCACCTTCGCCAGTTCAGTCTGACGTTAATCACCGCTCGAATGTGAACCCGAAACACAAGTTCACGAACTTTGTTGAAGGTAAGTCAAACCAACTTGCACTCGCCGCGGCGCGCCAAGTTGCTGATAACCCTGGTGCGGCGTATAACCCTTTATTCCTTTATGGTGGTACGGGTTTAGGTAAAACTCACCTTTTGCATGCGGTTGGCAATGCCATCAGCGATCGCAAGGTGGATGCCCGCGTCGTCTACATGCATTCTGAGCGCTTTGTTCAGGACATGGTTAAAGCCCTGCAGAATAACCAAATTGAAGAATTCAAACGCTACTACCGTAGTGTTGATGCATTGCTGATCGATGACATCCAATTTTTTGCGAATAAAGAACGATCGCAAGAAGAGTTTTTCCATACCTTTAACGCGTTGCTTGAAGGTAACCAGCAAATCATCCTGACGTCAGATCGCTATCCAAAAGAGATTAATGGGGTAGAAGATCGCCTCAAGTCGCGTTTTGGTTGGGGCTTAACCGTTGCGATCGAGCCACCAGAACTCGAAACGCGCGTTGCAATTTTGATGAAAAAGGCGGAAGACCATAATATTCGCTTGCCCGATGAAGTGGCATTTTTCATTGCTAAACGCCTGCGTTCAAATGTTCGTGAACTCGAAGGTGCGCTTAACCGCGTGATAGCGAACGCTAACTTCACTGGTCGAGCCATTACCATTGATTTTGTTCGAGAGGCACTGCGCGACCTGCTAGCATTGCAGGAAAAGTTGGTGACCATCGACAACATTCAGAAAACCGTGGCGGAATACTACAAAATCAAGATGGCGGACTTGCTGTCTAAACGTCGTAGTCGCTCAGTGGCACGTCCTCGTCAGGTGGCGATGGCATTGTCAAAAGAGCTGACCAACCATAGCTTGCCGGAAATTGGTGATGCATTTGGTGGTCGCGATCATACTACGGTACTTCACGCATGCAGAAAAATTGAACAGCTGCGCGAAGAAAGCCACGATATAAAAGAAGATTATTCAAACCTGATCCGGACTCTGTCGTCTTAATATGAAATTTACTCTAACTCGTGACCAATTTTTAAAACCCCTGCAGCAGGTTTCTGGTGCACTAGGGGGACGACCAACGCTGCCTATCCTTGGAAATATCCTTCTCCAAGTTCAGTCCGGCCAGTTGTCCATGACATGTACAGACTTAGAAGTGGAATTGATTGCTGCTTTGCCACTTGATGGCGACTCTCAAGACGGCGCAGTAACCGTACCCTCACGCAAATTTTTAGATATTTGCCGTGGCCTAAATGACAGTTCGCCAATCCAGTTTTCGCTGGAAGGTGACCGTGCTGTTATTCGCTCAGGTCGAAGCCGTTTTACGTTATCTACGTTGCCAGCGGCAGATTTCCCGAATATCGAAGACTGGCAGAGCACCGTTGAATTCACGTTACCGCAAGGAAAGTTGCGCCATTTAATTGAAAGCACTGCTTTTTCAATGGCAAACCAGGACGTGAGATATTTCTTGAACGGTATGTTGCTTGAAACTGACGGAACGACACTGCGCTCGGTTGCAACAGACGGACACCGTATGGCTGTCGGTATTACAGAGCTTGATAGTGAACTGGCTAACCAGCAAGTTATCGTTCCGCGTAAAGGCGTGACTGAATTGATGCGTCTTTTGGATCAGCCTGATGCGCCGGTTACCATTCAAATCGGCAGTGCCAACATTCGCGCCCAGGTTAACCAGTTTATCTTTACGTCAAAATTGGTTGATGGCCGTTTCCCAGATTATCGCCGTGTGATGCCGCAGTCATCAAACAAAATCATGGAAGCGGATTGTGATGAATTGCGTCAAGCATTCGCGCGCGCAGCCATTTTGTCGAATGAGAAATTCCGCGGTGTACGTCTTAATGTCAGTGCGGGTCAGTTACGTATTTCTGCGCATAACCCTGAACAGGAAGAAGCGGAAGAGTTTGTTGATGTAAATTATGACGGTGAAGATCTCGAAATTGGGTTCAACGTCAGCTACGTCCTTGATGTGTTGAATACACTCAAATGCGACCAAGTCCGTTTTTCGATGACAGATGGTACGGCAAGTACACTGGTTGAAGATTGTAACAGTGAAGACGCCATGTACGTGGTGATGCCAATTCGACTGTAAAATGGCACTGTCCCGATTATCGATTCACGATTTGAGAAACATTGAAGCCTGTGACCTTAGCCTGTCATCAGGCTTCAATTTTCTTGTGGGTGCCAATGGCAGCGGTAAAACCAGTGTATTGGAAGCCGTTTATTACCTTGGTCATGGTCGATCGTTTCGCAGTCAGTTGACGGGGCGAGTGATCCGACACCAACAAGACCGTTTGGTCGTGCATGGCCGTGTGGACATGGGTGACGTTCTGTTGCCAGTGGGCCTACAAAAAAATCGAGATGGGTCTACGGAAGTCAAAATCGGTGAAGAAAAAGGGCAAAAGCTCGTGCAATTGGCAGAAGTCTTGCCCATGCAGCTTATTACCCCTGAAGGGTTTGAACTGCTCACTGGCGGACCTAAGTTTCGACGCGCTTTTATCGATTGGGGTGTTTTCCACGCGGAACCCCAGTTCTATCCAGTTTGGTCAAGGGTAAAACGCCTGACCAAGCAGCGTAATGCATTGATGAAGACAGCCAGAAGCTACCGTGAATTGAGCTATTGGGATGCCGAGCTTGCTCCGTTGGCCAATCAAATTGATCAGTGGCGTCGTGAGTACATCGATAAGTTGTCAGCGCGTGCTGCATCATTGTGTGATGCATTTTTGCCTGAATACGAAATAAAACTTAATTACACCCGAGGTTGGGACAAGGACGCAGATTACGCAGAATTATTGCGTGAGAACTTTCTTCGAGATCAACACCTGGGGTATACCGTTAGTGGTCCGCACAAATCAGATTTGCGTTTGAGAGTGGGGGCGACACCCGTAGAGGATGTGCTGTCCCGCGGGCAGTTGAAACTGATGGTATGTGCCTTGCGTTTAGCGCAAGGGCAGCAGCTTACTGAGGACAAAGGTAAGCAATGTATCTATTTGATCGACGATTTTGCGTCTGAGCTGGATAGTCGGCGTCGGGCGCTACTGGCCGAGCAGCTAAAAGCCACTGGCGCACAAGTGTTTGTCAGTGCCATTAGTGCCGATCAGGTCGCTGAAATGTGCGACGAAAATAGTAAGATGTTTCATGTGGAACACGGTAAAATAGCCGCAGAATAAATTAAGCGAGAGTAACTCAATGTCCAACAATTACGATTCATCGAGTATCAAGGTACTCAAGGGTCTGGATGCAGTACGAAAGCGTCCGGGGATGTACATCGGTGACACCGACGACGGTACCGGTCTGCACCACATGGTCTTTGAGGTGGTCGATAACTCTATCGATGAAGCTCTCGCCGGTCATTGTAGCGATATCATTGTTACCATCCATGAAGACGGTTCAGTCTCTGTAAAAGATGATGGCCGAGGTATTCCAGTCGACATTCACGAAGAAGAGGGTGTGTCTGCAGCGGAAGTTATCATGACGGTACTTCACGCGGGTGGTAAGTTCGATGACAACTCCTATAAAGTATCCGGTGGTCTACACGGTGTAGGTGTTTCGGTAGTAAACGCACTGTCTGAAAAGTTAGAGCTGACTATTTGGCGTCACGGCAAAATCCATCAGCAGATTTATCATGGTGGTGTTCCTGAAGCCCCATTGGCACCTATCGGCGATACCGATGAAACCGGTACTCGAATTCGTTTTTGGCCATCAGGCGAAACCTTCACTGATCTACTGTTCCATTACGACATTCTGGCAAAACGCCTACGTGAGTTGTCATTCCTAAATTCAGGGGTTTCAATTCGTCTGTCCGATGAACGTGAAGAAGATAAAAACGATCACTTCACTTACGAAGGTGGTATTCGCGCATTCGTAGAGCACTTGAACCGCAACAAGAACCCAATTCATCCGTCTGTGTTCCATTTTGAACATGAACGTGAAGACGGTGTGACCGTTGAAGTGTCTATGCAGTGGAACGATGGTTTCCAAGAAAACATTTACTGTTTCACCAACAACATTCCTCAGCGCGATGGTGGTACTCACCTTGCAGGTTTCCGTGCTGCACTGACTCGTACCCTGAATAGCTTTATGGAAAAAGAAGGCTATTCAAAGAAAGCAAATGCGGCGACATCGGGTGACGATGCGCGTGAAGGTTTGACGGCAGTTGTATCAGTTAAAGTGCCTGATCCTAAATTCTCAAGCCAAACCAAAGACAAGTTGGTGTCTTCAGAAGTGAAGTCAGCCGTTGAGTCTGCAATGAACGAGAAATTGAGTGAGTTCCTGATGGAGAACCCACAAGATTCTAAAATCGTTTGTACCAAGATTATCGATGCAGCGCGTGCTCGTGAAGCAGCGCGTAAAGCGCGTGAAATGACACGCCGTAAAGGTGCACTGGATTTGGGTGGCCTTCCAGGTAAGTTGGCAGACTGCCAAGAGAAAGACCCTGCGCTTTCAGAACTCTACATTGTGGAAGGGGACTCTGCTGGCGGTTCAGCCAAGCAGGGTCGTAACCGTAAGAATCAGGCGATTCTCCCACTGAAAGGTAAAATCCTGAACGTAGAAAAAGCGCGTTTCGATAAAATGCTTTCTTCTCAAGAAGTGACCACGCTTATCACAGCGATGGGTTGTGGTATCGGTCGAGACGAATACAATCCGGATAAACTGCGTTACCACAGCATCATCATCATGACCGATGCTGACGTCGATGGTTCGCACATCCGTACGCTTCTGTTGACCTTCTTCTACCGTCAAATGCCAGAGCTTATTGAACGTGGCTACATCTATATTGCTCAGCCACCACTTTACAAAGTGAAGAAAGGTAAGCAAGAGCAGTACATCAAAGATGATGAAGCGATGGAGCAATACCAAGTTGCTCTGGCACTTGAAAATGCATCTTTGTTTGTAAACCAAGATGCGCCAGCATTGAGCGGCCTTGCACTTGAAGAGCTGATCCAGAAATACAACAGCGTGATGAAGCTTATCAAGCGTATGGAACGTCGTTACCCTTCTGCGTTGCTGAACGAGTTGGTTTATCAGCCACGTTTGTCTGTTGATACGCTGCAAAATGAAGCGGACGTTCAAGCATGGATTGATAACATTGTGACTGTACTGAACAAGAACTCTACCGGCGAAAGCCAGTACCGTTCATTGGTTAAATTCAGTGAAGAGCACAATGCATATCAGCCAGAGCTTGTTGTGCGTACGCATGGTGTCGATCATGAATACCTGATCAGTTACGACCTGCTGAATTCAAAAGAGTACGGTAAGATTGCTAGCTTGTCAGAAGCACTCGATGGTCTATTGGATGACACTGCGTTTATCCAACGTGGTGAGCGCAAGCAGCCTGTGAAGAGTTTTGCCGATGCACTTGCATGGTTGATTAAAGAATCTAACCGTGGTCTTTCTCGTCAGCGTTACAAAGGTCTGGGTGAGATGAACCCTGATCAGCTATGGGAAACCACCATGGACCCAGAATCACGTCGTATGTTGCGCGTAACCATTCAAGATGCAGTTGCTGCGGACGAGTTGTTCACAACTCTGATGGGTGATCACGTTGAACCACGTCGTGCGTTCATCGAAGACAATGCGCTTAAAGTCGCAAACTTGGACGTGTAGTCACGTTCCGCTACGTAAATTCTGAGTATCAAACGCCGCATTAGCGGCGTTTTTTTTACGTAGCGCAACCTTACTGTTTAACTATATGATTTTATTAATTTTAAAGTCGGTAAGGATGGCGCGTTCTAGCTGGTGGTGTAGAGGAAGAAGCGGATTGTTGTAAGACGCCATGTTTTCTTCTAACTCTCGCGGCGTTTTTACTAGCACGTGATTCATGCCTTCACATCGTGTGACTCTGGCACGCTCACCGAGTGCTTCTCTAAATATCTCACCGTTTTCTGCCCCGACTTGAATATCATTGTCACCCTGAATGACATGGACAGTTTGATTAAGCGACTTAGCAATTCTCGTTGGATCGATAAAAAAGCACGAGGCTAAGTAGGGAATGGCTGAAGGTCGAAACATCATTTCAATGTGTTTGTTAGGATAGGTAAGTGCTTCACCATTCTTGATACTTTCCAACGCTACCTCAACATCATCGGCAAAGTGGGGAGCTCTCTCTCGGTATTGTCGAATCAGCGTTTCGCTCATAGGTTTTGCAGGAGTTGCTACCAGTACGAGTTTGTCTACTTGCATCTTTTGCGCTGCCAAAAGGGCGAGAATGCCACCTTCGCGATGGCCGATAAGATTGATGTGAGCATGCTAAACGAGAGGGGTGTCGAACGTCTTTCTTACGAACTAATCCTTTTATAACCTTAAAAGGAAAAGCCAGTTGTTTGCACAATTGGCTTAGAGATCTTTAGGAGTTAATGCTTCAAATGTTTCACGTGAAACATTAGCTTTCGTTGTACGCGCGCTCGACTTCCTCAGCAAGAATCGCAATGCCTTTTTCGATCTTATCGTCGTCTTGAACATAGTTCATGCGAAGGCACTGATGGGTATGGTCCCAATCAAGTTCTGATCCAAAGAAGAAATACTCGCCCGGAACAATCAGCAGGCCTCGCTGTTTCAATCGCGCATACAGTTCTTTGGTGGTAATAGGAAGCGCATCAAACCACAGCCATAGGAAGATTGCGCCTTCAGGTTTGTGGATTTTGAAGCGCGAGTCGGGGATCGCATCCAGTAGCTTTTGAACGGTTCGCTCAGCTTTATCTTGATAGAAAGGCTTAATGACATTTTCGCTCAGTGATAACAAATCACCGGTTTTAATCATCTCAAGTGCAAGGGCTGGGCCTACGCCACACGGTGCCAGGCTGACGATACCGTTGATGTTTGTTAGTGATGTGATGATGTCTTCGCGGGCAATGATAATGCCGCAGCGTACACCTGGTAAGCCGAGTTTCGAGAGGCTCGAACAGAGGATGGTGTTGTCATTCCAAAACGGCTTCACATCTTCAAAGATGATGTTGGGGAAGGGCACGCCATAAGCGTTATCAATAATAAGCGGGATACCATGCTTGCGTGCAAGCTTATCGAGTTTTTCAATTTCTTCATCAGTCAAAACGTTACCCGTCGGGTTGGTCGGGCGAGATGCACAGATAGCTGCAATAGAGTCATCTATCTCCAATGCATCGAAATCGACATGGTATTTAAACTGTCTATTGTCTAATTGGGTAATGGTAGGTTTGAAGCTGGTGAAGATATCAGGGTCAAGACCTGAGTCGGCATAACCAATGTATTCTGGTGTTAATGGCAGCAGAATTTTCTTAAAACTGCCATCATCGTATAGTCCACCAAACAAGTTGAAGAGATAAAAGAATGCGCATTGGCTGCCGTTAGTCAGCATGATGTTCTTTGGGGAAATGTTCCACCCCAGTGTTTTGTTCAGCATGTCAGCCAGTGCGGCGATAAAGTCGGTTTTACCCTGAGGGCCATCATAGTTGGCGAGAGCCGAAACGAGAGAACCATCGTCAAGCATGCGTCGTGTAAGTGCATCAAAATGGTTAATCATTTCTGGTATTGCTGCTGGGTTACCACCACCGAGCATGATGGCATTAGGGTTTCTTAGGCCATCATTTAAATCGTCCATCAATTGAGTAATGCCAGAGTGATGGGAAAATTTGGTGCCGAACTTAGAAAACTGCATGAATGCGTAACCTTATCGCTGTTCAATCCTTGTTGTATTCGCTCCACAATACCTTAACCGTTGAGCATTTTGAAACCAATTTCTAGGACATAATTGGTAAGGATAGTTTCGGGTTTTTAAGTACTAAATACTGATGTGTTCCACGTGGAACATAGGCGGGGGAGATGACGGTTTAGGAGAATAAAAAGCCCCGCATATGCGA
>NZ_JAJUBB010000028.1 GCF_028683135.1 Enterovibrio qingdaonensis
CCCAACGAGGGCGGCTTTTTATTGGCTGTTCAATTAGCGAAAGCTACGAGGCGCTGGAATCAAACTGTGTTTATTGAGCAAGCGGTACATGGTTGCACGAGACACGCCCAACTCTTTTGCCGCCGCAGATACCTGACCATTATTACTTTCAAGCACAGCTAGCAAAGCATCACGTTCTGACTCTTCACGAATTTTGCGTAAGCTTTGCTTATAATCACCTTGACGTGGTAGGTCGAGGTGCTCAGCTTCAATCACCAAGTTATCTGCAAGAAGTACCGCACGTTTAACCTGATTGATCAGCTCGCGCACATTACCTGGCCAGCTGTAGTTGGTCAGGATCTTATTGCCTTCTTCCGAGAACGTGCGCGCTTGCGTGTTGTATTGGCGAGCAAACTTCAACAGGAAGTGCTCTGCAAGCTCTGGAATGTCTGCGCTGCGCTCTTTCAGTGAAGGGACAGAAATCCGCAGTACATTGAGGCGATAGAACAGATCTTCACGGAAATGCCCTTCAGCCACAGCTTTCTCCAAATCCATATGTGTCGCTGCAATCACGCGGACATCGATTTCTTTCGCGTACTTGTCATCGTGCGACTCCACCGTCCCATCTTGCAGAAGGTGCAGCAGGTTTGCTTGCAGGTTTAGCGGCAAATCACCAATTTCATCGAGGAACAGCGTGCCTTGGTGGGCTTGTTGCACTTTGCCTTCATTAGCACCATCACCAAAGAGCTCGCTCTGAATCAATTTCTCTGGCAATGCGCTACATTTCACCGACACAAATGGGCCTTTCGCACGGGTCGATGCGTTGTGTATCGCCATACCCACCAGTTCTTTACCTGTGCCGCTTTCGCCGTTAATTAAAACGGAGACATCCGTAGGTGCCACACGTCGCACCTGGTCGCGTAGCTTCTTCATGACGGAGGTTTTACCCAGTAAACCCATATCACTGTGATCGCCAAGTTGCGGCCAAACGTGACGCTCCAGCTTCAACATACCCAATTGGTGTCCGATGGTGCTCATCAATTGGCTATCGGGAATTGGAGAGGTAAAGTAATCAATACAGAAGCTGACAATAAATTGGCAGATCGCATCGTTGTTGAGTTGATCTTCACGAATCAGTGCAAGCCAGCGAACTTGTTTATTGCGATTTACCAGCGATGCGACACCATTCAAGCTAAAATCATCGTGGCTTATATCAACTATACCAATACAAGGACCGATATCTTGTAGTAAGGTTTGAGCTGCTCTGAGATCATAACAACGGTGACAACGCCACCCTGCTTGCTCCAGTGTTGCCAACCATGGTTCGTACGTTCCTCCAACTACCACGAGTGAGCTTGGAACTGCCTCAGATCTGAATTGCATACCCATAACGCCTGCCTTTAGTCATCCATTAACGACATGTGTTCAAAATGTTGTGAGTATCATTATATTTTGTAAGACAACGCCGTCTGTCTCATTGTAGATACAACATGAGTCTCATATCTTCACTCATCCCAAAAAAGACACTTTTCTATCATTATTTACTGACGACCACGGCGTGAAGAGATGATTAAAATGCACTGAAAATCAACGCATAAGCAACTCCTCTCCTTTTCTAGCGATACGCAACAAAAAGCGGAACACAATCCATTTCTCATTAATGAGAAAAAATCAAAATGCTCTAAATTTTCTTAGATCATAGACTATGCCCCGATTTCGTGAGGCTATGTAACGGGTATTTAAAAAGAAAACCGCGTCATTATAAGACGCGGTCTTTGGTGTAAGGCAGGGAACAGTAAAGTTTACTGAACGATCTCTCCGCTCTCAATTACGGTTTGTCTCACTTTGTCTGCGAATTGCAACGCTTCTTTGCGCACAGCATCTTCATCAACAGTCTTAATGTCTCGATCTTGCATCAGAACCTGACCATCAACGATTGCGTGTTTCACATTTGTCGCATAAGCAGAGTACACCAACGCAGAGTATGGATTGTAAACCGGCACCATGTTCGGTGCTTTTGTATCGACAACGATGATGTCAGCCAGTTTACCCGTTTCCAGCGAGCCGATTTTGTCTTCCATGTGCAGTGCACGTGCGGCTCCTATGGTCGCCATTTCAATCACTTTGACTGGCGGCATAGCAGCACGGTCTTTATTCACGAGCTTGTGTACTTTCGCCACTTGATTGAACTCGTCAACGGTGCTCAAGGTGTTACCTGACATTGGTCCATCGGTTCCCAGACCAATACGCAGACCGTCGTCAAACATCTGCAGTGCAGGTGATACACCTTTCGCTGACTTGATGTTCGCACTCATGTTGTGCGCGATACCCACATCGTGCTTTTTCAGCAGGGCAATGTCTTCATCATCCACATTGATCACGTGTGCGCCGACCAAATTCGGCGTTAGTGCACCGATGTCAGCCATGTATTCCACAGGCGATTTACCACCGCTGCGCTCAGCAATCACTTCGTTTTCGCGATCCGATTCCGCTAGGTGAATCATCACGGGTACATCATGCTCAAGCGACAGCTTGGTGATCTTTTGCAGTACTTCAGTGGTGTTGGTGTAAGGCGCATGTGGCGCAAATGCGGGAGTAATACGTGGGTGGTCTTTATATTCTTCAATGAAGTTCAGCGCGTACTGAATCCCTTCTTCCGCGTTCGCCGCATCAGCGACCGGAAACTTAATCACGGTTTCGCCCAAGATCGCGCGCATGCCGATTTGGTCAACCGTCTTCGCCACTTCGTCTTCGAAGTAGTACATGTCGGCATAGGTGGTTACACCGCCTTTTAGCATCTCCACGTTACCCAATTGCGCCCCGATGCGCACCATGTCACGGCTCACCAGTTTCTTTTCTAAGGGGAAGATGTAACGGTGCAGACGGTCTGGCACGTCATCGCCCAGTGAACGGAATACGGTCATTGAAGCATGCGTGTGCGTATTAATCAGGCCTGGCATGACGATATCGCCATCCACATCCAATACTTTCTTGGCGTTGTAGTCGTCAGCCAGCGATTCATCACCAACAGCAACAATCTTGTTGCCCTTGACCGCAACCACACCATTTTCGAATACCGTCTTATCGGCATTCATGGTCAGTACGGTCGCATCAGTGATCAACAGGTCAACGTTCTCAGCCGCAAGCACAGCAGAAGACATCATGGTAGCCAGTGCAACACTGGCTGAAAGAAGGGATTTTTTCAGCATCATTTTCTTCATTAATAAGCGGCAAGGAATTGCGCCTGCATGATGCGTTCAGAACACGAAAACCCAAACAAAAATGTTAAATGCGTCGCAAAAAATGTGACATTGAGCAAACGATTGCCAGCAAGGTTTTGCGCATAAAAAAACACCGACAATTGTCGGTGTTTTTGTGTCTCAGCGTTGTCTTACTTCTGTCTCAGAAGCGAGCCAGAATTAGTCTTTCTTCTGGTTTTGAGGACGCATCGCAGGGAACAGAATCACGTCACGGATAGTGTGCGTGTTGGTGAACAGCATCGCCAAACGGTCGATACCAATACCCTGACCTGCTGTTGGTGGCAAACCATGCTCCAGCGCAGTGATGTAGTCTGCATCGTAGAACATCGCTTCGTCGTCACCTGACTCTTTCGCGTCAACCTGTGCTTTAAAGCGCGCATCTTGGTCTTCTGCGTCGTTAAGCTCAGAGAAGCCATTCGCCACTTCACGGCCACCGATGAAGAATTCAAAGCGGTCAGTGAAGAACGGGTTATCGTCGCTACGACGTGCCAACGGAGAAATATCAGCTGGGTAGCCAGTGATGAAGGTTGGCTGAATCAGTTTAGGCTCAGCGGTTTCACCGAAGATTTCTTCCAGCAGCTGACCACAAGTCCAGAACTTCTCTACGTAGATTTCCAGTGACTGCGCAATAGAAACCATCAGATCGCGGTCTTGAACACCTTCTTCAGTCAACGCTTGGATTTCTGCGTGCTCTGGGTTGTAGTGCTTAATCGCATCCAGCATGGTCATGCGCGCATACTTACCGCCGAATTCAACAGTGTGCTCACCGTATGGCATTGCAGAGTGACCCAAAACATCGATTGCAACAGTGCGCAGCATGTCTTCAGTCAGGTCAATCAGATCGTTGTAATCCGCGTACGCCATGTAGAACTCAATCATGGTGAATTCTGGGTTGTGACGTGGAGACAGACCTTCGTTACGGAAGTTACGGTTGATTTCGAATACACGCTCGAAACCACCCACAACCAGACGCTTCAGGTACAGCTCAGGCGCGATGCGCAGGAACATTTCCTGATCCAGTGCGTTGTGGTGCGTGATAAACGGACGTGCAGATGCACCACCCGGGATCACTTGCATCATTGGCGTTTCCACTTCCATGAAGTCTTTTGACTCCATGTAACGGCGGATCGCCGAAATCAGCTTAGAACGGACTTTGAATGCGTTGCGTGAATCTTCGTTCACGATCAAATCCACGTAACGCTGACGGTAACGTGTTTCCTGATCGGTCAAACCGTGGAATTTTTCTGGCAGAGGACGCAGTGCTTTAGTCAGCAGTTGGTACTCTTCCATGTTCACGTAAAGATCGCCTTTACCTGATTTGTGCAGTGCACCTTTCACACCGATGATGTCACCGATATCCAGACCTTGATACTGCTCTTTAAGTACGTTCTGTACATCTTTGGCAGCATAAGCCTGAATACGACCGCTCACGTCTTGCAGTGCCAAAAATGGGCCACGTTTAGCCATCACACGGCCAGCAACGCTGACTTTATGATCCAGAGCTTCCAGTTCTTCCTTGGTCTTTTCGCCAAACTCAGCCTGAAGATCAGCCGCTTTGTTCTCACGGCGGAAGTCATTTGGGTGGCCGTTTGCATTGCAGCTTTGACGAATGTGGTTCAGTTTTGCACGACGTTCTGCAATCAGCTTGTTTTCGTCTAGTAACTGGTCAGTCATAGTGAACCTTTGAATTATCTAAAAAATTACAAACCAGATTTCAGGCTGGCTTCAATAAACTTGTCGAGATCACCGTCAAGTACCGCTTGGGTATTACGGTTTTCGATACCGGTACGCAGATCTTTAATGCGTGAGTCATCCAGAACGTATGAACGGATCTGGCTGCCCCAACCAATGTCAGACTTAGATTCTTCGTTCGCCTGTTTCTCTGCGTTCTGCTTTTGCAGTTCGAGTTCAAACAGTTTTGCGCGAAGTTGTTTCATCGCCTGATCTTTGTTTTTGTGCTGGCTACGGTCATTCTGGCACTGCACCACGGTATTGGTTGGTACGTGTGTGATACGTACAGCAGATTCGGTGGTGTTAACGTGCTGACCACCCGCACCCGACGCACGGTATACATCGATACGCAGGTCAGATGGGTTAATATCGATCGCGATATTTTCATCCACTTCTGGGTAGATGAATGCCGAAGCAAACGACGTATGGCGACGACCGCCTGAGTCAAACGGTGACTTACGAACCAGACGGTGAACACCGGTCTCGGTGCGCAACCAGCCGTAAGCGTACTCGCCGCTGATGCGAACAGTTGCAGATTTCAATCCAGCCACATCGCCTTCAGACACTTCAATCACTTCTGTCTTGAAGCCCTTAGCATCCGCCCAACGTAGGTACATGCGCAACATCATGGATGTCCAGTCTTGCGCTTCGGTACCACCTGAGCCAGCTTGCAGGTCGATATAACAATCAGAACCATCGTGGTCACCGGAGAACATGCGACGGAATTCCAGCTTCGCCAATTTCTCTTCCAGATCACTCAGTTCTGGTTCGATTTCATCGAAGGTATCTTGGTCGCTTTCTTCAATCGCCAGTTCCAAAAGATCAGTGATGTACACACCGCCTTGGTCCAGCAGATCAATGGTTTCTACCACAGCTTCCAACGACGCACGTTCACGGCCCAGTGCTTGCGCACGCTCAGGATCGTTCCATACGTCAGGTTGCTCAAGTTCAGCATTAACTTCTTCTAGACGCTCTTTCTTGGCGTCATAGTCAAAGATACCCCCTAAGGACATTTGCACGGTCTGCAATGTCCGCTAGGCGGTTTTTGATCGGATTGATTTCAAACATGGTCACTTATTTAAGTTCGGAATGAGTTTTAACCGCCGAATTCTACAGAATCGCGGAGAGAATATACAGAGTGTGATAGGGATCAAATGGGAAAAATTGAGAGAAAAGTGTGGAAATAGGGTCAAGCATGAAATTTGGTGCCGATGTGCGGCGATCGCACATCGGCACCGGACTCACGTGACAACCTTAAACGGCCGCCAAGTGCTCTACCATCAATTGAACCGTTCGATTCCCTCGAAACTCATTCACATCAAGGCGATAGGCCAGCTCAACCATTTGTACTGACGGATCGGGCCAGCGGCGAAGGTCAATATTGAACGCAATACCATCGACCATTTGCCCGCCCATTACTGGCTCCAGCATCATTTTCAAATGTTTCCCCCCCACCAGCTTTTGATGCAGCAATTTGAATTTGCCATCAAATAACGGTTCAGGGAAACCCTGCCCCCAAGGTCCGCCACTTCGCAATATTTCTGCGACGTCCAGTGATATTTCATTGGGGAGCAATTCACCATCAGACAGGAGCACACCTTTAAGCTCGTCCTCGCTGATCACATTTCTCACGGCCTCATCAAACAGGCGAGAAAAGCGATCATAATCCACTTCTGCAATGGTTAACCCCGCCGCCATGGCGTGACCACCAAATTTTTTAATTAGCCCAGGGTTTTGAGTATCAATCAAATCCAGCGTGTCACGCATGTGAAGCCCTTGGATAGAACGTGCTGACCCCTTAATCATTCCCTCGCCACCGTCGGCAAACGCAATAACGGGGCGATGGAATTTGTCTTTGATACGCGAAGCAAGAATACCAATCACACCTTGGTGCCATTCGCGTTGGAAGAGTGCTAGCCCGCTTGGCAAACAGGTATCTTCACCGAATTGAAGACGCTCACAAATCGCCATGGCCTCTTCTTTCATGCCCTGTTCAATCTCTTTGCGCGTTTGGTTCAAACCATCTAGCTCACTCGCCATTTGTCTCGCAGCTTGAAGATGCTGACAAAGAAGCAGCTCAACCCCGAACGACATATCATCCAAACGACCTGCTGCATTAATGCGTGGGCCAAGGGCAAAACCAAAGTCACTAGCGACCAGAGTCGACATATTGCGGTTTGCCACTTCGATTAAAGCCTGGATCCCGGGACGACATTTTCCAGCGCGGATTCGCATCAACCCTTGATGCACCAAAATACGGTTGTTGGTATCCAGTGACACGACGTCAGCGACTGTGCCTAAAGCAACGAGGTCCAGCAGCTCCGCCAAATTGGGTTCTGCCATGCCACGCGCCGAAAACCATCCGGACTCACGAAGGTGCGCGCGCAATGCCAACATCAAATAAAACGCCACACCAACACCCGCGAGAGATTTGGACGGAAAACCGCACTCATTGAGGTTTGGATTCACCATCGCATCGGCATCAGGCAGGACATCTCCAGGTAAGTGGTGGTCAGTCACCACCACCTGAATACCCAACGCTTTTGCGGCAGCAACCCCTTCTATTGAGGACACGCCGTTGTCCACGGTCATGATAAGTTCAGCCCCTTTCGCCGCGGCTTGTTCAACAACCTCAGGGCTTAGCCCATAACCATCCTCAAATCGGTTAGGCACCAAATAGTCAACATTCGAACACCCCATCATACGAAACGCCGTTACCGACAATGCAGAACTCGTCGCGCCATCAGCATCAAAGTCTCCAACGATGATGATGCGTCGGTCATTTGCCATGGCCTCTGAAAGTAACGCGACGGCTCTCTCGATTCCGTGCAATGCGTTATAACTCAACAGGCCTTTTGCACTGCGCTCCAACTCACCTTCATTTAAGATGCCGCGATTGGCATAAATGCGCTGAAGTAAAGGCGGGATAGAGCTCGGGAACGCAGCGTTGGGTGACGGCTGGCGACGTTTTATTTCAATCATGAAGACAAGACCTATATCTGACGCCGATTAGGTTTGACGTCATTTCGAATGCGGATTGAGACGATCATTGTAACGGGCCAAATGCAAAGCGAAAGCCCTACTCTTGGATATCAGCGGCGAGAAACAAAAAAGCGCCGGATTACCGACGCTTTCTTAAGCAAGAAGATTTACCCCTTAGCTTCCAATGTTTCAAGTAAACGGTCGGCAGGTACGTAACCACCTAGCATGGTGCCGTCTTCAAGCATAATTGCTGGCGTACCAGTAACGCCCATCGACGTACCTAGAGCCATATGGCGACGCACCAGATCCGTACATTCCTGCGAGTCTTTATCAAACTCACGCGCCTTCGCCAGATTCATCGCATTTGCTTTGTCATCGGCACACCAGATTGCGCTCATCTCGCCGATATTTGGAGAGCGTTCACCTGAGCGTGGGAATGCCAGATAACGCACGGTGATCCCAAGATCGTTATATTGTTGCATTTCACGATGCAGCTTCATGCAATAGCCACACGTCGTGTCCGTGAACACATTCACCACGTACTTTTCATCTTTAGCTGGGTAGACAATCAGCTCTTTCTCAACACCTGACGCATCAAACAACTTCTTGTTGCGTTTGGCCTGAGTGATTTCAGTCATGTTAATGGACTCAGTCTCCGTCGTATGGAAAAGTTGTCCATAAATGAAATACGACCCGTCTTTGTTGGTATACACAACGCCGCCATTCGTGACGACCTCATACATCCCCTCTAAAGGTAGCTTTTCCACCGACTCCACATTCAGCCGATACTTCGCCAACACATTAGCGATCGCCGCGTTATCGGCACCGTCAGCAGCATATACACTTGCCGACAACATGGCTGAAGCCATCACGACACTGCTTAGTAGTCGCTTGAATCTCATCATTACATTTGTCCTGAATAAGGCAAAGCATTCGCTTTGCAGGCAACGGTTAACTTCTCAGACCGGAAAAACAGGAAAAAATCCCGCTTCAGGCAATTTTTTAATGCGAAAAGCATTATGCACGAGGATGATGCTCCTGATGCAACTGTTTTAGTCGCTCTGTGGCTACGTGTGTGTAAATTTGCGTAGTGGACAGGTCACTATGGCCCAGTAGCATTTGCACGACACGCAAATCGGCACCGTGATTTAACAAATGCGTGGCAAATGCATGCCGCAAAACGTGTGGCGATAATAAGTCACTGTCTATGTTTGCCAGTGCAGCATAAAACTTGATGCGGTGCCAAAATGTCTGACGCGTCATCATCCGTCCACGGCGACTCGGAAAAAATACGTCTGAGGTTTGTTCACCCAACAGCACTGGTCGACTGTGCGCGAGATATTGCTCTAACCAATCAATCGCCGCTTCTCCCATCGGCACAAGGCGCTCTTTCCCACCCTTACCAATCACTCGTACAACACCCTGACGCAGACTGACATTCTCTGTGGTTAGGCTGATAAGCTCTGTCACACGCAACCCTGTTGCATACAGCAGCTCCATCATGGCTTTATCCCGAAGTTCGAGCATGTCATCTTCATCCGGCGCGTCCAATAACGCATCCACTTGCTCTTCACTCAAATCCTTGGGCAATCGCTTAGGCAATTTGGGGCTGATCAGGTTGGCAGTAGGATCATCTTCGCGTTGTTTTTCGCGATACAAATATTGAAACAAACGACGCAATGCCGACAGCATGCGCGCTCGGCTAGTTTGCTTATAATCCTGATCAAATAGCCAATGCTGATAGTCCTGCAACGTGCTCGGCGAGACCTTTACTAGCAGAATATTCTTCTCACCTAACCAGTGGCACAGTTTCAGAAGATCGTTTCTGTAAGAAGCCAAGGTATTTTCAGACAGCCCTCGCTCCATCCACATTGCATCTAAAAACTGTTCCACCAATGCCGCGTTTTGTTCCACGATTTCACTCACTTTCAACCACGTTTTCTGTCGTCAAACTACCCTACCCCCAACCGAATGCAAAGCATAAGCGTGTTAAGGTCTTAAGGAATGGAGAGGTTTTATCCAAAACCCCCTGCTTTTTAAGGGTAGAGATAGAACGCGACGAGAGGTAGAATCGCGCCAGAAGCATCAGCAGGATTGAAACATGAAAATAGGTTTGTTTTACGGCTCAACCACGTGTTACACCGAAATGGCTGCGGAAAAAATTCGCGAGATTTTGGGCGACGATCTGGTTGATATTCACAACATCAAAGACACGCCTGTCGCTACAATGAACCAATACGATCTTCTGCTGCTAGGTATTTCCACATGGGATTTCGGCGAACTACAAGAAGATTGGGAAGCGGTTTGGTCAGAGCTGAATGGCTTGCAATTGCAAGGTAAAGTGGCCGCATTGTTTGGTCTTGGCGATCAAGAAGGGTACGCGGAATGGTACCTCGACGCCATGGGAATGCTGCATGACGAGTTGCTACCTACGGGACTAAAATTTGTGGGCTACTGGCCGACAGATGGCTACACCTTTGAAGCCTCAAAAGCCTTGACCGAAGACGGTTCACAGTTTGTAGGTCTTGCATTGGATGAAGACAGCCAATATGAACTCAGCGATGAACGTATCGCCACTTGGTGCGAAAAGGTACTCGTCGAATACCAAGCATTGCTCTAACACCACCGTTAGCAGGCATAAAAAAACCACCGCATGCGGTGGTTTTTTTCGTCTTCGCGTTCGTATTACGCGTGGCTTGATTTGCCTTTGCTTTCGCCTGCAAAGCGCACTGCTACCAAAGCAATCACCGTTGGAAGCAACCACGCCATACCGTAGTTAAACAGTGGCAGTACTTTCAGTGCAGACACATCCATACCGGCAACTTTTGCTGCATCAAACAACGCGAACACCAGCGAAACACCCAGAACGACACGGTAAGCCAACGCAGGGTTCGGCATAAAACGGCGCAGGAAGGTCAGCGCAATCAGTGCGATCGCAACTGGGTACAGTGCAAACAGTACTGGGACAGAAATCGCAATCAGCTGGTTCAGGCCTACGTTTGCCACTACCGCACACGCAATTGACAGAATAACAACCCACTGACGGTAGGTGATTTTAGTCAGGGTGCTGAAGTAATCCGAACACGCTGATACCAGACCGATAACCGTGGTCAAACACGCCAGCACAATGATCGTAGACAGGATGATCTGACCCGCAGGGCCAAACAACGCCATCACGTATGCAGAAAGAATCGCGCCGCCATTGTTCGCGCCCGCAGCAATACCCGTTGCTGTCGCGCCAAGGTAGAACAGTGACACGTAAACAAACGCCAGACCTGCTGCTGCAATCACACCTGCATAGATGAGGTATTGGCAGGTTTTTGCTTGATCGGTAATGCCTTTTTTACGGATAACGTCAACGATCAGCATACCGAACATCAGTGCTGCGAAGGTATCCATGGTGTTGTAGCCTTCAAGGAAACCCGTCGTGAACGCTTGGTCTACGTAAGCACCTTGTGCTGCCGCAACGTCACCTTGTGGGTTAACGACAACAGCGATCGCCAGTACCGCCAATGCTGCGAACAATGCAGGTGTCAGCAACTTACCAATGGTGTCGATAAGTTTGCCTTGAGACAATGAGAAGAACATTGCCACAGCAAAGAAAACGATGGAGAACATCGTCAGTTCAAACTGACCCACATCACCCAAGAAAGGCTTGAAGCCCATTTCATACGCAACTAGACCGGCACGAGGTGCTGCAAAAGCTGGACCGATAATAATGAAGATCAGCACCGCCATCAGAGTTGCAACTGATGCAGGAAGGTCACGCGTTAAGCCTTTCCAGCCACCACCAGCAACGGCAACGGCAATAATACCGATAAGTGGCAAGCCTACTGCGGTAATAAGAAAACCGAACATTGCAGACATGGTATGCTCACCCGCTAGAAAACCTGCCAGCGGTGGGAAGATGATGTTGCCTGCTCCTAGGAAAAACGCAAAGGTCATAAACCCTAGCGCGAGTATGTCGCTAACCTTTAAACTCTCTCTCACTTCTAACTACCTATGTGTGTTTGCATATTATTTCTGTAATCAGCCGGTTAGCCTTTTGGTTATTTTTACTAAGCTTCACCGATTCAGCAGAATAATGACGAAGTTTCACCCTTCAGACAATAGGGCAATTAAAAATAGATGGTTAATCTATTTTTAGCGACTAAATTGAAATTAAACTTCAACTTTACCTATTTATGCCGCATTTAGGAAAGATCATCAAACAAATACATAAAACATTAATGCAACATATTTAACCGTATTTTAAGGTTTTGAACGTTGTGTCTACTGGAGGAAAAGTGAACAAACGCTTTCAATTCAAGCAGTTTACGATTGAAGATAAAGGCTGTGGGATGCCAGTAAGTACTGACGGGGTTATGCTTGGTGCTTGGGCTCAAGCCAACGAGCACAGTTCAATACTTGATATAGGCACTGGAACGGGCTTGCTGGCATTAATGATGGCGCAGCGCTTTCCGTTGTCTAACATTACAGCAATGGACATCGATGCACATGCCGTGCAAACCGCCAGATTCAACGCAGAACAATCTGCTTGGGTCGATCGCATTAAAGTCCTACATCAAGATGTCACCACGTGGAAAAGTTCCACAACATTTGATGTCATCATCTGTAATCCACCTTACTTCAATTCAGGTCTTCAAGCCGATGATACGCGAAGAGCAACAGCGCGACATACCGACACGCTATCGCACGACGGCTTATTAAAAGTCATCGCGTCTCGACTATCACGCAATGGCATCGCGTATTTGATATTACCTTCATATGAGGCAGACCAATTGATCACGAAAAGTCTTCAATACTCGCTTTTTTGCCATCAGGTGCTGAATGTCAAAACAACACCAACAAAATCGGTTAATCGAAAACTGATTGCTTTCTCTACAACTCAAAAATCCGAGATAGAGGAAAAAACACTTATTATTCAATCTGATAATCTTTATACAAATGAATTTGTGGCGTTAACGAAGGATTTTTACCTAAAGATGTGACAGCCTCACTTGAAATTAACGCAATTTCATAGGTAGTAAATCGCGGTAAGCGATGCATCTTGAGATAATTTGGGTATAATCCGCACCCTAACTTTGAGTGGAGAAACTACGCGTGCGAACTTTTGCTGAATTAGAACTGGATCCTCAACTGCTGATGGCCGTGGATGACATGGGCTTTGAGCGACCAACAGCGATCCAGGCTGACGTTATCCCTCATGGTATGGATGGCCGAGATATTCTCGCATCTGCGCCAACAGGCACAGGTAAAACTGCGGCTTTCGTATTGCCATTACTGCAACACTTGCTGGACTACCCACGTCAAAAACCAGGTCCTGCACGCGCTTTGATCCTTACTCCTACACGTGAGTTGGCTATCCAAGTTGCCGATCAAGCACGCGCTCTGGCGAAGTATACCGACCTGAAAATCATCACCATCACAGGCGGTATCTCTTACCAAGAGCACGCGGAAATTTTGGGCAAGACTCAAGATATTGTTGTTGCAACACCTGGTCGCTTGATGGAATACGTCGAAGCCGAGCGTTTTGACTGCCGCGCGATTGAAAGTCTGGTGCTGGATGAAGCTGACCGTATGCTCGATATGGGCTTTGGTCCTGCCGTTGACCGCTTGTCGCATGAGTGCCGCTGGCGTAAACAAAGTATGCTTTTCTCTGCCACGCTGGAAGGTAAAGGCATTGATGGTTTCAAAAATACCCTTCTGACCGATCCGGTTGAAGTGGTTGCTGAGCCACCTCGTCGCGAGCGCAAAAAAATCACCCAGTGGTACTACCGTTGTGACGACATGGCACATAAGAATGCCTTGTTAAAATCTATCCTGGCTGATCAGGCGGAACGTGCGATCATCTTTATTAAGACCCGTGAGCGTCTGGCAGCACTGCGTGAAGAACTGACTAAAGCAAAGATTCCTTGTGCTTGGCTGCAAGGCGAAATGGCACAAGCAAAACGTACGTACGCAGTTGAACGCTTCACCACGGGTGAAATCAATGTTCTTCTGGCAACCGACGTTGCCGCTCGCGGTATTGACGTGCCAGATATTGACCACGTCATCAACTTTGACCTTCCACGTAAAGCAGATGTGTATCTGCACCGTATCGGCCGTACTGCGCGTGCGGGTAAGAAAGGTAATGCAATCTCATTGGTAGAAGCACACGATCAACCAATGATGGATCGCATCTGTCGCTACATGAAAGAAGACGTGAAAGAGCGTTATGTAGAAGCTTTGAAGCCGAAACATAAAAAAGCTGAATTCAAGAAGAAAAAGAAAAAGCTGAGCAAAAAAGAAGTCAAAGGAAAAGTTAAGAAAGCGGTAAAAAAAGCAGCGAAAAAAGCAGCGAAAACAACCGACTAATAGCTTAACCAGCTAGCGAAACAACTAAAAGGAGGCGTAATGCCTCCTTTTTTCGTTTTCAGCGTTTAGTCGCAGCAAATTATGCCAATTGGATAAAGGATAAGCAGTTAAAGATCACGCTCACAATCCGTCACATTGATAACACATAATGTTAACAACAAGTGACGAATTGAGATTATCCTGCGGCAGGATATTAAATGATCTATCCAATATTTCATTTTAGAGGGAACTTTCAATGCAATCTGTTGTTGATTTTTTGAACAGCATTATCTGGAGTCCAGTGCTGATCTATATGTGTCTGGGCGCAGGTTTGTTTTACTCCATTATTACGCGCTTTGTACAAGTTCGTCAGTTCGGCGAAATGACCCGCCTACTCTTTTCAGGCAAAAGCTCTTCCAAGGGCATCTCATCATTTCAGGCATTAGCCGTTTCGCTGTCTGGTCGTGTCGGTACAGGTAATATCGCAGGCGTTGCTGCAGCCATCGGTTTTGGTGGTCCCGGTGCGGTCTTTTGGATGTGGATTGTCGCCTTCCTAGGTGCGGCAACGGCCTACACCGAATCAACACTCGCTCAAATCTATAAAGAAGAAGACAACGGCGAGTTTCGTGGTGGCCCGGCTTACTACATTGAAAAAGCGATGGGACAGAAGTGGTATGCATGGCTGTTTGCTATTGCGACGATTTTCGCCTGTGGTGTTCTGCTGCCAGGCGTTCAGTCAAACAGTATCGGTAATGCCATTGAAGCTGCATTTGGCTCAGGTGACATGATTGAAACAGCGGTGGGAACCTTCAGCGTCGCGAAAATCACAACTGGCGCGTTTATCTCTGTACTGCTTGCCTTCATCATCTTTGGCGGCGTGAAACGTATCGCGAGCTTCACTCAAATTGTTGTGCCATTCATGGCACTGGCCTATGTGATCATTGCATTTGTCATCATTCTTCTGAACATCACTGAAGTACCAGCGATTGTAATGCTGATCGTCAATGATGCCTTCAACCCAATGGCGGGCTTCGGTGCTGCAATCGGTTGGGGTGTGAAACGCGGTATTTACTCGAACGAAGCCGGTCAAGGCACGGGGCCTCACGCAGCAGCAGCGGCAAACGTGGACCACCCTGCACAACAAGGTCTGGTTCAGTCCTTTTCAATCTATATTGATACCTTACTGGTGTGCTCTGCTACGGCGTTCATGATCCTCATTACGGGTGCATACAACGTCCATGGTCCGGGCGAGGCATATATTGTGCAAAACTTAGCCGCAGAGATCAGTGCGAATGGCCCTGTCTTTACGCAACTTGCAGTGGAAAGCACCATGCCTGGCTGGGGCAAACCTTTCATTGCTGTCGCTCTGTTTTTCTTCGCATTCACGACAATTCTGGCGTACTACTACATTGCAGAAACCAATATCGCCTACCTGCGTCGCACCGTGAAAGTGCCGGGCATGATGTTTGTGCTAAAACTGGTTCTCATCGCATCTGTCTTCTACGGCACGGTGAAAGCTGCGGGGCTTGCATGGGCAATGGGTGACATTGGCGTTGGCTTGATGGCGTGGCTGAATATCGTCGGTATCGTGATCATTTTCTTCTTAAGCAAGCCAGCACTGAAGGCTCTTAATGATTACGAGCGTCAACAAAAAGAAGGCGTGGAAGAATACACCTTTGATCCCGTTAAATTAGGCATTAAAAATGCGGACTACTGGGAGCGCAGATTGGCGAGAAGAACTCAGGAGCAGTCGTCAGCATCCGATGACAAACCGGGAGAGCTCGTTAATCCAACGGCATAAATAAAAATAACAAGTACAAAAAAGGTTAGCCTCGGCTAACCTTTTCTTTTTTCGGGTCAAATACTGAATTACTGCTCTTCGCGCTTAAACACCATTTCTTTGTCGTTCGACTCTTCAGGACAGAACCAGTAACCTGCACTATCAAATGCCTTCAGTGCCTCAACCGAATCAATACGGTTGTCGATAATATATCGCGCCATCATGCCGCGGGCTTTTTTAGCGAAGAAACTGATTACCTTGTACTGACCATTCTTACGGTCTTTAAACACGGGTGTGATGATCTTGCCTTTTAGCTTCGCCGGCTTCACCGACTTGAAGTACTCATTAGAGGCTAGATTCACCAATACGTCATCGCCTTGGCCTTCTAGAGCCTCATTCAGAGCATTGGTAATGATGTCACCCCAGAATTGGTACAAATTGGTGCCACGGTCGTTTTCAAGGCGTGTGCCCATCTCAAGGCGATATGGCTGCATCAAATCCAGTGGACGTAACAAACCATATAGGCCTGACAGCATACGCAGATGGTCTTGCGCCCAGCTAAAGTCGTCATCAGACAGCGTTTCTGCTTCTAGTCCCGTGTAGACATCGCCTTTAAAAGCAAGGACCGCTGGACGTGCATTTTCCGTCGTAAACTCGGTAGACCATTCTTCAAAGCGCGCGGCATTCAACCCTGCGATTTTATCGCTGACTTTCATCAAGCCAGAGATATCCGCTGGCGTAAGCGTACGGCACACATCAATCAGCGCTTTTGAATGTTCAACAAACATTGGCTGGGTATAACGTTCAGTGGCCAGAGGTGACTGGTAGTCCAAAGTTTTCGCTGGAGAAACCACAATCAGCATAGTGTCATTCCTTTCAGATAGTTGTCCACAAGGTTACCACTGGAGACAAAAAAAGCCACGCTTGAAGGCATGGCTTTTTCCGATGGCTGCAATAGAGATGACCGAATAGGCCTAACGGCTTTGCTCCGTTTTCTCTTCAGCTTTGCCCCATACACCCGGCTCTATTTGATTGAGCAATTCAGGGTGATTGCGGCTGTTAAATGACGGGACTCTTCCTCGATTTAGCTGCTGGTTGTAATCTTTCGCCAAAGACACCACGGTGCCGGATAGCAGAAGTATTGCAATCATATTCACAATGGCCATCAAACCCATTGACGTATCGGCCATGATCCAAACCACCGGAAGCTCTGCCATCGCACCGAACATCACCATGCCCAAAACAATAAAGCGGAAAATAATCAAACCGAACTTATGGTTATGTTTAAGGAATATCAAATTCGTTTCAGCATACGAATAGTTAGCGATAATCGAAGTAAAGGCAAAGAAGAAGATTGCGACAGCGATAAATATGCCGCCCCAGCTTCCCACCTCACTGGTCAATGCGCGCTGCGTTAACTCGATTCCCGTGATCTCACTGCCAGGCATGTACTCACCAGAAATCAAGATGATAGAAACGGTAGCTGAACAGATAACAATGGTATCAACAAACACACCTAGCATCTGGACGTAGCCTTGAGAGGCAGGATGCGGTGGATACGGTGTGGCACTTGCCGCCGCATTTGGCGCAGAACCCATACCCGCCTCGTTAGAAAACAAACCTCGTTTGATCCCTTGAACCATGCCCTGCGCAATGGTGTAACCCAACGCACCTGAGGCCGCTTCTTCCAAACCAAACGCACTTCGGAAGATAAGCGCGAGAACATCTGGCACTTTCTCAAGGTTGGTAAACATGACGTAGAATGCAAGAGCCAAATAGAGCATTGCCATTAGTGGAACGATTAATTCTGCGGTTCGCGCGATCTTTCGAATGCCACCAAAAATGACAAACGCAGAAATCAACACCAAAGCCATACCCACGTAGAGCGGGTCAAAACCAAAAGCAACGTATGCAGCCTGAGTTATCGAATTGGCCTGTACGGAGTTAAACACTAACCCGAAGGCAATAATAAGCAACACCGAAAAGACAACACCCATCCAGCGCATACCCAGGCCTTTTTCCATGTAATAGGCTGGTCCGCCACGGAAATTGCCATCTTCGTCGCGAGTCTTGTAGAGCTGTGCCAGTGTACTTTCCGCAAATGCGGTTGCCATCCCCAGTATGGCAATGAGCCACATCCAGAAGATTGCGCCAGGACCACCTAACGTCAATGCAACGGCGATACCCGCCATATTACCGGTACCGACACGCGCAGCGAGGCTAGTGCAGAGTGCTTGAAAGGATGAGATGCCTTCGCTGTCAGATTTTCGGCTGTTTTTCATCACACTGAACATGTGTCCAAAGTGACGAAGTTGAATGAAGCCCAATCGTAGTGTGAAAAAGATGCCGCCACCGATCAACAGATAAATGAGCACAGAGCCCCATATCAGATCGTTTAAAAAGTTGATAAGACTTACCACGCCTCCCCCTCTGTACGTATAAACATTATCGCAATGTAAGGATCCCCAAGTTCGAGGGTGCGATGAGATGCAACTGACGTAGTCGTCAGTGAATATAGATGTGGGCATTTCTGGCGTAGATACCCGAAACCCCGAAAATGTGTCGTTTTCGTCAGATTTAATGAGCGTAGCTCACAAATTTCCGCGAATGATGAAGGTTGGTGGATGAAAAATCAATATGAATCCGAGTTCATATCCGTTTTTCATCCCCTCTAAAACCAACAACCAAAATCAGATAAAAAACACATCGTACACACAACAACCCAACAAGAACGCAACACGAGAAAGCAAACATTGTGGCTTGTTTAAAATAGAAAAAATGGTGATGCCTGTTCAAACAATTCTGTGAGGACAGAGAGTTGCCTTCACTTTTATTACGAGCTCTAAACATTCAATAAAAGGGATTTTCACCCCCTTCAGCTGCTTGAAATATAACCATAAACAAAAGAAGGGTGATGTCACTCTCATTAAATATTCACTGAGGTGCAACAAATGAGAAACACTTCAATTTTATTTTAGGGGAGGTTTGATACTTAAATACTGACCGCACGGCAATATGAGGTGAATTTATGGATAGCTTTGCCTTCGAAGATATTTTCGATCAAGACAGAACACAACGCGGTGGACGAAATAAGCAAGTCAAACGCAAGTGGCGAGAAATTGAGGCTCTGAAAGACAGACAGCGCCTTAGAAAAGAGTTGCAAGACATCGATATGGTCGGTGATTTTAACGATAGTGACTTTGATTTTTAACCCTCTGTTTTCTATCAGCCGTTGAACCTGCTGGCGCACACTTTTACGTCAACGCGCCGTAATCTAAAAAGGCACATTGCTGTGCCTTTTATGTTTTCATTGACTGGATTCTCTAAACCGCCGGCTCTTTGAAAGCGGCTTAAACGATCAAGACTTCAGTGCTGATGCCAATTCAACAAACGTGTCAGAAACCTGCTCACCAAACAAGGGGTCGCTTAGCTCAGACTCCCATTGAGTCTGCAAGTAATCCCAGTCATCCTTTGTCAGCTGCTTTTTAATTAACGGAAGAATAGCGCGCTCTTCCAACTCAAGGTGCTCGCGCTGGCTCACCACAAATCGATTGAGCTTTTCTGCAAAAAGATCCAATGGAATAACCGCATCCATCAAAATCATATCCACCGTGTCAGCAAACTCGGCAGTTAACCCAGCCAAGCTATCATGCTCAGCGTCTAGGCGTGCCACCTCTTCCGCACCTTTATATTTATCAACGTAATAGTGATAAATCAGGTCTTCCTTAGGATGGTGATATCTTTCCGCATGCTCTTGTAAATAACGCACGGCATCGCGGATCAGGCTGTAATTCACTGACTTCTCGTTTTTAATTGCAGTGAGATTACGGGCGAGAAGTTTAAGTAACTTACTAATATTATTATGATCTTCATGAATGCTACTGATTAGCATAGCGACTCCCTTCCTTTGATTTTTATTCTCCAATTTCATCAGTCTATCCAGCCCACATCGAGATGACTTGCGCATGGTCATTTTTTGTTCAATTAATTGGATGAAGAATCGCCAAAGAAAAAACCCGCGATCCATTTCACTGAATGCGGGCTCTTTTCACAAAGAGGTCAAGCTAAGACAAATGCTAAGCGTCTAAATCAGGTTGCCAATTAACCGTGACTTTGCCCATTTCAGATAACAACCGATTGGTGGAAGAGAAGTGTTTGCAACCGAGGAATCCACGGTGGGCCGATAGTGGGGATGGGTGCGGTGCCTCAAGAACATGGTGACGTTGGCGATCAATCACACGGCCTTTTTTACGCGCATGTGCTCCCCAAAGTAGGAATACAACACCTTCACAATGTTGGTTTACGGCTTCAATAACGCGATCCGTAAACGTCTCCCACCCCAAATGGGCATGAGAATGCGCATTGCCCTGTTCGACCGTCAATACGGTATTCAACAGCAATACACCCTGATCAGCCCAACTTTTCAAATAGCCATGATTCGGAATCGTGAAACCGTCAATGTCCTGCGCCAACTCTTTGTACATATTAACTAAAGACGGCGGCGGCTTAATGCCGGGTAAAACCGAAAAGCAAAGTCCATGTGCTTGGTTCGGGCCATGATATGGGTCCTGCCCTAAGATCACGACCTTCACATCGCTAAGCTCTGTAAAACGAAACGCGTTGAACACATCTTCTTTAGGTGGGTAGATCACTTTGCCTTGTTCGCGCGCTTCAGTCACAAACGTCATCGTGTCTTTAAAGTAATCCTGTTCTTTTTCCTGACCAATCACGTCTTGCCAGGTGGTTACTTGTGTCATTTGTTTCCCAACTTGCGATTATTGTTTAATAGAGCGAGATTCTACGCGCTTATTGAAGAAGATGCTGTGACTTCGAATTGACGCAGGAGACGGATCTCATCCGCCCATTTCTCAGGCTTTATGGTTTCCAAGATAAGCGGGATACCATCAAATCGACTGTCTTGCATGATCACCTCGAAGCAAGGCAAACCAATTTCCCCCTCTCCCAGTGCATGGTGGCGATCCACGCGACTGCCAAATGGTGTTTTAGAGTCATTCAAATGCATGCCTCTTAAGTATTGAAAACCGACTGTTTTTTCAAACTCCGCAAAGGTTTTTTCAGCCGCACTATGCGTACGCAGATCATAGCCCGCCGCGAACGCATGGCATGTATCAATACACACACCCACTCGCTTTTTGTCTTCCACTTGCGCAATGATTGTCGCGAGTTGCTCAAACGACCAACCCAAGTTTGTGCCTTGCCCTGCGGTATTCTCAATCACGGCCACCACGTCAGGGACTTCTTTATGGGCGAGGTTAATCGACTCAGCAATCAATGCTAAACAGACATCTTCACTGATCTTTTTTAAATGACTACCAGGGTGAAAATTCAACAGTGGCAAACCAAGCTGCTGACAACGCTTCATTTCGTCAATGAACGCCTCTCGCGATTTCAGCAATTTTTCTTCTTCCGGCGCACCAAGGTTAATGAGGTATGAGTCGTGGGGAAGAATCGCCTCTGGTGCAAATCCATGCAGACGACAATTCGCCTTAAAGGTCGCAATGGTTTCGCTTTCTAATGCTTTGGCAACCCACTGTCGTTGGTTTTTAGTAAACAACGCAAATGCGTTGGCACCAATTTGTGCAGCGTTAGCCGGTGCTTTGTCTACTCCCCCCGCGGCAGATACATGTGCGCCAATATATTTCATCTCAATTTACTCCCACTTCGTAACCGACAACATTTTAAGTTACTTACTTTGACGATAAACAGGAATTTCATCGCCTTTCCAATACACCATTTTGTAGTAATAAAATTACAAATGTAATTTTTACCAACGACTTTAAATGTTACCAATATGTACATTTTCAAATAGTTAATATTTTCTTGATTCAGAACAAGAAAATCATTGTTCGAATTTTGCATATTTTGGTTGTAATTTGACTAAAATCAAAATAACCTTACAAACATTACGGTATACAAGTACCCAGCTCATCAAAAGTTCGAAAATTAAAATCATCAAAGCCTATCAAGGGGAAAGAATTATGATCACTGGTATTCAGATCACTAAAGCCGCTAACGACGACCTACTGAATTCAATCTGGCTGCTAGACAGCGAGACCAACGAAGCACGTTGTGTTGCTGCAAAAGCAGGCTTCGAAGCAGACCAAGTAATTCCTGCTGCCGATCTGGGTGAGTACGAAAGCCGCGAAATCGCGATCGAAGTACCTGCTAAAATCGAAGGCGGTCAACACCTGAACGTAAACGTTCTGAAGCGTGAAACGCTGGAAGACGCTGCTAAGCACCCAGAAAAATACCCACAGCTGACTATCCGCGTATCAGGCTACGCTGTGCGTTTCAACTCTCTGACTGTTGAACAGCAACGCGACGTTATCGCACGTACTTTCACTAACTCTCTATAATCGACAGTTAGCACGAATACAAAAAAAACCGGCCAATGGCCGGTTTTTTTATATATGGAGCAGTTGTTAGCCCGCCACTTTCATCAAATACTCGCGGAGCTGTGCAAAATCTGCATCTTGTTCGACAGACAACAAATCCATCACTGCATGTTTTGCAAGTGGTCCTGGCAAAGGAATATCTTGCCCTAAGATATCATCCACCGACTCTTTGAATTTTGCTGGGTGCGCGGTACATAAGAACAAACCAAACTCACCATCTTGAAGTTGCTCTTCCAATACACGGTATGCTATCGCGCCATGCGGCTCACACAAATAGCCAGCATCAAACATCGCCTTCAAGGTTTCTGCCGTTTCCGCATCCGTCACGGCACCTGAACCAAGCTCATTCAAACCCCAACCTTTAATTTGGCACAGCTCTTCAATACGCGGCCAGTTGTTTGGCTGACTAACATCCATGGCGTTAGACAATGTTGGAATGGTTGCTTCTGGTGTCCACTCACCGGTTTTCAGGTAGCGTGGCACGGTGTCATTCACATTTGTGGCTGCAATAAAGCGCTTGATTGGCAAGCCAATCGCTTTGGCAAGCAAACCGGCGGTCAAGTTGCCGAAGTTACCACTTGGTACGGCTACAACCAGATTTTCACGCTGCGCTTTAGTTAGCTGAGAAGCCGCTTCGAAGTAGTAACAGATTTGCGCCATTAAACGGCTGATGTTGATTGAGTTAGCCGAATTAAGACCAATCGCTTTACGCAGTTCAGCATCATCAAATGCGTTTTTCACCATCGCCTGACAATCATCGAATGTACCGTTTACGGCCACCGTATGGATATTGCCACCTAGGGTGCAAAAAAGCTTTTCTTGTAACGGGCTGATTTTGCCTTTCGGGTACAAGATAACAACATTGATGTTTTCCATGCCGTAAAACGCATGCGCAACCGCTGCCCCCGTGTCACCTGACGTGGCCGTTAGAATAGTCACCTTGCCACCATCAGTAACCGCCGCCAGTGATTGCGCCATGAAACGGCCGCCAAAGTCTTTAAATGCTAACGTCGGGCCATGGAACAATTCCAACGCACTGATAGTGTCCGTCACTTTTTCAACAGGAGCAGGGAATTGGAACGCACCATCTACCATGCTTCGAACTGTCTCTGCGGAGAGTTCTTCACCAATAAAGGCAGACAAAATCTCGCTGCTGCGGCTAACAAAATCTTTCGCTAGCAACGCATCAACGTCATCAAATGTTGGGAGTTCACTTGGGAAAAACAGGCCTTGGTTGCGACCTAGGCCCTGCTTTACTGCCTGACCAAACGAGACGTTTTCGTCGTTTTCTTTGATGTTGTATAACTTCATAGTTCACTTCCTGTCACTGTCGACCCGGTGTTATCCAATCGACAGATATGGACAAATCCTTCTTCATTCTGAACGTAATTTTCCTGCAGCCATTTGGCAACGCGCTCCGCCACTGCCTTATCGCTGGTAATGCTAAACAGCGTCGGTCCTGATCCGGAGATCCCTGTAGCCAACGCGCCTGCATCTTCTGCATAGTGTCTTGCCTCAGCAAAACCCGGCAGGAGTTTCTCGCGATACGGTTCTGCGACAACATCTTTAATCATGCTTGCCGCCAGTTCGGGTTGACCAGAGTAACAGCCATGGATGAAGCCTGCCAGATGTCGACCATGATTAATCACATCCTGACGACGATATTGCGCAGGCAAAATTGCACGCGCTTCTGCCGTCGGCACCTTAATTCCCGGGTAGGCCATCACCCAATACCACTCATCAAAACATGGCACTTGCTGGCTGATAATCCCCATTTGTTCGACCATCAGTTGCAGGCCGCCTAAATAACAAGGGGCAACGTTATCGTAATGGAGGCTACCAGAAATCGCGGCTTCCATTTCTCCCATCAATGCGAGCAATGTCGTTTCATCTAACACGTCATCATGGAATTTATTGAGTGCATCAAGAGCAGCAACAATAGAACACGCGCTTGAACCTAGACCTGAACCAATCGGCATGTTCTTTTCTAACGTCATGGCGACATTTCGAATGGGTTCACCACGTTTTTCCAGCTCTCGGCGAAAAACTTGGTAGCACTGAAAAACGATATTCTCTTCTGGGTTTTCTGGCAGCTTATCAACAAAGCTACCCACGCAATCAAGCACAAAGGGGGTCGAACCACCGTCTGCCACTTTTACGCGATCGCCCAATAGTGTGCCGTCGATAGGAGATACTGCCGCCCCTAACACATCAAAACCAACGCTGACGTTACCAATTGATGCGGGAGCGTAAACAACAACACTCATGTTATACCCCCAACTTCCAGCCAAGTGTGCGCATCAAGTCGGCAAAGACACCTGCGGCCGTTACCGCTGTGCCCGCACCATAACCTCTTAGCACCAGCGGAATTGGCTGGTAGTAACGGCTGTAGAACGCCAAGGCATTCTCGCCTTCTTTGATTTTGAACATCGGGTCATCAGCATCAACCGCCTGAATTTTCACTGAGCAGTGGCCTTTATCGATACTGCCGACGTAGCGCAGTACTTTGCCTTCCGCACGTGCATCTGCCGCCAATTTATCGAAATACGCATCTGCTTCAGGCAGTTTCGCCATAAATGCAGCCACATCACCAGAGTCGTCAAAGCCAGGTGGCAGTGCAGGCTCTACATCCACGTCTTCCAACTCAAGATGCATCCCGGCTTCACGTGCAAGAATTAGCAGTTTGCGCGCAACATCCATACCTGACAGATCATCGCGTGGATCCGGCTCAGTGAAGCCGCTGTCACGAGCAACACTGGTCGCTTCACTGAAGCTTTGGCCTTCATCCAGCTTGCCGAAAATATGGGAAAGAGAACCAGATAAGATACCGGTGAATTTTTCCAGCTCATCACCTGCTGCGATCAGGTTCTGCAAGTTTTCAATAACTGGCAGACCCGCGCCTACTGTGGTGTCGTACATAAACTTACGGCGAGTCGCACGCGCAGACTTACGTAATTGCTGGTAGTACGCCATACCTGCGGTGTTCGCTTTCTTGTTTGGCGTAATCACGTGGAAACCCGCTGAAAGGAAATCTACGTATTGATCAGCAATAGATTGGTCCGACGTACAGTCGATAAATACGGGGTTAATGAGGTGATTTTGCTGCACCAAACGCACCATACGTGGCAGGCTGAACGGCTCATCGACTGCCGCTAACTCTTCTCGCCAGCTATTGAGGTCGATACCTTTGCTGTCGAGCAACATGCCACGGCTGTTCGCCAGACCACAAACACGAATGACAATGCCTTGGTCAGCCAGTTTCGCTTGCTGACGTTGCACCTGCTCAACGAGCTCGCCACCTACACCACCAACACCAACGATAAATACATCTAGGTAGTGATTAGAGTTAAAGAGGTTCTCGTGACATGCTTTGACCGCTTCAGATACACGGCTATCTGGAATCACCGCAGAGATTGAACGCTCAGAAGAACCCTGCGCAATTGCTACGATATTCACATTCACTTCTGCTAATGATGTGAAGAATTGAGATGCAACGCCTTTAGCTGTGCGCATCGCATCGCCCACTAGCGACACAATCGCGACGTTGTCGACGAACTCAACAGGCTCCAGCAGACCGTCTTTCAATTCAAGCTCAAAGTTTTCCTGAAGTGCACGCATAGCCAATGGCTTATCTTCCGCTTCAATACAGAAGCTGATGCTGTACTCGGAAGACGACTGTGTGATCAATACAACCGACACGCCAGCCGAAGACATCGCGCCAAACACGCGCGCCGCCATGCCCACCATACCTTTCATGCCAGGACCTGACACGTTAACCATGCTCAGCTTGCTTAAGGTGGTAATGCCTTTCACAGCTAGATTGTCTTCGTGGTTGTCGTTACCAATCAAGGTGCCCGCACCCTGAGGGTTGGCGGTATTTTTGATTAGACAAGGAATGTGAAAGCGAGCAATTGGGAGAATAGTTTTCGGGTGAAGCACTTTGGCACCGAAGTAAGAGAGCTCCATTGCCTCTTGGTAGCTCAGCGACTTCAATAGCTTCGCGTCCGGCACTAATCGTGGATCACAACTGTAAACACCATCTACATCCGTCCAGATCTCACAGCACTCTGCGCGAACACACGCCGCCAAAACGGCAGCAGAGTAGTCCGAACCATTGCGGCCCAAAGTGACCAACTCGCCTTGCTCATTTGACGCGGTGAACCCAGGCATCAAACCGATATGATTTGCAGGAATTGGCTCTTTCTTAAAGCGATCCGAAGACACTTCGATATCAACCATCGCTTCAAGGTAGTCACCTTTTGCCTGAAGATAGTGTACAGGGTCAATCACATACGTATTGAAGCCACGTGCTTTCAACAGCTCTGACATGGTAGCAATCGAGAGACGCTCACCTTTGCTGATGATACGGGCATAAATGTTGTCAGGGCAGAGACCCAGTAGCGCAATACCATGGACATATTGCTTGAGTTGAGCCACGGTGCTGTCGAGGGCTTGATACAGAGACGCTTTATTGAAATCTGCTTCCATGTCTGACAAGCCGTCAAACAGGGCTGAGAAAATGGATTGGATCTCTGCGACTTGCAATTCAGCTTCGCCATGTTTGATTGTATTTTCAATCACGTCGACGAGCGCATTGGTGATCTTAGCTGGCGCAGATAGTACCGCCGACACCTCACTTTGACAGGTATTGCTGGTGATGATTTCTGCTGCGCGACTGAATCTCTCGGCATTTGCTAGCGAAGTACCGCCAAACTTTAAAACTCGCATCCTTTCCTCCAACTCCTTGTTAATACCAACCGGACTAATCGTCTGAAGCCGTGTTGGTATAAATCCTATAATCCAGTAATAATCAGGTTAAAAAAAAGCCCGTACCTTATTGGGGTACGGGCCTTTTTTAAAAATTCAGTGCATGTCAGCCCGCACCCTCACACATGGTGATGGTAATCGTGGTAATAATGGTTGTGGTGCCGACTGCGTTAAGCATGGTTAAAAAACCTTTTGTTTTGCCTTTCTATAACGTTTACAGAATGCAGCCATTAAGGTCAACAAAAATTTAAGTTATCTCTCAAAAAAACGCTGTAATTCGCAACTCTTCATTATCAATTTTAAAAGATGAGAAATACCTTAATTTTCTCCACTTAACCTTGCGCAGTCGTTAGTGGCAAGACATAGTTAATTGAATTGAACAGAAAAACAGCGACACCAAAGGAGGGAACCAATGGCAGTTGCAATGACGGAGTTGGTCGCGCAAACCATATTACAAGGCGCAGATGCAATGTACGGTCGCTTTCTGGATGTCACCGCCGGAGCACAAGAGCGTTTTGAACAGCGTGATTGGAAAAGCGTCCAAAAAGCACTTAAAACACGTATCAGCTTCTACGATCATCATGTTGGGCTCGTCAGCCAGCAACTGAAAACCATGCTGACCAAGCAACATGCCACCCGATCCTTCTTGATGGCAGTAAAAGAAGAATACAGCCGATTGCTTGATGACTACCCACGTTATGACATCGCGGAAAGCTTCTTTAACTCCGTCTATTGCAGAATGTTCGACCATCGCAACATCCGACGGGACAAATTGTTTGTAAACAGTTCCCAAGGCGGCCGTATTCCCAAATACCCAACGCCATTGCTAAAACGCTACCCGTCAAAAAACAGTCTCATTCAAACCGTAGAACGCATTCTTGACGACACGCCTTTCACACTCGGCTGGGTCGACAAGGCCAGAGATATACATCGCATCGTAGAAGCCCTTCAGCATACCTTAGGGCCGCAACTGACGGATGAAGTGATCATTGATATGATCCGTGAGCCATTTTTCCGTAATAAGGCAGCCTACTTGATTGGTCGTATCGATATGGCCAATCAGACGCGTCCTCTTGTGATCCCCATTCTGACGAACTCGCAAAATCAGCTTTATGTCGATGCCTGCATTGTCGACTCCGACGACGTCAGCGTAATTTTCGGCTTCGCGCGCTCATATTTCATGGTTTATGCCCCCGCTCCTGCGACCTTGGTCGACTTCCTCGGCCAGTTAATGCCTCATAAAACACCCTCTCAACTTTACACATCCATCGGGTGTCAAAAACATGGCAAAACAGAACTGTATCGTGAGTTCCTCCTTCATATGGAGCATTCGGACGACCAGTTTGTTGTTGCTCCCGGCATTAAAGGCATGGTGATGTCCGTGTTCACGCTGCCATCCTATGGCTTCGTTTTCAAAATCATCAAAGACAGATTTGCGCCCCAAAAAGACATTACCCATGCCATGGTCAAAGAAAAGTATAAGTTGGTTAAAGAACACGATCGTGTTGGGCGAATGGCGGATACCCTTGATTATCGGAACTATATATTTCCCCGCCATCGCTTCAGTAATGAACTGATAGACGAACTGCTTCAGGTCGCTCCGTCAAACATCAAACTGACCAGCAAAGAGATCCACATACGACACCTCTACATGGAACGTCGCATGATCCCGCTTAACATCTACCTCGAACAAGCTGACGATGCCGAGCTTCGCGAAGCGGTACAGGAATATGGTGACGCCATTAAACAGTTAGCCGCCGCCAACATCTTCGCCGGCGATATGCTGTTCAAGAACTTCGGCGTATCAAGGCATAGCCGTGTCATTTTCTATGACTATGATGAAATTTCTTATCTCACCGAAGTCAATTTCAGACGCATCCCGCCTCCGCGCTTCCCAGAGGACGAAATGGCGGCTGAACCTTGGTATAGCGTTGGTGAGTATGATGTTTTCCCAGAGGAGTTTCGCACCTTCTTGCTGATCAACCCCAAGATACGTGCACTCTTTGATGAGCTGCATGCAGACCTGTTCGATGCAGACTATTGGAAGGAGTTGCAAAACAACATCCAACACGGCCAATTCAATGATGTCTTTCCTTACAGTGACGAGTGCCGATTTACCAATTTATAAAATTGCGAGCAACATAGTGTACCGTCAAAAAAGCACCACTATTCATGCATATAAATTGCTCATATATTAGTCGTCATGAGGTATGGCAATGTAATGCCGGAGCAATGTCACAATACAAAAATTGTGTTCAAAATATGCGCATTCTGCTTTATCCAAAATGAGACAAGTGATCTAAAATAACAATTCAGTCTAATAAAAACGAATCAGGGAAGGAGGCTCAATGAGAAGATTATTGCTTGCCATCACCCTGCAATTAGTGGCTTTTTTTGCAATCGCGCAGGGTTCGTTACCGCTGTATGAATATGTTGAAGAGAACAACAAGCCTTGGTTTTCAAACTCGTTAAAAACAGGAAACCAAAGTTTTGATACGTGGACGATAAGTAGTGGATACCACTATCCCGTTCATGAAAAAATTAACGTGTTTCTTGCAACAGAGTTGACCACAGACTCGGTGATTTCGTCTGGAGCCAAGGGCGTATCGAGTGGGGTCCAGTTTAATGTTAACGAAGCACTAAGCTTTGACAGTAGTATTCAAGCAGAGCGTGTGAATGAAGAGACCATTGGCGTCTTTGGAATGAGCAGCACGTTTAAAATTACTGACACATTAAATCTTGAAGCAAAAGTAGACTATAACTTCAACCAGATGCCTGAAAACTCAACGAATTATCAATTAGGTGTCGGCTACCGTTTCTAGTCGAATCTGGATATAAAAAACCGCCTGCTGTAGGCGGTTTTTTTTGACGGTTAAAGACTGGAAACTGCTTTTAACGGTATCTCGCTAACAACAACACCGTTTTTATCCGCATAAAGGTAATTGCCGGATTCAATAAGAATCCCCCCAATTCGCAAGCTAGCACCAATTTCGCCTTTCCCTTTCTTCTCTGTTTTAATGGGACAAACACCCAAAGCTTTAACCCCCAGAGGCATGCCACTTAAGGCTGCTGCATCACGCACTGCACCATACACAACTACACCATTCCAACCATTTTTGACCGCTTTCTCAGCCAGTAAATCTCCCAACAAAGCGCGGTTGAGATTACCATGCCCATCAATGACTAAAATCCGTCCTTCACCGGGAGATGCTACTAGCTCTCTAACCATGGAGTTGTCTTCGTAGCAGCGCAAGGTTTCCACTTTCCCGCTAAAGATGTGTTTTCCGCCATAATCTTGCCACTGAATTGGCACCCAAGTGACGGTGCCTTCAAACTCATCACACAAATCAGGCAAGAGATCATCCATGTCTTATCCCCTCATAATAACGCCGCGATGGTACATGCCTCTAAACCTAGCAAGGATCTGAAACCTGATCGCAGTTACGTCTTCAAAGTGGGAGATGACAACAGGTGCAAGTTGCTAGGTGGCAAAATTCCTCCGCCATCATTGCTTACAGCAAAACGACCAATAAGTGCCGCCGAAAACGAATGACATGAAAAGTTTAATCTAGCGAAAGATGATAATAATTTAGATTATTATTCCAGTTAAAAACTGAAGATATAAAAGACAACAACAATACAAAGACCTTATAAAGCGAGTAAATACGTGAGGTTTAAACCATAAAAGCTGTGATATCGCCGAAGTTATTGAATCGAAGATATTGACCAAGATCTAGCAAAATGCTCTGATACCCTAACCTTCAATGTCTGCCGTTACACATTGTTCACAGCTGTTGTAATAGTACGAAAAGGTTGAAACCCACTTTTAATAATTACAACGAAATTTACCGCGCGATCACTAATATCGTGGAGTTTTTGAGCGAGATTGACGTATATCAATAAAGCTTAAAAAAAATTGCGTTGATTTATTACTAAATATTGTTAGCACGCTGTTAAATGAATACAATCGTGCTATCCAATGGATTTGCTGACCAAAGAGTCTTGATTGGTAGCATACAGAACGGTGATGCAAATTCGCGTTCACCTTCTCTAAGGATGGCGTTTGATACAGAGAAGTATGTTCGATCGCTGAGAATTACGCTTTTGATATACTTTTCTTGTTTGTAAGTTTTCTTCACAGTGTAATGTTACGCTGTGACTGTTATGCCAGATTTTTTAAGAAATTAGGTAACGCCAATGCAAACCCCTCATATTCTGATTGTTGAAGACGAGCACGTAACTCGTAACACGCTAAAAAGCATCTTCGAAGCAGAAGGTTATACCGTTCTAGAAGCCAATGATGGCGAAGAAATGCACCAAGTGCTTTCCAACAATCAGGTTAACCTGGTGATCATGGACATTAACCTTCCAGGCAAAAACGGCTTGTTGCTGGCTCGCGAACTGCGTGAGCAAGGCGATATGGCTCTGATGTTCCTGACTGGCCGTGACAACGAAGTTGATAAGATCCTGGGCCTTGAAATCGGTGCGGATGATTACATCACCAAACCATTCAACCCACGTGAACTGACTATCCGTGCTCGCAACCTGCTAACTCGCGCAATGAACCAAGGTTCACCGCTAGAAGACAAGCGTTCAGTTGACCGCTATGTGTTCAATGGTTGGGTTCTGGATATCAACAGCCGTTCATTGATCAGCCCAGACAACGAGCAATTTAAACTGCCTCGTTCTGAGTTCCGTGCACTGCTTCACTTCTGTGAAAACCCAGGCAAAATCCAAACGCGCGCAGATCTTCTGAAGAAGATGACTGGACGCGAGCTTAAGCCACACGATCGTACCGTTGACGTTACGATTCGCCGCATCCGTAAGCACTTTGAATCTTTTGGTGATACACCAGAGATCATTGCGACTATCCACGGTGAAGGCTACCGCTTCTGTGGTGAACTGGAAGATTTCTAATCCTTCCTGTTGGCATTTAAAAAAGCCCGCTAATGCGGGCTTTTTTGTTTTTTACTTCTTACTGTAATCGTCTAACCACTGTTTCAGCACGCCCAGATCGTGCGAATAACCATTTTTGATTTCATCAACCCAGTCAGCGATATTCTCCCACCAAGCAGGAAGCTCTGGCGACTGTGCCTGTTGCGCGACTTTTTGGATATGTTTGAGGCCAATAGACCCTGCTGCACCTTTGATTTTATGTGCTTCGCTGGCGATGCCGTCTTGGTCTTTCGCCGTCATATTACTGTCTAGGATCTTGAGGTACTCAGGCATAACCTGCTCAAACATCTCAATGCTCTTATAGACTGGCTCAGCCCCAACAATGTCGACGTAGGAGGTGAGCATTCCTAGGTCAAGCAAAGTATCGACCACCTCGCTACCGATGATGTTCGGCTCTTCGTGTTTAACCTCACCAGAAATAGGACACTGCAACGCCAAGCGTTCGATGACACCAGCAACAGCAACAACACTAATTGGCTTGCTGATTGCGTCGTCCATTCCCTTTTTGATGTATTCGGTCTTGTCCTTAATCACGTTCGCGGTTAACGCTACGAGTGGTGGCAGTGCTTTGCCACTGTCTCTTAAGGTTTTTGCAATATCAAAGCCTGTCATATCCGGCAATTGAATATCGAGCAGCAACAGATCGTAGGTCTGTTGCTCAAACATCGACAGTGCTTCTTTACCATTTCTCGCCACCAAAACAGTATGCCCCAAGCTTTCTAACAGATTCTTGGCAACCGTAATGTTCAGCTCAATATCTTCAACTAAAAGGATCTGAAGCGGACTTTGCTCTTCTTTCACGGTTTCAACGTTTTCAGCATGCTCACAAAGCGGAACCGATAAGGTCAATGTAAAGACACTTCCTTCTCCAACATCGCTGTCGACGGTGATATCGCCATCCATCAACCTTGCCAACTGACGAGATACGGCAAGGCCAATGCCAGTTCCCACCGCATGTAAGTTGTCCTCTCCTTGCTTGACCTGATAGTACATAGCAAAAATTTTGTTCTGCTCTTCCGGCGGAATACCGATACCGCTGTCTTCAATATCGAATTCCAAATGCGCTACGTCATCTTCAACGTCGCAGCGAACTGCCACATTTACAGCACCCTGCTTGGTAAATTTCACAGCATTGCCAACCAGATTCCAAAGAATCTGACGAAGCCTTGTCGCATCGACTTTAATAGAGGAAGGCAAGTCAGTTAGGCGATCTAAGCTAAAACGAAGCCCTTTCTGTTCCGCCATCAAGCCACTGATATTTTCTATTTCAGAAACGAAATCATGAAAATCGACAGGCTGAGGAGAGAGTTCCAAGCGGCTGCGATCAGACTTGTCTAGATCGATAATGTCATTGAAAATATTGCCGAGGGTTATCGCACTGACATGAATGGTTCGCAAGTGCCCCATTTGCTCACCCGTCAGCTTGGTCTCAAGCAGCATGCGGCTCAATCCAACAATGCCATTAAGAGGGGTGCGAAGCTCGTGACTAATGGTTGAAATAAACGCTGTTTTATCTCGGCTCGCTTTTTCCAAGGCATCTTGATAGCGTTTCCGCTCGGTGATCTCACGACCAAAACCGACAATCCCCAGACGTCGTCCATCACGCGCATAAAACGGCAGTTTTCGAAGCTCAAAGTACGCTTTCGTCCCGTCGGTATATTCCAACCACTGCTCATAGGTCAGAGAAACGCTGTTATCAAAGACCTGCTGGTCAGTCTCTACAACTTTACTGGCCACATCCTCGCTGTACACATCCCAAGGTGTCAGGCCAACAAGGTCTTTCTCCTTCTTACCGGTCAGCTCTTCCATTGCCTTATTACAACCAGAGAACTGACCTTTTTCATTGCGGTAGTAGATCAGATCAGGTGATGCATCAATAAATGAACGCAACAGTGCCGTTTGTTCTGCAAGATCGAGTTGCGCTTTTTCACGTTGGTAGACCTCGTTTTCCAGATCTTCCATTGCCTCTTCACGCGCTTCCTCTGCCCGCTTTCGCTCCTCGATCTCTTGATTGAGCTGAGTGATGTTGTCCGTTAACTGTCGATTAAGTTCCATGTCTCGGGAACGCATCTCTTCCAGTTTTGATACAAGTTTTGAAAGGCGCTGACGTGATTCTTCAAGCTGATCAACCACGACAGAAAGAAAATAGACGGCCCAAGGGGTAATGAGTAGGCCAAAGAAAACAGAGCGAATGATGTCACTGTTATGCACAGTGCCATTTAAAAATAACGTAATCCCTATCTGCACCAGCACGGCGAGTGCCACAAGTGCTAATGCCAACAGCATGCTAAAGCGCACAAGTCCCAGCTTAACAAGCAAATCGACATAATATTGCGCTAAGAGTTTAATTTGCTTCATTGAACTTCCCGATCATCACGAACTGAAGACATGATAGCGGTGAGCAACCTGAAGCTAAAGAAAAAGGGAATGAATCTGCGGTTACAGTGCTGCAATCGAGAGAATAATGCTAACTCGCATCGGCCAATTCTTTGTTATTGATGGCGATTTGGTTCCTGCCAGCGTTTTTCGCGCGATATAATGCCTTATCAGCCAATGAGACAAGTTCGCCATAATCTTGGCCGGCTCGAGGCAGGACAGTCGCAATACCTTGGCTTAAGGTTAAACGTTCTGATATTCCCGAAAATTCATGTGTAATGTTGGCCGCGGCCAATTCTGTCGCAATATTTTCCGCCACATGAATCGCGCCACTTTCTGTCGTATTAGGCAGCAAAATCGCAAATTCTTCGCCGCCATATCTTGCTACCGCATCGAGCGGTCTGCGGATGACATGCTGAAAGACATCGGCCACTTTACGTAACGCTGAATCCCCACGTTGATGACCATAGTTGTCGTTATACGGTTTGAAAAAGTCGATATCACAAAGAATAAGCGACAAAGGCTCCCCCTCACGAATGTGTGAGTGCCACATTTTTACCAGTTGCTCATCAAAACTTCTGCGGTTAGCAACCTTCGTTAAACCATCGACAAAACTCAGCTCTTCCAACTCCATGATCGCGTCCGCCAGTTGCTGCTGTGTCGCTTTACGCTCCGTCACATCTCGCGCAATCACAAGCACACCAGACGTTTCATCGGTTGGGTCAACAAATTGGGTCTTGGTCAGTTCATACCACACCATGCTGCCGTCGCGTTTCATCACCAAATCTTCGTATTTAACCGTCTGGCCACTTTCAATAACGGGTTTATCCATCTTCTGATGCTGAGCGAGGATTTCAGGTTCAACGATTTCTTCCGCCAACTCCCCTTCCAAATCATCATGGGGAGAACCCATTGCTTCTGCAAACGCAGGATTACCGCCGAGAAACTCGTAGTGTTTGGTATATATCCCGATAGGGTCGACGCTAGCTTGGAATATTGAGGTCAGTAAGTTGCTGTGCTTTTTAAGTTGTTGCTCAACTTCATGCCTCGCCTGAATCTCTTGCTCCATCACCTGACGCATCATGTGCCAATTGGTCACATCATGGCTAATACTCAAGGTGCCATATATATGATTGTCTGTGTCTCTCAATACGGTTTGGCTGGTTTCTAACAGGCAACTGTCACCATTCGGATTGGTGGTCCAGCTTTGTTGTGTCCGGCGTCCGGCGATGTCTTCACTGGTATTGAAGAAAAGTCCCTCTTCTTCCCGACCTTTCCAGAAGCGATCAAATGCCTGATTTGTCCCTACGACCTTGCCTTCTCTATCTTGGAAGCAAACCAGTTCCGCCAAGGAGTTGATCACGGTACGAAATATTTGGTTGTCATCGTTAACAAAAGGCTCGCTATAAACACTTTCAGACTCAGGCTCTAAAGAAACAATCCACGCATGTTTGCCTTTACACCAAATCGGCAATCCCGAGAATCTGGCGTAGCGAGGAACTTTATGTGAGAAAGATGTGCGAATATCTGCAGTGACATCAATAAACGGAGTGGGCCATCGACGATGGCGTAGCATGTGCGCAATAGCATTTCGCTCCTGCTCACTACGCATGCGAAAGTCACCATGTTCAGTGTCAATATCGTATAAGCGGATAAAACTGCGATTGGCATAAAAAATGCGCCCATCGGTATGGGAGACGATAGCTTTAGGGGAATGAAGATTAGACAGGTAGGATTGCCAGTTTTTCAGCGATACAACACGCTTACGCGATGCCCATAACGCCCCAATTAGAAACCCTACCAAAATCAGTACTATGCCAATTGGCCAGTCAATCATTCAATCATCCTTTGCTATGACCAGTTAATGTTGCTATGCATTTTTGCATCAACATCACGGATTTATCTTGCCACACGCAGATGAAAGAAAACGAACGTGCTCAACTTATTTTGCGAGCTATCAAACGGTAGTCACATTATCCTGAAATATGAAACGGGACTCCTATCAAGGTTCCTTGAGGCCCTTTTTCTGTCAACACTCGCGCCAAACCTGTCATCGCCAACCATCGATTCTCACACCACTGAGGAGCAAGTAATGTTGGTCTACGTGCGCTTGCCGATACTCGGTGATACACAACCTCGGCCGGTGTGCGCAAAATCATTTCTGATGCACTTTCCACATAATCTTCGAGAGAGATTGCTGTCAGGCGGTCTGCACGCCAAGACTTTGCCATAACGCTACCTTCAACAATATGAAGCGGATGCAGTTTAATCCCTTCAACGCCCGTATCAACAACACGTTCGATGGTATGGATGTGGTCATCCTTAGTATCTCCAGGCAAACCAACAATCAAATGTGTACACACATTTAATCCCAACGCACGCGCTTTTCGGGTGATTTTGTCATAGCAGGCAAAATCATGACCACGATTTATGCGCTGCAATGTCTTGTCGTTGGCCGTTTGCAAACCCAGTTCTAACCAAATCTCATATCCCTGATCTTTGTAGCTAGCCAATAGTGCCAGAACCTCATCAGGAACACAGTCAGGTCGAGTGCCAACACAAAGGCCAACGATATCTGCGGTTTTCAGTGCTTCTTCGTACATTGCTTTTAGTTTTTCAACTTCCGCATATGTACTGGTATAGGCTTGAAAATACGCCAAATAGCGTTTAGCGCGGTTGACCTCTTGCGCACGCTGAGAGAGCTGATCGGTAACCGAAAGCTGCTGAGCAGTTTCATCCGCAAAAGATGCCACATTACAGAACGTGCAACCGCCACGGCCTAAAGTGCCATCACGATTTGGACAATTGAAACCGCCGTGGAGCGTAAGTTTGTGAACTTTTTCGCCATACCTGCGTTGTAAATCCTGACCAAAGGTATTCACCAAATGATGCAGTTCCATCGTCTACCGCCTATAAATTCGTGTCGTTCAAAAAAGCGGCGGATTCTAACACTGAAAACCCGTGTAAAAGCTCGATTGCGTCAATGTTGTTTGAAGTATTTCTGCCTAGAAATGAAACTTTACTACATTTCATTCACATCCATTTTTTCACCAAACTCTTATCTTTCCCTGAATATTCACAAGCAAGTGCCCAGATCGATTTTTTATTCATATATTGCGAAAACTTACGCTAACTCAGGTTCTTTTCCTGTTATCAAAAAGCAAGTTTTTATGGTAATTAAATTTCGAAATATGTAGGATAGCTACAGCTGCGCCTAAATTGTGAGCAATAAAATTCGCCAAATTTAGCACTTAACTAGAAGCTTATTTGGTGATTTAAATAAAGCGCAGCATATCTGCATAGAATTGCAGTTAAAGGAGATGGATACAGCTCACCAAGCTGTATCTGGGCTTGGGTACGCGAAAAGACACTTTTTGTCTTCTCTAACTTGGTACCCGCTCAGCCCGTGCCCGCAACAGGTACGGCTAAGGAAGACAAATGCTTCCCCCAGCATTTGTGTCAACTGGAAGGACGTAAACATGACTGATTCAGTGCTACGCACAGAGGGGCTTTATGTGCCCGAAATGGAACACGACGCCTGTGGTATCGGCTTCGTTGCCCACCTCAAAAATAGAAAGTCCCACGCGATAGTAACTCAAGCACTCGACATGCTCGCGCGTATGGAGCACCGTGGTGGCCAAGGCTGCGATCCATGCAGTGGTGATGGTGCAGGTATTCTTCTGCAAAAACCACACGAATTCTTGCTCGAAGAAACGCGTAATCTGGGCTTCCAATTACCTTCTGCCGACAAATACGGTGTCGGTGTCATGCTGTTCCCGAAAGACGAGAACAAACGTCAACAATGTCGTGAAATTTTCGAACGCAACGCAAAAAGACTGGAACTCGAAGTCATTGGCTACCGTGAGTTGCCAACTGACAACTCCATGATTGGTGCCGACCCATTAGAGACCGAACCGCATTTCGAACACGCATTTGTAACGGGTGGCGATCATCTTTCTATTGACGAGTTAGAACGCAAACTGTTCGTTCTTCGTAACTATACCGTTCGTGTATGCCTTGAAAGTGTGTCGAACATTGGCGATGACTTCTACATTAACTCGTTCTCTGCAAAAACTCTGGTTTACAAAGGCCAGCTGACTACTGAACAAGTGCCGCAATACTTCTTAGACCTGCAAAGTGAAACGATGGTCACCGCGTTGGCACTGGTTCACTCACGATTCTCTACCAATACATTCCCGCGTTGGCGCTTGGCTCAGCCTTTCCGTAACATCGCGCACAATGGTGAGATCAATACCGTTCGCGGTAACCTGAACTGGATGAAAGCGCGTGAAGCGTTGCTCGAGTCAAAACTGTTCAGTGAGCAAGAACTCAAGATGCTGCTACCTATCTGCCAAGAAGGCGCATCTGACTCTGCCAACTTCGATATGGCACTGGAACTGCTTACGCTGTCTGGTCGCAGCATGCCGCACGTACTGATGATGATGGTGCCTGAAGCATGGCAAGAGAAGACAGACATGGATCCAAAACTCCGTGCCTTCTACCAATTCCACGCCAATATTATGGAACCGTGGGATGGCCCAGCCTCTCTGTGTTTCACTGACGGTGTAAAAGTGGGCGCAACATTGGACCGTAACGGTTTACGCCCAAGCCGCTATACCGTTACCAAAGACGACTACCTCATCATGGCATCCGAGTCAGGTGTGGTAGACATTGCCCCAGAAAACGTTCATTTCCGTGGCCGTTTGCAACCTGGTCGCATCTTCGTTGCTGACCTTGAGCAAGGCCGCATCATTTCTGATGAAGAAGTGAAAAATGAAATTGCTTCTGCACAGCCTTACCAAGAGTGGGTAGAAAAAAACCTGCTGAAACTGGACAAGCTGCCAGAAGCTGATTCAAAGCACCACCAGCCATCTCCAGAGCGTTTGCTTCACCACCAACAAGCGTTTGGTGTCACCACTGAAGAAGTAAATGAAATTCTGGTGCCTATGGCGAAAGACGGTAAAGAGCCGTTAGGTGCAATGGGAGCAGATTGGCCATTGGCTATCTTGTCTCATCAGTCCCAGCACTTATCAAACTACTTCAAGCAGTTGTTTGCGCAGGTAACCAACCCACCGATCGACCCGATCCGTGAGCGCATGGTTATGTCGCTGAAAACATACTTGGGTAAAGATCAAAACCTCTTGATTGAAAGCCCAGAGCACTGCCGTAAAGTCGAACTGGAAACGCCAGTTCTAAGCAATGCAGAGCTTGAGAAGCTGCGTGCGATTGATAACGACCACCTTCAAGCAAAAACGCTCGATATTGTTTTCCGTGCAAGCGGTGAAAATGGCAAGCTTGAGCGCGCTCTGAAGCGTATTTGTCAGTACGCCGAAGATGCAGTTAATGACGGATATTCCATCATTCTGCTGACTGACCGTGCAGTGAACTCAAACCACGCAGCAATCCCTGCGATGCTGGCTGTTGGTGCCGTTCACCACCACCTGATCCGTAAAGGCCTACGTGCAAAAGCGGACATTGTTATCGAAACGGGCGACGCCCGTGAAACTCATCACTTCGCCACACTCGTTGGCTACGGTGCGAATGCTGTTAACCCGTACCTGGTCTACGAAACTCTGGTCGATTTGCAGCGCACGAAAAAACTCGACCCTAACGCTGATGTGGATGCGTTGTTCGAGAACTACCGTAAGTCTATCAACGCTGGCCTGTTGAAAATCTTCTCGAAGATGGGGATTTCAACCCTTCAGTCTTACCACGGCGCGCAGATTTTTGAAGCACTGGGTATTAGCAAAGCGGTTGTCGACAAATACTTCACCGGTACCGTTTCGCGCATCCAAGGCCTGAGCATTGACGACATCGCCAAAGAAGTGCTGATTCGCCATCGCCTCGGTTACCCAACGCGAGAGATCCCAGTTCAAATGCTGGATGTCGGTGGTGTTTATCAGTGGAAGCAACGTGGTGAGAAACACCTGTTCAACCCTGAAACTATCCATTTGCTACAAAACTCAACGCGCAACAAAGACGTTAAGCAGTTTAAAGAATATTGCCATGCTGTAGACAGCCAAGGTGATGATGCTGCAACGCTGCGTAGCCAGTTCGACTTTGTGAAAAACCCAGCAGGCAGCATTCCGCTGGAAGAAGTTGAGCCTATTGAGAATATCCTGAAGCGTTTCGCTACTGGTGCAATGAGCTTTGGCTCTATCTCTCACGAAGCGCACTCTACCCTAGCAGTTGCGATGAACCGCATTGGCGCGAAATCCAACTCGGGCGAAGGCGGTGAAGACCCAGCGCGTTTTGAGAAGAAAGAAAACGGTGACTGGGAACGCTCTGCAATCAAACAGGTTGCTTCAGGCCGCTTCGGTGTTACCTCTTACTACCTCACCAATGCTGCTGAAATTCAGATCAAAATGGCACAAGGTGCGAAGCCAGGTGAAGGTGGTCAACTTCCAGGCCACAAAGTGGATGACTGGATTGGTCGTACACGTCACTCAACCCCAGGCGTCGGCCTAATTTCGCCACCGCCGCACCACGATATCTATTCAATCGAAGACTTGGCACAGCTGATTTACGATTTGAAAAACGCGAACCGCGAAGCACGTGTGAACGTGAAACTGGTATCGGAAGCGGGTGTCGGTACCATTGCATCAGGTGTAGCGAAGGCAAAAGCTGACGTTGTTCTGATTGCAGGCTTTGATGGCGGTACCGGTGCTTCTCCACTGTCTTCAATCAAGCACGCGGGCCTACCGTGGGAGCTTGGTCTGGCAGAAACGCACCAAACACTGCTGAAAAACGGCCTACGTAACCGTATCGTCGTTCAATCAGATGGTCAGATGAAAACCCCACGTGACCTTGCAGTCGCAACACTGCTGGGCGCAGAAGAATGGGGCGTGGCGACCGCAGCACTGGTTGTTGAAGGCTGTATCATGATGCGTAAGTGTCACCTCAACACCTGTCCTGTTGGTATCGCGACACAAGATAAAACCCTGCGTGAGCGTTTTGACGGCCGCGTAGAAGACATCGTGACCTTCTTCACCTACATGGCTGAAGGCCTACGTGAAGTCATGGCAGAGCTGGGCTACCGCACCATTAACGAGATGGTTGGTCAATCTCAGCACCTCAAAGTACGTAGCGATGTGGGTCACTGGAAATACCAGAACCTCGACCTGAATGTTGTTCTTCACAAAGAAGAGCCACGTGAAGGCGACGGCATGTACTGCCAGACTGAGCAAAACCATGGTCTTGAAACCGTGCTGGATCGCCGCTTGATTGAAGCTGCTTCAAGTGCGCTTTATGAAGGCCGCAAGGTGGATGCTGAGTTCGCTATCGTTAACACGGACCGCAGCGCGGGTACCATGTTGTCGAATGAGATTTCGAAAATCTACAAAGACCAAGGCTTGCCTGAGCAAATGAATGTGAAATTCAAAGGCTCTGCAGGTCAAAGCTTCGGTGCATTCCTTGCGAAAGGCGTGAAATTCGAAGTTGAAGGCGACGCGAACGACTACTGGGGTAAAGGGTTATCTGGCGGTACCTTGGTGCTTTACCCAGATGCGAAGAGCGACATCATTGCCGAAGACAACATTGTTGTTGGTAACGTGTGTTTCTATGGCGCAACCTCAGGTGAGTCATTCATCCGCGGTGTTGCTGGTGAGCGTTTCTGTGTACGTAACTCGGGCGCGAAAGTGGTTGTTGAGGGTATTGGCGACCATGGCTGTGAATACATGACGGGCGGTGTCACTGTCGTATTGGGTCAAACAGGCCGTAACTTTGCTGCTGGTATGAGTGGTGGTGTGGCATATATCTGGGATCAGTTCGAAGACTTCGAGTCCAAATTGAACCCTGAGCTGGTTGACTTGGATCCATTGGATGCAGAAGACGTTGAGCTGCTGACAGAGATGGTTACAAAACACCTAGCTCTGACAGGCAGTGCCGTTGCTAAAACCTTCTTGTCTAACCTAGACGAGAACCTTAAGCGCATCGTGAAAGTCATGCCGCGCGATTACAAAGCTGTGTTGCTAAAACGCAAGGAAGAAGCCGAAAACAAGGAAGAAGTGGAGGCTGTAAATGGGTAAGCCAACTGGATTTTTAGAATTTGGCCGTGAACTCCCGGGCAAAAAGGACCCATCTGTTCGTATCCAGGACAACAAAGAGTTTGTTCTGAACGAAGAGTTTGGGGAGAAGATTAACGAGCAATCATCACGCTGTATGGACTGTGGTGTACCTTTCTGTCACAACGGGTGTCCGATCGGTAACATCATCCCTGAGTTCAACGATGCGGTGTATCGTGATAGCTGGGAAGAAGCGTGGAATATCCTAAGCTCAACCAACAACTTCCCAGAATTCACTGGCCGTGTGTGTCCAGCTCCTTGTGAAAGTGCATGTGTATTGGGTATTAACCAAGACCCAATCACGATCTGTAACATCGAGAAAACCATTGTTGAAACGGCATACCGTGAAGGGTATGCCAAACCAAAAACACCGACGTCTCGCACAGGGAAGAAAGTGGCAATCATCGGTTCTGGCCCTGCAGGTCTTTCTGCGGCAGAACAGTTAAACAGTGCTGGTCATTCCGTCACTGTGTTTGAGCGTGATGAGAAAGTTGGCGGCTTGCTGCGTTTCGGTATTCCTGACTTCAAGTTAGGCATGGATGTTATCGACCGTAAAATCAACTTGATGGCAGAAGCAGGCATTGAATTCGTCGTTAACGCACATGTCGGTAAAGATGTGAATGCTCAGCAAATCCGCCAAGACTATGACGTGGTTCTGCTGACCGGCGGTTCAACCGTACCTCGCGACCTGCCAATCCCTGGTCGTGACTTTAACGGTGTTCACTTTGCAATGGAGTTCCTTGGTCAAAACAACCGTCGTGCAAACGATATGGATTTGAAGACCGAGGAAATTCACGTCAAAGACAAACACGTGGTTGTTATCGGTGGTGGCGATACTGGCTCTGACTGCGTGGGCACATCAAACCGCCACGGTGCGAAGAGCATTACTCAAGTCGAAATCATGCCGATTCCACCTGAGAAGCGCCCAGCGAACATGCCTTGGCCTCAGTATCCAATGATCATGCGTACTTCAACGTCTCACGAAGAAGGTTGTGATCGTCATTGGAACATTCTGACCAAAGAGTTCATCGGTGATGACGCAGGTAATGTGAAAGCCCTGCGTATCGCTGACATCGTTTGGAAAGATGCTGCACCTGGCGAACGCCCAAGCTTTGAAGAAGTTGCAGGGTCTGAGCGCGTGATTCCTTGTGACAATGCCTTCTTGGCGATGGGTTTCTTACACCCAGAACCACATGGCGTACTCGCGCAACTTGATGTGGCTTTGGATGACCGCGGAAACGTGGCAACCAACGACTTCCAAACTAATCAAAAAGGTGTATTTGCTGCGGGTGATATGCGTACTGGCCAGTCTCTGGTTGTACGTTGTATCAATGAAGGTCGTGAGTGCGCGCGCTCCATTGATGCGTATCTGATGGGCAACACCAACCTTGAAGCAAAAGCAGATTCACTGATGCTTTCCGCATAATTATAAGTAAGTGTTATCTTCCAGTTTTGCCAGCCCATCAGGGCTGGCTTTTTTATTCTATATTCCAAACAGTTAACCTTTCACACCGCCACCGTGCATCCGCGACTTTTTAGGCGAATTAAACCGGATCGGCGTTAGTCGCGGTTAATCCCAACTAAAAGATCAAAAAACACCACCAACCGATAAGGTTAATCTCTGCGACAGAGTTAAAAAAATCACCACAAAATCCTGCCTACATACTACCTTTTCGACATATATAGCTGTTTATTCGCAAAGTTAATGTAATGTGACGAAATTTGACCTCTTTGCAAATAATGGATAACGTGAAGGGTCGAGAAGAAAATATGCGCTTTATTACTCGCGCATCTTCACCTCAGCATCAATGCTGAACAGTGAGAACATCATTACCCAAGATAATAAAATCAATCATAATCTAAATGCCAGGAAGGCATAGAAACACTGCAGTCACTGCTTGGAGCAGTCGCAAGGGAGAATTGCAAATGTCGCTGTACGACCCTACGCTGGAGAAAGACAATTGCGGCTTTGGCCTCATCGCGCATACCGAAGGTGAAGCCAGCCATAAGCTCGTCAGAACAGCCATTTCCGCACTAGACCGAATGACCCACCGAGGTGCAATTAATGCCGATGGGAAAACGGGTGATGGTTGCGGCTTATCACTTCAAAAGCCTGATTCATTTTTCCGTATCATCGCAGAAGAAAACGGCTGGACGCTCAGTAAGCTTTACGGCGTCGGCATGATTTTTCTCAGCAACGATCCCGCAAAAGCACAGCGCGCAAAAGACGTATTTGCGCAGGAAATCGAAGCTGAAACGCTATCAATCGTAGGTTGGCGTGAAGTCCCGACCAACGCAGATGTATTGGGTGAAATAGCACTAAGCTCAGTGCCGCATATTGAACAAGTATTCATTAATGGCCCCGCAGGTTGGCGCGCACGCGATTTAGAACGCCGCCTTTATATTGCCCGACGCCGCGCTGAAAAAGCCCTTAGTGATGATCCTGATTTTTACGTCACAAGCCTCTCTACACGTACCATTGTGTACAAAGGCTTGTGTATGCCTGCAGACCTGCCCCGTTTCTACCTCGATTTAGCAGACCTGCGGTTAGAGTCTTCAATTTGTTTGTTCCACCAGCGCTTTTCCACCAATACCACGCCGAAATGGCCTCTGGCTCAGCCTTTCCGCTACTTGGCGCACAATGGTGAAATCAACACCATTGAAGGTAACAGACAATGGGCACGCGCCCGTGCTTACAAGTTTAACTCTCCGCTGCTGCCCGATTTGAAAGAGGCAGCACCCTTTGTCAACGAAACCGGTTCAGACAGTTCAAGCCTCGACAATATGCTCGAAGTTTTCCTCGCTGGCGGCATGGATCTGTTCCGCGCCATGCGCATGTTGGTGCCACCCGCTTGGCAAAATCATCCAGATATGGACCCAGATTTACGCGCTTTCTATGACTTTAACTCCATGCACATGGAGCCATGGGATGGCCCGGCCGGTATCGTCATGTCAGACGGTCGCTATGCTGCATGTAACTTGGATAGAAACGGTCTACGTCCAGCGCGCTACGTGGTGACCAAAGACAAGCTCATCACCTTAGCATCGGAAATCGGGATCTGGGATTACGCGCCGGATGAAGTGGCCGAAAAAGGCCGAGTGGGGCCGGGTGAACTCTTGGTTATCGACACCTTCGAAGGTGAAATCTGGCGATCGGCCGATATCGATAACGATCTTAAAAGTCGCCACCCTTACCGCGAATGGCTGGATGCAAACGTTAAACGCCTAACGCCATTCGAAGCTTTGTCATCAGAAGACAACGCCGGTCAGCGCAGTATGGATGATGATGAACTCCATACTTATCAGAAAATGTTTGGCGTTTCCGGCGAAGAGCTTGATCAGGTGCTTCGTGTCCTTGGTGATATTGGCCAAGAAGCAACGGGCTCTATGGGGGATGACACCCCGATGGCAGTGCTGTCGTCGAAAGAGCGAAACATCGCGGATTACTTCCGCCAGAAATTTGCACAGGTAACCAACCCGCCGATCGATCCATTACGAGAAAATCATGTCATGTCGCTCGCAACCTGTATCGGTCGTGAAGTGAATGTATTTTCCGAAACAGACGGACACGCGCAACGCGTCGCGTTTAAAAGTCCGGTTCTGCTGTATTCTGATATGGTGCAGTTGTTGGAGTTAGATGATGAGCACTATCAAAACAGCATCATCGACATCAACTTTGACCCAAAAGAGAAAGATCTCGAGCACGCAATTATCGACCTGTGCGATCAGGTTGAGCGTGTTGTCCGCGACGGTACGGTGTTGATTGTTCTGTCTGATCGAGGCATATCAAAAGACAAGTACCCTATCCCAGCAGCAATGGCCGTTGGCGCCGTCCAAAAACGCCTTGTCGACAATTCACTGCGCTGTGATGCCAATATCGTTGTAGAAACAGCCTCTGCACGAGACCCTCATCAGTTTGCGGTTCTTCTCGGATTTGGCGCAACGGCTGTTTACCCTTACCTCGCCTACGAGTCGATAGGAAAAATGGTTGAAAAAGGCATCATCACCAAGTCCATGAGTGATGCCATGGTGAACTTCCGAAACGGTATCAATAAAGGCCTGTTCAAGATCATGTCTAAGATGGGGATTTCAACCATCGCTTCATACCGTTGTTCCCAGTTATTTGAAGCCATTGGCCTTAACAGTAAGGTGGTCGAACTCTGCTTCAAAGGCGTTGCCAGCCGCATCGAAGGCGCGGACTTTAGCGACTTCCAGCAAGATTTATACAATCTCTCGCGTCGCGCTTGGCTCAAACGTAAACCTATTGAGCACGGCGGTTTACTGAAATACGTTCATGGTGGTGAATACCACGCGTACAACCCAGATGTGGTTAATTCGCTGCAATCGGCGGTGAAATCAGGCGAAGCGTTGGATTACAAAACGTACGCAGAAACCGTGAACAACCGCCCAGCCTCTTCCCTTCGCGATCTCATGGCGTTGAAACCCATCGAAACACCGATTGCACTGGAGAAGGTTGAGCCCGCCAGTGAGCTATTTAAACGTTTTGACTCCGCAGCCATGTCCATTGGCGCATTGAGCCCTGAAGCGCACGAAGCACTGGCTATCGCCATGAACCGCTTAGGTGGCAACTCGAACTCAGGAGAGGGCGGCGAAGACCCACGCAGATTTAACTCTGAGCGCAACTCACGCATTAAACAGATTGCATCAGGTCGGTTTGGTGTAACACCACACTACTTAACGAACGCTGACGTTCTACAAATCAAAGTGGCACAAGGAGCGAAGCCCGGTGAAGGTGGTCAGCTACCCGGTCATAAAGTCACGGCTGAAATTGCTCGTCTTCGCCATTCGGTGCAAGGCGTCACGCTGATTTCACCACCGCCTCACCACGATATTTACTCGATTGAGGACTTAGCGCAGCTTATTTTTGACCTCAAGCAGGTCAACCCAAATGCGCTGGTTTCCGTCAAGCTCGTGTCTGAGCCTGGCGTAGGCACCATTGCTGTCGGCGTGGCAAAAGCCTATGCCGACCTCATCACCATCTCTGGTTACGACGGCGGTACAGGTGCCAGCCCACTAACATCAGTGAAATACGCGGGCAGTCCGTGGGAGTTGGGATTGGCGGAAACGCAGCAGGCATTGGTGTCTAACGGCCTTCGCCACAAAATTCGCCTTCAGGTGGATGGCGGCTTAAAAACCGGTTTGGACATTATCAAAGCGACCATTTTGGGGGCTGAAAGCTTCGGCTTTGGTACGGCCCCTATGGTGGCTCTTGGCTGTAAATACCTGCGCATTTGCCATCTAAATAATTGTGCAACGGGCGTTGCCACTCAAGATGACACCTTGCGCCGCGAGTACTTCAAAGGCCTGCCGGAGCAGGTGATGAACTTCTTTAAAGGCCTTGGCGAAGAAGTCCGAGAACTGATGGCGCAACTGGGCGTGGAGAAACTCACCGACCTGATTGGTCGTACCGATCTGCTCGAAGCGGTCGATGGCTTTACGGCGAAACAACTCAAACTGGATCTCTCTGACATTCTCGAGAGCCCGAAACCTGTTGGGAATAAGACGGTTTACTGGAGCGAACCCAATGCACCCTTTGATAAGGCAGCTCTCAACCACAAACTGTTAGAGACCTTTGAAAGTGCGATCGAACAACGCCGTCCGGCGAGTGCGTATCTGGATATTCGCAACACGGACCGTTCGGTAGGAGCATCGCTCTCTGGAGCCATCGCCAAGCGTTATGGCAACCAAGGTATGGCAGCCACACCACTCGACATTCACTTGCAGGGAACTGCTGGGCAATCTTTTGGGGTGTGGAACGCAGGAGGCGTTAACCTTACGCTGACAGGCGATGCCAACGACTATGTCGGTAAAGGCATGGCGGGCGGTAACATCGTCATCAAATCACCGGTTGGCTCTGCATTTAACTCACACGAGTCCACCATTATCGGTAATACCTGCCTTTACGGTGCAACGGGCGGCAAGCTTTTCGCTTCAGGTAAAGCGGGTGAACGATTTGCCGTTCGAAATTCTGGCGCACTCGCTGTGGTGGAAGGTGCTGGTGACAATGCGTGTGAATACATGACAGGCGGCATCATCGCCATTCTTGGTCATACTGGCGTGAACTTTGGCGCAGGCATGACAGGAGGCTTTGCCTATGTACTTGATGAAAGCGGTGATTTTGAAGGCCGAGTAAACCCTGAATTGGTTGAAGCTCTGTCTTTAGACAAACTCACCATTCATCAAGAACACCTCCGTGGACTCATTGATCAACACTTCGAGCTAACAGGCTCGTGTCGTGCACAGGAAATCCTTGCCGACTTTGAACAATGGATCAGTAAATTCTATCTGGTGAAACCGAAAGCAGCGGATGTACGCTCACTGCTGGGTCACCAAAGCCGAAGCGCAGCAGAGTTGCGCGTTCAGGCGCAGTAACGGAGGACCTTATGAGCCAGAACGTATACCAATTTATCGACGTGCAACGAATCGACCCGCGTAAGAAGCCGATCAAAGCGCGCAAAACTCAGTTCATTGAAATCTATGAACCGTTTAATCACAAGCAAGCTTCCGCGCAAGCAGACCGTTGTTTAGATTGCGGCAATCCTTACTGTGAATGGAAGTGCCCCGTTCATAACTACATCCCGCAATGGCTGAAGCTTGCCAACGAAGGGCGCATCATCGAAGCGGTGGAACTGTCACATCAAACCAACAGTCTGCCCGAAGTGTGCGGCCGCGTGTGTCCGCAAGACCGTCTCTGTGAAGGGTCATGTACCCTGAATGATGACTTCGGCGCAGTTACTATTGGTAACATCGAAAAGTACATTACCGACAAAGCCTTCGAGATGGGCTGGAAACCCGACATGTCCGGGGTGGAATGGACAGACAAGAAAGTCGCCATTGTCGGAGCTGGCCCTGCAGGTCTTGCCTGTGCAGATGTGCTGGTAAGAAACGGCGTCAAACCCGTTGTCTTCGACCGTTACCCAGAAATTGGTGGCCTGCTAACTTTCGGTATTCCGTCCTTTAAGTTGGAAAAAGACGTAATGCGTAATCGCCAACGCGTTTTCACCGAAATGGGCGTAGAGTTTCAACTCAATACCGAGGTCGGCACCGATGTCACCATGGAAGACTTGCTCAAAGACTATGATGCGGTGTTCCTTGGAGTCGGCACTTACAAATCGATGCGTGCAGGTCTAGAAAACGAAGATGCGGAAGGGGTATTTGATGCCCTGCCGTTTTTGATCGCAAACACTTACCGCGTTATGGATCTGGACCAAGCGACTGCACCAGATTTTATCGACATGGCTGGCAAGAAAGTGGTCGTACTCGGGGGCGGTGATACCGCCATGGACTGTGTACGTACGTCCATTCGTCAAAATGCCAAAAGCGTCGTTTGTGCATACCGTCGAGATGAAGAGAACATGCCGGGCTCGCGTCGTGAAGTGAAAAATGCACGTGAGGAGGGTGTGAATTTCATGTTCAACCTCCAACCTCTCGGCATTGAACTTGATGCAACAGGCAAAGTCAGTGGCGTGAAAGTCGTGAAAACCGAACTGGGTGAACCCGATGATGCGGGACGCCGTCGCCCACAGCCGGTGGAAGGCAGTGAGCACATTCTGCCAGCGGACGCAGTCATTATGGCGTTTGGCTTCCAACCACATCAAATGACGTGGCTTGAGCCATTCAATGTAGATTTAGACCAATGGGGGCGCATTAAAGCCCCTGCGCAAAGTGCGTTCTCCTACCAAACCACCAACGAAAAGATTTTCGCAGGTGGTGACGCAGTGCGTGGTTCCGATCTCGTTGTAACAGCCATAGATGAAGGCAGAAAAGCAGCTGAAGGTATTATGGACTTCTTGAACGTATAACCGACATTTGCGATCGTATCGCGATCTTTATACTTCCGTTCACCTAAAATCCTCTCCCCTGTGAGAGGATTTTTTATGGTTGCCGTCGAAGCATATATAGGTCACACAAACTTACTTGAATCGGTCAAAAAACGCAGCTGGCCCTCAGAGTTATTATCCGTCAAAGAAGTCTGCGTGATACACTCTGTGCATTGACACAAACTCAACGAGAACATAGATGAAAATCGGTATTATCGGTGCAATGGAGCAGGAAGTAACCCTGCTAAAAAACCTGATGAACAACTGCCAACTTCAAGAAATTGCGGGCAGTAAATTCTACACGGGCGACCTAAATGGTGTAGATATCGTTTTGCTGCAATCTGGTATTGGTAAAGTCGCTGCTGCACTTAGCACCGCTGTGCTGCTTGACCGTTTCAAACCTAACATGGTCATCAACACGGGTTCTGCTGGCGGTTTTGATTCAAGCCTGAACCTAGGTGACGTGGTTATTTCTACTGACGTGGCTTACCACGATGCAGACGTCACTGCTTTTGGGTACACCATGGGTCAAATGGCAGGTCAGCCAGCAACCTTTACATCAGATGAAAAACTGATGGATATTGCTGAGCAAGCACTGGCAGCGATGGAACCCGCACCGCACGCGGTTCGTGGTCTGATTTGTACGGGCGATGCGTTTGTTTGCACTGCAGAGCGTCAAAACTACATCCGTACCCATTTCCCTGCTGTTGTAGCAGTAGAAATGGAAGCGGCTGCAATTGCACAAACTTGTCACCAGTTCAAAGTGCCGTTTGTGGTCGTTCGCGCTATCTCGGACGTTGCAGACAAAGAATCACCAATGACATTTGATGAGTTCCTGCCACTGGCAGCGAAAAGCTCAAGTGACATGGTTGAAAAAATGGTTGAGCTGCTGAAAGCATAATGACCGAGCTCCCCACACCGTTTGGTGCACTTTTGGACCATTCGACCCTGCTGGCCATGTGGGGAGCACTTATTTTGCATTGGTTCTACCCTATTCCTGCCAACATCACGCCACTTGGACTGTGGCGACGAGTGGCAGTTGCCATCGCGGAAAAGGTAAACCATCTTGAAGACCCACCTGCACAACAAAGGCTCGCTGGCACTCTCTCTTTAGCCATAATGTGGCTTACCATTGCCGTGCTATTGATAGCACTGAAGCAACTCGTTTGGACCGTTTGGTTGTTTGATTTGCTTTTGCTTTGGTTTGCGCTGGGATGGAAGCCTATTTCTGTCGCGGCATACAATGTCGAGCAGGCTCTCAATAGAGACGACAAACCCACTGCTCGCACTTATCTGTCAAAGATATTGAATCGCGATACGTGCTCGTTATCTCAAGTGGGTATTGCTAAAGCCGGTTGTGAAACCCTTCTTGCAGGCTATGCCCGTGGCCTCATTGGTGTGCTTTTTTGGTATGCCATCGGCGGCGGTATTGCGGCCTTCCTTTATGCTCTGATCGTGCAACTTGCACGCTGCTGGCCAACGCGACGCCAAGAGTATGCTGACTTTGGCCTTGCTACCGCGGCATTTCTTACGGTGTTGGATTGGCTTCCAAATCGCCTTTTTGCCCTGTTGATCGCTGCAGGTCTTCGATTCAATCACGCAATTGAAGCTATCAGGCTCAATGGAAATCAATGGTCAGCCAATGGCATAGGATGGCTTCTCGCATCATCTGGTGCCAAGTTTCAAGTAGCTCTTGGTGGCCCTGCAATCTATGACAATGACAAAGTGTCGCGCCCGACACTCGGCGGGATCATCACCCCATCCTCTTTACATCTTGCAATGCTGAACCAACAGCTCAGGCAAAAAGCCCTTATTTGGATTGTCATTCAAAGCTTCTTCATGTGGTTCGCACACGGATTTTTATGATGTTTCGTTTTTTGGTTTTACTTTTGTGCCTGCCTACACTGGCAGTCGCCGCACCTCTTCGCGTTATCAGCCTTTCTCCTCACACCACAGAACTCGCCTATGAAGCGGGCCTTGGAGAGAACCTCATCGCCGTCAGTGCGCACAGTGACTACCCGCCGGAAGCTCTCGAACTTGAGCAAGTCGCCAACTACCGGGGGATCAACATCGAACGCGTCGTGACACTAAAGCCTGATTTGGTACTAGCCTGGAAAGGCGGGAATCCAGACAAGGAGCTCGCAAAATTGGAGCGTCTTGGTATCGACGTATTTTATTCCAACCCGCATTCGCTGTATGACGCCGCAGACAACATTGAAAAGCTTGGTCAGTGGTCTAGTGATCCTGAGAAGGCAAAAAGCCGGGCCGACGCTATTCGCTCCGCCCTAAAAAATATTGAAACGGCGCAGCAAGGCAAGCCAAAGGTGCCTTACTTTTATCAGCTCAGCGACACCCCGCTACTTACCAACAATGCTGATCACTGGCCACAGCCTTTGTTTAATCTGTGTGGTGGAGAAAATATTTTCGGCAACAGCCCAGCCCCTTATCCCCAAGTCAGTGTTGAGCAAGTGGTCGTTAGAAAGCCGCAAGCCCTATTCTATCCAAACACAAAAGCAAAACCTGATGCACTATGGTCAACATGGGCCGATTACGTTCCCGCGGTTAAAAATGACCATATTTATGCCATTACTGGAGATTGGCTGAACCGTCCAACCCCGCGCGCCCTTAAAGCGGTAGATCAAATTTGTAAGGCAATGGACAAAGTAAGAAGCGATCTCGGTCACTAATTCGAAATTCTCACTCCAAACAAGTGATTACTTCGGATTGCTAGGGCATATCTTTGACGTAAAATCGCGCCGCTTTTACGTTTTGAGATGAGATAATCCATCATGCTTTTATATCTTCTGGATATGTTCGGCACTGTCGTGTTTGCAGTATCGGGTGTATTACTGGCTGGTAAGCTCCGCATGGACCCATTTGGGGTTGTCGTGCTTGCTATGGTGACTGCCATTGGCGGGGGAACAATCCGAGATATGGTTCTTGGAGCGACGCCAGTGTTTTGGGTCAACGAACCCGAATACCTTTGGGTAATCCTCATTACTTGCGTACTGAGTATGTTACTGATCCGCCATCCTAGACGCCTACCGTGGTATGTATTACCAGTGGCTGACGCCATCGGCCTTGCCGTATTTGTCGCTATCGGTGTAGATAAAGCACTAAGCTACGGTGCCTCTCCGATTGTCGCGATCATTATGGGCGTTCTAACGGGCTGCGGCGGCGGTATTCTGCGTGACGTGCTCGCCAGAGAAATTCCTATGGTTTTGAGAACAGAAGTCTATGCCACTGCCTGTATTGCTGGCGGTATCATGCATACATTGGTATTGGCATCAAATGCTGGCGCAGAGTTCGCGTCAATCACCGGGATGATCACCACACTGGGCATTCGACTCGCAGCTATTCGCTGGCACCTTTCTCTTCCTACTTTTGCCCTAAGCAAATAAGCGAACGAATGACAAAAACGCACTGCCTTTACAG
>NZ_JAJUBB010000029.1 GCF_028683135.1 Enterovibrio qingdaonensis
CTCCTTGTGAGGCGGTTTTTTTGTGCGTAAAGAACAGCGGACAGTAAGTTGAATTATTTAAGCAGCATTAAGACACCCGATGTGTTTGCAGCCAGATAGAGTGGTGTAATATCTAAACACAAAGGCGTATTCCTGCCGGTGACATTTTAGAAATGCCTTTCTAGCAACAAAGTGTTTTTCAACAGAAACAGGTAACACCTAGTGCTGGTTGAAGAACATTGATAAAATTGGTGAGCACTGTCAAAGATTCGGAAGTGGTCTTTCATATATTTTCACTTCTGTTTTGCAGTGACAGCGGAAACAGTAGAACTTTTCTGTTCAAGCTAACGGCGTAATGCATGTCGTGGTTTGAATAACACAGCCAGCTTGCTGGTATGTGTGCGGCAACATGGAATGTTGATTGGCAAAGCCGAAAGCACAAGCCAAACTTCAAGGAGCCAAGTCCGCTCATCAAGTTGTGAGTACACACTGACCCGTACTGCAACTTGTTACTTGGTTTTGAGTATTTAGACTGGAGAAAGTCATGAGCGATCTAAAAGCAGCAGCCCTTCGTGCCCTTAAACTGATGGACCTGACCACCCTAAACGATGACGACACAGATGCGAAAGTGATCGAACTGTGTAAGAACGCGAAAACATCAGTAGGTAACACTGCTGCTATCTGCATCTACCCACGCTTTATCCCTGTAGCGAAGAAACAACTTCGCGAGCAAGGCACCCCAGACATTAAAATTGCTACTGTGACTAACTTCCCTCACGGCAATGATGACATCGAAATTGCGGTTGCAGAAACGAAGGCAGCGGTTGCGTACGGTGCAGACGAAGTTGATGTGGTATTCCCTTACCGCACGTTGATCGCAGGCGATGAGAAAACAGGCTTCGAGCTAGTTAAGCAATGTAAAGAAGCATGTGGCGAAGTAACGCTGAAAGTGATCATCGAAACGGGTGAACTGAAAGACGCTGCGTTGATCAAGCGTGCATCAGAAATCTGTATCGAAGCTGGTGCAGACTTCATCAAAACATCTACCGGTAAAGTACCTGTAAACGCGACCCCAGAATCAGCAGAAATCATGCTGACTGTTATCAAAGACATGGGTGTTGCTGAAACCGTTGGTTTCAAACCAGCTGGCGGTGTGCGTACTGCTGAAGATGCAGCAGAATACCTAGCGATGGCTGACCGTATCCTAGGCGGTGAATGGGCGGATAACGCACACTACCGTTTCGGTGCATCAAGCCTGCTAGCGAACCTACTCCACACGCTGGGTGAAGGTGATAAAGCAGCGGAAGGTGGCTACTAAGCCTTTCTGAGGGGAATGTTCGCATTCCCCGTTAACGCGAATTCACTTGGTTGCGAGGTCGCACTATGTACCTTCCTCAGGAAATCATCAGAAAGAAACGCGATAACGTTGCGCTGACAACTGATGAAATTAATTTCTTTATCCAGGGCATTGCCAAAGAGACTGTCTCTGAAGGACAGATCGCAGCATTTGCCATGGCCGTGTACTTCAATGACATGACCATGGATGAGCGTGTCGCACTGACGTGTGCAATGCGTGATTCCGGCATGGTCATTGATTGGTCACACATGAATTTTGATGGCCCGATTGTCGACAAACACAGCACTGGCGGTGTGGGTGATGTGACGTCACTGATGCTTGGCCCAATGGTGGCAGCATGTGGTGGTTATGTCCCAATGATCTCGGGTCGTGGTCTGGGGCATACTGGCGGTACGCTGGATAAGTTGGAAGCCATTCCTGGCTACAACATCACCCCTACAAACGACATTTTCGGTAAAGTGACCAAAGACGCAGGTGTGGCAATTATTGGCCAAACTGGTGATTTGGCACCGGCTGACAAGCGTGTCTACGCGACACGTGATGTGACGGCAACCGTAGACAATATCTCTCTGATCACCGCATCTATCCTTTCCAAGAAACTGGCAGCAGGCCTAGAGTCGTTGGTGATGGATGTGAAAGTAGGTTCTGGCGCATTTATGCCAACTTACGAACAGTCAGAAGAGCTAGCAAAATCTATCGTAGCGGTAGCAAATGGTGCGGGTACCCGTACAAGTTCATTGCTGACCGATATGAACCAAGTTTTGGCTTCCAGTGCGGGTAACGCGCTTGAAGTGAAAGAGGCCGTTCAGTTCCTGACCGGTGAATACCGAAACCCTCGCCTTTACAACGTCACCATGGCATTGTGTGCCGAAATGCTGATGATCAGCGGCCTTGCAAAAGACAAAGCGGAAGCGATGAACAAACTGCAAGCAGTGCTGGACAACGGTAAGGCAGCGGAATGCTTTGGCAAGATGGTGGCAGGCTTGGGTGGTCCGCTCGATTTTGTCGAGAATTACAGCAAATATTTAGCAACAGCAAACGTAATCAAACCTGTGTTTGCGCAGACCCCTGGCTTTGTATCCGCGATGGATACCCGTGCTATTGGCATGGCAGTTGTTGGTCTAGGCGGCGGACGCCGCGTTGCAAGCGATACAATTGATTATTCTGTGGGCTTCAGTGACGTTATCCGTTTGGGTATGCAGGCTGACAGCACCACGCCGCTGGCGGTTGTTCATGCTAAGGATGAAGCAGAATGGCAACAAGCTGCGGAGCAACTTCAAGCCGCGATGCGCATTACTGATGATGCGCCAGAAGCGACGCCAGAAGTGTACCGCCAGATCGGCCCACAAGACGTCTAAAGGAGGCGATCATGAAACGCGCGATTATTTTGGTTCTGGATTCTTTCGGAATTGGTGCAACGGAAGATGCACATAAATTTGGTGATGTAGGTGCAAACACCCTAGGCTCTATCGCAAAAGCGTGTGCCGAAGGCAATGCGAACAATGCAGACCGTGAAGGTCCTTTGACGCTGCCAAATTTGAGTGCGATGGGTCTTGCAAAAGCCTGTGAAGAATCTTCGGGTTACTTCCCAGAAGGTTTGGATGCGAATGCGAACATCGTTGCGGCTTACGGCCACGCTGCTGAGCTGTCTTCCGGTAAAGATACCCCGTCGGGTCACTGGGAAATTGCAGGTGTACCTGTCCTGTTTGATTGGGGTTACTTCACCGACAAGCAAAACAGCTTCCCGAAAGAGCTGACTGACCGTATTCTGGCGCGCGCAGGTATCCCTGATTACTTGGGTAACTGTCACGCATCAGGCACCGAGATCCTTGATGATCTGGGTGAAGAGCACATGAAAACTGGCTTGCCAATTTTCTACACCTCAGCGGACTCCGTATTCCAAATCGCGTGTCATGAAGAGACCTTTGGTCTTGATCGCCTGCTTGAGCTTTGCCAAATCGCTCGTGAAGAGCTGGAAGACTACAACATCGGTCGCGTTATCGCGCGCCCATTTGTAGGCTCAGGTAAAGGCAAGTTCGAGCGTACAGGTAACCGTCGTGACCTGTCTGTTGAGCCACCTTCAGCAACCGTGCTGCAAAAGCTGGTTGAAGAAAAGAATGGTGAAGTTATCTCGATCGGTAAGATTGCAGACATCTACGCTAACTGCGGTATCACCAAGAAAGTGAAAGCGACAGGTTTGGAAGCATTGTTTGATGCAACCAAAGACATGATGAAAGAAGCGGGTGAGAACAGCATCGTATTCACCAACTTTGTTGATTTCGACTCACATTACGGTCACCGCCGTAACGTTGCAGGTTATGCCGCTGCGCTGGAATATTTTGACAAGCGTTTGCCTGAGATCACAGAGATGATGGGTGAAGACGATATCCTAATCCTGACGGCGGATCACGGTTGTGATCCAACGTGGGAAGGCTCTGATCACACACGTGAACACATTCCTGTGTTGGTGTTTGGTAAGAAAGTACCGGCAGGCTCTTTGGGTCGTCGTGAGACTTTTGCCGACATCGGCCAGACACTGGCGAAGTACTTCGGTACGTCAGACATGGAATTCGGAAAATCTTTCCTGTAATTCCAAAGGAAATTCCGGCCATCGTCAGGTGATGATGGCCCGATTAGCGTCGGGTTAACTCCGAATTTTGATCAAAAGGAAATAAAAAATGGCAACTCCACATATCAATGCCGAAATGGGTGATTTTGCAGACGTAGTTCTGATGCCTGGCGATCCGCTGCGCGCGAAATACATTGCAGAAACTTTCCTGGATGACGTGAAACAAGTTTGTGACGTTCGCAACATGTTCGGTTACACCGGTACTTACAAAGGCCGTAAGATTTCTGTTATGGGCCACGGTATGGGTATCCCATCATGCTCAATCTACACCACTGAGCTGATCAAAGACTTCGGCGTGAAGAAAATCATCCGTGTAGGTAGCTGTGGTGCAGTGCGTGAAGACGTAAAACTGCGTGAAGTTATCATCGGTGTTGGCGCATCTACTGATGCGAAAATCAACCGTACCCGTTTCAACGGCCATGACTTTGCAGCAATCGCTGACTTCGACATGACTCGTAACGCAGTTGACGCAGCGAAAGCAAAAGGCATCAACGTACGTGTTGGTAACATCTTCTCTGCAGACCTGTTCTACTCTCCTGAGCCAGCATTCTTCGACACTATGGCGAAGTACGGCATCCTGGGTGTTGAAATGGAAGCGGCGGGTATCTACGGTGTTGCTGCAGAGTTCGGCGCGAAAGCACTGACTATCTGTACTGTGTCTGACCACATCAAGACTGGCGAACAAACCACGTCTGAAGAGCGTCAAACCACGTTCAACGAAATGATCGAAATCGCTCTAGAATCAGTTCTTCTGGGTGACGCAGAAGAAGCGTAATTCGCACATCTTCTTGCAAGAAAAAAGGATGGCTTTGGCCATCCTTTTTTATATTCCGCAATTCAATCTTCAGTCGTTGTTCTTCAGCAGGAAGGTTGAACGCCATATGTCTTTCCGGTTCGCAAACGTAAAGATCAACAATGCACCTGTCACCAACGCAACCAATATCATTGCTCGCACCAAATTAATGCTTTGCTCAAGGCGGTTTGATGCCGCTTTGATGACATTGCCGTGTTCAAGCGTAATGCGAACAAATCCTGTGATGTGTCCGCCATGAGCAACAGGCTCAACCAATTGTTGTCGTCCAATACTGGCAACAGCCAGAGGCGTATTTAGCCCTGTTAATTGCTCTAAGGGCATAGCACCTACCGAGGTAGCCAGAACGTTGCCACGCACATCGTAAACTGCTGCATCCAGAATCAGCGGCTCTTCTTGAAGGTTTGAAACCAATAATTGGAGTGTTTCCACGTCATCACCAGAAATGGCAGTGTAAGCAGTGGCTGCGGCTTGACGTAAAATAACTCGAGACAGAGATTCGGTCTGATCATAGAGCATCTTGTAGTTACGGTGGTTGAGCTGATTGCTGTACATAAACAGCATCAAGACAGTACCGAAACAGGCAACAATGACAATAAATTGCCAGAGTCGTTTTAGGCGTTTTTTATTTATTTGTAGCATATGCTGTCCAAGCTAAAGGTTGCTCGAAAAGAGCAGTGCAATCAATCAGCGACAGCTCAGTTTGATGTTCATGCGGAAAAAAAGCAAGAAACCCTTGGAGTTAGGCTCTGGGTCATACTACTGCGATGATGAAAAGAGTTTGATATAGTAATGTCAGATTTTGATAAGGACTTTATGCAATGGATGCAGCCTCGCTTTATTCAATAAAAAAGCACACCAAACTTTATAATCGTTTTCCTTCACTACGTTCGTTTCGCACGTCTGACTGCCGTCAAGCGGGTTGGTTAGTATACGGGACTCATGTGAGTGCCGCGTTTCTTAATGATCTCGAATTTCTGACTGGGGAGTACGCAGCCCCCATTATGGGGTGGACAGTTGGCCCTTATGACGTTCTTCTTATGCGCGGAGAGTTAACTCCGGAAGTGGTTGCCCTCTGTGACGCTTGGGCGTTTGATTGCGCACTGTTAGACAATATCCCTAGCCTCAATGAACCTGGCCTTGCGGTCTTTGATATGGACTCGACGGCCATTCAAATCGAATGTATCGACGAAATTGCCAAGCTGGCGGGTGTGGGTGAAAAAGTATCGGAAGTCACTGAGCGCGCGATGCGAGGTGAACTGGACTTTGAAGCTAGCCTTCGTGAACGTGTAGCGACCTTGAAAGGCACCGATGTGTCTGTGCTAGAGCAAGTGAGAAACACGATTCCTTACATGCCGGGTATGAAGCGCTTAACGGCGACAATGCAGGCTCGTGGTTGGAAAGTCGCCATCGCATCTGGCGGTTTCACTTGGTTCTCTGACAAGCTCAAAAGTGATCTTTCGTTGGCATATGCAGAGTCAAACCAGCTTGTGATTGAAAATGGCAAGCTCACGGGTGAAGTTGCAGGCACCATTGTTGATGCGCAACGCAAAGCAGATATCCTGCGTGATCTGGCAGAAAGCTATGATCTGACACAGGCAAATACGCTCGCAATTGGCGATGGCGCGAATGACCTGACCATGATGTCAGCAGCAGGCCTTGGCATTGCATATCATGCTAAGCCCAAAGTGCAGGAATTAGCGCAAGTATCTGTCAAACACGCGGACTTAGGCGGTGTGATGTGTGTGTTATCCGCCTCGTTACTGCCACAGCGATTGGGTTGGTAACGCTAAAAAGTTGAGATAAAAATGGCCACGATTGTCGTGGCCATTTTTGTTTTGGTGATTATTTTGGGCCAAACAGAAAAAGACCTAGTTCACCTCAAGCCGCAATAACACTTCGTCCGTGATGTCACTCATCTCACCGTAGACAGCCAGATCGGCAAACTCCATTTCAAGCTGTCGTGCACGTTGTGTGGAAAGTGCAACGAGTGGATCTAGGGCCTCAGGTGATAGCCATTGGCTGCCATCCTCGATGGGCTGCAACCAGTTCCTTATCGCATAAAACTTACCGCGTTTTTTGGCTTGGCTGATAAAAAACTTACGTTCTTCAGGTGTCGTGAAGCTTTCAAGTGGACGTGACTTAATGTTTGCGACCACATTATTCTCAAATTCTACAGCGATATACACTTCATGTTTGACTTGAGATAAGCGATTGCGTTGCCTTGTCACACCACTGGCGTATTTCATCAGGTGATTGCCCAATATCGGGGCCAATGACATACGCCCTTGTGCCGCTTTACTTTCCAACAGGCGATTGAGGTCAGACCCTGGATAGTTCGCGCCGATTGCTGCCAAGTGAAGGGTTTCTCCGCGAAGCATTAAAAAGTACGGAATCGTTGAAAGTCGAGTCAGCAACATCTGGTGCATGGCGTGCACCAATGGCGCATCGGGTAACACTTCATAGTCGACAGCGAGTTTATGGCGATTATGCTCAATGAGACGCTGTAGATAGCCACTTCGGTTGTCGCTGTATCTATCTTTCACCAGTGATAACTGAATGGTACTGCGATCAGCACTGATGCGAACCACTTTATAGGGTACGTTTGCAAGTGGTGCATTCGGGTCAAGGCGCTTAAGGTCAGTAAAGGTCACGGAGACCTCCTGATCTTTGTTGCCACCGAATGGTCGCGTCAGTACAACGTTCAACCCATTAGGTGAGAAGTCGATAGTTTCACCCTCGATCTCTCCACTTAAATGGTGGATAAGCGTGGTACTGGTGCGGTGTTGAAAACGCTCTTCCTTGCGTTGAGGGGCTAACTGAGAAGGTACCGCTTCGATACGCGAGATAGGATCACGCGTATGGACAAATTGGTTCAGTGTTTTCGATGGTAGCTTAGGTTTGCTAGGCAAACGAAAATCCGTATTGACGTGTGATTGCGTGAGGTCTTGAATGGTCGCGATATGCGTCAATTCATCAATCTGGCTGATGTACGCAGGAGAAACCTCTTGAAGGCGTTCAGCATCTTCGGCACTGATTGCTGCCATCGTGACACGAAGTACGCGCCATGAGGCTCTGGAGCTTCCCACGTGCCAAAACAGGTGGCGTTGCTCAGAGGTTAACTCCGTTGGGCAAGCAGAGAAGAAGAATGTTTTTCCTGCATGTTCATGGCTGAAACAATAAATAAGGGTTTCGCTGGTCGTTAAACCTTTCAATGCTAGATGTTGAAGTCGCTTGGCTGAAAAAAGCCTATCAATAACCGGCTGGTTTCGCTCATCATGCCAGTACTCCCAAAGCCCTCTATTGTGCTCGGTGAGCAAGCCATACTTTAACGACTCGTTGCTAAAGAAAACCTGCAGCGACGGCGTTTGCTCCAGAAAAATCTGCTCGAAACAACGCGCGCGTGTCGTCAGAAACTTATCCGCATTTTCTTGACGTGTTTTAACACTGTTTTGAGACAGCTTAATGGTAATCGCGTCTTTCACTGCGTCGGTACTGGTGACTAATCGTAAGCGGATACGCTGAAAGTTATCGCGAACAAGGTTCAGCTCTTTGCCAACAATACGGTATTTCAGCCCACTGAACAGTTCTGGTAACTGACATTCGTCACCGAGTTGCGGAAAGTAAACAATGATGGTTGAGCCAACATCATAAACAAACGATGACGGCAGTTTTACCTGCATACCAGAGTTAGACAGATCAACGGTGGATCCATTTATCTCAGTGCCATTTGAAAGAAACACCTGAATGCGGGTGGATAACTGGATGCGATTTTCGGAGCGCGAAAGGTATTGACCAAATTTGATAGGTTGCGCTTCGACCGTTTCATCTGAGAAATCTTCATAGATTTCTCCCGTCTTTTGGATTGTTCTGTGGCTGTTGGGTGTGTTGTGAAGCTCTTCCCATAGTCCTTGGGTTAATTGGCCTTGGTAAATATCTAATCGGCGGTGGTAAAGGTTAATCGCGACATCATCCAACCAGTGGTATTGGTCGTTCAAAACGTATTGTCGACAAGTACCCATCACCTTGCCACGAAGATCGATGGCCTTAGGGAATGGCGTCATCAATCGACGCACTTCCATCTTGAGAAGCAGGCGTTCTGGGTTGGATAGCTGTTGTGTGAGTTTATGCAGCAATTCATCGAACCCCTCTTTGTCGTAAAGAGGCAGCAGTTGATCGAAGAGTGGCTGATCGTGGTCCTTCATCATTATAAAATCTGGTAGAATCCTGAGACTTACTATCGGCTTGATAAGGCCATAGTTTACCTGTTTTCTCGCGATATTCGCGAAGAGTTATTTAAACTTGCTGTGTCTCGCAAACCTGCGGCACAGACGGTGTGGCTGGGAGATAGCATGTCTAAAACAAAACGCGCCTACGTGTGTAACGATTGCGGTGCTGATTACCCTCGTTGGCAGGGGCAGTGTTCAGCCTGTGGTGCTTGGAACACGATCACGGAAGTGCGTTTAGCCGCGTCGCCGCAAGTGGCTCGTGCAGAAAAATATGCGGGTTACGCCGGGACGACAGAGGCAAAAGTTCAAACCCTTTCAGCCATCGACCTTCAGGAAGTACCACGCTTTACCAGCGGTTTTAAAGAGCTGGACCGCGTGTTGGGTGGCGGTATCGTGCCGGGCGCAGCCATATTAATCGGCGGTAGCCCAGGCGCAGGTAAAAGTACGCTGTTACTGCAAACCATGTGCTGGCTGGCAAGTCAGATGCCAACCCTGTATGTCACAGGTGAAGAGTCGCTTCAGCAGGTTGCTATGCGGGCAGAGCGCCTTGGTTTGCCGAAAGACAAGCTCAAAATGCTGTCTGAAACCAACGTCGAAACCATTTGCCAAATTGCTCGCCAAGAACAGCCAAAAATCATGGTTATTGACTCGATTCAGGTGATGCACTGCGCTGACATTGCGTCCGCGCCAGGCAGCGTGGCACAGGTCCGTGAATCTGCCGCAGCATTAACGCGCTATGCCAAACAGCACAACGTGGCGATTTTCATGGTAGGTCACGTGACCAAAGACGGCACATTGGCGGGCCCGAAAGTGCTTGAGCACTGCATTGACTGCTCGGTGATGTTAGACGGGTCTAGTGACAGCCGTTTCCGTACCTTACGCAGCCACAAAAACCGTTTTGGCGCGGTGAATGAGCTAGGTGTCTTTGCAATGACTGGCCAAGGGCTTCGCGAAGTCAGTAACCCTTCTGCGATCTTTTTGAGTCGCGGTGAAGAAGCCACTTCCGGCAGCTCTGTCATGGTACTTTGGGAAGGGACGCGTCCATTGCTTGTCGAGCTACAGGCATTGGTGGATTACAGTCAATTGGCTAATCCTCGTCGTGTCGCAGTCGGTCTTGAGCAAAACCGATTAGCATTGTTGTTGGCGGTGTTGCACAAGCACGGCGGCTTACAAATGTCTGATCAGGACGTGTTCGTCAATGTGGTTGGTGGTGTGAAAGTCACCGAAACCAGTGCTGATTTGGCCTTGCTGCTTGCCCTTATTTCCAGCTTCCGTGATCGTCCATTACCCAAAGATTTGGTCGTGTTTGGGGAAGTGGGTCTTGCTGGTGAAATACGTCCAGTACCAAGTGGCCAAGAGCGGCTTATGGAAGCTGCGAAGCATGGCTTTAAACGGGCGGTTGTACCTATGGCCAATGCGCCGAAAAAAGACATGCCGGGCATGAAAGTGTATGGCGTGAACAAACTCTCAGATGCTTTAGCCGCGCTCGATGAGTTTGATTAAAAAACAGAAGGAAAGGTACGCCAGTACCTTTCCTTTTTAATGATGTTTTTATTTAACATCGTATTACTTATTCATCGTTGTCGACGCGAGGGTTGTATCCCCCTCGGGTTCTTTTACCGGTTGTGCGCTATTTACAGCATCCGATGCCAATTGAACCTGAGTTGAGACCATGCTTTCCACGATCTTCACGAGATTTACCCACTTCACCTTCTCTTCAGTTTTGAACAAAGATTCGAAGTTATCTGGTGTCCATGCGATAAAGTTCTTTGGATTTAGAGCCCTGCCCAAGAAGCGCACTTCATAATGAAGGTGTGGTCCAGTGGACAGTCCAGTATTGCCTGACCAGCCTATTAAATCCCCTTTCTTCACGAACTCACCCGTGTTCACGTTGAACTTGTCTAAATGCGCATAAAGCGTCATAAAACCAAAGGCATGATCGATTTTAAGTAGGTTGCCATAGCCTTTCTTGCGACTTGGGCGTTTGTATTCCACCACACCATCGGCAGGTGCATACACGGGCGTACCAATATCTGCGGTGAGATCCAGCCCTAAGTGAAATTTCTTGTTGCCAGTTACTGGATGCGTGCGAGAGCCATAGCCAGATGAACGGCGATAGCTTTCGATGGGCTTACCACTCGGAATAAGCTGCAACATGGTAGCGCGAACTGCTGAGTTGATGGCGGCAACGTCCAAACGATCAGCCAGTGGTAGGCTAGCGTCATCTTTTTCTAGGCCTAATACCTCTTCTACCGTTGATACGCGTTTAGTGAGGTAATTCAGCTGGCTGTCTTTGTCTTCAATGATTTGCGCGTATTCTTCTTCTTTATTGCTGATGAGCTGTTCAAGTTGCTGTCGTTGTTGGTTCAGCGATTCCAGTTGACCAGACAACTCAGTGCTCTGTTCTGTCATGTTTTTCAAAGAGACTTCGGCGGTGGTCGAGCGGTGATTCAGGTAATAAATCGTGGCGATGCTGGCGAAGATAGCAACGATCAAGGTTGCAAGCATCGACAAGAGCACTTTTTTCAGTGTCGGAGACAGTACGAAATGGCGGGAGCCATTCGCGTGGGAAACTGCAATTCGAATATTGTGGGGCATGATACGACTACTACATGTACTTATGCGCTGAAAAAACAGGTGAATTATACGGAATCTTTCAGATCTGTCAGTTGTGCTAATTCACGGTGGAGCAAATCATCGTTTCCGACATTCAGTTCGACAAGACGTTTTAAATGGCTAGCACTGTCGATGTCTATATGATCGATAAGAAAACGCAAATATTCGCCATTTTCTTGAATCAATCTCAATTCCATATCCAGTGTAATATCAGACTCACCGAGTGAAAACGTTACCCAATAGTCTTCATTGTTGCCTGTCGTCCAATCGATAGGTGCAGAAAGCAACGCACCTTTTAAGGACAGGTCGAGAACTTTTGAGCTCCATGAGCGATCACCCTGCCGGATGGTGGCGGGGACCCGATAAATTACTCGGGAGAATTGACGACGTTCCTGCATTTAACAATTCCTCGGTCGGATTTACACAAAGTGTAGGAGAGACGAGGCTATATCTCTACTTCGTTAGTTCGTCTCCGTGATGAACAGCTCGTCTTAAAAGTGTTTCGAAGCATAAAAAAAGGGCCACAAACGTGACCCTATTAACAAGACGTAAAAGGATTACTTGGTTACGCGCTTGTATTTCATGCGGTGTGGTTGCGCCGCTTGTGCACCCAGCGTTTGCTTCAGCCACTCACTGTATTCGTTGTAGTTACCTTCGAAGAAGTTCACTTTACCTTCGTCGCGGTAATCAAGAATGTGGGTCGCAATACGGTCAAGGAACCAACGGTCGTGCGAGATAACCATGGCACAGCCAGGGAATTCAAGCAGAGCTTCTTCCAATGCACGCAGGGTTTCTACGTCCAAGTCATTGGTTGGTTCATCGAGAAGCAGTACGTTACCGCCCGCTTTCAGCAGTTTTGCCAAGTGAACACGGTTACGTTCACCCCCAGACAAATCGCCGATGCGTTTTTGCTGATCGCTGCCTTTGAAGTTAAAGCGTGAACAGTAAGCGCGAGCAGGAAGTTCAAAGTTGTTGATACGGATAATTTCCGCACCTTCTGAAATTTCCTGATAAACGGTGTTGTTGTCATCCATGCTGTCACGGAACTGATCAACAGACGCCAGTTGTACAGTTTCACCTAACTCGATAGTACCGCTATCAGGCTGCTCTGTGCCGCTTAGCATTTTGAATAGGGTCGATTTACCTGCACCGTTCGCACCGATGATGCCAACGATTGCACCTTTAGGCATGCTGAAAGACAAGTCATCGATCAGAACGCGATCACCAAATGATTTGGTGAGGTTGTTCACTTCGATAACTTTGTCACCAAGGCGCAAGCCAGGTGGGATGAACAGTTCGTTGGTTTCGTTACGTCTTTGGTGATCAGTGCTGTTAAGCTCTTCAAAGCGTGCCATACGCGCTTTAGATTTCGCCTGACGACCTTTAGGGTTTTGACGAACCCACTCAAGTTCTTTCTCGATGGTTTTCTGACGTGCTTTTTCAGAAGACGCTTCTTGTTGAAGACGTGCATCTTTCTGCTCAAGCCATGAGGTGTAGTTACCTTCCCATGGAATACCTTCACCACGGTCAAGTTCAAGAATCCAGCCTGCAGCGTTATCTAGGAAGTAACGGTCGTGCGTGATTGCCACAACAGTACCGCTGTAATCTACCAAGAAGCGCTCCAACCAGCCCACTGACTCTGCGTCCAAGTGGTTCGTTGGTTCGTCAAGCAGCAGCATGTCAGGTTTTTCTAGAAGAAGACGACAGATCGCAACACGGCGACGCTCACCACCAGAAAGATGCTTAATTTTTGCATCCCATTCTGGAAGACGTAGCGCATCCGCAGCACGTTCAAGGGCATTATCAAGATTGTGGCCGTCTTTTGCTTGGATCAATGCTTCCAGATCGCCTTGCTCTTTCGCCAGTGCGTCAAAATCTGCATCAGGTTCAGCGTATGCCGCGTAAACTTGGTCCAGACGAGATAGTGCACCTGCAACGTCTGCAACCGCTTCTTCAACGGTTTCACGAACAGTTTTTTCTTCGTCCAGTTTTGGTTCCTGAGGCAGGTAACCTACTTTAATGCCAGGTTGCGCGCGCGCTTCACCTTCGATATCGGTATCGATACCAGCCATAATGCGAAGAAGGGTAGATTTACCTGCACCGTTCAAACCCAATACGCCAATTTTGGCTCCTGGGAAAAAGCACAGAGAGATGTCTTTCAGAATCTGACGCTTCGGTGGCACGATTTTGCCAACGCGCGACATGGTATAAACGTACTCAGCCATTTCTGCTCGCGTTCTCTTGTCGATAAGAATGAATAGTAATCGAGTATTCTATACTGAAACGGTGCCAAGATGCAGGTTTTGACGTGCTAATTTCTTATCGTGATCAAGCTCTAAAAATGCGTTTACTTGGAGGAACCTGTACAACGTTAACAGTAGAAGCCTCAGCGTTACAGTCGGTTACAACCTCTCCGTTTTCTGTACTACACGCCTTACCAGCGAGTGGATTACATTTCGTTACCCTTCTTATCGGTTAAGATCACTCGAATTTCCTTTTGCTGCGGAACCATTTTGCGTGCCAGACACCCAATAAAAAGGGGATACCCCTTCATTTTCACAACCAAGACGGTGTGAGCCAAAATGGACAACAAATCGTCATACAGTGATATGCATCAGGATCAGTGTCTCGTTTTGTCATTTGAATGTCTTCTGGCATCGATAACTTACGGTATACAGAAAGGCTAAAGGAAGAAACAAAGCGACCAAAAATCTGCTGGGATGGTAGTTTGGGTATAAGCTTAAAATCATCTGCGCGACGGAGAAGCGTCTAGAATGCCACCAATAGAAAACTCAATAATTACAAATGCCTGTAAAAAGTCGGCCGTTGGTATGCGTCGTATTGTTAGTGTGTGTTTTGCTGCGTTAGTTTCAGTTCAGGCAACCGCCAGTTTTGCCTTGAGTATTGATGATCAGAGAACGAAGTATGAGGAAGCTGTCTCTGCCATCAAACGTAATGACATCAACACATTCAAAAAACTCAAGCGGCAGCTCGAGGATTACCCGCTTTACCCGTATCTTGAATATCGCGACTTTACTCGCTCATTGAGTAGTGCGAAAAAAAGCGAGTTGGATACCTTTCTCGACACTTACAGTGACTTGCCATTTATTGGCACCGTGAGAGGGCGCTACATCGATACTCTGGCGAGTAAGCGACAGTGGAAATCGTTATTGGCGTTTCAGCCTAACGTGCCACGAGGGGAGCGTTATCAATGCCAATACTATTATGCGCACAGTCAAGCGGGTGACAAAGCACTTGCTTTCTCTGGTGCCAAATCTCTCTACTTGTCAGGCACCTCGGTAGACAGTGCCTGTGACAAGCTGTTTGATGTGCTCAAAAAAAGCGGGAAGCTCAATAACGCATTGGTCTTAGACCGCATGTTACTGGCGTTTGATAAGCGAAATCGCTCACTGATGCGTTATCTGCAAAAGCAATTAACAGGCAGCGACGCCCAACAAGGCAAGCAGGTGATTGCCTTGTACGATAACCCCCGCAATGTGGCGACATTTTCGAAAAAAAGCAAAGTTACTTCCTTAAATCAACGCCTGACGCGTCTCACGTTTGAGCGTCTTGCGCGCACCAATGTCAGTGAAGCGGTAAAGCAATTTAAACGTACGACCGACGGGCAGCACTTCGATCAATATGAACGGCAGGAAATGGCGGATTATGTGGCAAGCCGTTTGATGTCGACGGACAAAGCGGCACTTGAAAAATGGCGAGATCACTGGCTAAGCCAAACAGCCAATCAGTCATTGTTAGAGCGTCGTTTTCGCGTTGCTTTAGTGGATGATGATTGGAAAGACATGTCGCGTTGGTTGAGTGCCATGTCTGAAAAAGAACAAGACAAAATTAAGTGGCGATACTGGCAAGCGCGCATTACCCAAGAACAACATGGCAGTGACGCTGCCAAAGAGCAGTTTACGGCACTGTTAGGTGAACGAAACTTCTATTCCGTTGCAGCGGCGATGCACCTTGGTGCACCGATAGATATTCCTTACCAAACAACATCATTGAACATTGAAACGCTTCAGCCATTCCGTCCGGCACTATCCAGGATCAGTGAACTGCTTATTTTGGATAAGGTCAGTGCAGCTAAACGAGAATGGCAAAACGTACTGAGTCAGGCCGATCAGCAAGAAAAAGCCATGTTGGCGGCGTTTGCGACAGACAGTAAGTGGTATCACCTGTCAGTCCAAGCTACCATCTCGGGTAAAATGTGGGGGCATCTAGAATACCGATTCCCGGTTGCTCATCGCTGGTGGTTTGAATTTTTCAGTAAAGAGCGGGATTTACCGTTGACGACGTTACTGGCCCTTTCACGTCAGGAAAGTGCGTTTTATACCAATGCGGTATCGCCAGTCGGCGCACGCGGGCTCATGCAGTTGATGCCAGCGACGGCCAAAGAAACGTCGAAGAAGTTGGGTTTTCGTTATCTGGGAAAAAGCACATTGAGCGATCCTGGGATCAATATTCGATTGGGCAGTGGGTATCTTCGTATGTTGCTTGATCAGTTTGATGAGAACCGAATTCTGGCGTTTGCAGCCTATAACGCAGGGCCTCACCGGGCGAATAAGTGGCTTAAAGAGTCAGATGGCAATCTCGATGCGATTGCGTTTATTGAAGCAATCCCATTTCGGGAAACGAGAGGCTATGTACAGAACGTACTGATGTATGACATATACTATCGCAAGCTGTTAGGGTTGCCGTTACAGTTTTTGCACGATAGTGAAATGCAGCGACGCTATTAGATTGAGCCGTTGGCGTGCTCTGAGTAAAATGCGGCAGAGAGAAATTCGAGTTCGAGGTTAGTATGCAAAATTCGCCAGAGTACTCTGACTGGCAAGACGTGCTGGATTTGATTCACAAAGCCATTGATTCAGGGCGAGAAGCAGAACTTCTAAAAATGCTGCTAACGCAAGATGAAAGAACCGCACTTATTGCACGCGTGAATATCGTCAATGAGTTGTTGAAAGGAGAGGTTAGTCAACGCCAACTCAGCCAGATGCTGGGTGTGGGCATTGCAACCATCACGCGCGGATCTAACGAGATCAAGCAGTTGGATGATGATCAAAAAGCGTGGCTGATGAAACTGCTCGAAAAGTAACAATCAAGAAGGCCAGCATTTGCTGGCCTTCTTTGTTTTATCTGGCATTTAGCGTCTAGGACTCAACTGGAAACAGGGTTGGGTTAATAAACGGAATTAAGGCCAGAATCAGTGCTTGATGGTACACCGAGCTGCGAGTGAGTAGGTGACCCGTTAGCATGCCGATCGCCCCGCCTTTTTGTTTCACGTTTTGCTCGTTAAACATGTCGTCCATGACATCGCCAAGCTCTTTGCCGGTTTTCAATGCGTCCAGTGCTTGAGGTGGCAAAGGGACAGATGCCGATCGTGATTCACCCACTCGTTCTGCCGATTCAACGACCATCCAAGCGAAGGTATAGCAACCATCAATACCCGCTTCGACACCGACATAGAAGTTACCGTCCACCACTTTTTTGGCGTTTCGAATTCGGTTTCTTGCGCCCGCTAAGGTTTCCTCGTTCGTCATGGGTTGATCTGCAACGTCGCTGGATACTGAAATTCCCTCAAACGTCATGTCGTTATCCGGAAATACTTCGTGGAAAGCGGCTTCTACCGCAGAGATTTTTGCAGGGTTGAGTGACGTAACGATCACTTTAGTCATTGTTGTTATATTCCTTTCTAGTGTGAACGCTTTGTTTCGTTTGGCGTGCGCTGAAATAAGGTAAACGGCAGAGAAAGCAGACCGGGTAACCAAACCACCTGTTTATCATCCCGATGCGACGATATTCCGATGCGCATTGCATAGTGCCCGTCGTCAGGTTCCGCTTTGTAAGTGTGAAATATACGGTCCCAAATCGCGAGATTAAAGCCAAAGTTAGCATCACTTTCGTGACGATGGATTGAGTGATGAATACGGTGCATATCTGGTGTGACGACAATGACGCGTAACCATCGGTCAATCGATGCTGGAATGGCGACATTGCTGTGATTAAACAGTGCCATACCGCTAAGAATGACTTCAAATAAAATCACTGCAACCGCAGGTGCCCCCAACAGGGCAATGGCGAAAAATTTGATCACCATTGAGAGCAAGATTTCAATGGTGTGAAAACGTGCACCTGATGTGACATCAAGGTCTTTATCTGCATGGTGCACAGCGTGTAATCGCCAGAGAGTGGGGACAGTGTGGAACATACGGTGTTGAAGCCAAATGATGCCGTCCAGCGCGACGATGGAAAGAATAATGGCGACCCAAATGGGCACAGAGATTAGGTTAAATAGTCCAAATCCCTGAGTGGTACACCAGGCGGCAAAACCAGCCGCCGCAATCGGGAAGATTAAGCGTATCGCCAGCGTATTTAGCATCATTAGGGAAATATTGTTTAGCCAGCGCTTGGCTTTGGCGACCGTAAGTAACCTTTTTGGAAAGAGCCACTCAGCGAGTGCCATGGCCCCGAAAATGGAAAAAAAGGTCAGTAGTCGGAAAACCGTTTCTCTGGCTTCGATGTATTCCAGCACGTCTGCTCCTGCATGTCGCGAGTATTAATACCAGCTTAACATAATTGAAGATGGAGGGAGGGTGGTGCGCCGCATGGCTAGTCTATTGGACTAACAAATGGGCGCACGTAGAGGCGATATACTTATCAACCTGAAGATGCTCGCATTCAGAGATTACCAAACGCGTTTAATGGTGATTTTTGCGCCGGGATTGAGGAAGCGATGTTGGTACTCTAGTGCCGATGTTTCCAAGCCATCGTCAGTGGAGAGTACGCCGGGGTGTATACGAATACGATTGACGTCGTCACGTACGGCACTAAAGCCAGCCCCTCCAGCAGCAGGACCGGGAATGGAGCTTGCCGATTCCGTGTTCGCTTCTGTTCCCGCATCCCACACAGGCAATGTCACTGTCATGCTTTGACCTGGGCGGAGTTTATTGATGCGAATATCAGCTTCAGCCACTAAGGCATCGTTCGTGTTTACCAGCATTGATGCGACGGACAAAAAGCGCGTTTTACGGTGAGTAACATAAACCGTGAAGCTTTCTGAATCTCCGGGAAGCAAGGGTGCAGCACCGGATAGCGTATCCTCGACGCGTCGGTTATAGCGATAATTCAGAACATCACTGTTGTCACCGCCTTCTGCCAGCTTTTCCAGTGCTACAGAGACTGGCTGTCCAACCTCAAAAAGATCAAAGCTCTTTCTGTGGGTGATCAGAGTGACAGGAGACATTGGCTGTGCAGCGGTAAGGTTTTCGACCGTGACCGTGTATTCTTTTTGAAAGGGGCACCCGACTAAAAACAAGGCGGTTAAACCCACAAGAGATAAGCGAAACATAGTGCTGCCTCCCTTAACGTACGGTAACGGTAATGATGGCAACAGGGTTCAGCCAACGATGCTTGGTGCTGTCAAAGTCACTGATGCCGCCGTTGGCATCCGTATCACCAAGATTACCTGGGTGAATGTGAACAACGTCATTTGATACCTCCGTATCAACCCCCGTGCCAGCAGAGCCAAAGTCAATAAATGGCGGCGTAGGCACACTGCCTGCCAGCTCATCATTGGCTTCTGTGCCTGCGTCATAGCCGTTTGCTCGAATGATATATTTGCCGCGCTTTTTAGGGATAGTCCAACTGTCTACGCCAATAAACGCATCGTTGGAAGGAAGAAGCATGGCTGCAATTGAAAGCACATCACCATGTTCGGCATAGAGTGTGGTTGAAGTGGAATCTCCAGGGTTAAGAATACCGCCGGCAGGATTAGCAGAAACGCTTGCACCAGCTCCGACTGCTAGGGCTTCCAAACCAGAGATATCACCGCCTTCCGCCATGGCTTCTACATCTGCTGATGCGGATTCTCCGGTGCGAAATAAATGGACGTTATTGCTGTGAGCCGCGACCAAAAGAGGGGTGAAATAAATGCCGTCGGTTGCGTTCGTTATATTGACGTCAATGGTTGCTGCGTTCGCGGAAAATGCGGTTGCCATCGCCATGCCAAGCAGTAGTTTTTTCATATGTCGCTCCATGCATTTGAGGGATCAGCTCTTAGCATGGGCGGCAAAAATGGCAATCTCGTCGCGACTCTCTATCAAAATACTCGCAAAACTCTCTCGCCTTTCGTCTTCATGCGGAGTTCTTTTGGGATTCGTCGTCTTCTAAGTCTAATTCGACGTGTGTGACTACCCTGTTTCGCCCCTTTTCTTTTGCAAGGTAAAGTGCTGAATCAGCGGCTTCAATAATCGACTCGATTGATTGAAATTCAGGGAATGTCGCAACACCTGCGCTCAATGTGGCATAAAACGTCTCAGGGCCATTTGAGAACGGCGTTTTCGCAAACGTCAGTCGAAACTCATCAATGAGCCTTAGGGCGATATCGGCCGGTGTGTCCGGCAAAATAAGTGCAAACTCTTCACCGCCATATCGTGCTGCGGTATCGGTTTTACGGAAGCGATAGTTCAGCAGTCTTGCCACGCCTTTGATCACTTTGTCCCCGACAGGGTGACCATACTTGTCATTAACCGACTTAAAGTGATCGATATCAATCATCACGAAACTTACTGGCGACTCATGCCGTTTGGCACGTGAGAGTTCGCGATCCAAAGCGACCTTGAGGTTTGAGTGATTGAGTAATCCCGTGAGGCTATCCCTGTCCATCAGTGCGCTGAGCTGGCGAAAACGCTTGGCGCGAATAGAAACCGCTTGGGTAAGGTGTAAGTCATTAATCGGCTTAGTGAGAAAGTCATCTGCGCCGACTTGCAGAGCCTGCATCTGCATTTTTAAGTCTGTTTCACCGGACAAGTAAACGATAGGTAGATTGGTGTGCGCATTGTGCTGTCGAATAACACTGGCGGCTTCTACGCCGGAATAGTTTGGCATGTATAAATCCATCAATACCAAGTCAGGGTGAAATTCACCCAGCTCATCCAGCAAATGTTCTGTATCGTCAAGTATGGCGGTTTTCATACCCGCCCCTTGGAGGATAACGGAGTAGTGTTCGGCGAGCATTCGCTCATCTTCGACGATAAGTACCCGATATTGCGCGTTGTTGCTTTCCCAAAGATTGTCAAAAATACCTAGGATATCATCGTGTTCAACGGGCTTTTGGAAAAAGGCGTAGGCACCAGCACGAGCAGCGTGTAAGCGACTTTCCCAGCATTCACTGGCGCACAATACGACAAGTGGGATCCCGCTTTCTTTACGCCAAAATTTAGATATCTCGTCGAGGAGATCGAATTCATTTATGTCCACGATCATGACAGAGGGGGACTCTTTACCCAACGCTTCTTTTAGTGCTGCTGCAGAATCAAACGACAAGACTTCGTAATCAATAAACTCGAGCTGTTCAACCATATCCTTGGTGTCATCGAGGATGTCAGCGGCGACATACACAAGTTGTTTTGAACGCCCTTCTTCATGCAAAAGCGTCACTTCGCCGTATGTCATATCTTCAGGGCGTTTGGGCTCGATAGTCGCCACGCTGGATAACGTATTAACGATTTCATCGATAATTTCATCGCCTTTGGGAAGTTGTTTGTCTTCCAAAAAGGGGCGTAAGAGAATTTCAATGTCTCTACCGCGCTCTCCCAGATCAATAAAGCCTAAGGTGATCGCTGTACCGGCAAGTTTGTGGGCCTCAAGAATCATGTCTTCAAGCTCAATCAGGTGATCATCGGGTGCTTTTTGTATCGCAGCCCAAAGCTGACTTAGCTTTTGGATACGTTTATCAATACCGTCCGAAAATCTGCGTTGCTGCTCTTGAAACTTTTTGATTTGAGATGGCTTCATAAACTACGCCTTTTTCAATATGGATTTAATCTCATCGGCTAATCTCATGGGATCAAAGGGCTTGCTGATCACGCCCAATGCTCCGCACTCTTGGTACGCCTTTATTTCCTTAGGCTGCACTTTTGCGGTCATGAAAATCACAGGCGTAGATTCTATGTGCGGTATTAGGCGCAAGTGATTTAGCGTTGTAGGGCCATCCATTCCTGGCATCATTACATCCAACAACAATAGATCCGGCTCAGAAAGTGCTGCTTTTTCTAATGCTTCTGCTCCGGATGAACAACTCATGAGGAAGAACTCCTCTTCTTCCAAGGCCATTTCAGCTATGACGCGAATGTCATCATCATCTTCAACGTAAAGAACACTAATTGGCTTTCCCATTACATCGCCTCTCGTGTATTTCTGATCTTAAGTATAAGACGCACTTCTGATTTAAGCGCATTGGTGTTTAATTGCGACTTTTGGTGTGTCGCTGCGACGCAAGCAGGAAGGCGAAAGTTGGGGAGATTGTCCCCAAGGAGGATGACATGTGTGTTGGAGAAGATATTCTCGTCAAGCAGCCCAGAAATATCGTCCCCTTTTAAGACCCAATCCATAATGATGAGGTCAAAATTTTGATTATGTAATGCGATTTTTGCTGCACCTTTAGAAGAGACAAAGAGGAGTTTGCAAAATTCAGACAGTGGCTCCTTGATCTCATTAAATACGGACTTGTCTGCGTCGATAACGAGCACTTGATAAAGAGGCGTTTCCTTTTTAAACGTAGAGCCAGTGTGCTCTGTATGCCCCAAGGTACTAAGATTTTTACTCGGTATTGGGAGTTTAAAAAAGAAAGTGCTTCCTTTGCCTACGGTCGAGAAAAAATCTATTTCACCGTGATGACTTTCAATAATGGTACGTGAAATGGCTAAGCCCAAGCCCGTTCCCCCACGTTTTCGGGTGTCAGAGCTATCCGCCTGAGAAAAACGTTCAAAGATTCGGGCATGAAATTCTGGCGATATCCCCGTCCCTTCATCACAGACATCAACGCGATAGGAATCGTCCTGCCGACGCAGGGAGATAGTTACACTGCTGCCTCTGTCTGAGTATTTGATGGCATTTGACAACAGGTTTGCCATCACTTGCTGAAGGCGACCTGAGTCAGCATACACAAAGGCACCCGTTGGGCTTGGTAAATAACAAAGAGACACACCGTGATGATTGGCGAAGCCTTCGTTGTCCTCGATCGAGCGGCGAATGATGTTATCGAGATTTGTTTCAACCAGCTCTAATGACATTTGTTCAGACTCAAGTTTTTCAATGTCCAAAATGTCGTTGATCAGCGTGGTGAGTCGTTCACAGTTTCGAAGAGCCATGGACAGCATGGTTTTGCTTTTGGCGGGGAGTTGACCGTCAAATTTACCCAAAACCAGTCCGAGTGCGCCGCGAATGGAGGTAAGCGGGGTTCTTAGTTCGTGACTAACCGTGGCGACAAACTCGTTTTTCAGTTGCTCATCTTTTTTGCGCAGTGTGATATCCCGAATGATGCCTGTGAACATCCTTTCGCCAGAAACATGCATTTCACTGATGGAGAGATCGGCGGGAAAAGTTGAACCATCAGCCCGTTGGGCCACAACTTCTCGCCCAATGCCGATAATTTGAGCTGGCTTACCATTGAGGTAGTTAGTCAGATAGGTGTCATGCGCATGGGAATCTTTGCTCGTCATCAGGATTTTGACATTTTTACCAATGACTTCGTGTTCTTTGTAGCCGAAGAGTGTTTCTGCTGCAGGGTTAAAGGTAACGATGTTTCCTTGTTCTGTAATGGTAACGATGCCGTCTACGACGGTATCAACGATAGCAACCAGCTTGCTTTGGCCTGACCGTCGCTCGGCTTCGATCTTGATCATGTTCGCATTGATAAGCTCCTCGTGCGCGAGGTTGAAAGCGATGGCCAAATCTTCGATTTCCTGTGCATTCGAGTCTGAGGTGACCGGGTAGTTACCTTCAGAGATGTTATCCGCAAGCCGTGTAATAGGCTTCGCCATTTTTCGGCCAATTCGCTGTGCAATAAAAATAACGGGAAGCAGCCCAATCAAGCCAAGCAAGGTAAAGCTAAATAGCCAAGGATAGATGCCTTTAAACAGGTGTGAATAGGGTTCAACCAGTGATATTGATGTGCTGAACTCGCTGATGTCCATGCTTGCTGGTGCTGCCATTTTAAGCGTGATGCCATCTGGTGCCAGATTGTTGTTTGAATACTCCCAGTTGTTTCCTATTAATACGGAGAAAGAATAGCTAGTTTTTTTAAATACCTGATTAACCATGTCTTTTGTGTTTACTCTGGCAATGATGCCCCCCTGCATTGAACCGTAATATAAGATGGGTTCAACAATGAAAAAGTATCCGTTTTTGAAAAGAAGAGCACGTTGGTTGGTGGACAATGTTTGGTTGATTAATGATGTCTTGTACCAGGTAGGGGGCGATTGATAATCACCGAATAGATATTCTCCGGCGTAGTCAAATACGACAGCGTCATTCACCGAAGTAAACAAAGAGAGATCATCCAACGAGTGGTGAAAATACGAGTGGTTTAAGTCAATAAGCCCATTAATGGATAACTGACTTGATGCCATTCTGAACACGACTTGACGCAGTGAATTGAGTTCGACGTTGAAAAGGTTGAGCTTATTAAATGCTTCGATATGAAGCTCCTCTTTCAGTTGTTCTTCAAGTCGCTCAAACTGCATGATAGAGGTTGCAGCAACAACGAAAATAAAGAAACCGAACAACAGTGATAAAATCGATGCCGAAAAATGGCTCGCCAGACTTCTTTTTTTTGACATGGCCACTATTCCTTCAAGGGGTAGAGTGCGGTGTCTTGATACGTTGCAAACATATAGTCTGAGCGGTCGAGTGCGTCTTGGTGCTTGCCGGAGAACGGGCGTTGATAATCTTTCATTACGCCTTGGTATTGCTCAATTTTCCTAAGCTCTTGTTGGATTAGCGGCATATTGGGTTTGCCCGCTTTTTTGGTTGCTATAGCAAGCATGTGCATCAGGTCGTACGCATGTGCGGTACCGGAAGGGGCAACGATCTCTTTTCGATGTGTAGTGTTATAGCGGTCGTGATAGCGCGTGATTAGCTTATCTGCCGCTGGAGTATCTGCATTGATAAAACTGAACGTCTGAAGAACACGCAGATCTATTTTCTCCAATGCTTGGCGGCTTTTTTCCGCAAAATTGCTGCCAGTGATCCCCCAATGTGAAATAACGACCGGGGGTGCATCGAGCTTTGCTAGTGCTTTTACAAATTTCCCACCTTCGACAGGGTTACCCACAAAAATGATGACCTTGACGCCTTTTTTCACCAGAGCATCAATTTTTGCCCTAAAGTTTCGCTCTCCCCAATCGAACCATTCAACGTGGGAGACAGTCAGGTTTCGACGGGCCATGGAATCCGTCAGTCCGCGAAAGTTGCTACGCCCCCAGCTATTGTTGACCAAGAGAAAGCCCACGTTTTCGGAAACGTCCAGTGCTCCGTCAAGAAGAAAGTCAGCGGCGTATTCGTCACGCACGGAGACACGAAACACATAGTTGGGAGAGTGTTCATTCGACACGATGGGTGTGGCGGCAGCCCAGGGAACCAGCATCAAGGTTTTGTTTTGATGAAGATAATCTAATTCAGCAAGGACAACGGGACTGCTGATCCCGCTGAACACGGCAAGCAAGTTGGGAAGACCAGCGAAAATTTCCAGATTGTCGAGACCACGAGAGGGGATCATAGAATTGTCTCTCGCAATTAACGCGACCTCTTTACCCAATAGCCCACCGCTTTGATTAATTTCCTCGATGGCGATCTCAATACCTCGACGAATTGCAAGTCCAGAAAGGGCGGAGTTGCCGCTCATATCAGCATCGAGCGCGACCAGCAGTTTGTCAGGGTGAGGTGCCTGCCAGTTTTCTTTTGCTTGAAGTACTTGTTCAACCATTTCAGTACCAAGACGCATACGGTAAAACTCAAGCAACTTGGAAGAGTGTTCTTTTAACCACGCCACGAAAGTGGGCGATGCTTCAGTCACCGTCACAGTGGCCGTGTTCTTGAGTAGGAATAATGCCTCTTGGTTTTTCTGTTCCGCGAGTTGGTGCTGGTAGCTTGTTGCCTCGATGGCCGCCTTATTGATCACGCTCTGAAATTTTTCCGGAATCGAATCAAATGTTTTTAAGGACATCAGCATCACGTGAGAGAGATAACCGTGGTTGGTCAGCGTAATGTGGGGAGTCTCAGGTAGTCTTTGTAATACATTTCTTGGCGTATTTTCTTCACCATCTATCGCGCCTTTTTCGTACGCCATTTTTGTTTGGCCTGCACCAATACTCAAAGAGTGCGCTCCCCAGTTGCTGAATTGCTCTCTCAGTAGCGAGCTTTCAAAGACTTTAAATCGTTGGTTTCCAAGATCGCTAGGGGTTGTGATTGGGGTGCTGGAAACCAGTTGCTTGAACCCACCATGCCAAAAGGCAAGGCCGACTAAATTTTGAATATCGAGCTTGGATAAAAGTAATTTCCCTGCAGCACTGTCGTAAACGCGATTAACAGCGTCGGTGTCTTCAAAGAAAAACGGCAGATCAAACAGTTGTAAGTCTGGAGCGATATAGGTCAAGCGTGCTGACGGAATGACCGCGAAGTCGATGATGCCTTTTTGAACGTCAGCAATGATTTCTCTTTCGGCACATTTCGTCTCTTGCCGAATGACTTCAATGGTCATCTGACCCTTGGTGCGCTTTTCTACCAACTCTGAAAATCGGATGGCGGCTTGGTGTTCGGCACTGGCATCGTGCATGCAAAGAGGCATTGTCAATGCATAGATATAAGGTTCACCTGCTGTCGGATTGCGCTTTGTCATCTGACGTTCTTGAGCGTCGCAACTGAGTAGGCTGAGTACAAATATCAAACTAACAAATGCGCGTATCATGGTGTTTTTCCCTGATTTTATGTTGGTAGTGAGGGGCTCTGACCACGGCCATTGTTATCTCTTGCTTGATCCACATTTTGGATGGGGGATATAGAAGATATTAGAGATGAGATGAAAGTTTCGCCAGTGAGCCATCTTCTAACGGGAGACTGGGTTTTCTCGAAGAAAGCACGTTTCGCAACGGAAAGTTCTTCTAATCTCAAACCAAGGTTTAGCTTATTGCTGCCTATTCATGCAGTTAGCGAATACACGATTGGATAGAAAAAGACTTTTTCTCCTGAGTGTTTCTGTTCGCGAACAAGGCCATATATAAACACAGCGAGGATCGTTGAAGTTAAGGAGTACTGTTTATGCTTAGCAATGTGTTTAGGAAACTGACAGGGATACCGTTATTGGCTGCAAGCTTGCTGGTGGCGTTTTCGGTACATGCGCACGGCCCGTCGAGGTTGAAAGTACAAGAAGTCATTACTATCGATGCGCCTGCGGAAAAAGTGTGGAAAACGGTGGGTGCTTTCAATAGTTTGAGCTGGCTTCCGCCCGTTACCAGTGTCGAAATGACCGCTGGAGAGCCCGATCAAAAAGGGGCGGAACGTGTGGTACACGTGGGTGACCAGTCAGTGACAGAAGAAATCAAAAAATATGATGCGGCAGGCATGATGCTTAAATACAAAATCACCAAAGACAACACCGCTCTGCTGCCTGTTACTAACTACCAATCGACGCTTAAGGTTACCCCTGATGGCGACAAAAGTATCGTCACATGGAAAGCCGGTTTTTATCGAGGCGACCCAAATAATAACCCACCTGAAAACTTGAATGATAAAGCCGCTATTGAAGCAATCACTGGCCTTTATCAGCTTGGTTTGAGAAATCTAAAAGCTCTAATGGAAAACTAGAAAATACAGGTGGAAATCTAAATCTATGAGGGTGGCAATGGTGACATGTCACCCTCGATTTCTTTGCATCACAGCGTGTTGGGGTTTGAGCAGCCTGCCCGGCGGTTATCCGTTTCTGGTCTAGTATGTTGAAAGAAGGGTTATATCTGACGTACTTCACCACAACAAGGGCCAGCCTATGCTCTATCAACTCAATGCCACCTACATGGAATCCATTAAGCCTCTGAATAGCTGGGCAAAGTTTGTAAGGGACTTTAATTCCGCTCCGTGGAATTGCTTACGATTTTCAGCAGCATCTCGAACCCTTGATGCATCCATGGAGTTTGTAGAACGGCTGACAGATTGCTATGACGAACCCTCTTGGGAATTAGATGAAACCATCATCAAAGGGGAGAAACTGGCGATTCAGTACAATGTTATTGCCAATAAACCTTTTTGCAACCTTTTGCATTTTCGCCGCAGCAAAGCCCAACCGAATCAACCGAAAGTCCTGTTTGTTGCACCGCTCTCTGGGCATTTCGCTACCCTTTTACGTGGCACCATTCGTGAGTTTCTTCCCGATCATGATGTGTATGTGACCGACTGGCGCAATGCACGTGATGTATCGCTTAGCAGCGGAGAATTTCATTTTGATGATTATGTTGATTACCTCATTGAGTTCCTCGAAATGTTGGGGCCAGAGACCCACACAATCGCAGTTTGTCAGCCCTGCGTGCCTTTGATGGTCGCAACCTCGTTAATGTCGGCACAAAATAACCCGGCGACACCCAAAACCATGACCCTGATGGGCGGGCCGATCGACACGCGCATTAATCCAACGGAAGTAAATGATTATGCAAGTGGAAAAGATTTGGAATGGTTTGAGTCCAACGTAATTTGCACAGTCCCAGAGCAATATGAAGGGGTAGGGCAACTCGTCTATCCAGGGTTTGTTCAGCTCTCTGGATTTATGTCGATGAACCTTGATACGCATGTGCAAAAGCATTTTAAATTTTTCGGTGATCTGGTTAAGGGGGACGGTGACAATGCTGAGGCTCACCGAAAATTCTATAACGAATACTTGGCCGTTATGGACTTACCCGCCCACTACTATCTCGATACCATTCGAAAAGTTTTTCTTGAGCAAAAACTCCCTAATGGCACCTTGCAATACCGTGGTCAGCGCGTTGATTTAGCCAGTATTACACAGACTGCCATCATGACAATTGAAGGTGAGCTGGATGACATAACGGGCCGAGGCCAGACCGCAGCTGCGCTTGATTTGTGTACCAAATTGCGAAAAACCAAGAAAGTGCACTACGAGCAAGAAGGCGTTGGCCACTATGGGATTTTCAACGGTCGACGATATCGAGAGTGTATCGCGCCTAAAATCAAAGGTTTCATAAATAAATATGAGCCACGTAAACGACGTGTTGCTTAGGCTTTTCTTATTCTTATCTTTTTGATTCTAAACATTATGCGAGCGGCTTGATGTCGATTGCTTGTCGTTGGTAACGATAAAGGTGTGAGTTATTCGTGCTAGAAACATTTTGGAATTGAGAGTATATAAAGTACCAGAGTTATATTGATTTCCAGAATGTTGAAATGCATGGGCATTAAAAGTGTATATATCGTATCGCTAAATAGCGATTGGTCAGCCGTTGTGAATTCGGTGCTTTCTTCCATTTTTCACGATTATCGTTTTTGTGAATGTGACGGCGTGAATGAGCTTTGGAGCTTGTCGAGTGAAGATGTCGTGGTTTTCGACAAAGGTACACTGGGTAATCCTTCTTCGTTGCTCATTTCTCCTTACGAGCGTGGTGGCGAGTGGCTAATCGTTAACGGGAACCCTGTTGACGAAGAAAGTGTTGCAGGCTTGATTTCCCTTGGTTATTCGGGATTGATCGTCGCGCCTTACACTTTGGAAATGCTGCCCCGCGCATTGCGAACCATTGCGGGTGGGCAAATGTGGTTCAGCCGTGATGCCATGTCTCAAGCGTTAAAGCACTTGGTAAAAGCGGGAGGCATGTCTTGCCATTCCGTGAACGTGCTGGGTGCCCGTTTCTCGTTATCAAGCCGTGAACAACAAGTGTTTCTACTCCTCCTTCAAGGTAAGAGTAACAAGGACATTGCGCTGCAACTTCACCTTAGTCCTAGTACAGTGAAGTGCCATGTTTCCAATATCTTATTGAAAACAGGGAAGAATAGTCGCAATCAGTTGACCACGCTGTTGCTGGAAGAAGAGGCCGCCTAGGCCATTTGGTCATCAAAATGGCAATAGACCTCCGACCACTAGCCCGAATTTAGTCCCTTTTACCTTTGCGAATTGGACATGTGGTCGATATCCATAAGTCTGCGAAAACCTTACATTTACTGCCAACAACACGTCAGCCTTTTCAAATAATGGAGAACAATATGAAACGTGTAATTGGTGGTATCGCGCTAGCCCTACTTTGTTCTACAAGCGCATTTGCAGACGGCTGGTCAAGCACTGCTCGTGAAGATGGCCAAACCCAGTTTTTCGTAAACCTGAAAGGTGAAGTGCCACAACGTTGTCGCATGCACACCAAGCAAGACCGTACCATTGAACTGGATGTTGAAAACACCAACGCAAAAACCAGTGATTTTAAATTCAACGCTTGGTGTAACAACGACAATGCAAAAGGTTTGTTAGTTGTTGGCGCACAGGCGTTTAAAAATGAAAACGGTGTAGATGTTATCCCGCTGAAAGTGGCTTTCAATGGTGAGAGTGCGGTTATTGACGGCTCTACCAATGCATCGAACAGCCATGCGATCGAAACATCGATGGATGTGAGCAACAGCACTGAAGGTTACCTGAGCGAAACCAAAACACTGAACATCACACCAGTGATCAATGGTTGGGAAAAATCTGGTGAGTACAAAACGTCAATGTACGTATCTTTGTACCCACGTTAATTCGCAATGTTGTTTCTTTTCTAGGGGCCTTATGGGGCCCCTTTTGAGGTAGTTATGCGTGTACTTCGGCCTTTTCTATTAGCACTTTTGCTCGTATCTCCGTTCACTCAAGCTTTTGAATTGCTTCCAATGGTGTCGTTCTTCTCCGACCATGGTGCGAAAAGTGAACAATTCTTCCAAATCAACAATACCACGGGTCTTCCGCTTCCTCTTGAAATCTCAGTGAAGGAAAGAAGCATTGTGGGTGATGAAGAAGAAACTCTGAAAGACACGGATGACTTCTTCATTTTCCCGCCACAAGCATTGATCCCGCCGGGCAAAACCCAAATGGTGAAGGTGAAGTATTTAGGTGCTCCATTAACGTCTGCGAAATCTTATCGTGTGGTCTTCAGCCAGCTGCCAATTAAAGACGAAGAGAAGCACAGTAGCATCAAAATGCTGTTCCAAATCGGTGCCCTTGTCTTCGTGTCACCAGACAATGCCATCGCAACGTTGGATGCTTCTGTTTCGACAAAGGGTAAAAATGCGCCAGAGCTGACGCTGAAAAACGTAGGCACAGGTGTGGCTGTGATCCCGGATTTCGATTTGAATGCGAAAACCAACAAGGGCAACCATGTCTGGCACTGGGATCAGATTAAACAGCTATTCAATCGCCAGTTTCTTGTGCCGGGCGAGTCCGCAACAGTATCTGTGAAGAGTCTTCTGCCAGCAGGCGAAACCCTTTCTAATGTGACAGTGAAGGGCGAACAATGAACATGGGCAGACGGCTGAGTGCCGTTTGCATCTTAATGCTGGCTTCCTCTTCTGCGTGGGCGATGACCTTCACGGTGCCACTCAACATGGACGGAAGGGAGCTTGGCATGCTGCCTGTTTCCTTGTCTGGAATGGATGTGGAGGCGGTATCTGAAAGTGATTTGAAAACCATTCTTGGTCATCGTGTGGCGGAGGAAATTTGGTTAGCTCTATCGTCAGAACAAAAAACGTCTGAAAACCAAAACAGAAGCGATGGTATGGTGTCACTGAAAGCGTTAGAAGCGCAGGGCATCACACTGACTTTCGATCCATCGACGCTAACAATGGCAGCGAAAATTTCAACCGATGCTTTTGGTCAGGCGAATGTGGATTTTGGCGAAGGTTTTGCCCCGTTTGTCCCCTCTGAAAGTAGCGAGTTTAGCTGGCTGAACAGCCTCAACTTTTCCCATCAAGAAAGCTGGCAAGATTCCTCCAACGCAAGTTACACCTCGTTTGATTGGTTAGCTCAGTTCAATGTCGGTGGCGCAACGGGCATCAACGTTGATGCTGCAAACTACCTCGAGATCTCCGATGGCGATACGCAAGTGCTGCGCGGCGAATGGACAGCCTTCTATGACAACCCTAATGCGCCTTATCGTTTCTCGATGGGTGATGTGGAGTCCGGTGTTTCGGGCTACCTTTCCAATATCAGCATGGGCGGCTTTTCGATTGAAAGCGATTATGCCGAGCTGCAACCTCAGCGCATGGTCGGCCCGGGCAGTAACCAAGAGCTGATCTTAAAAGAGAGTGCCGAGGTAGAGATTGAGGTCAATGGGCAAGTGATCTTCAGTGGTCGCCAAGAAGCCGGACGCTTTAATTTGATGAACTTGCCTATGGTCAATGGTGCCAATGACATCACAGTTCATGTGACCTATCTTTCCGGCAAACAAGATACCTTTGTTTTTACCCAGTTTTATAACAGCAATCTGTTAGACAAAGGCATGGTGAATTATGCCTTTAGTGCGGGTGTGCCGTCCGTGTTTGCTGACGCGGGGATTGACTACAGCAACACCTGGGCAATGACCGGTTTTGTTGAATACGGTGTGTCATCAAGCGTGACCGTGGGAGCAAATGGGCTGGCGGCAAAATACGGCAACCTAGCGGGAGGGCTGGCAACGGTCGGCACGGATTGGGGTAATATCTCCAGCCGCGTTTCGCTGAGTGAATACGACCATGGCGATGTGGGCAATGTGTTGTCAGTTGGCTTTGAAAGTGCGGTCATCGGCGCGTCTGAAAGCCAAACGCCAAACCTTCGTTTGAGTGCCGAGTTTGCCAGTGATTACATTTCTTCTCCTTGGGAAGCCGATGCGATCGCCGTGTCTTATAACCGTTACCTTGGCAACTACATGTGGTCGATCAGCGACCAATGGAGTGCGACATTCTCCGCCTCGTACTTTGACGATAACAGCCAAAATCCGCAGGTAAGCACTACCTCCATGCTGAACTGGAAAAACAGTGACATCACGGTGGGGGCGGGGCTCACACATACTGACGCCAGTGAACAAGAAGCTGACGAAACACGCTACTTCCTCACCTTGGATTGGCGATGGAATCATAAAAAATACGGGTACTCCGTCGGGGCAAGTTACAACACCCTGAATAACCAATCTCGCGTTGATATTAGCCGAGCGAACAGCGATCGCGTGGGTGGTGTCGGCTACCGTGGCATGGTCGAGCATGATGACAACCGAGATCGCGAAAATGCCTTGTTAAGTTACACCGCTAACCGCGTTAAATGGGAAGGTGAAGTAGAGCGCTCGCAACTTAAATCCAGCACATCGGGTGCCAGCTACTCTGCGACAATTCGCGGTAATACCGCAATAGGTTACGCCAATGGTGAACTTGGTTGGGGACGCGCGCAAGCTGGCCCGTTTGTGGTGGCTAAGGTTCACCCGACGCTTGGCGAACACGAAGCGCACTTCGGCGTGGCGCAGGATGGCTCTTACAAAGCAGCCGCCACGGCCGACATCGGTGGCTTGCTGCCGCTGGATGTGCCTTATGCCGTGAACAGCTTTAACGTCAGCGTGCCGGATGCACCCGTGGGGTACGATTGGGGTCAGAGCTTATACAGCATCTCCCCAGGCGCGGCGACAGGCCACACCTTAATGGTAGGGTCAAATGCATCCTATACCGCAAGAGGGGTGTTGTTAGACCAAACGGGCGCGCCGATATCTTACTTGCAAGGCGATTTGACTAACGGCAAATCACATACCCCGTTTTTCACCAACAAAGGGGGCAGATTCTACGTTCAAGGCGTAGGGCCGGGCACCTACGAGCTGACTGTCGGCGGAAAAGATTTTACGCCGCTGTCTGTCGTCATTGAAAAAACGGATCAACGGCTCATTGAGCTGGGTACGCTACATGTGAAACGTGAAGAGGAGAACCGAGTTGACCATCCGTAATCGATTAATCGCGCTCTTTGCATGGGGACTGATAGCAACAACCTTGTCACCTGCTGCGTTTGCTCTGCCAGAAGACAGTACCTGTGAAGGTAATTGGTACATGGACATTAAAACCTCGTCGGCAGAAGAGGGGCAAAAAGGGTGGCAGGGAGCATGGGTGCCCGCAACTGTGTATCTTGACCGCGAGCTGGCAAGTTGCACCCGCAAGATCATTATTCAGCAGCCACAAGGTGGACGGCCTTATCTGTCAGGACAGGTTTCTAACCATGACTATGAGCTGAAAAATGCCTCTCGTCAGGATTTGCCAGTGTTTGGCGACGATAAGTATGTACTGACGGTAAATGGTAAAACCGTGGTGAACTTTTGGGTCTACTTGCCCGGTGCCAAAGACTTTTCGCCGGGAAACTACAGCAGCACGCTGGAATTTAGCCTTAAAGATGTCAAGAACGAAACTACCTCTTCACAGGTGTATTCGTTTAGCTATCAGGTAAAACCGTATGTACGCGCCAAATTGTCGAACACCAATGACAGTTGGATAAAGCCGACGGGCATGTCAGTGAAATTGCAGCTGGGCGACTTAACCCAACGTAACCGCCGCGACTTGCCTGTGTATGTCGAGAGTAATGGCTTTGTCAGTATGGCGTTTTCTTCCCAAAACAAAGGGAAGCTGGTGAATGTTACCAACAAGCAAAACACCGTGCCGTACTCCTTGATGTATGGTGGACAGAAAATCAATCTGGCCGATGATGTGGTGATCGACGTGGGGCAACGCCCTTACCATGGCAGAAAACTGCCTTTGGCATTTGAAAATAAGGCCGAGCCGTTTGCGCGTGCAGGACAATATGAAGACGTGGTGACCATCAGCGTGTTTGCACGCTAGGGTTGAAGCTTAAAGCAGCATGTTAACGTAATAAAAATTTAGGGGCTTTCTTGCGCGAATTAACCTCACCGCGTGAGTTAGCCCCTTTGTTTATGTTGTCTGGTGATTAGTTGCTCGGTGATTAGTTATCGCGTCGATTTGATTGTGAGGTACTGCGCCACACCCCCAAAATATCTGATTAAAGACAGATGCCATACGAGGCGGCGACTACACTCACCGCACTGCTATTTCGCAAGGTGCTTGGTTTATGTTTGCCTTTCAATCTGACCGCTTTTCTCAAACGCGGAATCCGTCGGAGCCTGATGCGTCTTTGCTGATAAAGCCTCGGCACGCCCCTTTGCGTCATCACTCCTTCCTTCAGCGAAAATTGATGCTCGGTGCGCCTGACAGCGCATTGGAACAAGATGCTGATCGCCAAGCTGATAATGTTATGGCGATGCCTAAAGGCCTTGGAACGCCGCGCTGCTCATGCAGTGCAAGCAGGCCGTCATCATCTTCAAATAATGTACAAAGAAAGCCGACGCAATCATCCCATCATACTGATGGAGAGCCAGCACCTGAGAGTGTTGAGCGCGTGGTCAACACGCCTGGTCAACCGATCCCCGATGAGACAAGAACCTTTATGGAAGAGAGGTTCGGACAGGACTTTGGGCATGTAAGAATACACCGAGGTGTGGAAGCGGCTTCGTCAGCACGCGACATTCAGGCCAAGGCGTACACGGTTGCGAACAACATTGTGTTTGGTGAAAACCAGTACTCGAATTCAACGCAAGGTCGTCGATTACTGGCGCATGAGCTGGGTCATGTCATTCAGCAACAACGCGGTACGCCGCTTGTGCAACGCGTTACCGATGAACAGCTTTGGGCGCAACATGAGCAAAGAGAGCAGGTAGAAACGGGCCCAATGACAGTCACTGCCGTGGATGACAGACAAGATACATCCATGCCGTGGTATTTTCCGCCTCGCTACGCGGGACCCATTACGGGTGCACTGCGAGGGGATGTACCCATGACGAACGTAACATCGTTAGTGGATAATGTGATTGCCCATGTGGGTGAACGGGAAATTCAACGTTTAAACATCGCCGATCATGGTAACCCGGATGGGATGGAGTTTGGTAATGACTGGCTGACCACTAACACAGTGTCGTCATTCACCGGAGAGCTCAGCCGCTTGCGTCCCCACTTTACCTCAAATGCCATTGTGCACATTGAAGGCTGTAAGTCGGGACAAAACCAGACACTCGTCTGCGCGCTTGCGGCTGCATTTGGTGTCCCTGTTTATGCGGGAACGGGGTTTCAACACGGTATTTTCCGATTTAATACCGGCGATTATGTGCGGTGCAGTCCTGCGGGTGAGTACGAGGTTGGTGTGGGGCGACCTTGAGCGAAAAGCGATTAATTTAAGCCAAACTCGGTAATGAATTTGGTTTCAAGATAGAGGTCGGTAGATTGCTTTGACCAGCCGGGGTTTTGTCGAAACCAGCTCTCCAGTATCGGCATCACCTGTGTTTCTGTCATACCCGCATGAACTTCTGACGAGTAGAGTAGCCTTAGCAAAGTAATATCGAGCGGCGTCATCAAGGCATTTTTGGAGGCGTCGTTAAAAATCGATGGAAACACCTTATCCGAATCATTGGGTAACCCCATTACCTGCGTCAATTCCTCAACCACACACGCAAATAGCTTACCGCGCTCACGCGCCAGATCGACGGGAATGACAATCAGTGCTTTGCGGATTTCCGTCTTTTGGCTCACCGAAAAATGCGCCATACAGATTGAACCCCGGAACGGGAACGAGTCTTGGGTAGGCCACAACTCTCGCGTTTCATCCTGCCAGCGACTTTGGCGGGTGAACACCATTCGAATATTCGCCTCTTGCACTGAATCCACCACTTGAATGTCATGGCCAGTTACTCGCGCCAAATCATTCAGCTGAATATTGGCCAGCATGGTATGCAGTGCCTCATCGCCTACACGGTGGTCGAGAAATACGCGGATGGGTTGCTGCCATTTGCGGATAGGGTGGTTGTGGTTGTCATATTCATTGCTAAGGGCGATCAGTTTGAATGCCCTTTTTACATGAGCAGGGTCATTCCATGCAGCCAGTGAAGGAGTCGAAAGTAAGGATAGGATCAGTCCCCAGAAAAGGTGTCGCATTTGGCTCTCCATTGCCCAGTATTTTAATTCGCTATCACCAACCTACAGCAAAGTATGACAACCCCTTGGTCAGGTTTCCATTCAATAAAGGGAAAATCCAGCGTAGTGCCAGCAAAAGCGTATTCGAGATTCAGCAATAATCGCTCATCGACGGCATCAGGGCGATCTTTTAGGGCGCGGATAGAAAAGTTGTGACCGCATCAGCAAATCTTATGTATGGCATGAAATATTACGTCGCGCAGGCCGATAAGACTCTGTTTTCGTGATGGTCTTTGACCTTTTTGTTGTTCTACCGAGTATTACTGAATGAATAAAACCATTAAAAGCAGACTTATCCTGTCAATTGGTCTGATCGTTGCTGTTGTCAGTGCGGTTCAGGCTTGGATTTCTATCTCCACTCTTCGCAATACCACCCATTCCGCGATAGAAAGCCAAATGCGAGAAACCAGCGTCGCGACATCAAATTACATCAACAGTTGGTTATCTGTCCGCGCGGACATGCTTGAGGCAAACCTTAACCTGATTCAGCAAGGCGGCAATATTGACCGAGAAATGCTGATCACCAAGCAAGCGGGCGATTTTCTGTCAGTTTATGCCGGGTTTGATGACGGCACGATTGCTTGGGGCGATAAGACCGAAAGCTGGCCAGCCGATTATGATCCGCGCACCCGCCCTTGGTACCGTGATGCCATTCAAGCTCAAAAGCAGGTTATCACCGACCCTTATCAAGACTTTGATGGCAGCATGGTGATTAGCATTGCGCAGCCATTTAATGGTGAACGCAACGGCGTGATTGCACTTGATGTGCAGGTGACTGACATTGTTCGCCAGATCGTAAACATCAGTAAGGATGACAACGGCTTTGCCGCGTTGCTCGACAGCAACCACCATATTGTGGCGTTTAACGATGACAGTTTGGTGGGCAAAACCTCAGGCGCGATAGACCGCGCGCTTTCTCTTGATAACGTCAAAGCGGCGCAAGGTAACAGCAGCCTTCAAACGTTTGTCTCTCATGCAGACGGTAAAGAGAAACTGCTGTACGTCTCATCAATTCAAGGTACTGACTGGGTGCTGGTATTGGTGGAAGATGCCGATACGGCAACCGCAGTGGTATCAGAGGCTATCTTCTATACGTTGCTGGCGTCTTTGCTCTTGTTTGTGCTGATTGCGACATTGGCAGCGTGGAATATCAGCCGCCAGCTTCGACCTTTGTCTTTATTAAATAAAGCCGTGAGCGAACTGACGAGTGGTCATGGCGATTTAACGCACCGTTTGGCGATTGACCGCAACGACGAAATTGGTGAGCTGGCAGATAACGTAAACCGTTTTCTGGGGCAGCTTCAAACCATCATCAAAGACGTGTCAGTGTCTTCTGTTTCACTCAGCCAATCAGCGTCTATTTCTCGAGAGCTTGCCAGTGGCGCGACGGGAGTGTTGCGCGATCAGCACAACAGCATTGATCAGGTTGCGACCGCCATTCATGAGATGTCTGCAACCGCAAGTGAAGTGGCAAACAATGCCGAGCTGACCGCGAACGCAGCGCAAGGTGCTGAGTCTTCTTGTATGGAAGGGTTGGATGTGATTTGCAAAAACCGCATTAGCATTGATGCGCTGTGCAGCCAGATTGAAACGGCCGCGAGCGTGATTGAGCAATTAGATGCGAATGCACAAGGTATTACCCAAATCATTGCCACTATTGAAGGTATTGCTGAGCAAACCAACCTGTTGGCATTAAATGCGGCGATTGAAGCGGCGCGAGCGGGCGCACAAGGTCGCGGGTTTGCTGTAGTCGCAGACGAAGTTCGAGTGCTCAGTAAACGCACCCAAGATTCCACCGAAGAAATTCGTCATATGATTGAAAGCTTGCAGGAGAATACCCAAAAAGCGGTGAGCAACATGCGTTCAAGCTCCGATCGCGCGATATCAACAGTGCAATATGCGGAAGAAGCGTCAGCGAAGCTGGGAGAAATTACCCAAGCCATCAGCGAAATTTCTCAAATGGCATTTCAGATCGCCAGTGCTGCCGAAGAGCAACGCGCGGTGACAGATGACATCAGCCGTAATACGCAGGCCATCAAAGAAGTGTCAGACAAAGTGGCAGAGCAGGCGGCACGCAGCCGAGATACGTCAGTTGAGATTGAATCGACCGCGGCACACGTGAATACAACCGTTAGCCAATTTAAGGTGTAGACACTCAGCAAAACGCAGCGAAATGGCTGTCGCCTTTAAACCTTGCTAATGAAAACGCCAAGCAATGTGCTTGGCGTTGTTGATTGAGGCTCTGAACTTACACCAGATAGAGTTAGAAACAAAAAGTACAAAGGGTAAGAGAGACTGGCATCAATTTGATAAGCCTAAATAAAAAGCAAAGTGGCTCTATTGAACACGTCGCTATTGTTCAATGAGATCCAGCCAATCCCAAAAGGCGGATTTGACATAAAGTGGGTCCGAGTGCAGCAGCACCGCTTTATGCGGGCTTAGGTAGGGGTGACTATACGGGTAGCTTTTCTCTGGAATATAGCTAAAGGTAGGCAGCCCTAGGTATGCAGCTAAGTGTTTGATCCCTGTGTCCATGCCTACAAAAAAGCAGCATTGGTTGAACAAATCGGGAAGCTCTTCGAGACCTGATTCAATGAAGTTAAGTTCATGCTTAGATTGCATTAATTGTGTCTTAATCTTCTGATCTAACGCAGAGTTACTCGTTGGAATGACGATTTCTTTGTCCGGGAATCTGTTCGCGACTGAATCCACTAATTCCAAAAAGTGCTTTACTGACGGCATGTGGTCTTCTGAGGATGATGCCATCGACATCGCAATAAATGGTCGAGAGTTCAGGACGCTACTTTCTAGCGTAGGCGGAAGGTACTGAGCGACAGACGGCAAATCATGATCTGCTCCAAACGCGCACCAAATATCATTGAGGTCAGAGTTTAAGCAGCTTGTGCTGGTTAAATCATCTGGCCATGAAATAGTGTCAATTTTAGAAGAGAAGTACTGGTATTTTGCTCGCGTAAGTACTTTGTGGGAGTGAATCACTTTTCCGGTTCGTCTTACCGGCGAAAACTCGATGATGTAGTCAGGGTTTATTTCACTGATTTTTTTAAAAAAGCTAATGATGCCTTTGAAGCTACGGTAGTCAGCTCCAAACGTCATGACGTCACTAGAAAGTGATTTTTTGAACAAACTAGCATGGCGTGGGGCGACACCAAAGTGAATCTCTGAGAAATTACCTAGTTCTTTTAAGTACTTAATGGCACTCAGACTGATAATACAATCGCCCATACCTCGATTATTTAATACAACAATCTTACTATTGTTTTTTATCTGCATATTACTTTTTAGATTGAGTCTCTACTAAGTAGAAACTCCAATGAAATTAAAGGCCTGCTAGGACCGATCAAACGTCTCATACGGCTAAATTGCCTGCAATGAAAGCTTCTACTCGACCCCATAGCACGTAGTGAATGCTATGGAGGGAGTATAATGGAGGAGCGTCCAGTCGCCAGATATTGACGTGCTTTCAGTGCATCTGTGCGTCAAAAATTCAGGACAAAAAACGAACTGTATAGTTAAAAACTAAAAGGATGACAACGCACTGGGTTACCGCCTGTGTCAGAGGGTTGGCAGAGCGAGTTGATGCTAAGCGTAGTCATTTAACTGGCTGAATAATATCAAAAATACCGTTTGTGGTCTTGTGAATATGCCACATGCCTCTTGCGCGAATTATTTCTACTTTTGAATACTTCGTCAACCTATTTTCGGTCGCCTGATTTGGCCCTGTTTTCACAGAACTCAACGGTCAGAAAAGCACGCTTTAAACTTCTATTTATCTTTATAAAATCAATTAAATACGCTTTCTGTGTGGTTGTGTCTATCGGTGTTTTTGTTCGCCTTAAGCTGGGTGCCCAATAAACGCGCTATAGGGCGAAAGAGGCTTTTTACTGGCAGCTTCTTATTTGCAAAGGCCAGTTAATCACCCAACGCCTTTGTCGGGTGATTTTTGGTTTTAAGCCGTTGTCTCGTTCAACGTTCTCTCTCTGCCTTGCTCGTATGCGTTATCGACAAAGCGGTAGAAGCGAGATGGGTTGAAAATGGCGAGAACCGCTGCGCCGAACCCTGCTACTTGATAGAACAACAGTACGTGAGAGAGCACGGTGAGTAGCCCCAAGACAATTGCGCGCCAAACATTGATGTCGTAATCCAACAGCACCTCGGAGATGAACGGAATGCTGTAGTATTTCACCAGAGAAATGAAGGCCATCGAGGCGGCAAAAAAGTAGTAGAGCATGGCAAAGAAACTGGCCGTACGCAGGCTAAAACGTGCTGTGAGCAGTTGCAATACCCGATACAACAGATACACCCCAATCCACGCGAGAAACAGCGGATAGAGCTTCAAAATAGGCATGAAGAGGTAGTCGAGACCAAGGCGGTTTCCGACGAGCATTGTCAGTCTGAGCGCCATTTGAATGATGGATTCACCAAGGACGACGAAGAAAAGGCCCACGCCAACAAGTAAATATAGATAAATCATGGTTTAGACCTCTTTACCTACGTGTTCCAATGACGTGATCCACGTGCGGTGCAACGCGTTGAAGTACTTCGACGCCTGATTGATATTTCTTAGTTCTGTATAAGCACTCTTGTGTTTGCTGCCATTACCAAACAGCACAATTTCCACCCACGCTTTATTACTGCCGGTGTTAAATATCTGATTGAGGGCATCGTCAATGTCGGCCAGCGCGGCATAAACCGGATTGCTCGCGTCGTCTAGCACCGCTTCAATATCAGCGACGTACTTTTTGTATTTGTCACTTTGCTTTATCGCCGTTGGAATGCGATAGCGGTACATGGTTTTGTTTTGATATGTGTAGGCTTCTTTTTTCAGCTTGGGCTTTAGATATCTCACCAGTGCGATGAAAGAAGAAAGGGCGGTGTAGTCAGCCTCCACACGCGCCATCATGGCTTCCTTTCGCGTTTGCCATGGAAAGAAAGAGACGGTTTCATCCCAGTCGATGCGAACCATGGCATGCTTTTGTATATCGCTTACTGCATGCGGCAAGCTCATGCGCGTAGCAGGCTCATTCAATCCGCGCTGTCGATAATAGTTCGAATCAAACACCAGTTGCTGCAGGTAAGCCTCTTCTACCTGTTGGATCAGAGCCGACGTCATCACGCGTTTGTCGATAACCGCATAAAAAGGCAGAGACTCACCCTCAGTGATTACTTGGGTATCCAGACTCCAATAAGGTTTCGGAACGCCTTTGTATTCGTAGTAAGTGGTAAAGCCACTGAAAATCAACGCCAGACAACAGCCAATAAAAATCATTGTTCTCATCAGTAAACTCTCCGTAGTTCCAGTGCTTTGCTTGGCTTTTGATAATCTTTTAGAAAACGCTGGTAAGGTCGCTTGTCCACGTAGTCATGCTTAAATTGCGTTAGGCGGCCATCTGTCACCCATCGATGGTTTCTAAACTCATTGATTTCGTAGTAGTACGCTGGACGCAGTAGATGGTTGCTGTAGAAATCATCGAGCGTGTTCAGGTATTTCTGCGTCGCGTTCGCACGATCGCGATAATCAACGTGTGCTTTGCCATGCTGTAACAACAAGTTGTTCGCGTTAAGCCCCTGCCTTGTTACGCCTTGTTTAATTGAATAAACCGTCTTTTCAGGTGACAACATAAATGGCCGTAAATAAGGGGAAACATAAGGGGCAAGGCGTTTGATGCGCGCAATATTCTGAGGTGCGCCTTTCGAATTCTGGCTGGTGCGCAACAGCAGATCGAGTGCCTGCTTGTCGACGCGAAGTTGCCACGCTTGTACGTCAAACCCGTCGACAACGACCCCTTCATTCAGCCAGTGAAAGTAGTTGTGCATAAAGGCTTTGTGACGGAACTGCTCGGTATGAGAAAGCTGTGACCACTTAGCCATGTTTGGTTTTAAAACGAGAGCTTTACGGGTATCTGTAAATCGCCAACGGGCGAGCTCTTCTTCTGCGTGATGTAGCCGCTGATTGTGCGAGTAATTTGCGTGCATATTCCAAAGCCGCTCGCCCAAATCCTCGAACATGTGAAGTGTTTGAGAGCCTTTTATCCAAAGCGGATACAGATAAGGGTTATCGCGAATCTCCTGAGGTGCTTTGTGATAAAGGAACCCTCCGGCACGAATGGACATGACTGAATCGTAACGTTGCGAAAACGAAGATAATAAACGGGCGGTGTTTTCCTTGTAGGCATCGTTGGCAAACAGAGAGACAAGAATGAAAAAAGCCAACCCGATAGCGGTAAATACAAGGGCGAAAACACCTCGATAACGACGAGAAACAACCACAAAACTTCCCTTCAATTGAAGCAGTTAAAAGAGTTAACACCGGAACGAAAGAGTCCCTATAAAAAAGAGGGCTAATCTAACGCAATTAACGGCGTGAAGCATCGTCATTTTGGTGTTTTTTTGAGTGCTAAACACGAAGGGTGGAAGGCCGAGTGTAAGGCGTTTTCGTTTGCCTCAAATCGGGTGTTCAATGTGGTATCAAGGTAAGCCTCGGGAGGCGTTATTTTCCGTTTCTTACTTGAAAAGAAGAGTTAATCACCCAACGGCTTCGTCGGGTGATTTATAATTCAGGGAAACAGACGTTTTTCGGTGCTCACTCCGCAATACGTGCGCGAAGCGTTAAGTAGGTGTCACTCGTTCTGTCGCTTTCTTGGCAGACGCTAAGCAAATCATCAATGAAGTGGTGAAGGGCACGCTTCTCAATCTGCTTTACTTTCTCTTGCTGCGCATTCGTGAGCATGTGGTACATGCTGGCTGCCCCGAAATCGCCGAAAATGATATTGGCGTTGTCATCAAACAGGGTGTTGTGTGCGTAAAGATCGCCGTGACAGACGTGATTGTCGTGCAAGTGATTAAACACACTTTCCATCTGGCTGACGATTTTTGCGATATCAGCAATGCCTAAACGAAACTCAGCAGGAAAGGTATCTCGCGTGCAGCTTTCAAGGCTCGGTGGTAAGCCAAGGTTTTTAAAATGCGCCGGGATCAAATTCATGATAAGTGCAAGGTAGCCGTCTTCATTCACTTGCCCAAGCGACTGCACCAAATTCGGGTGGTTTCCGGTTTTCAAACAGGCTTCAAGCTCATCTTTAGGATACCCATCACTGGTGATGTCGCCTTTAAATACTTTTACTGCAATGTCTTCTGGAAAGCCAGGTTGTGGCTGATTCCAGCGCGCTTGAGAGATCACGCCCGACGCACCTTGCCCCAACCGTGTGGTTAGCGTGTAGTCCGACGATTGAAGAGTTGGCACCGTGTCAATATGCAGTGATGATTCGCTAAACGGGTTACCAGAAAAAGCGAGCCATGCCAGCTTCGGTAACGCGAGAAGGTGGTCAGGGCATGCAGTCAGTTGGTTGGCGGAAATACGCACCAGTTCCAAGTTCTCTAACTTTGCCATGGAGGCAGGCAACGCCGCAATGCGGTTGCCCGCCAGCGCGAGCTTTTGCAGGCGAGGGCGTTCGCCTAGGCTATCTGGCAAGGTTTCAATCTGGTTGTTGGTTAAAATCAGCCAACGCAGTTTTTGTGGCAATGCACCTTCTGGAACGTGAACAATCTGGTTTGACTTAAACCCCACCATTTCAAGGTTCGGGCAAGCACCTAATACTTCGGGCACCTCGGTAAACAAGTTGTCGGATGCAAAGAAAATTCGGAGCTTCTGGAACTGGCCAAACGTCTCGGGCAGTTCAGAGAGCTGATTGCCTGAAAGGTCGAGCACTTCCAAAGTGTCCTTCAGTTCAAACAGCTCTGGCGGGAAAACGGTGAGGTTTTCGGAAAGCTTAACGTGTTTGGCTCCGGCCAGTTCGCCAGATTTGAGTTGAGAGAGGGTATTCAAGGTGTATTTCCAGCATAGCGGTGGTCATTTCGGTGCAAGTGTATCGAAAATCGAGGGTAATAGCATTGTTGAGGACGAGGGAGGTGGGGATGTATAGGGTGGTTGTTTTTGTATCACATACAACTCAGGAGTTGCTCGAGGTCTGTAGTGACGAATAATGATGAAATCGCCGCGTTGCTGATAGAGCAACATAAAACGCTGGGGATTGAGCAAGAAGACACATATCACGTTGACCACTGCGTACCTGTCGAACAATGACAGATGAACTTAGTCCCTACCTCAAGCAAAGAGAGCGTCGAAAACTCAATTGAGTCTCTGCCAAGCAGCGGCTAAAAAATACAATGCCGCAAACAATTGAGTTCAAAAAACTGGAATGGGATGACGAGCAAGATAGAACCGGCTTTTTCGCAGAAGTATCACTCTCTTTGCCTAATGTGCAAGCCAACGATGAGACGTTTGAAGTGGTATTTATTAGGCTATGCAGTTGCAAGTGGCTGGCGTTAAAAGTCTATTGCTGTTGACAAATGGAACAATTTGTAATTAATATTTTTGTTAATGTCAGCACCAATAATGGTTTCTGGCTAACACCGCACTTTTAGTAGTGTGTATTTAACAGAACGACGCAACCAAAAATCAGAGCGACACCATCGTGTAGTCGTAGATTTGTGTAATGCTGTCGAAAAGTAAGGTGTTTCTACAATGAACGATCCAGTCTATGAAATAGAAGTATTTCTTCGTGATGTTTACCAATATGACCTAAAAGTATTGGGACTTCACTCCTATGATAAAGACCTTGATGTTGAGGTCTTCAATACGCCGTTTGATTTACGTCTGCCTGTCAAATTTAGATTTTCGGGAACAGTTCAGCTTCTCTGTGTCTGTGAGTTTTTTTTCTTAATCCTAACATTTAGCTCTTCAGGTTTGCTAATGGATAAGGCGTCTGGTTTTTTAGACGCTGAACTTGTTTTGGTCAGATTTGGTTATGAAATGCCTATTGGAGGTATGTATGAGTAAAATTAATATTGCAGATATTGAAGACCAATTTATCAATGGTAAAGATACTAATCTTTTGGGATTTCATCCTATTCCCCTAGGGGATATCGAGGTGGATTTTTCCGACTTGTCACAAGAGGGTGTTACTGATTTCAAGAAAATGATTGTAAACATTATAGTTGGTTCTAAGGAACTAAGGCCTTCAACCAAACCAGACCCCATTGCTGCAATGCTGATGAATGTGGATCGGTCTATGAACGATCCGCGTGTTAATGCGGAAGAATATGCACGCTTTGAAGCTACAAGAGTTGCTGATAAGTGGCGGGGAAATCGTATTGGTGAACTTAACGAACTTATTTGCTGTTTACAGCCAAATATGAAGAAGTCAGACTCAGGTCGTTTGGATATACAAGTTTTGGATGGCTGCAATAAAGTTATTGCAATTGCTGAGGTAAAGAATCGGTTCAACACAATGAATGCTGCTAGTGCTATTCGTACTCGGAAAACCATGGAAACCGTAGTGTTGGATAAAACCTCAAGTTATTATGGCTGTGATGCGATCCTAGTTGAGCGTATTCCAAAAAAGAATGGTGAAATTACCGACTTTAATCCTTCAGATCCTTCGAGAGGACAAAAAGGCAGTGAAACTAATAAAATTAGACGAATGGGTCTGCATCAGTTTTTATCAGTGTATGGTGAAGCGAAGCACGTTTATGCCAAAGCAGTAGTTTTAATGGCATTCACTTTGCGTGAGCAAGGAGTTTTACCTAATGACTATGACCTAAGATTTATTTTTAATTTAATGCATGAATCATTGTCTTAAGAGCTTAAAGGCCTACAAAATTGTAGGCCTTACTATTAGCGTGATTCGATGTCATTAAGTAGTCGAACGAGTGAATGGCCAAGGGCTCTTGCCATGTTTACTGGAACAGCATTCCCAATCTGCTTATAAGCAGCATTCTTTGAACCTTGAAACTCCCAGTTGTCTGGGAATGTCTGGATACGCGCATACTCTCGAACTTGTAATGGTCGGGTTTCTATCGGGTGACATCGCTCGGTTTGTTTCTGTGCTGGTGATGTTGTAAGGGTCAAACTCGGCTCATCCAGCGATAAACGACGAGCTATTCCAGTTTTTCCTCCGCCCAGGAAATAGCTTTTTTGCATGTACTCACGTTGTAAATCGTCAGGTAAATCTCGCCAATACCCGCCTTGTGGGACGTGCTTCATGATTTCGCGTTTACGCGGCGGATATTCTTGTCCTAGTGATGTTGGAACATCGGTGTCGTAAAGCTCCCCAGCATAAAAGGCGTCGCGTAATGTCATTACATTACGGTAAGGTGATGGCCAGTGAAATGTCACATCTTTAGCAATGTCTTTTCGAATGCCAACTAGGATAAGCCGTTCACGCTTTTGTGGCACCTTATAAAAGATGGCTTTCATCACTCGGGGCTCAACCAGCTCGTACCCCAATTCATCAATGATTCCTTTGATCGTATCAAGGGTTCTACCATCATCATGAGTGAGTAGCGCGCGGACGTTTTCAGCTAAGAATACTTTCGGTTTCAGCTCCTTGATTGCTCGCGCCATTTCATAGAAAAGAGTGCCACGAGTATCTTCGAAACCTAAGCTTTTTCCAGCATAGGAAAATGCCTGACAAGGAAAACCACCAGTTAAGATATCTACCTCATCTTTAACTTGAGTAAAGTCAATCTTGGCTATATCACCTTCAATAACATTCCAATTCTCGCGGTTTTTTCGCAGGGTTGCACAGGCATGCTTATCCATCTCATTGAGGAGAATGGCTTTCAGCCCCGCAGCTTCCATGCCTAAAGCCAACCCGCCGCCGCCGGCGAAGAGTTCTATCAATTTATAGGTTCGGTTGGGCTTGGTGGAGTGCTCTTCATCCCACTTGGAGGTGAGCATAGTTTGAACTTCTGGGTGATGCTCTACTTGATCTAGAGGTATTTTTCCTGACTCTTCACAGATTGAAATTTCACCACGTTTAATACGAGATTCCATCGTCGCTTTAGACTGGGACAGAATGTCAGCTAGCACTTCAACACTGTATTTTATCTTCAATTTTTCTGACTGGACATCAAACATATGACGCTTCCATAATCTATTAATTAACACTGTTTAAGTATACAGTGTTTGTATGTTAAGGTCCACTATTTTACCTGTTTTTTTTACTTCTACATCATTCCGTTCATGTCAATTTTAAAAGGCTAATTATAACAACTAGATATAGAGCGATGCTATCGAGCTTAATCATCCATATTGGCATTATTGTTTGGGATGTTGTACGCCATGTCTCTTTTCCGGATGTGAGTAGAGAAAGCTTAGTGATAGAAAGGTTTAGGATGAAGAGATGCGACCGTGATGAGCTGGTTATTTGGTATAGGAGTTTGTGATGGCCTTGGATTGTAAGACAGCCTCAATAATATCATTATGGGTTTTGAAGATTACAAATTTTATCAACGCATAGAAACCCGCTTCACCATCTTCAACGAATTCTCAAAAATCGCATCAGCAATATGCGCTGGAAACACTTCTGGAAGTTGCTGTTTCACATGCTCGATTGCCGCGGGGAGTTGATGGGCAAACTCATCTAAAATATCTTCCATTCTTTGGGTACTAAAGCCGACCTCTTTGGCGGTGGCTAAAAAATGGCGAGCGAAAATCTTGTCGAGTTTGTACTTCCTCCCCTTGTTGGCTTTCAGCCCCATCGCTAATTTGAGTGAGCGAAGGTGCAGCCCTTTACCACCCATGATGGGGTAAGCAGAAAGAATGTCGTAGAAGGGGGTAAGTTGATAGCTGCCGCCAGCCCCGAGGAAAATCGAGAAGTTTTTCGCATGCCCATCCGTTGCACCGATAATCCATTGGAATACCTGAAAACGCATGAAGGCATCGCGATCTTCTAGGGCATTACTGGAGCCTAGAATCAACTTCATAATGTCTTTAATCCCTATACCACCGTCGCTTTCATATTTGATGGCTGAAGGTTTACCAAAGGCTTGGCACATGTCTTCTTGTGGCAAGCGCAGAATCCATGAGTTGTCTTTTGACCAGCGTCTATCAAAGCGCTCAACGGCAAGGGCTTTGATGCCGTTACAGTGGATGATTTCTGCGTTAGGCACATTAAGGCCGAGTGCTTTGGCAAGTAGCAGGCAGAGATATTCATTTTCGACGCTGTCGCTCATATCAAGCGTGGCTGCGGGCTGCTTTATCTCTCCAATGGGCAGCTTGATAATATGCGTCGTCGGTGTGGAGCCTTTAGGTATGCACCAATTGTTTCCGACTTTTAGAAGCGCGGTTTTTTCTTGCGCGCCAGCGACAGATATACGGAAATCATCTTCATCATTGAGCATGCCTAAAGGGATGTTGGTTTTGTAGGCACTGAGGACTTTTTCCAAGCGCTCATCGGTGAGAATGTCATAATCGAGTTGCTTGAATGATGGGCTGTCTTCACTGGGCTTGTAGAGCGCAATGGCACCAACGCTGTCTTTACCTACCTGTTTCAATAGGTCGAACGCTTGACGTGATTCTGCTTGGTATCTTGCTACGATACGATCTCGAATCTCACTGAGATCGGGTAGCAAGTTATCGAAATAGTTGATGACGTGGCTGGATGCGTGCTTTTTATATTGAAGCGGTAAGGAAAGTGACAGTGGCCTGCCTATTGGGCTTTCAATCCATCGTGCATCGTATTGGAATTCATGTGCGCCGTTCGCGAGCTTGATGAATTCACCGATGCGTTCCCCATTCATGTAAGCCACCAAGGTTTCCATTACCACACCTCTTCATCGGTTTTTGCTGAGGGAACTTTGTCTTCCGAGAGTATGTCCATTCTCACGCCAAGTGCTTGGATGATTTTAAACACGGTTTTCAGTTGGGTGGTGTCGGGGTTATTCTCAAAGTTGGACAGCGTCGCTTGTTTTAAGCCAACACGCTGAGCAAGCTCTGCTTGAGTGAGTTTATGCTTAGTGCGAAGCAGTTTTAAATGGTTTGCTAATTGTTGCGGACTATAAATCATGGCAACCACTCCTTTCACTTAAATATCCCTTTTAAGGGATATTCTTTAGGTTATCCCCTCTACGTTATATATAAAGATATATCCCTTGTAGGGGATATGCAATGTCCTATCCCTTAGTGCGGATATTTCTTACCGATAAGTGTGAGGCAATAACCAAAAGTAGCGAGATTCAGGACAGGACAGAA